>NZ_CAXVWL010000109.1:0-4615 GCF_964263785.1 Sphingomonas sp.
GCCCCGGCGGGCCCGGATCACCGAGGAGTGGCCGCAGCTGAGGGCTGCCTGGTCGCTGCACCGGAACGGCAGGGATGACCTCGCGGGCAGGCGCCTGGCGGCGTTCGCGCCCAAGGCCGGCTACCAGGATCCGCCCGACACCCTCGCCGACTGGGTGTTCCAGTTCGCGGCGAGCCTGGTCCAGCCTCGCTACGAGGAGCGCTTCGAGGGGCTTTTCCAACAGCTGCTGGTGGTGAGGGACAAAGCTGACTTCGGGCGCTTCGTCCGGCACTATGGCGACCACATGAGCGCGGCGCACGCGCGGCGCTACTTCGAGACGGCCAAGGCGTATCTTGCGGCCTTCTCGGAGTTCTCGCAGGTCCACCAGCTCGTCATGTCGGGCCTCGAGGTCGGCGACGACCAGGTGGCCGCGTCAACGGACTTCGACGCCACGCGCATGTTTTACGGCAACGCGTTCGAAGCGTTCGGAGACAACGTCGAGTTCCTCGTCTGCCTAAACAATCTCGTCGAGGATCGGCCGTTCGACCAGCTGCGCAACATCCCGTTCGCCGACTACCAGCGCAGCGACAAGGCGGGCCGCTGCCGCGCGGTCGCCGACAACGCGGCGATGGCCGCCGTCTGCGCCGAGTTCGACAACCAAGTTCGCAACGCGTCCCACCACGGCGGCATGGTGTTCGACCGGACGAGCGGCACGATCGAATACCGTTCCGGGAAGGGCGGGCAGGGCGACGCTCGGACGATGGGCTATGCGACCTACCTGGCGCGCTGCTCGACCCTGTTCGCGCAGACGATGCTCGTCCTGCGGCTCGAGATCCTGGTCGCCAACGAGTTCGGCGCGCGCCTCCCGCTCTGACGGGCGCGGACGCCACGATTTCGGGTCACGCCAGGAACACGTTGGCGCGGTGGTGGCCGAGATAGCCGCGGCTATTCTCCCCCAGGGGGCGCGGCGGCGGGCGCTGCGAGACGTGCATGCCGAGCTTGTCGGCGTCCGCGTCGGTCAGCCGCGACGAGAACAGCGGCCTTCCATCGTCCTCGAAGCCGAGCAGGCCGCGGTCGAACAGGAAATCGGCGTGCGGCGCCAGCATCAGGCCATTGGCTCCGTCCAGGCGCTCGGCCGATGTGCCGCAGGCGCGCCACGGCTTGATGTGGCTGGCGACGAGCAGCGTGGGCGTCGCGATCCCGGTGATCCGGCACACGGGCTCCGCGTCCAGGACGCGTCTCCGGAAGAGCCCCTGTCCCCGTCTCGCCCGGACGAGCTGCTCGCGCACCGTCTGGTCCAGCGACACGTCGTGCCTGATGTCCGCCTCGATCAGATCCTCCAGCGTGGTCGCGAAGTCCGCGGCTGTCCGGGCGGGCGCCGCGAGCAGGTCGACCGCCGGCAGGCCGGCGGCGTCGAGGACGAGGTCGACCACGGCCCGGTCGACCTCGGCGAGGTAGGCCTTCTGGTTGCCGTTGCCCGTCGCGGGCTGGATCGGCGAGTGCGTGGCGGGCAGGAGCGGGGCGAGCCGGCCGAGCAGCTCCTTGGGCCGGACCTCCATCCGCGCGTCCAGCCATTGCACGGGGAGCAGCCACCCGGTGGCGTTCCAGTATGCGCCGATGCTGCCGAACTCTTCGGGCTTCGGCGCGCTGATCGAGAAGTCGGCCACGATGCCGACCCTGCCGACGCGCCCATCCGCGTAGGAGAGGACGACGTCGCCGGGCGCGGCATGGCGCATGTTGTCGTAGAACCGGCTCCTGGCGCCGTTCGCCTCGGCCACGGGAGACCAAAGGTAGCCCCCGTCCACCTCCTGACGCATCGTCTGCGCGTGGTTGACCCACCAGCACCTCACATCGACACTATGGAGCGGCGGCCGTGCATTTGAAGCGGAAAAGGATTAAAATGTTGGACGCCGCGGCCGTTCAGTCGCCATCACCGGCCAGCCGGCCGACCTCCTCCGGCGTGAGCGCCACCTCCGCGCTGCTGGCGATGCGCTCGACCTGCTGGGGACTGCGGGAGCCGGGGATGGGGACGACGTTCCCGCCGAGGTGCAGCGTCCACGCCAGCGCGATGGCCTCCATCGGCAGCGCGCGGGAGGCGGCGATCTCCTCGAGTGCATTGAGGCAATTTGCGTCCAGGTCGGAGGGCGCATCGCGGAACTGGGGCATGCCCGACCGCAGGTCGTCGGCCGCAGGTGGGCGTCCGGCCCGGCCGGTGAGCAGCCCGCGGCCCAGCGGCGAGTGGCCCATCAGCATCGCTCCGAAGCGGTCCGCCGCCGCGGCGTCCCCGGCGCGGTCCGGGGCGGCGATCGAGAGCTCGTTCTGCACGGCGGCGACGCGGACAGTGCCGGTGAAGCGGCCGATCCTGTCGACGGGCGTGCCGGACAGGCCGAACTCGGCGACCTTGCCGGCCTGCACCAGGTCGCGGGCCATCGCCGCGACCTCCTCGTCGGGCACGAGCGGGTCGGGCCGGTGCTGGAGCAGGAGGTCAATCCGGTCGCGTCGCAGCCGCCGCAGCGAAGTGTCGACCGATCGGCGCATCGCGGCCGGCGCGCTATCGCGGACGAGGCTATCGCCCTGCACCTCCAGGCCGAACTTGGTGACGACGAAGACGTCGCCCCGCCCGCCGAGCGTGCGGCCCAGCAGCTCCTCGTTCGCGCCATCGCCGTAGAGCGCGGCGGTGTCGAAGAGCCGTATGCCGAGATCGAGGGCCCGGTGGATCGTAGCCTTGGCGACGTCGGCTTCGATCGCGCCGTAGATGCCGGTCAGCGCCATGCAGCCCAGGCCCACCCGCAGCGGCCCGGCGGCACACTTGGCGACGTCGGCGCCAGTCGGCTGCGACGCGCTCAGGCCGACGCCCGGTCGCGCTTGGCGACCGCGATGGCGCAACGGAGCGCCTCTTCGGCGTCCGTGGACCTCACGACCATCGCGTCGGGGGCGAGCCGCCCCATGATGGCAGCGATCTCCTCGGCTGCCGCCGCACGGAACAGGTTGTCGTCGTCGCGCCCCGGGCCGATCGGGACGGCCGGGTCCAGTTCCGTCACGAGCATCATGTCGTATTCGCCCACCCAGGCGGCGCAAATGGCCTCGAGGCGCTCGAGCCGACCGGGCGGGAGGACGCGGTGCGTCACCCTGAGCGCGGCGCTAAGGTAGCCGAGCGCGTCCGGGACCGGCCGGTCGACGAGGATGACGTCCGCCGTCAGCGACGCGACAGTCTCGAGCCGGATCGCCTCGGCCATGATCCACGCCGTGCTCTCGAAGGTGTGGTCCCTGAGAATCGGAAAGCCGAGTTCGCGGGCGTTCACCGCGCTGTCGTGGACGTAGGCTGGTCGGAGGCCGCGGCGGACGAGCTCATCCTGCAGCCGCCGCATGAAAGTCGTCTTGCCCGTGGAGTGCGTGCCCGCGATCGCGATCTTGCAGGGGCGTCCGCTCAAAGCAGCGAGCCCTGCCGCGCGCGCAGTATGTCGGCGTCGTCAAGCACCTCCCGCCGCTCGGCCTCGGTCAGGGGGGAGAGCAGATGGTCGAGCAGGATGGCCGACAGCGCGGCGTCGTATGGGGCCGAATGCGAGGCCCCGCCGGTTGCCGCACGCGCTGCGTCGGCCAGCCCGAGCGCGGTGCCCAGGTACTCCAGCCCATGCTTCGCTTCGCCGGGCAGCAGCCGCCGCGTGACCCGGAGGGTATCGTATGCCGCGACGGGGGTCCAATCCGGGATGGCGCGGCCGATGGTCTCCAATTCGACCCGTACGTTGTGGCCGACGATCGGGGCGTCCTCCAGCCATTCGAGCACGTCGTCGGCGACGTCCTCGATCTCGGGCGCATCCGCGACGTCGCGCTCCCAGATGCCGTGTATGCGCGACACCATGGGGGTTATCCCGCCCTTCGGCCTGAACCGCCAGTGCCTGTGACGCCCCGTCAGCGCGAGCCCCGACATCTCGACGATGGCGAGCTCAACGATCTCGGGCGGCGAGCCGCCGTTCCCCTCGACGTCGACCGCCCACATCCTCTGGTTCATTCCCAACCCTCCTCGGCGCGGCCATGTCGGCCGGGCAGGTGCGGATGCGCCCTGTCGTGCACCTGGAACCCGGTCGCGTGCTGGATGAAGTAGCGCTGCTGCTCGATGCTGCCGTCGACGAGGATCCTGCCATCGCCGACCGTGACGGTTGCCGCGTCGAGGCCCGCCTGCCCGGCGAGGGACTCGATCGCGGCGCGCGGGGGTTCGACGTGCGCTGCGGCGCAAATGCCGACCTGGCGCTCCGGGCAGATGTCGCAGATGCGCTCGATGCCGATGTGTCCGTTGTAGTCCGAGATCCCGTGGGCGAAGGCGACCGCGCACGACGTCTTGCGGAAGATCGGCTGGTCGCCGAACGCGGCGAGGATGCGGCGCTCGACAAGCCGTGGCATGATCTTGCGGCGCGGCGCCGTAGCGTAGAGATCGGGCACGCCGAGCGAGCGAAGGTGGTCCCGTATCTGGTCGCGGTGGAATAGACCGGTGAACACTGTCGCGTCGGCGAGACGGGCGAGCGCGAGCGCCTCGGCGATGCGGTCGTCGCCATCGTTTATCCCAGCGATGATCGGCCGCCAGTACAGGACGCGCTTCGTCCGGACTGCGCCCGCCGCGAGCGTCGCGAGCGACCTGGCG
>NZ_CAXVWL010000110.1:0-11863 GCF_964263785.1 Sphingomonas sp.
CTGTCACCTCAACATGGTGATACCGCCCCACCGCGCGCTGCTCGATCCGCAGCACCCGAAGCCTGCGGCCGAAATAGGGATGCCACCGATAGTGAACTTCCAGTTCGTCCCCGACATGGGCAGAATGAACGGGCGATGGCCGTCGGTCGCCGCAACTGGCTGTTCGCGGGCTCCAGGGCTGGCGGCGAGCGTGCCGCCGCGATCTACACCGTCATCCAGACCTGCAAGGCCAATGGCGTCGATCCGCAGGCCTACATCACTGACGTCATCGCGAAGATCGCCGACGACTGGCCCGCCAGCCGCTGGGGCGAACTCATGCCGTGGAACTGGGCTCGCGAACCTGCCAGGCTGGCGGCATGAGCACCGAGACCATTGCCCGCCTGCATATCGTCCTGAACGACATCGAACCCGTGATCTGGCGTCGGGTCGACGTGCCGGTCACTGCCAGCCTCAAGATGCTTCACGACATCGTCCAGGCCGCGATGGGCTGGGGGAACTATCATCTCTGGCACTTCGAGGCCGGAAACCGGCGCTACGGCGTGCCGGACCCGATGTGGCCCGACAGCGGCATGGCAGCCGCCAAGAATGTGAAGCTCGCCGCCCTCCTCGACCGGGGAATACGCGAACTCCTCTACACCTACGACATGGGTGACGACTGGCGACACACCATCACGCTCGAGACGGTCGGTCCCGGCGAGCCCGACGTCAAATACCCGCGCTTCGTTGCCGGCGAGCGGCGCGGGCCGCCCGAGGATGTGGGTGGCTTGCCCGGCTTCGAGCTGTTCCTCGATGCCATGGCCGACCCTGCTCACGAGGAACACGACCGCCTAAGTGACTGGTATGGCGGCCCTTACAACCCCGAAGATATCGACGAACGCTTCACCCGACGTGCCGTCGCAGCCATCGCTATCCGCCGCCATGCCGGCAAGCTCGCCTACCAGAAGAACCGCCCGCAATAACAAGGCGGCCTACGGACCACGCTTACGCTGGATCATGCTGAGGAAGCTCTGGGCGAGCTGGTCGTAGCGGGTGGCGACGGCGCGGTTGATCTTGAGATGACCGAACATGCGCTCGATGCGGTTGCGCTCCTTGTAGAGGGCGCGGTCGTGGATGATCGGTTTCTTGCGGTTCGAGCGGCCCGGGATGACGGCCTCGATCCCGCGTCCGCGCAGATCGTCGCGGATGGCATCGGCGTCATACCCCTTGTCGCCGAGCAAGGCGGCCGGCTCGGCCTCGGGCAGCGCGATCAGCTTGTCGTACGCCTTGCAGTCGGCGGCCTGCCCGCCGGTCAGATGGAAGGCGAGTGGTCGCCCACCGGCATCGGCGATGCAGTGAACCTTACAGCCGAACCCGCCCCGCGAGCGGCCAAGAGCCTGTTGATGAGTCCCCCTTTTACCCCCGCTGCCGATACGTGGGCGCGGATGGTGGTGCTGTCGATGCTGTAGTGGCCGGTGTCCGCCATCATCTCGGCCAAGGTCACCGCCACGATCTCCCATGTGCCAGCCTCGCTCCAGCGCCGGAACCGCCGGTAGATCGTGTTCCACTTGCCGTATTTCTCCGGCACGTCGCGCCAGGGAGCGCCGCAACGCAGCCGCCACAGGATGCCGTTGAGAACCGCCCGGTTCTCGGTCGGACGCCGCCCGCGCCCACGCATCGACGGCCCGATCGGCAGCAGGTCCCGCAAAACCTGCCACTCCGCCTCGCTCAGATCACCGCGGCTCAATCACGCCTCCAAAAGGAAGCCTTGAATCAACCGCTCGATCCAGCGTCAACCAATTCGTCCACGCCGCCTAGTAAAAAGTAGTAAGGGCCCCCGCAGGAGCCCTTAGTAGGTTGCAGCACGACGGAATGTGTAGGGCCGTGCAGCACGACCTGCATGCTCCCTAGGCACGCAAAAGTCAAGGCTGTGATGCACAGGGGCCAGGCTCGGCGCCTCCGTAACGCTGACCCTTGGCATGGTACTCTGTCTCAGCATCGAAAACGCTGCTTACGAGGCAAGGGCTGCGACGAGCCTCACACCAATCCCCCAACCGTATCCATGAACCTCGCCAGGCTGATCGGTTTCGACACATAGGCCGAGGCGCCGGCGGCGCGGATGCGGTCTTCGTCGTCGCGGCCGGAATAGGCGGTGACTGCCATGATCGGGATGCCCCTGAGCGTCTCGTCGGCCTTCAGTTCCAGGATCAGGTCGTAGCCGGTGACGTGGGGCATCTGGATGTCCATGACGATCAGGTCGGGGGCGAAGTCGCGGGCGCGTGTCACCGCTTCGCGGCCGTCGCGGACGCCTTCGCATACGTACTCATGCGCCCGCAGCAGGTCGCAGAAAAGTTTGAGGTTCAGTTCGTTGTCCTCGACAACGAGCACCCTTTTTGTCACGCGGCTTCCCTTGGGCGATGAGGGTCGAACGTAGGCAATGCGGCAAGCGGATACAAACGAGGACGCGACCGCACTGGCGCTCCGGGCGCTCGTCTGGACGCTTGCCGAGCCGGATCGGGCGATGCGGCTGCTGTCGGTGACGGGGCTCGACCCCGCCGACTTGCGCGCCCGGGCGAGCGATCCTTCGGTGCTGTCGGCGGCGCTGGGGTTCCTCGAAGGGCACGAGCCCGATCTGGTCGCGTGCGCCGAGGGGCTGGGGGTCGCGCCCGGCGCGCTGGTGCGGGCGCGCGAAGCGTTGGAGGGCGCATGAGGCCGTTGCTGATCACGGATTGCGACGAGGTGCTGCTCCATATGGTCAAGCATTTCGGCGTCTGGCTGGGGGATGCCCATGCGATCGACTTCGAATTGGGCGCGGGGGACTGGTCGGGACGGATGCGGCGGCGCGACGGTGGCGGGCCGCTGACGACGGAGGAAATGTGGGAGAAGCTCGGCGGCTTCTTTCCCGCCGAGATGGCGCGGCAGACGCTGGTGCCGCATGCGCGCGAGGCGCTGGCGTCGCTCGCCGAGATCGCGGACATCGTCGTGCTGACCAATTTGCACGACGTGTGCCGCCAACCCCGCATCGAGCAGCTGGCGGCGTTCGGGATCGATCACCGGGTCGAGTGCAACCAGGGCGGCAAGGGCGGCCCGGTCGCGCGGCTGGTCGAGGAATATGACGCATCGGTGACCGTGTTCGTCGACGATCTGGCGGTCCATCACGAATCGGTCGCTCGGCATGCGCCGAGGGTCCACCGGCTCCACATGGTGTCCGAGCCCGAGCTCGCGCCGCATATCCCGGCCGCGCCGCACGCGCATGCGCGGATCGACGACTGGCCGCGTGCGCAGGCGTGGATCGTCGATCGCTTCGCTGCGGGGGAGCCCGCATCCGCCACATACGTTCAGGAGACCGCATGACCGACCGTATCGACCGCGCGCTTGCCGATCTCGGCCTGACGCTTCCCGAAGCCGCCGCGCCCGTTGCTGCCTATATACCCGTCGTCGAGGCAGGGGGAATGCTGCACCTGTCGGGGCAATTGCCGTTCGTCGACGGTAAGCTCGTGACCGGGCGGCTGGGCGAGGACGTCGACCTGGAGGCCGGGCAGAAGGCGGCGCAGGCGTGCGGGCTGATGATCGTCGCGCAGTTGAAGAAGCATCTCGGCGGCGACCTGTCGCGGGTGGGGCGCGTCGTTAAGCTGGGGGTGTTCGTGAATTCGACCGCCGGGTTTACCGATCAGCCCAAGGTGGCGAACGGGGCGTCCGAGCTGATGGTCGCGCTGTTCGGTGGGGCCGGGCGGCATGCGCGCTCGGCGGTGGGGGTGCCGGTTTTGCCCTTGGGGGCTGCGGTCGAGATCGATGCGATCGTGGCGTTGGCAGATTGATCTTGCCTGTTCCGTTCGCCCTGAGCGAAGTCGAAGCGCATGGCTTGGGGCTGTGCTTCGACTTCGCTCAGCACGAACGGATCGAGACGGCATGACCGCCGTCACCGCCCGCCTCGCCGATGGCGTCGCCGCGATCCCCGCTGCCGAGTGGAACGCATGCGCGGGGACCGGCAATCCGTTCGTCGGTCACGCCTTCCTCTCCGCGCTGGAAGAGTCGGCGAGCGTGGGCGCGCGGTCGGGGTGGCAGCCTTTGCCGATCGTCGTCGACGGCGCGGACGGGCGCGCCGCGGCGATCGCGCCCGCGTACGTGAAGAGTCATAGCCAGGGCGAGTACGTGTTCGATCACGCTTGGGCGGATGCGTGGGAGCGGGCCGGGGGGAGCTACTATCCCAAGCTCCAGATCGCCTCGCCTTTCTCGCCGGTGCCGGGGCCGCGGTTGTTGTTGCGGGACGCGGCGCTCGGCCCGGCCCTGCTCGGGGCGGTGCAGGCGGTGGTCGACCAGAACGACCTATCGTCGGCGCACGCGACCTTCGTTGCGCCCGAGCAACTGCCGCTGTTCGAGGCGGCGGGGTGGCTGATCCGGGCGGGGACGCAGTTCCACTGGACCAATCGGGGTTATGCGAACTTCGACGACTTCCTGGACGCGCTCGCCAGCCGCAAGCGCAAGGGCATCCGCAAGGAGCGTGCCGCCGCGGTCGAGGGGCTGACGATCCGGCATCTGACCGGCGGCGACATCGAGCCGCGGCATTGGGATGCGTTCTGGCGCTTCTATCAGGATACCGGCAGCCGCAAATGGGGACGGCCGTACCTGACCCGCGGGTTCTTCCCGCGGCTCGGCGAGGCGATGGGCGATCGGGTGCTGCTGATCCTGGCGGAGCGGGGCGGGGTGCCGATTGCGGGGGCGCTCAACCTGATCGGTGATGATGCGTTGTACGGGCGGTACTGGGGCGCGACGGAAGAGGTGCCGTTCCTGCACTTCGAGCTGTGCTATTACCAGGCGATCGATGCCGCGATCGCACGCGGGCTGACGACCGTGGAGGCGGGCGCGCAGGGGGAGCACAAGCTCGCGCGCGGCTATGCGCCGGTGGCGACGTATTCGGCGCATTACATCCCCGATGCCAATTTTCGTCGCGCGATCGCCGACTTCCTGCGGCGCGAGCGCGAAGCGGTGGCTGCCGACCGCGACTATCTGGCGGAGATGACGCCGTTCCGCAGGGTGAACACCACCGAGCGGTCGTCGACGCGGTAAAGCACGTCGCGGCCGCTGCGCCAGACCGGGGTCAGCCCCTTCAGCAGCACTGGATCGTGCGGCGGCGGACTCAGCAGCCAGACGTAATCGAAGGCGGCCCTGGGGAACGCGCCGAGCGCCCAGGACAGCGGCCGCCACCATTCGCCGCGGCAGCGCCGGTCGGTGACGATCTCCGACGGGTCGTGCGCGAAGCCTTGCGCGGGCGTGTAGCGGACGGTGAGCAGTTGCCCGCCCGCCATCGACCATTGATCGTTGCTGTAGGCGAGCTTGCGCTCCAGCAGCAGCGCGGAGATGTGCTCGAACCGCGAATAGGTCCAGTCGTCCTGGCACCGCCGCCCGACGAAGGTGACGACGCGCGCACCCTGCGGCACGTGGTCGATCGCGGTGAGCACGCGGTCGTACTCGCGGGCGTAGAGCCAGTAGCTGACGGTCGTACCCACGAGCCGTGCGCCGAAGAAGGTCAGGCCGAGCGCCGCAAAGGTCGCCGCACCGCGGAACGA
Source organism: Sphingomonas sp. (assembly GCF_964263785.1). GTDB lineage: Bacteria > Pseudomonadota > Alphaproteobacteria > Sphingomonadales > Sphingomonadaceae > Sphingomonas. Next base: position 5,544 of record NZ_CAXVWL010000110.1, read on the forward strand.
CAGGCCGTGTCTCGGCCTGAGCGCGATCACCGCGATGGCGAGCATGAAAGGGGCGAGGCGCATGTCGGCATAGGCGGAGCCGAAGACGATACGCGGCAGGAGGACGAAGACGACGAGCAGGAACGCCGCCGAAATGCCGAGCTGGCGCGAATATTCGATGCGGTCGTCGCGCACGCCCTTGAACAGGATCAGGAACAGGATCGTCGCCGATGCCATGTCCCACGCCATCCAGCGGTCGCGCAGCACCATCGCGACATAGTTGAACTTTTGTCGCCAGTTGAACCAGTCCGCGGTCTGCCCGGTGACGTGGTCGCCCGAGCGCCAGAACACCATTAGCGCGCATGGCAGCGCGAGCGGCAGGCAGCCGAGCCCGGCACGCACCCAGGCGTCGAACCAGCGCCTTCCCCTGTCGTGCTGGCGGATCATCTCCGATGAGAAGGCGAGGACGCCGAGAACGCCCCAGCCAAAGGTGTGGCAGACCCAGAGCGCGCACGACAGCGGCACGAAGATCGCGGCGCGAAGGTTGAGCTGGCCGAGCCGCGCCATCCGGAGCCAGAGCGCGAACAGGTTGAGCGCGAGCGCCATCGCCAGCGCGAAGTTCACGAAGCCGAACTGGAAGGGGTAGCTGTAGGCCAGCGGCAGCTCGAACAGCGCGGTCGCCGGGATGCGCCCGTGGACCTCGCGCGCGATCCACAGCAGCCCGCTGACGGTGAGCGCGGGGATGGTGAGGACGATCAGCTTGACCGCGAGCTCGAGCCCGAACATGCGTTCCAAGGGCACGACGAGCAGGTCGATGCCCAGGTTGCCGATCAGCTGCCAGCGGAAATCGTACCAGTGCGCCAGCCCGGGGTGCGTGCCGATCGCGATCTGGACGCGGTAGCGCCCCATGTGGCCGGGCAGGTCGACGAGCGGGGGAATCGCGGGCCACAGCAGCGGCACGACCGCGGCAAGCGCCATCGCCGCGACGAACCAACGCGTCTGCCACCAGTGAAGCGCCGAACCTCGCATGACGAGGTCCTACCGGGTGGAGGGCGTCGCCGACAAGGGTGACGTGTACGGTCGCGGCCCAGGGCGTGCAGTGTGGAGGCGATAGAGAACGTCGCGTCCATCGCTCCAGACCGGCGAGAGCCCTGCGAGCAGCCGCGGGTCGACGGGCGCGCGGTTCAGGATCCAGAGATAGTCGAGGCGGTCGCGTGGGAAACGCGCCAGCGCTTGGCTCAGCGAGCGAAAGCCGTGAGAGTCGGGGCAGCCGTCGCGCATCACGATCTGCGACGGATCGACCGCGAACCCGCGCAGGTCGGGCACCACGACTCGCAGCAGCGCGGTGGAGCCGAGATCGAACTGGTCGTTGGAGAAGGCGCCGCGGCGAGTCACCAGCATGCCGGGCAAATGCGCGATCCGCGGCATCCGCCACCCGTCGGCGCAGGGCGCGACCGCGAAGCTGACGACGCGGGCGCCGTGCGGGACATGATCGAGCGCGACGAGATGGCGGTCCCAGTCGCGTCCCTCGATCGCGAAACTGGCGGTGGTGGCGGCGGTGCGCGCGGCGAAGAAGGCGAGTCCCGCCAACGCCAGCAGCCCGAGCCTGCGCACCGGCACCGCGGCGGCAGCGGGCGCGAGCAGCAGGAGCATCACCGCATAGGGCGCCAGCCGTGCATCGGCATAGGCCGCGCCGAACGGCATGGCGACGAAGACCAGCAGTAGCGCGAGGCCCGCGCCGAGCAGCGGCGGCGACCAGCGCCACTGCGCGCTGCGTGCGCATCCGTAAAGGATCAGGCCGATGACCGCGATCGACGCGATGTCGAACGGCTCCCAGCGGTCGCGCAGCACGGTTGCCAGCCAGCCGGGCTTGAGCGGCAGCGATGCGAGATAGTCGCTGCCGGCGCCGGGCCCACCCGGACGCCACAGCAGCAGCAGCAATCCCGGCGGCGCCAACGGCAGGCAGCGCAGCCCGCCGCTCCAGATCGCAAGCACCCAGCTGCGCCCGACGGCGCGCGCGCGCGCGACCTCCGCCCCGCCCGCCATCGCCCCCAGCGCGATCCAGCTGAACAGGTGCACGGTCCAGAGCAGCATCCCGATCGGCAGGAAGAGCGCCGCGCGCAACCGTGTTCGCCCGAGCCGGGCCAGGCAAAGCCACAACGCGAAGGCATTGAGCGCCAGGGCCATGCCGAGCGTATAGTTGAGGAATCCGTATTGAAAGCAGAGGTGGAACGCGAGGGGCAGCGCGAACAGCACCAGCGGCTGCACCCGGCCGTGCGCTTCGCGCGACAGCCAGAACATGCCGGCGGCGGTGACGACGGGGATCAGGATCGCGACGAGCTTGACGGTGAGCTCTAGCCCCAGCACCGGTGCCACGGCGAGCACCAGGAGATCGACCCCGAGATAGCCGATCGGCTTCCAGGCGAAGGCGTACCAGCGCGCCAGCCCGGGATCGTCGCCGAGCATGACCCGGTACCGCGCCATGTGCCCCGGCAGGTCGATGAGCGGAGGAATCGTTGGCCACAGCAACGGGATGGCGGTTGCCAGCAGCACCAGTGCCACGAAGCCGCGGGTCTGCCACCACGAACGCGTCACCGGGCAAGGACCTGAAGCTGGGCAGCGCCGCCGGTGGCAGGGCAGGTCAGCACGTAGCGCACGTTCCACGTTCGCACGGTTGCCGAGTCCGGCCCGTCGCGTTCGCTGCGCAACGCCGCCAGATTGCCCGTGTTGTTGCGGTGATAGGGCGCGGCGACGATCGCGTGCGGGGTGTCCAGGAGTATCGTCGGGCCCATGTCGATCGGTGCGAGCACGACCCCTGGCGGCATATGCGCGAAACCGGAGGGTAGCGGGCAGGTGGTCGGCGTATCTGCACCACCGTGTGCCATCGGTGTCATCGCCTGCGCGGCGATCGGGTAGAGCATGCCCGCAGACGCGCTCCAGACGAGCGCCAGCCGGATCGCGCCGCGTCGCCGTGCCGCGTTGATTGCGGTGGCCAGCGCGGGGGTCGCCAGCAGCGCGGCCGCATAGGCGCCGCGCAGCTGTACGCACGCGAGCACCAGCGCCGTCGCCTGGAGCAGAAGCAGCATGCCCCAGGGCCGCCGCCGATCCGCAGCGACGCGCCAGGCGCCCGCGAGAAGGCCGATGACGGCAAGGCCGAGATATCCGAAGCTCGTCGTCCAGGGTGCGGTGGCGATCGACTGCGCCTCCCCGACGTGGGTCAACCATCGTGCCGCAAGCGCCGGATCGACGCCGCCGTAGGGCGACAGGCAGCGTGGGGTCGTCGACGCAGCGAAAGCGGCGACGCTCGCCAGCATAGCGATGGCCAGACCCGTCCGGGCAGGCCGGCGCGCGGCCTCGGGCACGATTGCGAGCGCCGCCGCCCCGACGACGCCCGCCGTCGCGGCGGTCCAGGCATCGCGGGTCAGGCCGTCGCACCAGGGCTGGTCCCACAGTGCCGGCGCGAACAGCGCGCGCGCGACGATCAGTCCCGCTGCGCCGCCCAGTGCCAGCCCGGCGAGCCGCGCCCTGCCGCCCTCCTCGCCACACGACCAGCCCCACAGCGCCACGCCGCCGAGCGCAAGCGCGAGCGGCGCGGTCTCCAGCCCGATGACAAAGGCGGCCGCTGCGGCGGCACCCTGCCAAATGCCGCGCGCGAGCGTGGGTGGGCCGAGCAGCGCGAGCACGCCGCCGAGAAGCAGCACCATCTGCAAGCCATGATGATCGATCCGGCCGGGCGCGAAAACCGTGGTCGCGGGATAGGCGATGGCGGCGAGGACCGCGGCTGCACCGGCCAGCGGCGGCCCTCCGGCCTGGCGCGCGATACGCTGCACCAGGAGCAGGACGACCGCGAAGAGCATGAGCGGCCAGGCGGTCACCGCTGCCACTTCCGCCTCGTGCCGCCCGGCCAGCGGCGTCAGCGCCGCGATCAGTGCCGCGGGGCCGAGATCGGCGAGTCGCGTCCAGTGCATCGGCAGGCCGCCGGCGAGCCGGTGCTGGGTCAGGTCGCGCCAATCCTGTCCCGCCAGCCAGTCGCGGACCTGGACGAGCCGCATCGTGTCGTCGGTGTCGGGCAGGCTGAGCGATCGCAACGCCGCCCAGTCGCGGAGCGCCCAGGCGAGTCCTAGCGCGAGCGCGAGCACCAGCGCACGGGCGAGATCGGGCGCGAGGTTCGGTGCAGGGCGCGCTGGGACCATCCGCCCGTTTTAGGCGCGCATGGTTAACGCATCCTTCTCGCCCCCTACCGGTCGCGGCGCCCGAGCAGGCGCAGGCGCAGCGCCTGGAGCTTGATGAAGCCCGCGGCGTCGCGCTGGTCGTAGGCGCCCTGGTCGTCCTCGAAAGTTACGACCTTCTCGCTGTAGAGGCTGTTGGGCGATTTGCGGCCGGTGACGTGGACGCCGCCCTTGTAGAGCTTGAGGCGGACGGTGCCGTCGACCTTGGCCTGGCTGTGGTCGATCGCGGCCTGGAGCATCTCGCGCTCGGGGCTGAACCAGAAACCGTTGTAGAGCAATTCGGCGTAGCGGGGGGCGAGCTCGTCCTTCAGGTGCGCGGCGCCGCGGTCTAGGGTCAGTTGCTCGATCGCGCGGTGGGCGAGGTGGAGGATGGTGCCGCCCGGGGTCTCGTACATGCCGCGGCTCTTCATGCCGACGAAGCGGTTCTCGACCAAGTCCAGGCGGCCGATGCCGTGGGTGCGGCCGAGATCGTTGAGTTTTGCGAGCAAGGTCGCGGGGCTCATACCTTCGCCGTTCACCGCGACCGGGTCGCCGCGTTCGAAGTCGATGGTGATCGTCTCAGGGCTGTCGGGCGCATCCTCGGGGTTGACGGTGCGGCTGTAGACGTAGTCCGGGACTTCCTGCCACGGGTCTTCGAGCACGAGGCCTTCGGACGATGTGTGGAGGAGGTTGGCGTCGGTCGAGAAGGGGGCTTCGCCACGCTTGTCCTTGCTAACCGGGATCTGGTGCGCTTCGGCGAATTCGATGAGCTTCGTGCGGCTGGTCAAATCCCATTCGCGCCACGGCGCGATGACCTTGATGTCCGGCGCGAGCGCGTAATAGCCGAGTTCGAAGCGGACCTGGTCGTTGCCCTTGCCGGTGGCACCGTGGCTGACCGCATCGGCGTTCACTGCCCGCGCGATCTCGATCTGGCGCTTGGCGATCAGCGGGCGCGCGATCGAGGTGCCGAGGAGGTACAGCCCCTCGTACAATGCGTTGGCGCGCATCATCGGGAAAACATAGTCGCGGACGAACTCCTCGCGCAGGTCGTCGATGAAGATGTGTTCGGGTTTCACGCCCATCATCACGGCCTTGGCGCGCGCGGGTTCGAGCTCCTCGCCCTGGCCGAGGTCGGCGGTGAAGGTGACGACCTCGCACGCGTAATTCTGTTGGAGCCATTTCAGGATGACCGAGGTGTCGAGCCCGCCCGAATAGGCCAGTACGACGCGCTTGATGTCTTCGCGCATGGAGAGTCCTTCGTGTTCGGTTTGCGGGCGGCGTTATGCGCTGGGGAACGGCTTCGCAAGCGCGTACGGTTCAGCCGCGATGCAGGCGTTTGGCGCTAGCCGCTCGCGCAAATCCATCCAGGAGATTGCCCCCGTGATCCGTTTTATCGTCCTCGCGAGCCTTGCCGCCGCGGTTCCTGCCGCTGCGCAGGAAACCCAGGCGTCGGCCGCCGCCAAATTCACCAAGGAGTTCGCCGCCAGCGACACCGACCGCAACGGCGTGTTGTCGCTCGCCGAGGTGCAGGCGCGGACCGCGCACATGCGGGTGGGACCGCAGAAGGACCCGGCCGTCGCCAAGCGGCTGGCGGCCTTGTGGTTCGCACGTGCCGACGCCAACCGGGATCGCAAGGTGACCGAGCCCGAGGCGCAGGCGCTGCTTGCGGCGACCTTCGCGCGCTACGATGCGAACAAGGACGGCCGCATCGGCACCGCCGAGCGCACCACCGCGAAGAAGTCGCTGGAGAAGGGGCGCTAATTCTCGTGGCCGCCGCGCGACGTTGACACACGTTGCGGCGTGAACGCGCGTTTGCGGGGCGACGCGACCGCGAAGCGACCGCAACGCGCCACCTTTGCGCCAGCGAAGCGACACCGGCGCGACATGCGCGCGTCGTCGCGGCGACACGGACGCGACGCCGACGCGGCAGGGATGCGACAGTGAAGCGACCGCGTGTCGACGCGTCGCGACACCCATGCGCCCGCTCGGGACCGATACAGCGGAGCGGCCCTGCGCCGAGCCAGCGTTCGGGGTACGATGGGAGCAGAGACACGCGGTCATCTGCCTGTCGTGGCACGATCCGGAGGCTGTAGGACAGCCCGGTTTGCCTCGGGCGGCGAGCAAAAAAAGCCC
>NZ_CAXVWL010000111.1:0-50329 GCF_964263785.1 Sphingomonas sp.
GGTGAACACCTCGAACCGTCGCACCCCACTAGAGCCGGCATCGGCATATGACATCAACACGGCTCCAAGCGTCCCGAACAGGACCTGGAGACTCGCCGTTTAGCCCGCCCCGTTCAACGTGGGGCCGAAGCTCCGCTTACGAAAAGCCAGCCCTACGATAACGCCGAAAACCGCTCCAGCAATCAACAGTGTCTCTACGCTCATTGCCAATCCTGCATCCGGTAGCGGAATGTCCGCAAGTGGGCATAAGCCGCCACATCGCTCTGTCCTACAACATCCCAGTTGTTCGAAGAAACCCGCGCTCGGCACCGGCCCGGTGTCCGCTCTTTCTCAGGCGTTTAGAAATGGTAATGCCGACAGCGATCGGCCGCCGCGATTTACCCCGTTAGCGGCAACTTCGACAACTTCGACAACTTCGACCAGCCGTCGCCTATGTTCGACGGTGTGACGTTCGTGTGACTTTCGACTCGTTCAAGAACCGCCTTCCCTTGCCGTAACCAGACCTTAGCCCCGCAACCCCGCCGCCACCCGTGCCTTCGCCTCCACCTCGGCCATCGTGCCGCCGGTGATCCAGCTGCCGCCGACGCAGAGGACCTTGTCGAACGCCAGCCACTCGGGCGTGGTCGCTTCGGTAATGCCGCCGGTGGGGCAGAAGCGGCACTGGTAGAAGGGGGCGGCGAGGGCTTTCAGCGCCTTCAGGCCGCCGCTGGTTTCCGCGGGGAAGAATTTGAATTGGGTCAGGCCCAGGTCGAGGCCGCGCATGATGTCGCCAGCGGTCGCGATGCCGGGGAGGTAGGGCACGCCCGACGATACGATCGCGTCGCTCAGGCGCTGCGACAGGCCGGGGGAGACGATGAATTCGGCGTCGGCCTTCATCACCGCCTCGAACTGGTCGGTGTCGACGACGGTGCCCGCGCCGACGATCGCGCCGGGAACCTTCTTCATCTCGGCGATCGCCTCCAGCGCGGCGGGGGTGCGCAGGGTTACCTCCAGCACGCGCAAGCCGCCCGCGACCAGCGCTTCGGCGAGCGGCTTCGCGGTCGCGGCGTCGTCGATCACCAGCACCGGAATGACCGCGCTGGTCCGCATGATCGTGGCAATATCGGTCATGGATGCTGAGTCCCGGTATGCTCTTGGGCAAAGGCGGCCGCTGCGCCGAACAGGCCGGGTTGCGGGTGAGTGATGAGCTTGACCGGCAGCCCGGCCATCAGCGACTGGAACCGCCCCTTGGCGACGAAGCGGTGGTCGAAGCCCGAGCGTAGCAGTTTGTCCTTAATCCTGAGGCCCAGCCCGCCCGCGATGACGACGCCCGTTGCGCCATGCGCGAGCGCGAGGTCGCCCGCCACTGCGCCGAGCGCCAGGCAGAAGCGGTCGAGCGCCGCCAGCGCGATCGAGTCGGTTCCCTCCAGCGCCTTGGTCCAGATCGTCCGGTCGTCGCGGCTAGGGACCGCGCGGCCTTCGAGCTCGGCAAGCGTTTCGTAGATCGCGACGATGGCCGGCCCAGCGCACAGACGCTCTGTGGAGACGCGGGTGAAGGTCTTGCGCAACCGCTTGACGATCGCGTCCTCAATGGCGTCGAGCGGGGCGTAGTCGACGTGCCCGCCCTCGGTTGACAGGACGTGATAGCGCTCAGGCGTCTTGAACACCTGCGCCACGCCCAGGCCGGTGCCGGGGCCGCATACCGTCGTCACGCCGAGCGCGGGGAGCGGCTCGTCGGGCCCGCAGAGGTGATCGAAGTCCTCGGGCGACAATTGCGCAACGGCATGGCCGACGGCGCCGAAATCGTTGATGATCGTGTAGGTCTCCGCGCCCAGCCGCTCGCCGATCAGCGACGGGCGGATAACCCAGGGATTGTTGGTCAGGCGGATGACGTCGCCGGTGATCGGCGACGCGACCGAAATTGCCGCGGCTTTGGGCAGGGGACCGGCTTGCGCTTCGCCGAACGCCTCCCACGCGGTCTGGAGCGACGCGTGCTCGGCGGTCTTGAGCGTCACCGGCTCGCCGAGCGAAACAACGCGCCCGTCCTCGACCTCCGCGATCGCGAAGCGGGCATGGGTGCCTCCGATATCGACGGCTACGACTTGCATGGGTCTCTCCTACAGCCCCGCCCCGGCCAGCACCGCCGACGCGCCCCGCTCGGCCTCGTCCGCCAATCCGCGGAACATCCCGAACAGCTCGCGCCCCATGCCCGACGCCGGCGGAGGCGCTTCGGCTTGCGGGCGCGCCGCCCATTCCGCCGCGTCGACCAGCGCCTCCAGCGTTCCCGCTACCGCGTCGACGCGGATCAGGTCCCCGTTGCGAATCCTGCCGATCGCGCCACCCAGCAACGCCTCGGGCGAGCAGTGGATGGCGCAGGGTACCTTGCCGCTGGCGCCCGACATGCGGCCATCGGTGACCAGCGCGACCTTGAACCCGCGGTTCTGGAGGACGCCGAGCGGTGGAGTGAGCTTGTGAAGCTCGGGCATGCCGTTGGCGCGCGGGCCCTGGAAGCGGACGACGACGACCACGTCGCGTTCGAGTTCGCCGGCCTTGAAGGCTTCGAGGACGTCGAGCTGGTCGGTGAAGACGCGGGCCGGAGCCTCGACGATCCAGCGGTCGCGTGTCACCGCGGACACCTTGATGCAGGCTCGCCCGATGTTGCCGGCCAGGATGCGCATGCCGCCGTCGGCGGAAAAGGGCGCGGCGACTGGGCGCAGGATCGTGTCGTCGCCGGTTTCGTCCGCTGCGGTCCAGCCGAGCTTGTCGTCCTTGATCGAGGGCGCGTAGCCGTAGGCGGACAGGTCACCGCCAGCGACGGTCCGAATGTCGGCGTGGAGATAGCCGCCGCCGATCAACTCGCGGATGACATAGGGCATGCCCCCCGCGGCCTCGAACGCGTTCACGTCGGCGGACCCGTTGGGGTAGACCCGCGCGATCAGCGGCACCGCGCGGCTGAGGCGGTCGCAATCCTCCCAGTCGATGACGATCCCCGCCGCACGCGCGATTGCGGGGATGTGGAGAAGGTGGTTGGTCGATCCGCCGGTTGCCAGCAGCCCGACCGCGGCATTGACGATCGCCTTCTCGTCGACGAGGTGCCCGAGCGGGCGATAGTCGTTCCCGCGCGCGCCGATCTTCGCCAGCGTGTGGACCGCGGCGCGCGTCAGTTCCTGGCGCAGCTTCGTGCCGGGATTGACGAAGGCGGCACCGGGCATGTGGAGGCCCATCACCTCCATCATCATCTGGTTGGTGTTGGCGGTGCCGTAGAAGGTGCACGTGCCCTTGGTGTGATAGGCCGCGATTTCGGCATCGAGCAGTTCCTCGCGCTCGGCCAGCCCCTCCGCATAGCGTTCGCGCACCGCGGCCTTGGCCTTGTTGGGCAATCCGGTCGGCATCGGGCCGCCGGGGATCAGCACCATCGGCAGGTGACCGAAGCGCAATGCACCCATCAAGAGGCCCGGGACGATCTTGTCGCAGATGCCGAGCAGCGCCGCGCCCTCGAACGTGCCGTGGGAGAGTGCGATGGCGGTGCTGAGCGCGATCGTGTCGCGGCTGAACAGCGACAGCTCCATTCCCGGATAGCCCTGGGTCACGCCGTCGCACATCGCGGGCACGCCGCCAGCGACTTGGCACGTGGCGCCCACCTCGCGCGCCCAGATCTTCATCAGCTCGGGGTACCGGTAATAGACCGCATGCGCCGAGAGCATGTCGTTGTACGCGGTGACGATGCCGATGTTCATTCCCGCGTCTGCCTTCATCGCGTCGCGGTCCTCGTCGGTCCCGGCGTAGGCGTGGGCGAGGTTGGCGCAGCCGAGGTTCGGGCGGCGGATCGTCTGTTCGCCTTCGCGTTCGATCAGCGAGAGGTACGCCGCCCGAGACGCCTTGGAGCGCTCGATGACCCGATCGGTGACCGCGGCGACCTCGGCGTGGATCACATCACGCGCTCCAGTGGATGTCGATCGGCAGTTCGACGTCGGCGAGCACCCGCCCGATCGGATAGGCCGACAGCGGCCCCTGCGCGATCGCCTTCTCGATCACGTCGCGCTTGGCCTGCCCGGTGACCGCGATCATCAGCGCGCGCGCGGTGACAATGCCCTGGCGGCTGAGCGACACCCGCGCGACCGGCGCATCCTTGGGCATCGGATCGGGCATGACGCCCAATGCGCGGCGTTCCTTGGGTCCGTCGAGCGCCTCGTCGAAGTCGGGTCCGGGGAAGATCGACGCGGTGTGGCCGTCGGCGCCCACCCCGAGCAGGCAGAGGTCGAGGGGCCAATGCAGGTCCTGCATCAGCGCATCCGCGGAACGCCCTGCGGCCTTGTAGTCGTCGGTCGCCTTGGGAACGATCGGCATCACCCGCGCGCCCTTAGGCAGGAATATCTTCGCCAGCGCGGTGACGTTCGACAGCGCGTCGCCGAGCGGCACGATGCGCTCGTCGGTCGGGATGATGGTCACCTTCTTCCAGTCGAGCTTGGCCTTAGCCAACTTCTCGTATGCGGGGAACGGGGTCTTGCCGCCTGCCAGCGCCACCACCGCGGAGCCGCGTGCGTCGATCGCGCTTTCGATGACGAATTGCACATCGCCGGCGATGGCCTCGGCCAGTTCGGCGGCATCGTCGTAATCCCACCATTCGATTTCGGTCATGTCGGTCTTTCTTCAAGCCCTCTCCCGCCTTCGCGGGAGAGGCAACGGAGACTTGGCAGCTTGCTGCCCAGTAGAAGTCGGTGAGGGTCTTCTTCTTGGCTCCGGCGCAGGCAGAAGCAAGAAGAAGACCCTCATCCAACCCTCTCCCGCAAAGGCGGAAGAGGGCTAGAAATCAATCGTCCTGCCACGTCACCCCGTCACGCTCGGTCAGTGCGATCGCGGCCGAGGGGCCCCAGGTGCCTGCGGCGTACGATTTCGGCTTCGATCCGTTCGCCGCCCAGCCGGCGCGGATCGCGTCGGTCCAGGCCCATTGCGCCTCCACCTCGTCGCGGCGGACGAACAGGGTCTGGTCGCCCTCGATCAGATCGAGCAACAGCCGCTCGTACGCGATCCGCCGCCGCGATCCCGCGAACTCGGCATCCATGCTGAGATTCAGCGGCACCTCGCGCAGGCGGATGCCGTCGCGATCGAGGCCGGGTTCCTTGGCCATTACCAGCAGCTGGACATATTCCTCTGGTTGGAGGCGGATCACCAGCATGTTGGGCTGCAACCGGCCGCCACGCCCGGTGAACATCGAATGCGGGACCGGCTTGAACTGGATCGCGATCTCCGAGCGGCGCGCGGCCATCCGCTTGCCCGTGCGAATGTAGAATGGCACGCCTTGCCAGCGCCAGTTGTCGACGTGCGCCTTGACCGCGACGAAGGTCTCGACGTTCGAATCCTTGCCGAGCTCTTCGTCGTAGCCCTTGACGATCTCGCCCTTCACCGCACCCGCGACATATTGGCCGATCACCGTCTGCTGCTGCACGTCGTCCGGGGTCATCCGGCGCAGCGCGCGGAACACCTTGGCTTTTTCATCGCGGATCGCGGTCTTGTCGTAGGTCGCGGGCGGCTCCATTGCGATCAGCGCGAGCAGCTGGAGCATGTGGTTGGTGACCATGTCGCGCAGCGCGCCCGCGCCCTCGTAATAGCCGGCGCGATCCTCCAGCCCGACGGTTTCGGAGATGGTGATCTGGACGTTGTCGATGCCTTGCGCGTTCCAGATGGGTTCGAAGAACGAGTTTCCGAAGCGCAAAGCGAGGATGTTTTGGACCGTCTCCTTGCCGAGGTAATGGTCGATGCGGAAGATCCGGTCCTCGGGGAACGCCGAAGCGACGGTGTCGTTGATCTCCTTCGACGAGGCCAGATCGTAGCCGAGCGGCTTCTCCAGACCGATGCGCACCGTCTCGCCCGCCAAGCCGACGGACTGCAGACCCTTCACCGCGGGCTCGAACAGCGACGGCGCGGTGGACAGGAAGATCGCGAGGCCGCCCGACACGTCGCCGACCTTCGCCGCGAGCGCCGCAAAGGTGTCGAGGTTCGACAAATCGGCCGCCTGAAAGACCAGCCGCTCCAGAAAGGTGCCCAGCGCCTCCTCGCCCTTGCGGTCTTCGGGAAGGAACTCGTCCAAGGCCGCCTGGGCAAGCGCGCGGTAGCTGGCGTCGTCGTTGTCCGATCGTGCGGAGGCGACGATCGTCAGCCCCTCAGGCAGCAGCCCGTCGGCATGGAGGCCGTAGAGCGACGGCAGCAGCATGCGCCGTGCGAGATCGCCTGTGGCGCCAAAGAGCAGAAGCTTGCCGACCGGTGTTCGTGCCATCGTATGCTCCGCGTTCAGAAGATGAGGCCGGCGGTGGCTGACAGCCCCGCCATGATATTGAGGTTTTGGACCGCGGCGCCAGCGGCGCCCTTGCCCAGATTATCGAGCGTCGCGACGAGGCGCGCGTGGCCCGACGCCGCATCGCCGCACGCGCGCAGCGTCATGCGATCGGTGCCGGCATTTTCCTCGATGACGACGGCGGCGACATCGCCCTCCGCGACCTTCACCAGCGCCTGTCCGGCATAGGCGTCTCGCAAGATTGTCTCCACGGCGGAAAGCGAGGGGCGGGCGGGCAGCGCCGACAGGTGAAGCGGCACTTCAACGAGCATGCCGCGGTAGGTGTCGGTCACTGCGGGCGCGAAGACGGGGGCGTGGGTGAGCCCGGCCAGCCGCTGCATCTCGGGCAAGTGCTTGTGGCGTCCACCATAAGCGTAAGCGCGGAAGGCAGGCGCATCGGCCTCGCCGAACTCCGCGATCATCGCCTTGCCGCCGCCCGAATAGCCGGATGCGGCATTGACCGTCACCGGCCAGTCCGCGGGCATCAGCCCTGCGCGGACCAGCGGGCGGACCAGCGCCAGGAAGCCGGTGGGGTAGCAGCCGGGATTGGCGACCCGCGGTGCCGTTGCAATCCGATCCGCCTGATCGGGTTCGAGTTCGGGAAAACCGTAGGTCCAGCCCTCTGCGACCCGGTGCGCGCTCGACGCATCCACGACGCGCGTTCGCGGATTGTCGATCAGAGCCACCGCTTCGCGCGCGGCCTCGTCGGGCAGGCACAGGATCACGAAATCGGCATCGTTCAGGGCCTCGCGCCGCGCCGCGGCATCCTTGCGGCGATCCTCGGCGAGTGCCACGACGGCGATGTCGGCACGGCCCGCGAGCCGTTCGCGGATTTCCAGCCCTGTCGTCCCCACGGCACCGTCGATGAAGACCGAGACGCTCATTGCGCCGCCACCAGGTCGTCGGCTGCGAGATACCCGACCAGCCCCGGTCCGGGCGCGATACCCCATGCCAGCGTGCCGGCAAATTCCAGCACCTCGAACCGGTCGCCACGCGCCAACGTCGCAACAACTTCCGAGGTGCGATCGCGTGCCAACCGCAGATCGGCCGGCGCGCTCAGACATCGCACCAGCGGTGCGGCATAATGCGGCGCGAATACGTAAGCAGCGAGGCGCACGTCCGCCAAATCCGGTCGGACGGCATTGACTCGGGGATCGAGCTCCACCGAAGGACCGCTTAGCGCAAAGCCCTCACGCGGCCGCAAAACGGGCGGCAGGGACGTCGCCGTCGCCGATAAACTGCCCGAATTCTTCAAGAAAGTCTGCCCCTTCGGTCGTCTTTGCAACGAAGATGTTGCGCTTGTCGCTATCGTCGCGCTGGCGGCGCAGATAGCCGAGCGCACCCAATCTGTTCAAGGCGCGCGTGACGACGGGTTTAGACACATTGAGTACACGCGCCAGCCCCCGTACCGTGTGTGGCCCGGGTTTAAGATAGACGACGAGGAGCAGCGCCATCTGGCGATTGGTCAGGTCGGGCTCGCCCGAGCGGACGTAATCGACCAGCGCGGTCATCCAGGCGGACAGGGTCTGGGCGTCGGCAGATGCCACGGATTTCGATCCATCGTTCAGCCCGGTAGCGGTACGTGCCGGTGATCGGGCGTCGTTTCGCAGTCATAACGCTGCGGCAACCCACGGGTTTCGCCAACGTTAAGACTTTCCTGAACGAAACGCCGGGAATGGGCCGCGGTTGATCGCCGCGAGCGCCTCGCCTATGTGCCGGGCTTCACGCTTTATCCGGATACCCTTGGCAACATGTTCGCCTTCCTGCTCGTCGTCCACGCCATCATCGCCGCCACGCTGGTCACGGTGATCCTCATGCAGAAGTCGGAAGGCGGCGGGCTGGGCATGGGCGGCAGCCCGTCGGGACTGATGTCGGCGCGCGGCGCGGCGGATTTCCTGACGCGGGCGACCGCGGTGCTCGCGAGCGTGTTCGTGGTGTTCTCGATCGTGCTCGCCTTCTACGCCGCGTCGCGCAGCGGCCCCGCGCCGCTCGACACCTCGCTCGCGCGGACGCCGCCACCGGCAGCGCAGAGCGCACCGGCGCCGGTCGCGCCGGCTCCGGCCGACAACGGCAGCGTTCCGCTCGCTCGCTGAAAACGCGTCGTTTCGTCACATCATCGGCATCCGCGGTTACCCGGACGCTTGTCGTTCGCCCCCATTAGACGCTAGGCGATTGCTCCCATGGCGCGGTACATCTTCATCACCGGCGGCGTGGTTTCGTCGCTGGGCAAAGGCCTTATGGCGGCGTCGCTCGCCGCGCTCTTGCAGGCACGCGGCTACAGCGTGCGCATCCGAAAATTCGATCCGTATCTGAACGTCGATCCGGGGACGATGAGCCCGTATCAGCACGGCGAGGTGTACGTCACCGATGATGGCGCCGAGACCGATCTCGACCTAGGCCATTACGAGCGTTTCACCGGGGTCGCGGCGCACCAGTCCGACAACGTTACCTCGGGCCGCATCTATCAGCAGATCATCCAGCGCGAGCGGCGCGGCGACTATCTTGGCGCGACCGTCCAGGTGATCCCGCACGTCACCGACGCGATCAAGGCGTTCGCGCGCGCCGACACCGAGGGTCTGGATTTCGTGCTGTGCGAGATCGGCGGCACGGTCGGCGATATTGAATCGCTGCCGTTCATCGAGGCGATTCGCCAGCTCAAGAACGAGGTCGGCCGCGGGCAGGCGGTCAGCATCCACGTGACGTTGGTCCCCTACATCGCCGCCGCCGGCGAGTTGAAGACGAAGCCGACCCAGCATTCGGTCCGCGAGCTTGCCGCTCTGGGCGTTGCGCCAGACGTTCTGGTGTGCCGCTGCGAACATCCGCTGCCGCCATCGGATCGCGCCAAGATCGCGCTGTTCTGCAACGTGCCCGCCGCCGCGGTCATCCCGGCGCTCGACGCCAAGAGCATCTACGCGGTGCCGCTGCAGTATCACGCCGAGGGGCTCGATTCGGAAGTGCTGCGCGCGTTCGGGATCGAACCGGGCGCGGCGCCCGACCTTTCGCGGTGGAGCCGGATCGTCGAGCGGCTGACCCATCCGGAAGGTGAGGTGACGATCGGCGTCGTCGGCAAGTATGTCGGGCTGCAGGACGCGTACAAGTCGCTGAACGAGGCACTTGTCCACGGCGGCATCGCCAACAAGGTGCGGGTCAACATCCGCTGGATCGACGCCGAATTGTTCGAAGGCGACGACCAGGCCGAGATCGCCGCGCATCTCGAACCCTGTCATGCGATCCTTGTTCCCGGCGCGTTCGGCGAGCGCGGCGCGGAAGGCAAGATCGCCAGCGTCCGCTTCGCACGCGAGCGGCGGGTGCCATATTTCGGCATCTGTTTCGGCATGCAGATGGCCTGCGTCGAAGGCGCGCGCGACCTTGCGGGTATCGCCGGGGCTTCGTCGACCGAGTTCGGGCCTACGCCCGAGCCGGTCGTCGGGCTCATCACCGAATGGATGGGGCGCGAGGGGCTGGAGAAGCGCGAGGAGCAGGGCGATCTCGGCGGGACGATGCGGCTGGGTGCGTATGACGCGAAGCTGGCGGGCAACAGCGTCGTCGCTTCGATCTATGGCAATACCGACATTTCGGAGCGTCATCGTCATCGTTACGAGGTGAACACCGGCTACCGCGAGGCGCTGGAGCAGGGCGGGCTGGTGTTCAGCGGCATGTCCCCCGACGGCATGTTGCCAGAGATCGTCGAGCGGCCGGATCACCCCTGGTTCGTCGGCGTCCAGTTCCACCCCGAGCTGAAGAGCAAGCCGTTCGACCCGCATCCCTTGTTTGCGAGCTTCGTCGAGGCTGCGGTGAAGCAGAGCCGGCTGGTCTGAGCCTATCACAGGTTAATCATAGATTATTCACCCGCCGCAGATAGTTACGACTCGCAAGGAAGCGGGAGTGTTACGTGTCTGGATGCGTGGGGTGCCGATCGGGCGCCGAGGATTTTGGGCTGGCGATGGCGTTCCAGCCGATCGTCGACTGCGAGATGGGGCGGGTGGTCGCGTATGAGGCGTTGGTTCGCGGAGCCAATGGCGAGGGTGCGGGCGAAGTCCTGAGCCGGGTCACGCCCGAGAACCGTTATGCCTTCGACCAGCAATGCCGGGTCGCCGCGATCGAGCAGGCGGTGGCCGCGGGGATCGTCGAGACCGGCGCGATGCTGTCGATCAATTTCCTCCCCAATGCGGTCTACTCGCCGCTCGCGTGCATTCAACTGACGCTCAAGACCGCGCGCGCGACCGGCTTTCCCACCGACCGCCTGATCTTCGAATTTACCGAAAACGAGCGGATGAGCGACACCGGGCATGTCGCGAACATCATCGATGCGTACCGCAAGATGGGGTTCGCGACCGCGCTCGACGATTTCGGCGCCGGGCATGCCGGGCTCGGGCTGCTGGCGCAGTTGCAGACCGACGTGGTCAAGCTGGACATGGAGCTGATCCGCGGCATCGACTCCAGCATGCCGCGGCGGATGATCGTCGACGGCGTGGTGCGGATGCTGGACACCATGGACATCACGATCATCGCCGAGGGGATCGAGACCGAGGGTGAATATGCCGCGCTCCGTGCCCTGGGCGTTCGCTATTTTCAGGGCTATTACTTCGCCCGACCGGCCTTGCGCGCCTTGCCAGGCGTTCCGCTCGCAGCCGTGACGGACCCGTTTCGCGCGGTCGCCTGACACGCGAAAAGCGCCCGGACCGTGTCGATCCGGGCGCCCCTCAGGCACCTTTCGGGGAGTTGTCGAAAGACGCCGAGCTCGATTACGCCGCCTGCTGCGCGGCGTCGATGTCGACCGCGGCGAGCGGCGCACCCGTCTTGATCGCGATCGTCTTCGGCTTCATCGCCTCGGGCACTTCGCGGACCAGTTCGATCACCAGCAGGCCGTCGTTCAGCCGCGCATCCTCGACGAACACGAAGTCGGCGAGCTCGAAGCGGCGCTCGAAGCTGCGGTTGGCGATGCCAAGGTGAAGGAAGTTCGGGTTGGTCCCGGTATCGTCCTTGCGGCCGGTGACGAGCAGCAGGTTCTGCTGCGCCGTGACGTCGATCTCATCGCGGCCGAACCCGGCCACCGCCAGCGTGATGCGATAGCGGTCGTCGGCGACGCGTTCGAGGTTGAAGGGGGGATAGTTCTCCGCCGACGCGCGCTGAGCGTTGGTTTCGAGCATGTCGAAGAGCCGGTCGAAGCCGATAGTCGAGCGGCGATAGGGGGTCAGGTCGAGTCGCATGGGTTCAAGTCCTCATCTGAGCGAGTTGATCATGTCGGTGCCCGGGATGTCCCGCGACACCGCCGCGGCCCCGAAGGCACCGCGTGGACAGGAGATAGGCGAGCGTACCCGGTCTTCAAGACCCTCGGCACCGTCCTCCGACAGGTCGGAAGGTGAGGCTAAGGTGAGGCCAACACGCATGTTCCGCGCGGCCGATACCGGTACTTGGACGCGCGCCTGTGCTGTGCCACGGACAGGCTGGAATACGGTTCAAAGAGCGTCCGCGACCCTGTTCACAGATCGTGCGTGTAGGACAGCACTTATCTACCGGGTCACGCCGCCGCCTTCGCCAGCCCCTTGGACAATTGCAGCGCGCCGTTCAGCCGCGCCTTGGCATCGCCCCAGGCGCGGGTGACGACCAGCTTGCCGTCGGGGCGCAGCTTGGCGATGTCTTTCAGACGCTCGACATAGGCCAGCACGCCTTCGATGTTGGGCGGCCGGTTGTCGTGGAAGGCGACGAGGACGCCCTTCTGGCCGACGTCGATCTTCGACACGCAAGCCTTGCGGGCGTTCAGCTTGATCTCGATGACGCGGATGAGGTTGTCGGTGGCGTCGGGCAGGGGGCCGAAGCGGTCGATCATCTCGGCGGCGAACGCCTCGATGTCGCGGCTCTCCTCCAGTTCGTTGAGGCGGCGGTAGAGGCCCATGCGCAGATCGAGATCGGGGACGTACTCCTCCGGTATCAGGATCGGCGCATCGACGGTGATCTGCGGCGAGAAGTCCTCGCGACGCTTGGCCGCGAGCCCCCCGGCCTTGGCGTCGAGGATCGCCTCCTCCAGCATCGACTGGTAGAGTTCGAAGCCGACTTCCTTGATGTGCCCCGATTGTTCGTCGCCGAGCAAATTGCCCGCGCCGCGGATGTCGAGGTCGTGGCTGGCGAGCTGGAAGCCCGCGCCGAGCGAATCGAGGTCGGACAGAACCTTCAGGCGCTTGGCCGCCGCTTCGGTCATCTGCCGCTCTGGCGGCGTAACCATGTAGCTGTAGGCGCGCGTCTTCGACCGACCGACCCGGCCGCGAAGCTGATAGAGCTGCGCCAGGCCGAAGCGGTCAGCGCGGTTGACGATCATCGTGTTGGCCGACGCGATGTCGATGCCGCTCTCGATGATTGTAGTCGATACCAGCACCTCGAACTTGCGGTCGTAGAATGCGCTCATCCGCTCCTCGACCTCGGTGGGCGCCATCTGCCCGTGCGCGACTACGTAGCGGATTTCGGGCACTTCGCGGGTGAGGAACTCCTCGACGTCAGGCAGGTCGGCGACGCGCGGGGTGACAAAGAAGCTTTGGCCGCCGCGGTAATGTTCGCGCAGCAGAGCCTCGCGCAGCACCACCGGGTCCCATGGCATCACGTAGGTGCGCACCGCCAGGCGATCGACCGGCGGGGTCTGGATCACCGACAGCTCGCGGATGCCGCTCATCGCCATCTGGAGGGTGCGCGGGATCGGGGTGGCAGTGAGCGTCAGCATGTGGACGTCGGCGCGTAGGGCCTTGAGCCGTTCCTTGTGGGTGACGCCGAACCGCTGCTCTTCGTCGACGATCACGAGGCCGAGTCGCTTGAAATCTATCGATTTCGCCAAGAGCGCGTGAGTGCCGATCACGACGTCGATGGTGCCCGCCGCCAGGCCTTCCTTGGTCGCCTTCGCCTCGGACGCGGTGACGAGGCGCGACAGGCGACCCATCTGCATCGGAAAGCCTTCGAAGCGCGCGGTGAAATTGTTGTAATGCTGGCGCGCGAGCAGCGTCGTCGGGCAGACCACCGCGACCTGCTTGCCCGCCATCGCCGCAACGAAGGCGGCACGCAGCGCGACTTCAGTCTTGCCGAAGCCGACGTCGCCGACGATGAGGCGGTCCATCGGCTTGCCCGCGCCGAGATCGCCCAGGACGTCGCCGATCGCGCGGTCCTGATCGTCGGTCTCCTCATAGGGGAAACGGTCGACAAAGCTGGGGTAGCCGCTGGCATCGGGCTCCATGACGTCGCCGGCGTGGAGCGCGCGCTCGGCGGCGGTCGCGATCAGGTCGCCCGCGATCTCGCGGATGCGCTCCTTCATCTTCGACTTGCGCCGCTGCCATGCCTCCCCGCCGAGGCGGTCGAGAGACGCGCCTTCTTCCCCCGAGCCGTAGCGCGAGAGGACGTCGATATTCTCGACCGGCACGTAGAGCTTGTCGCCGCCCGCGTAGGATAGCGCGACGCAGTCGTGCGGGCTCTTGCCGACGGGGATCGAGGTCAGCCCCTCGTAGCGACCGATGCCGTGTTCGGTGTGGACGACGAGGTCGCCCGGCGAGAGGGACGCGAGTTCGGCGAGGAAGGCGTCGGCGGACTTCTTGCGCTTGTTGCGGCGGACCAGGCGGTCGCCGAGCATGTCCTGTTCGGTGAGGACGGCGACGCCGGGGGCGTTGAAGCCGTGATCGAGGGGGAGGACAACGAGTGCGACGCCCGATACCGCGCCGCCCAGTGCCTCCTGCCACGTCTCGGCGGCGCGCGCGCCGGTGAGCCCGTGATCCTTGAGCAGCCCGCTCAGCCGTTCGCGAGATCCGGTCGAATAGCTGGCCAGCACGGGCTTGCGGCCCTGCTTGCGGAGCGCCGCGACGTGGTCGACGACCGCTTCGTAGACGTTGGTGCCGCCCGATCGTTCGGGGCCGAAATCGCGTGGGCCGTCGACGCCGAAATCGAGGACGGTCGCGCTTTCGGGTTCGTGGAAAGGGGTGGCGGTGTGGGCGCGCGCGACGGCGGTCTCCCATTCGCTCGCGTTCAGATAGAGCGCCTTGGCGGGGAGCGGGCGATAGCTGCCGGGCTGTGCGGCCTCGGCGCGTTTGCGGTTCTCGTAATAGTCGGCGATCGCCTCGAACCGGCCTTCTGCTCCGGCTGCGACTCCTGCGTCGCGGACGATGATGCTGTCGCCGAGGTGGTCGAACAGGGTGGCGAGCTTGTCCTCGAACAGCGGCAGCCAATGCTCCATCCCGGCCTGGCGGCGGCCTTCGGACACCGCCTGGTAGAGCGGATCGCCGGTCGCGGTGGCGCCAAAGGTCTCGCGGTAGCGGGTGCGAAAGCGCTTGATCGACTCCTCGTCGAGCAGCGCTTCCGAGGCTGGCAGCAGGACGAAGCCGTCGAGCCGCCCGGTGGTGCGCTGGTCGGCGGGATCGAAGGTGCGGACGCTCTCCACCTCGTCGCCGAAGAAGTCGAGCCGCAGCGCCTGCTCCTCGCCGCTTGGGAACAGGTCGACCAGGCTGCCGCGGACCGCATATTCGCCCTGATCGTGGACGGTGTCGGTGCGGACGTAGCCGTTCGCCTGGAGAAGTTGCGCCAGGCTGTCACGGTCGATCCGCTCGCCGGGTGCCAGGTGCGCGACGAGCTGGCGGATGCGGAACGAGGTGAGGACTCGCTGGGTCGCGGCGTTGGCGGTGGCGAGGACGAGCTGGGGCTTCGTGCGCTTGGCCTGCAATCGGTACAGCGCGGCGACACGTTCGGCCATGACCCGCAACGTCGGCGAGGCGCGGTCGTAGGGAAGGCAGTCCCAGGCGGGGAATTGCACCACCTCGACGTCGGGCGCGAAGAACGCGACCGTGGAGGCGATCGCGCGCATCTGCGCCTCGTCGGGGGCGAGGAACACTGCGCGGCCGGCCGCGCGCGTGAGGTCGCCGAGCAGCGAGGGCTGGAAGCCGGTGGGGACACCGGCGAGGGTGAGCGCGCGGGTGGCGGTGAGGATCGAGGAGAGTTCGGGCATTCCATCTTCTTCTCCCCTCCCTGCAAGGGAGGGGCTGGGGGTGGGTTCGGCGCGTAAGCGCCGACGTCAACGCTTGAGGCCGGCGTCGAACGCTCGCTGCGCTCGCAAACCACCCCCAGCCCTTCCCTTTCAGGGAGGGGAGCGTCAACGAGCAATAGGCACGAAATCCAGGGTTCGCATCGCGTGCATCGCCGCGCCGTCCCACTGCGGCGGGCACGGCTGCGATCCCATCGCCCAGGCCATGATATCGACGTCCTGTTCCTCCAGCAGCGCCTCGAACCAGTCGACCTGCGCCGCGTCCCAGCTGTCGCAATGCGCGTCGCAGAAGCCGCCGATCATCAAATCGGCCTCCTTGGTGCCGCGGTGCCACGCGCGGAAGCGCAGGCGTTTGAGGCGGGTCGCGTGATCCATGCGGAGCTTCCAATGACGAACGCCCCACGGACGCTGGCGGCGTGCGTGAGGTCTGATATGGCTTCCAGATAGTCATGCGCCCCGATATCCTCAATCCGTTGTTCGCCGATGTCACCGCGCTGAAAGGTGTCGGTGCGGCCCTCGCCAAGCCACTCGAGCGGCTGGGGCTGGCGCGGGTGGTCGACGTGGCGTTTCATCTGCCGACCGGGTGGATCGATCGGACGGCACGCGACGAGCTGTTCGCAAGCGATGTCGGACGGACGATCGCAATCACGCTGACTCCGGTCGATTACCGCACGAGCAGCGGGCGCGGGCCGACGCGGGTGCACGCGACCGATGCGAAGGGCAATTACGTCAGCCTCACCTATTTCGGGGGTAATTCGGGGTGGGTGAAGAAGCTGCTGCCGATCGGCGAACCGCGGCGGGTGTCGGGGCGGCTCGACCAATACGGGCAGGAATTGCAGATCGTCCACCCCGATCTGGGCGAGCCCGACGAAGAGTTCCGCGAGCGCGAGGGCGTCTACGCGCTGTCTGAAGGGTTGACCTCGCGGCGGATGGGGGCGCTCGCGGCGCAGGCGGTGGAGCGCGCGCCGGTGTTGCCGGAGTGGATCGATGCGGGGCTCAAGGCCAAGCGGGAGTGGCCCGATTGGCGCGAGGCGCTGGCGCGGGTGCATGCCGATCCCGCCGATGCGGTGGCGCGCGCTCGGCTGGGGTATGACGAAGTGTTCGCCAACCAGCTTGCGCTGACGCTCGTCCGCCAGTCGACGCGGGCGCGCAGGACGCGGGCGCTGACGGGTGACGGGCGGCTGCGCGACCTGCTCAAGCTGCCGTATTCGCTCACCGGTGCGCAGGCGCGGACGGTGCGCGAAATCGAGGGCGACCTGGCGCAGAGCGCGCCGATGCTACGGCTGCTCCAGGGCGATGTCGGATCGGGCAAGACATTGGTCGCGGCGATGGCGCTGCTGATCGCGGTCGAGGCGGGCGGGCAGGGGGCGATGCTGGCGCCGACCGAGATCCTCGCGCGCCAGCATTACGAGACGCTGCGCACGCTGCTCGCCGGGCTACCCGTCGAGGTCGCGGTGCTGACCGGGCGCGACAAGGGGCGGGTGCGCGAATCGACGCTGATGGCGCTGGCGGCGGGGGAGATCGACATCCTCGTCGGCACGCATGCGGTGTTTCAGGAGGCGGTGACGTACCGCGACCTGGCACTGGCGGTAGTCGACGAGCAGCACCGGTTCGGGGTGGCCGAGCGGATGATGCTCCAGGCTAAGGGCATCCGCCCGCCGCACCTGCTGGCGATGACCGCGACGCCGATTCCGCGCACCCTTACGCTGGCGCAATACGGCGAGATGGATGTCAGTCGTCTCGACGAGATGCCGCCGGGGCGGCAGCCGATCGAGACGCTGGTGATGTCGGAGGACAAGCTCGATGCGGTGGTCGATGCGCTCGGGCGGCATATCAGCGATTCGGGTCAGGCCTATTGGGTGTGTCCGCTGGTCGAGGAGAGCGAGAAGTCCGACCTGGCCGCCGCCGAGATGCGCGCGGAGACGCTGCGGCGGCGGTTCGGGGAGCGCGTCGGGCTGGTCCACGGGCGGATGAAGCCTGCCGAGAAGGATGCGGTGATGGCCGATTTCGCCGCCAACCGCGTCGCGGTGCTGGTCGCGACGACGGTGATCGAGGTCGGGGTCGACGTGCCGAATGCGACGCTGATCGTGATCGAGCATGCGGACCGCTTCGGGCTGGCGCAGCTTCACCAGTTGCGCGGGCGGGTCGGGCGCGGCGGCGGGCAGTCGCGGTGCCTGCTGCTGCGGGGCTCGGCGCTCAGCGAGACGTCGCGCGCGCGTCTCGCGTTGATGCGCGAGACCAACGATGGTTTCCGGATCGCCGAGGAGGACCTGCGCCTGCGCGGCGGTGGCGAGATGCTGGGGACGCGGCAGTCGGGGGAGGCGGCGTTCCGGCTGGTGCCGCCCGACCAGCTGGCCGACCTGCTGCAATGCGCGCAGGACGATGCGCGGCTGTTGGTCGATCGAGACGGTGGGCTGGAGGGACCGCGCGGGCAGGCGGCGCGAATCGCGCTGTACCTGTTCGACCGGGATACGGGGGTTCAGCTGCTGCGATCGGGGTGAACGTCAGCCGCGGGGGAGCGCCTGCAATAGCGCGTGATACTCGCCCAGTCCCAGGCGGCGTTGCAACTGGCAGCCAATCCGGCCACCCAATGCCCAACGGACTTCGGCGGCGACCCGGCCGATTAGGGGCAGCACTACGACGACGCCGTCGCCTGCGGCATAGTCTTCCTCGCAGCGCGCCATGAAGCCGCCGGGGGACACGTTCACCAGCGTCACCGGGCGCTCCACGGCGTCGGTGGTGAGCCGAGTGCGGTACAGCACGGCCTCGCGCGGCGCGCTGCGCTCGTCCGCGGCAAGCGGAGGGGCGGCGTTGGTCATCGGTCGTTCTCTCCAGGGTCCCGCCTGACGAACGACATAGGAAATCACGTCTGGATAAGGTGTTAACGCGGGCTCAGCCGGCGATCACCAATCCGTGCAGCTTCTTGCCCGACGACACGCGCACGTCGCCGCGTACCGCGATGGCATAGCTTTCGTCCGACACCTTCTCGCCGTCCACCCGCGCGCCACCGCCGGCGATCAGCCGCCGTGCCTCGCCCTTCGACTGGGCGAATCCCAGGCCGATCAGTGCATCGACGATGCCGACCTGACCGCCGGTGACCTTGAACCGCGGCAGCGATTCGCCCGCGCCGCCGTCCTCGAAGGTGCGTCTGGCGGTGTCCGCGGCCTGCTCGGCTGCGGCGGCGCCGCGACACATCGCGGTGGCTGCGTTGGCGAGGACGATCTTGGCGGCGTTGATCTCCGCGCCGCCCAGCGACTCGAGGCGCGCGATCTCGTCGAGCGGAACGTCGGTGAACAGCCGCAGGAACCGGCCGACATCGCGGTCGTCGGTGTTGCGCCAGAATTGCCAGTAATCGAAATGCGGCAGCTGATCCTCGTGCAGCCAGACCGCACCGGCCATGGTCTTGCCCATCTTGGCGCCGTCGGCGGTGGTGATGAGCGGGGTGGTCACCCCGAACACCTCGGTGCCGTCCATGCGGCGCGACAGTTCGATGCCGTTGACGATGTTCCCCCATTGATCCGATCCGCCCATCTGCAACCGGCACCCGGCGCGACGCGACAGTTCGAGGAAGTCGTAGGCCTGGAGGATCATGTAGTTGAATTCGAGGAAGCTGAGCGACTGCTCGCGGTCGAGCCGCAGCTTGACCGAATCGAACCCCAGCATCCGGTTAACCGAGAAATGCTGACCGACATCACGCAGGAACGGGATGTATTCGAGCGCGTCGAGCCACTCGGCGTTGTCCAGCATGACCGCGTCGCTGGGACCGTCTCCGAAGGTGAGGAAGCGTTCGAAGATGCGCTTGATCGAGGCGACATTGGCCCGGATGCCGTCCTCCGCCAGCAGCTTGCGCGCCTCGTCCTTAAAGCTGGGGTCGCCGATCTTGCCGGTGCCGCCGCCCATCAGGACGATCGGCTTGTGCCCGGTCTGCTGGAGGCGGCGGAGCAGCATGATCTGGACCAGGCTGCCGACATGGAGCGACGGTGCTGTCGGATCGAAGCCGATGTAGCCGGGGACGATCTGCGTGCTCGCGAGCGAATCGAGCGCGGCCGCGTCGGTCATCTGGTGGACGTAGCCGCGCGTCGTAAGGGTGCGCAGGAGATCGGACTGGTGGGTCATGGCGCAGCGCCTACGATACCCGCGGCAATTCCCGCAAGGGATCGACGGGCGCGCGGCCGCGGCGGAGCTCGAAATGGAGTTCGGGGCGGTCGGCAAAGCCGCTCTCGCCCGACAGGCCGATGGTCTCGCCGCGCCTGACGCTCTGCCCGCGACGGACGAGCAGGCGCGCGGCGTGGCCGTACACGCTGGTCCAGCCGTCGCCGTGCTTGATCATCACCAGCCCGCCGAGCGCGGGCACCCGGTCGCCGACATAGACGACGACGCCGTCGGCCGCGGCGCGGATCGGGGTTTGCAGCGGCACCGCGATCTTGATGCCGTCGCTCCGTTCGCCGCTGGCGCCCGCACCGAAGCGCTTCACGACGCGGCCGTCGACCGGCCAGGCGAATCCGCCCGCCAGCCGCGCGGGGGTGACGACCGGGGTGGTCGCGGGAAGCACCCGCCGCGCGGTGGGCGCGGGCCGAGCCGGCGCGGCGGAGGCGACCTGCGCGGGCTGTGCGCCGGTGAGGATGTCGTCGACGTCGAGGGTGAAGGCGGCGGCGCGTTCGGCGGCGCGGCTGCTGCCGGTGGCGGGGCCGGGGATGGCGAGGCGCTGGCCGACGCGCAGTTTATAGGGCTCCGCGAGCACATTGGCGGTGACGATGCGCGACCATTCGATGCCGTAGGCGCGCGCGATCGCGATGCCGGTCTGCCCTGCGCGAACGAAATGGTAACGGCCGCCGGGGATGCGCAGCCGCTGTCCGCTGCGCACCGCGAACGGCGGATCGAGTGCGTTGGCGCGCGCGATCGCATCGGTGCCTGCGCCGGTACGGTCGGCGATGCGGGTCAGCGTGTCGCCGGGTGCAACGACGTAGCTTCCCTCCGCAACGGTGCGGGCGTCGGCATCGACCGGCCGCGCTTCCCACGCGGGCGGCGGCGCGGAAAGCGCGACGACGGCGGGGCGAGTCTCGCCGCGATCCGCATAGGGGATCGGCCGGGTCGGCCCGGGATAGGAATCGTCGTCCGAGCGCGGCGGATACGCAAACCGCGGGTCACCCCGGTCGCCGGCGTAGGTGTCGCGTGGCGGTGGCCCGCGCTCGGCACGCTGCGGCGCTGCCTCGATGCTCGGGATGCAGGCGGAGAGCGCGAGCACCGCCACCGCCGGTCCGATCCGCCGCATGCCTACACTCCCTTGCCGAACGCCTCGGTCAGCATCGCCAGCCAACGCCGTGCGCCGGGCCGCCATCGTCTTGCAGCACCTGTCCCTCGACTCGCACATCGCTGGCGCCCCCGGTCCGCAGGATGTGCATCAGTGCGGCCCGAGCCGTTCGGCGCCGCCCAGGTACGCGCGCAAAGCATCGGGGACTGCGACCGAGCCGTCCTCCTGCTGGTAGTTCTCGACCACCGCGACCAAAGTCCGCCCGACCGCGAGCGCCGAGCCGTTGAGCGTATGGACGAACCGCGTCGCCTTCTCGCCCGCAGGCCGATAGCGCGCGTTCATCCGCCGGGCCTGGAAGTCGCCGCAGGTGGAGCAGCTCGAAATCTCGCGATATTGCGCCTGGCCGGGGAGCCACACCTCCAGATCGTAGGTGCGCCGCGCGGTGAAGCCCATGTCGCCCGCGCACAGCAGCATGCGGCGGTAGGGGAGGTCGAGCGCTTCCAAGATGCCCTCGGCCTGGGCGGTCATCCGCTCGTGCTCGGCGTCCGACGTGTCCGGCGTGACGATCGAGACCATCTCGACCTTGTCGAACTGGTGCTGGCGGATGAAGCCGCGGGTGTCGCGCCCGGCGGCCCCTGCTTCCGAGCGGAAGCAGGGGGTGAGCGCGGTGAAGCGCAGCGGCAGTTCGTCCTCGGAGAGGATCGATTCGCGGACGATGTTGGTCAGCGACACTTCCGCGGTCGGGATCAGCCAGCGGCCGTCGGTGGTGCGGAACAGGTCCTCGGCGAATTTTGGCAATTGCCCGGTGCCGAACACCGCCTCGTCGCGGACGAGGAGCGGCGGCTGGACAAGCTCGTAGCCGGCGTCGGCTCCGGTGAGCCGGTCGAGCATGAACTGGCCGAGCGCGCGGCTGAACCGGGCCATGGGGCCGCGCAGCAAGGTGAAGCGGGCGCCGGACATGGCCGCGCCGGTGTCGAAGTCGAGGCCGAGTGCGGGGCCGATCGCGTCGTGAGATTTCTCCGAAAACGTAAAATTCGGCAGTAGACCTCGCTTATGCACTTGGACGTTGTCTTGCTCGTTCGATCCTACGGGAACATCCTCAGCCGGTCGGTTAGGCAAGGACGCCAATACTTTACTTAGACTGCCCTCCGTTTCCGAAAGCGCTTGCTCAAACATCGCAAGCTTCTCTTTCGCTGCAGTTACTGACATGGGCAAGAACCGGAGTTTATCTTCAAGTTCTATAAGGTTTCGACTAACCACGATATGCTCTTCAACGCTATCAGCTTCTCGCTGAAGCTTGAACCAATTTTTCTGTAGGGATTTGGCCTCGCCAATCTCTTTCGACGTGTCGTTTCGCTCTTGGCGTATTTGCTCGATTTGGCTGATAGTGGTGCGGCGGAGCTCGTCCAACATAAGGATCGAACGAGATTGCGGTTCAAGCCCCCGGCGGGCGAGAGCTGCATCAAAGGCTTGCGGATCGTCGCGGATCAGACGGATGTCGTGCATGGCTTCGGGCTATGGCGGCGTGCACCGCGGCGAGCAACCCCCGCGGGAGCAGGGCGTTGGAGCTCCGACAGTCACAGGAGAATCCGTCATGCACGTCCCCCAAAACGCTTTCGTCCTGGTCGCCGACGGACGCAAGATGCTGTTCTTCCGCAACGAGGGCGACGCCGCTTATCCGAACCTGAAGGTCGAGGCGGCGGAGGAGCATCCGAACCCCAAGGACGGCGACCAGAAGACCGACGCGGCCGGGCGTTCATCGTCGACCCAGGCCGGATCGCATGCACCCGCGGGCGCATCGGGTGGCGACAACCATGCGGGCGGCGGCGGCGCGGGCTTTGCGCCCCAGCGCGGGACGATGGGCGAGACCGATTATCACCAGCAGGAGGAGGATCGCTTCGCTGCCGAGACCGCCGCGATGCTGAACAAGCGGGCGCTGGCGGGCGACTTCGAATCGCTGATCGTGGTGGCATCGCCCAAGACGCTGGGCGAGCTGCGCAAGCATTACGGCAAGGCGGTCAGCGCGCGGCTGACCGGCGAGCTGGCCAAGGACCTGACCGGGCATCCGGTGCCCGACATCGAGCGCGCGCTGCACGACGCCTGACGCCCGACGTACAAAGGGGCGACACGAAAACGGGCCCGCGCTGCGTGGCGCGGGCCCGTGTCATGCCTGCCTGGTCTTGGGAATCAGGCGACGGACTTCGTGAGGCGCCGGCGCGCGACCAGGGCGGCTGCGGCGGCCCCGAACAGCAGCATCATCGGCGGCGCGGGGACGGGGGCGGGCTGGCCGCCGCTCGATCCGGTGCTGCCGCTCGACGACCCCGAGGACGATCCGCTGCTCGACGACGAGCTGGAGGTCGACGACGATCCGCTGCTGCTGCCCGACGTGCTGCCCGACGCGCCCGACGATCCGTTCGAGCTGGAGCTGCTGCTGGAGCCGTTCGACGACCAGCCGCCCGACGAGCCCCAGCCGCCGCTCGACGACCAGCCCTGGCTGCTCGATCCGTAGCTGCTCGACCCGGTCGATCCGGTCGAGGTGCCCGGCTTGTCGGGCTTGCCCGGTTTGCCGCCGCCGTTCTGGTTCTCGTTCTGGTTCTGGTTTTCGTTCTGATTCTGATTCTGGTTCTGGTTCTGGTTCTGGTTCTGATTCTGGTTTTGGTTCTGGGAGTTCGAATTGGTGTTCGAATTGTCGATGCTGACGACACTGCCGCCGCCGCCACCCCCGCCGAAACCGCCGCCCAGCCCGCCGCCGAAGCCGAAGCCGCCGCCCAGGCCGCCGGTGCCGCCAATGACCACCGGCACGCCGCCGCCGCCGCTGACGAAGCCTTCGCTGCGGGGCAGGGGAACCGGCACCGCCTGGCTGGCGACGGTGACGACCGCTGGCGCGCATTTGGTCGTGGTCGTGGTGACGATCCGGCGGATGCGGGTCGTGCCGACCTGCGCGACCTGTCGCCGCACGACTCGCTTCACCACCGGGCGTACCGCCTGCTTGCTGTAGGCGACCCGCTTCGGGCTTTCGGCGACGTGGACCGCGCCTCCCCCGATCAGGGCACCGCCGCATGCGCACGCGCACAATTTCGCCAAGGCCATCCGCACCGACATCGCGTCACTTTCTCTTCACTGCCGCGGGTAGCGACAGGTCCGGGTCCAAGCCGCCCTCAAGGCCGCTAAACGATCAAAGTGACCAACAAAGTATTAAGTGCAACGGCATTAACCACGATACTCGCGAACGAACCGGCAAATCGGCGCGCGAGCTTTGCCGCCCGCTCCTTAACGTGCCGTTCTGGTACGGGAATGATGGATGTGCTTGCCGGGTTCGATGTTGGGCCGAACCATGCCGATGCTCTTGCCGCGGTGCAACAATCGTGCGCGAGCAAAGAAGAATCTTTCGTGCCGCATCGCTTGTCGCCAGAGGCGCGCACGACTATAGGCGCGGTCACCATCGGGGGTGAGGCCGGCGATGCAGGGGCGATGCCGGCCGTGGGGAGAGTGGCATGGCGACCGTATTCGATCGTATCGACGACACCGGCAGATTCAATCCGCATGCGGCGAACGATGCCGCAGAGGGGGCGGCAGAGGGGACGGACGAGGGCTATTGCCCAGGTGCCGACGAGCCGTTCATGAGCCTGCGCCAGCAGGCCTATTTCCGCCGCAAGCTGATCCAGTGGAAGGATGCGATCCTGCGCGAGGCGCAGGGCACGCTGTCGCAGCTTCAGGTGGATTCGCTACGCGAGGCCGACCTGAACGATCGCGCCTCGAGCGAGACCGACTGGTCGATCGAACTGCGCACCCGCGACCGCCAGCGCAAACTGGTGTCCAAGATCGAGGCGGCGCTGCGCCGAATTGACCAGGGCGAATACGGCTATTGCGACGTGACCGGCGAGCCGATCAGCCTGGCGCGGCTCGAAGCGCGGCCGATCGCGACGATGACGATCGAGGCGCAGGAGCGCCACGAGCGCCACGAGCGGGTGTCGCGCGACGATTGAGGGCGGCACGCGGTTAATCTTTTGGCGAGCCTTTGCGCCTAGCGTTCCGGTCTCAGGTTTCGCGCGCGGTGGGCGTGCGGGTGCGCACAGGGTCGGGCCATGGACAACATCAATCGGGACCGGCTGGCTCCCACCGAAGATGCCGGCGAGGCGCAATCGCGCAACCGCGACAGCTTGTTCCTGCTGGCCCGCATCCGGATCGGCGATGCCACCGCCTGGGCCGATGTGCGGGTGCGCAATCTGTCGCCGGGCGGGCTGATGGCCGAGCTCGAGCAATCGCTGGCGATCGGCTCACCGGTCGAGCTCGAGCTGCGCGGTGTCGGCCGCGTGTCGGGGCGGACGGCTTGGCAGGCGGAAGGCCGCACGGGCATAGCCTTCGACTCCACCATCGACCCGATGAAGGCGCGCAAGCCGGTCGGCACGGGTAAAGGCAGTCCGCCACCGGCCAAAGCTATCGCGCCCAGACGGTGAATCGCGCGAAAGGGCAAGAGCCGTTTGCGCAGGCGGCGGCAAACGGCCCCGCGGGTGTCAGAGGCTGGCGATCTCTTCCTTCAGCTTCAGCTTCTGCTTTTTCAGGTCGGCCAGAACCACCGGGTCCGGCATCGGGCGGTGGGTTTCGTCGGCGATCCGGCGGTCGAGACCGGCATGCTTGGTTTCCAGGGCTGCGTGGTGCGACGTCTGCATAGCGTGATCGGCTCCTGCATTCGGTTGGGGTGGCGATTGAACCACCGGCAGGGGGAAAAGTCTCTCCTGAAATCGCACGGCTGCGACGATCCGACCGGTGGCGGCGACGATTCGGTTTTGTGGGGCGGGTTTGCTAAGGGCTCGATCCGAGCAGATGGGGGACGCGCACTTGGACGGATCGGGCGACACGGCGGCCATCGCGCTGCGGCTCGACATCCTGCGCACCGAGCACCGCGACCTGGACGTCGCGATCGTGGCGCTGGCGAGCGGGACGGTGACCGACCAGCTCCAGTTCGCGCGGCTGAAGAAGCGCAAGTTGCGGCTGCGCGACGAGATCGCGATGCTGGAGGACCAGCTGATCCCCGACATCATCGCCTGACATCGCCCGGTTCCGGGACGGCGCCTGCCGATAGGCGCTGGCGAGCGGGACGGGGTTATGCCAGCGTTGCCCGATGAATGGCAGCGCTCACGAATCACGAATGCAGCGGCGGCTCGTCGACTCGCTCTATGTCGAGGCGATGGTGCTGGCCGACGAAGCGCGTGCCTATTTCGACGAAGCGGGCCGCGCCGAGCGCGAGGCACTCGACCCGCTGACCCGCGTGACGTTTTCTTGCGAATCGCTCAAGGTGACGACGCGGCTGATGCACATCATCGCCTGGCTGCTGACCCAGCGCGCGGTGTCCGCGGGCGAGCTGCGCCCGCGCGACGCGCTCGATCCGTCGCGGCGGCTGGGGGATGCGCCGGTGACCGACGCGCCGGTGCTCGCCGCGCTGCCCGCGCGCGCGCAGGCCATGATCGCCGCCAGCGCCGATCTCCACCGCCGCATCGCGAAGCTCGACCTGGCGCAGGAGCAACCCGCCGACACGCTGCCGAGCCCGGCGCGTTCGATGCAGCAACGGCTGGCGCTGGCGTTCTAGCGGGGCGGATTGAGTATTGAGGGAGTGCGACCAAATGCGTCGAACTCAGGCCGCCAAAACCCGCGCCTTCGCGCGCGCATATTCTTCCGCCATCCGGTCGACCCGCGCCGCGACCGATTCGACCGCGACCACGGCGCCGATGCCCTGGCCCGAGCCCCAGATGTCCTTCCATGCCTTGGGCTTGGCGGAATTGCCGCCGCCGAAGTCCATCGTCTTGAGGTCGCCTTCGGGGAGGTTGTCGGGGTCCATCCCCGCCTGCACGATCGAGGCGCGCAGATAGTTGCCGTGGACGCCGGTGAAGAGGTTGGAATAGACGATGTCCGCGGCCTTTCCATCGACGATGCCCTGCTTGTAGGCCGCGTCGGCGTTGGCTTCGTCGGTCGCGATGAAGGGGGAGCCGATGTAGGCGAAGTCCGCGCCTATCGCTTGGCACCCCAGCACCGCGTCGCCGGTGGCGATCGAGCCCGACAGCGCCAGCGGCCCGTCGAACCATTGCCGGATTTCCTGCACGAGCGCGAAGGGCGACAGCCGCCCGGCATGCCCGCCCGCGCCCGCGGCGACCGCGATCAGGCCGTCGGCGCCCTTTTCCACCGCCTTGCGCGCGAAGCGATCGTCGATGACGTCGTGCATCGTGATGCCGCCCCAGGCGTGGACCGCGGTGTTCAGATCCTCGCGCGCGCCGAGCGAGGTGATGACGATCGGCACCTGCCACTTGGCGCAGACCGCAAGGTCGTGATCGAGCCGGTCGTTCGACTTGTGGACGATCTGGTTGACCGCGAACGGCGCCGCGAGGGCATCGGGATGCGCGCGGTTGTGCGCGGCCAATTCCTCGGTGATCCGGTGCAGCCATTCGTCGAGCAGCGCCGCGGGCCGTGCGTTGAGCGCGGGGAAGGACCCGACGATCCCCGCCTTGCACTGGGCGATCACCAGTTCCGGCCCGGAGATGATGAACAGCGGCGATCCGATAACGGGAAGCCGCAGCTTTGCGAGGATGGCAGGGACGGTCATGTGGGTTTCTTAGCGCAACCGACCTTGCTGTCCAGCGAGGTGTTTTCGCCTGATGCGGCGGCGTGTTGCGAACGATTCTCACGTCCCCGCGCCCTTGCCCGTGCCCGCACCCAAGCCTAAAGCGGCCCCCATCCGTTCGCATCTGCGAGAAGCCTGTTGGTCGACCTGTCGCAATATCTGCCGATCCTGCTGTTCCTGGGCGTGGCGCTGCTGCTGTCGAGCGCGTTCGTGTTCCTGCCGATGGCGGTCGCGCGGCTGACCGGCGCGCACAAGCCGACCGCGGAGAAGCTGAGCGAGTACGAATGCGGCTTTCCCGCGTTCGAGGATCCGCGCAGCCAGTTCGACGTGCGCTTCTATCTTGTCGCGATCCTGTTCATCGTCTTCGATCTGGAAGCGGCGTTCCTATATCCTTGGGCGGTCAGCGTTTTCTCGCTCGGCTGGACCGCCTGGATCAGTATGATGATCTTCATCGGCGAGCTCGCGCTCGGCCTGGTATACGCATGGAAGAAGGGAGCGTTGGATTGGGAGTAGACCTTCACTCCGGTCCGGTCGAGCTCGATCGTTCGGCGGCGGCGACGTCGCTGGTGCCGCCCGATCAGGGGGTCTTCGACAGCCTGAACGGCGAGCTGACCGACAAGGGCTTTCTGGTCACCTCGACCGAGGATTTGTTCACCTGGGCGCGGACGGGCTCGCTGTGGTGGATGACGTTCGGGCTCGCGTGCTGCGCGGTGGAGATGATCCACGTCAACATGCCGCGTTACGATCTGGAGCGCTTCGGCGCGACGCCACGTGCTTCGCCGCGGCAGTCGGACGTGATGATCGTCGCGGGGACCTTGTGCAACAAGATGGCCCCGGCGCTGCGGCGGGTCTACGACCAGATGTCCGAGCCCAAATACGTGATCTCGATGGGGTCGTGCGCCAACGGCGGCGGCTATTATCATTACAGCTATTCGGTGGTGCGCGGGTGCGACCGGATCGTGCCGGTCGACATCTACGTCCCCGGCTGCCCGCCGACCGCCGAGGCTCTGCTGTACGGGATCATGCAGCTGCAGCGGAAGATCCGGCGCTCCGGGAGCATCGAGCGATGAGGGCACCCGCGCCCGCATATGCCGCGGACCTGAACGGCGAGACGATCGAGGTCGCGCGAGCGACGCTCGGAGGTGCGCTGGTCGAGGCTTTCGACCTGGTGGGCGAGGTCTCGTTCCATGTCGAACGCAATGCGATCATCGACGTACTCCGGGCGCTCCGCGATACGCCGGGCCTCGAATACCAGCAGCTGATGGAGATCGCGGGCGTCGACTATCCCGATCGCGGCGCCGAGCGGTTCGAGGTGGTCTATTGCCTCCTGTCGCTGACCCGCAACCACCGGGTCCGCGTCCATGTGCAGACCGACGATGTCCAGCCGGTGCCGTCGGTCACGGGGCTGTGGCCGGTCGCGGGGTGGCTGGAGCGCGAGGTGTACGACATGTACGGCGTGCTGTTCAGCGGCAACGCCGACCTTCGCCGCATCCTGACCGATTACGGCTTTCGCGGGCATCCGCAGCGCAAGGACTTCCCCCTCTCGGGCTTCGTCGAGCTGCGCTATTCCGAGGAGGAGAAGCGGGTCGTCTATCAGCCGGTGCAGTTGGCGCAGGATTTCCGGGTGTTCGACTTCACGTCGCCGTGGGAGGGCGCGGCATATTTGCTGCCGGGCGACGAGAAGGCGGGGATGCCGCAGGAGAAGGGCGCCCAAACGCCGCTGAGCGCGGACGCGATCGTCAAGGTCGATGCGGCGAAGTCGCCAGCGGCTCCGGCCAGGGCGCCGAGCCAGCCGTACGGCAAGACTGCCGAGGGCACGGGTGAGACCGGCGCGGGCAAGAGCGGCCCCGACGGTGGACCCAAGCCCGCCGATCCCGATGTCGTGCCAAGCAAAGGCGGAGGGCAGAACCAGTGACCGATTATGTCGATCAGGTGCTGGAACGCACCGACGCCGAAGACCCCACCGAGGGCGACGTCACCATCCAGAACTACACGATCAACTTCGGGCCTCAGCACCCCGCCGCGCACGGCGTGCTGCGGCTCGTCATGGAGCTCGACGGCGAGATCGTCGAGCGGGTCGATCCGCACGTCGGGCTGCTCCACCGCGGCACCGAGAAGCTGATCGAGCACAAGACGTACATGCAGGCGCTGCCGTATTTCGACCGGCTCGATTACTGCTCGCCCTTGTGCATGGAGCATAGCTTCGTGCTGGCGATCGAGAAGCTGCTCGACATCGAAGTGCCGATCCGCGCGCAATACCTCCGGGTGTTCTTCGCCGAGCTGACGCGTATCTCGAACCACATGCTGAACCTCGGCAGCCACGTCATGGACGTCGGCGCGATGACGCCGAACCTGTGGCTGTTCGAGATCCGCGAGGATTGCTACGGCTTCTTCGAGCGCATGTCGGGTGCGCGGATGCACCACAATTACTTCCGCCCGGGCGGGGTGCATCAGGATGTGCCGCTGAAGCTGCTGACCGACATCGCCGACTGGCTCGACACGCGGCTGCCGCGGCTGTTCGAGGATGCGATCAGCCTCGTTGCGGACAACCGCATTTTCAAGCAGCGCAACGTCGACATCGCGACGGTCAGCCGCGACGACGCGATCGCCTGGGGCTTCTCCGGGCCGATGATCCGCGCGGCGGGCATCCCTTGGGACTTGCGCAAGTCGCAGCCGTACGACGTCTACGCCAAGATGGACTTCGACGTGCCGGTGGGGACGCGCGGCGATTGCTACGACCGGTTCATGGTGCGGGTCGAGGAGGTGCGTCAGTCGGCGCGGATCATGAAGCAGTGCCTGCGCGACATGCCCGAGGGACCGATCGCGTCGCTCGACCGAAAGGTGGTGCCGCCCAAACGCGCCGAGATGAAGCAGTCGATGGAGGCGCTGATCCATCACTTCAAACTCTATACCGAGGGCTTCCACGTCCCCGCGGGCGACGTCTATGTCGCGACCGAAAGCCCCAAGGGCGAGTTCGGCGTGTATCTGGTCGCGGATGGCAGCAACAAGCCTTACCGCTGCAAGATCAGGCCGACCGCGTTCAGTCATCTGCAGGCGTTCGACTTCATGGCGAAGGGGCATATGCTGGCGGATACGACGGCTATTCTGGGCGCGATGGATATCGTGTTCGGGGAGTGTGACCGGTGAGCTATCGGGGCGGTTACGCATCATCAGGCGCGAAGGTGATTGTGCTGCTCGTTTGCGCGGTTTTGATGGTTGGGTTTCTCAGCGGCGTTCTCGGGAGCAGCTTCGGCATTTTCGCTGGCATTCTCAGCTTCTGGGCGCTGGGCGCGATCGCGTTAGCCGGGCTCGTCGGGTATGCGGTGATCCTCTTATTGCGGCGGGTCGGCCAGGATCAGGAAGCTCATCGTGGCTGACGCAGTTCACATCCCCGACGAGGCCGAGACGCGCGCGCGCTGGGGTGGCTTTCACTGGTCCGACGAGAACCAGCGCAAGGCGAACGAGATCCTGTCGCGCTATCCCAAGGGGCGCGAGCAGTCGGCGTCGATCCCGTTCCTCGACCTCGCCCAGCGGCAGGTCGGTGCGGAGACGAACACGCAAGGCTGGCTGCCGGTGCCCGTCATCGAGTTCGTCGCGCGCGCGATCGGCGTGCCGTACATGCGCGTGTACGAGGTCGCGACCTTCTACACGATGTTCAACCTGGCGCCGGTCGGGCGCTTTCACGTCCAGGTATGCGGGACGACGCCGTGCCTGCTGCGCGGCTCCGACGACGTGCTGGCGGCGTGCAAGAACCGCGGGCTGGTGAAGGGCGGGACGACCCCCGACGGCGTGTTCACGCTGAGCGAGGTCGAGTGCCTGGGCGCCTGCGCCAACGCGCCGATGGTCCAGATCAACGACGACAATTACGAGGACCTCGACTACGATCGCATGCTTGGCGTTCTGGACGCGCTGGCGAATGGCGAGCGGCCCGAGCCGGGATCGACGATCGGACGACGGGCGAGCTGCCCAGAAGGCGGGCCGACGTCGCTCAAAGAGATGGTCGACGCCAACCACGATTACCGGGGGGAGTGGTGATGGCTGACGAAAACGAGTTCATCGTCGGGCTTCTCAAGACGATCCAGAGCAACATTGCCGAACTTGGTCGACGTATGGATCGGATGGATGCTCGCTTAACGGCGATCGAAGACCGTATGGAGCGCATCGAGAAGCGGCAAACCGCCATGCAGCACTTTCACCAGCATGTGCTTATCGAATTGACCGGTGTAAACGAACGGCTCGACAACATGACCGCGCAGTTGCTCAGCTTCGACCGACGCATAAGCACACTCGAGGCGCGCGCCTGATGCTCAGCGACAAGGACCGCATCTTCACCAATGTCTACGGATTTCAGTCGTGGAATCTGGACGCGGCGCGTGCGCGAGGAGACTGGGACGACACCAGGGCTCTGATGCTGCGCGGGCAGGACGCGATCATCGACGTCGTCAAGGCGAGCGGCCTGCGCGGGCGCGGCGGGGCGGGGTTTCCGACCGGCACCAAATGGTCGTTCATGCCCAAGGAACCCAAGCCCGACCGGCCGAACTTCCTGGTCATCAACGCCGACGAGTCCGAGCCCGGCAGCTGCAAGGACCGGGAGATCATCCGCCACGATCCGCACAAGCTGATCGAAGGCGCGCTGGTCGCGGGCTTCGCGATGCGCGCGCGGGCGGCCTACATCTACATCCGCGGCGAATATATCCGCGAGGCGGAGGTGCTCTTTGCCGCGGTCGCCGAGGCGTATGACGCGGGGCTGATCGGCAAGAACGCCTGCGGTTCGGGCTACGACTTCGACGTGTTCGTCCACCGCGGCGCGGGCGCGTACATCTGCGGCGAAGAGACCGCGATGCTGGAATCGCTGGAGGGCAAGAAGGGCCAGCCGCGCCTCAAGCCGCCGTTTCCGGCGGGGGCGGGACTGTACGGCTGCCCGACGACGGTCAACAACGTCGAATCGATCGCGGTCGCGCCGACGATCCTGCGGCGTGGGGCGGAGTGGTTCGCGAGCTTCGGCGCGGAGAACAATCGCGGCACCAAGCTCTTCCAGATCAGCGGGCACGTGAACAAGCCGTGCGTGGTCGAGGAGGCGATGAGCATCCCGTTCCGCCAGCTGATCGAGGAACATTGCGGCGGCATTCGCGGTGGCTGGGACAATCTGCTCGCGGTGATCCCGGGCGGGTCGTCGGTGCCGCTAGTTCCCGCGGCCGAGATCATGGACGTGCCGATGGACTTCGACGGGCTGAAGGCGGTCGGCTCGGGTCTCGGCACCGCGGCGGTGATCGTGATGGACAAGTCCACCGACATCGTCCGCGCGATCAGCCGGATCAGCTATTTCTACAAGCACGAGAGCTGCGGCCAGTGCACGCCCTGCCGCGAGGGGACTGGCTGGATGTGGCGCGTCATGGAACGGATGCGCACCGGCGACGCCGAGATCGGCGAAATCGACATGCTCCAGCAGGTGACCAAGCAGGTCGAGGGCCACTCGATCTGCGCGCTTGGCGATGCCGCGGCGTGGCCAATTCAGGGGCTGATCAAGCATTTCCGCCCGGAGATGGAGCGGCGGATCGTCGAGCGTAGCGGCGGCGATCTGGCGCCGATGCAGGAGGCGGCGGAATAATGGGCTTGATCTTTCAACATATCCGCTTGGCAAATGCCGCGCGTGGCGACCTCGAAGAGCTGGATGCAAACGCCTTGGTCGACTCTGGCGCGGCCGACCTCTGCATTCCCGAGCTCGTCGCAAAGCAGCTGCGCTTGGAGAAGGTCGAAGAGCGGATGATCACGGTAGCGGACGGACGCCAGATCGTGGTTGATTATGTCGGGCCGGTGCGCGTGGAAGTTTTCGGCCGCACGGCGTTCACCGGCGCGATGGTGACGGGAAATCAGGTGTTGCTCGGTGCTATTCCAATGGAAGGCATGGACGTGCTCATTGATCCACGACGACAGCAGCTAATCCCAAATCCCGTTCATCCGAACATACCGGGCGCGATGGCGGTTGGCGTGCGGCCCGCCCGCAAGGACGAAGAGTAATGCCCAAGCTCAAAGTCGACGGCATCGAGGTCGAGGTGCCGCAGGGTGCCACCGTGCTCCAGGCGTGCGAGATCGCGGGGAAGGAAATCCCGCGGTTCTGCTATCACGAGCGGCTCAGCATTGCGGGCAATTGCCGGATGTGCCTGGTCGAGGTGAAGCCCGGGCCGCCCAAGCCGCAGGCGTCGTGCGCGCTACCCGCAGCGCACAATCAGGAGGTGTTCACCACCACGCCGATGGTCAAGCATGCGCGCGAGGGGATGATGGAGTTCCTGCTCATCAACCACCCGCTCGACTGCCCGATTTGCGACCAGGGCGGCGAGTGCGACCTGCAGGATCAGTCGATCGCTTATGGTCGCGGCCGCTCGCGCTACGACGAGCCCAAGCGCGCGGTGACCGAGAAGTACATGGGGCCGATCGTCAAGACGATCATGACCCGCTGCATCCAATGCACCCGCTGCATCCGCTTCGCCGAGGAGGTGTCGGGCGTCGAGGAGATCGGCGCGATCTTCCGCGGCGAGAACATGCAGATCACGTCGTATCTGGAAAAGGCGGTGACCAGCGAACTGAGCGGCAACGTCGTCGACCTCTGCCCGGTCGGCGCACTGACATCGAAGCCATACGCGTTCGAGGCTCGGCCTTGGGAGCTGAAAAAGACGCTGACGATCGACGTCATGGATGCGGTCGGCACCAACATTCGGCTCGACAGTCGCGGGCGGCAGGTGCTGCGTTGCGTGCCGCGGATCAACGAGGACGTGAACGAGGTGTGGGCGACCGACAAGCCGCGCCACGCGATCGACGGGCTGGTGCGGCGGCGACTCGACAGGCCGTACATCCGGCGTGGCGGCAAGCTGGTCGCGGCAACCTGGGACGAGGCTTTTGCGGCCATTGCCGCGGTAGACGCGGGCGACAGCGTCGCGGTGGTCGCGGGCGATCTGGTCGACTGCGAGACGATGTACGCGGCCAAGGTGCTGGCGCGATCGATGGGGTCTTCGTTGTTGGAGGGCCGCCAGACCGGGATGGACTACGACACGTCGAGCCTCGCTGCGGTGAATTTCAACACCACCATCGCCGGCGTCGAGCACGCGGACGCGATCCTGCTGGTCGGCACCAATCTGCGCTGGGAAGCGCCGCTGGTGAACACGCGGGTGCGCAAGGCGATCAAGAAGGGTGCGAAGGTTTTCGCGATCGGCGCGGAGACCGACCTGACCTACAAGGTCGATTGGCTCGGCGGCGATCTGTCGCTGATGGGCTCGCTGCCTGACCACGTGAGCGAGGCGTTCGGCAAGGCCGAGCGGCCGGCGGTGATCGTCGGCGGCGGGGCGCTGAAGGGCGGCCACGGCGCTTCGCTCAAGCTGGCGAGCACGCTCAACCTCGTGCGTGATGGCTGGAACGGCTATAATGTGCTGCACATGGCGGCGGCGCGAACGGGCGGGCTGATGCTCGGCTACGCGCAGAAGGGCGGCATTGCGGACGTGACGGGGGCGAAGCTGACCTTCTTCCTTGGCGCGGACGAGGCGGATTATACGCGCTTCGCCGGGTTCAAGGTCTATGTCGGCCACCACGGCGACTTCGGTGCGAGCCATGCCGATGTGGTGCTGCCCGGAGCGGCCTATTCCGAGAAGTCGGGAACTTGGGTCAATCTGGAGGGCCGGGTCCAGCGCGGCGAGCGCGCGGTGTTCCCGCCGGGTGACGCGCGCGAGGATTGGACGATCTTTCGCGCGTTGTCGGAGGTACTGGGCCAAACCTTGCCGTTCGACAGTCTCGCGGGGCTGCGCGAGGCGATGTATGGTGAGGTTCCCGCGTTGCGCCACGAGGGGCTGGTCAGCTTCGACTGGAACCCTCCCTCACTCGATGCGACCGCGAGCGGCACGATCGAGGGCTATCCGATCAAGGACTTCTATCTCACCAACGCGATCTGCCGCGCATCGCCGACGATGCAGCGATGTTCGGCGGAATTGGTCCACGGCGAAGATTTCGCGGAGGCGGCGGAGTGAACCATCCATTCGTCGCCCCAGCGCAGGCTGGGGTCTCGTGCGGCAAGCGCGCGCTCTGTAACTGCAAGACCCCAGCCTTCGCTGGGGTGACGGGTCTGGGGCGATGACCGACTTCTTCAATCATACGCTGGGTTTCAGCTACGGGGCGGCGTGGTTCACCGCGACGATCGTCGGCATCCTCGTCATTGCGTTGCCGCTGATGCTGGCGGTAGCGATGATCATCTATGCCGATCGCAAGATCTGGGCGGCGATGGCGCTCAGGCGCGGGCCCAACGTCGTCGGGCCGTTCGGGCTGCTCCAGTCGTTCGCGGACGGGCTGAAGGTCTTCCTCCAGGAAACGATCATACCGAGCGCCGCGAACCGTGCGCTATTCCTGATCGCGCCGATCATCACCTTCACCGTCGCGCTGATCGTGTGGGCGGTGGTGCCGTTTCAGGCCGGGGTGGTGCTCGCCGACATCAACGTCGGGCTGCTGTACGTGCTCGCGGCGTCGAGCCTCGGGGTGTACGGGATCATCCTGGCGGGGTGGGCTTCGAACTCGAAATACCCCTTCTACTCGGCACTGCGTGCGGCCGCGCAGATGGTGAGCTACGAGGTCGCGATCGGGTTCATCCTGATCTCGGTTGTGATGTGGTCGGGGACGTTCAACCTGTCGGGCATCGTGATGGCGCAGCAGAACACGCTCGGCATCCGCCTCAACGGCTTTGTCGTGAACCCGCTGCTGTTCCCGATGGCGGTGATGTTCTTCATCTCCTCGCTCGCCGAGACGCAGCGCGCGCCGTTCGACCTGACCGAGGCGGAGAGCGAGCTCGTCGCGGGATACCAGACCGAATACAGCTCGATGAGCTTCGCGCTCTACTGGCTGGGCGAATACGCCAACGTCATCTTGATGTGCGTCCTCAACGCGACGCTGTTCTGGGGCGGGTGGCTGCCGCCGGTCGACTGGGCACCGCTGTACGTCGTGCCGGGCATCCTGTGGCTGTTCGCCAAGATGCTGTTCTTCTTCTTCCTGTTCAGCTGGGTGAAGGCGACGGTGCCGCGCTATCGCTACGACCAGTTGATGCGGCTGGGGTGGAAGGTGTTCCTGCCGGTGTCGCTGTTCTGGGTGTTCCTGGTGTCGGGCGTGCTGATGTTCGTGCGGGTGGGCATACCATCGTGATCGGAGTCATGTTCATAGCGTTGGCAGCCGCCGGCGCGATGGAACAGCCTCGACGTCTTTTTCCCGACGAGGGGCAGGACAGAATTTTGATGTGCGTTATGCATCCGAGCGAAGACCGTGACTCGGTAACTACTGCTCGGTTAACAGTGCTTCTACCCGTTATTGAGGAAGGTCACTCTAGACCTATATCGAGCGATATTTTGCTTAGGACACGGGGAGTTTCCCTGCTCGATCCTTCCAACGTGATGGGCGGGCTAAACGCTAGAATGGTGATAAACGCACCGGGTTTGTTTACTATTGCGGTGGGCGACCCTGACCAGGAAT
This sequence comes from Sphingomonas sp., assembly GCF_964263785.1. GTDB lineage: Bacteria > Pseudomonadota > Alphaproteobacteria > Sphingomonadales > Sphingomonadaceae > Sphingomonas. Next base: position 36,674 of record NZ_CAXVWL010000111.1, read on the forward strand.
TTATCGTACTTGGGGTTGATCCAAAAGTGCCGCAGGGCAACGGCTTCTTCGCGGTGGTAGGGTCAAAGGGCTCCGATAAATGGCTAGGTTCTTGTACGCCAAGAGCGGGAAGCGGCGTACGCGCAGAGTTTGAGGCAATGAAATGAGCCCCGCACAGCTGATAAAATCATTCACGCTCTGGGAGTTCGTGAAGGCGCATGCCCTCACGCTCAAATACTTTTTCAAGCCCAAGGCGACGATCAACTACCCGTACGAGCGTAACCCGGTCAGCCCGCGGTTTCGCGGGGAGCATGCGTTACGGCGCTATCCCAACGGCGAGGAGCGGTGCATCGCGTGCAAGCTGTGCGAGGCGGTGTGTCCTGCGCAGGCGATCACGATCGAGGCCGAGCCGCGCGACGACGGCAGCCGTCGGACCACGCGCTACGACATCGACATGACCAAGTGCATCTATTGCGGTTTGTGTGCAGAGGCGTGCCCGGTCGATGCTGTCGTCGAGGGGCCGAACTACGAATTCTCGACCGAGACGCGCGAGGAGCTGATCTACGACAAGGCCAAGCTGCTCGACAATGGCGACCGCTGGGAAAGCGCGATTGCCGCGAACCTTGCCGCCGATGCGCCATACCGCTAGGCGCGCGGGCATGATTCTGACCAGCATGTACCTCCCCGGAACGGGGAGGGGGACCAGCCGCAGGCTGGTGGAGGGGCAGCCAAGCAGTGCTGTCGCTCGTGGCTGCCCCTCCACCACCGCTTCGCGGCGGTCCCCCTCCCTGTTCCGGGGAGGCACCGTATGGTGATCCAGGCCATCGCCTTCTACCTCTTCGCGGTTGTCGTCATCGTCTCGGCGGCGATGACGATCTCGTCGCGCAATCCGGTGCATTCCGTCATGTGGCTGATCCTGGCGTTCTTCAACGCCGCGGGGCTGATGGTGCTGGTCGGCGCCGAGTTCATCGCGATGCTGCTCGTCATCGTCTATGTCGGTGCGGTCGCGGTGCTGTTCCTGTTCGTGGTTATGATGCTGGACGTCGATTTCGCGACGATGCGCGCGGGCGTGGCGCGATATTTCGGGATCGGTCTGGCGCTCGCTGTGGCGCTGGCGGCGGAAGTGATGGTCGCGATCGGCGCGTGGCGGTTGGGCGGCGTGGCGCTGGCGCGACGGGCGGCACCGATCGACCCGGGGGTGTCCAACATCCGCGCGATCGGCGACCTGCTCTACACGCGCTACCTGTTCATCTTCGAGGCGGCGGGGCTGGTGTTGCTCGTGGCGATGATCGGCGCGATCGTGCTGACCCATCGCGAGCGTAGCGGCTCGCGCTACCAGAACATCCCGCGCCAGAACGCCCGCCGGCCTCAGGATGCGACGCGCAACGTGAACCAGCCTGTCGGGGTGGGTGTCGAGCTATGATCGGCCTCGTCCATTACCTCGTCGTTGCGGCGATCCTGTTCGTGATGGGGGTGCTCGGCATCTTCCTGAACCGCAAGAATCTGATCGTCATCCTGATGGCGATCGAGCTGATCCTGCTCGCGGTGAACATCAATTTCGTCGCCTTCTCGGCCTATCTCAACGACCTGGTCGGTCAGGTGTTCGCGATGTTCGTGCTGACCGTCGCGGCGGGCGAGGCGGCGATCGGGCTGGCGATCCTGGTCATCTATTTCCGCGGGCGCGGCACGATCGCGGTCGACGACGTCAACCGGATGAAGGGGTGATCGGTTGATTCTCGCAATTGTCTTCCTGCCGCTCCTGGCCGCTGCGATCGCGGGGCTGGGCAACAAGGCACTGGGCGTGGTGCCCGCGAAGGTACTGACTACCGCGGCGCTGTTCGCTTCGTGCGCCTTGTCGTGGCCGGTGTTCATCGGCTTCCTGCAGGGCACGAGTGTCGCGCACGTCACCCCGGTGCTCCACTGGATCGCCAGCGGCGACATGGACGTGTCGTGGGCGCTCCGCGTCGACGCGCTAACCGCCGTGATGCTGGTCGTGATCACCAGCGTATCGGCGCTCGTCCATCTCTACTCGTGGGGATACATGGACGAAGATCCCGATCAGCCGCGGTTCTTCGCGTATCTGTCGCTGTTCACCTTCGCGATGCTGATGCTGGTGACCGCAGATAACCTCGTCCAGATGTTCTTCGGCTGGGAAGGCGTCGGCCTCGCCAGCTACCTGCTGATCGGCTTCTGGTTCAGGAAGCCGTCCGCCAACGCGGCGGCGATCAAGGCTTTCGTCGTCAACCGCGTCGGCGACCTTGGGTTCATGCTCGGCATCTTCGGGACGTTCCTGGTGTTCGGCACCGTCTCGATCCCCGCAATCCTCGCCGCCGCGCCCAGCATGGCGGGGTCGACGATCGGCTTCCTGGGTTTTCGCGCCGACACGATGACCGTCCTGTGCCTGCTGCTGTTCGTCGGTGCGATGGGCAAGTCGGCGCAGCTGGGGCTTCACACCTGGCTGCCCGACGCGATGGAGGGGCCGACGCCGGTCTCCGCGCTGATCCACGCCGCGACGATGGTGACCGCGGGTGTGTTCATGGTGTGCCGTCTGTCCCCGATGTTCGAGACGTCACCGGCGGCGCTCCACGTCGTCACCTTCGTCGGCGCGGCGACCTGCCTGTTCGCGGCGACGTGCGGGTTGGTGCAGACCGACATCAAGCGCGTGATCGCCTATTCGACCTGTTCTCAGCTCGGCTACATGTTCTTCGCCGCGGGCGTCGGCGCGTATGGCGCGGCGATGTTCCATTTGTTCACGCACGCGTTCTTCAAGGCGCTGCTGTTCCTTGGCGCAGGCTCGGTGATCCACGCGATGCACCACGAGCAGGACATGCGCTACTACGGAGGCTTGCGTAAAAGCATCCCCGTCACCTTCTGGACGATGATGGCGGGAACGCTCGCGATCACCGGGGTCGGCATCCCGGCGGTATTCGGCAATACGCTGGCGATCGGCTTCGCCGGCTTCCATTCGAAGGACGCGATCATCGAGGCGGGCTGGGCCGCGGGCGAGCCCGGCGTGTGGTTCGTCGGCGTGCTCGTCGCGCTGCTGACCAGTTTCTATTCGTGGCGGCTGATGTTTCTGACCTTCTGGGGCACCCCGCGCTGGGCCGCGTCCGAGCATATCCAGCATGCGCATCATGATGCGCACGGGCACGACGACCACGATGCTCACGACGCGAAGGCGGCCGAGGCGCATCACGGCGATGCGGCACACGAGGCGGCCGGCGGTGAGCCCGACGAGCATGGCCCCGCGCAGCACGACCTGCCCGCAGGGACTGGCGGCTACCATCCGCACGAGAGCCCGCTCTCGATGACGGTGCCGTTGCTGCTGCTGTCGCTCGGCGCGGTCGCGGCGGGGTTCGCGTTTCACGGCTTCTTCATCGAGCCGACCGCGGGCGAAGAGTTCTGGCGCGGCGCGATCGCGTTCCGGGAACATCTGATGCACGCGATGCATGAGGTGCCGCTGCTGATAAAGCTGTCGGCGACGATCGCGATGCTGCTGGGGCTGGGGACGGCCTGGTATGCGTACATCCGAGCGCCGCAATTCCCGAGCGTGCTCGCGGACCACTTCCGCATCCTCTATCGCTTCCTGCTCCACAAATGGTATTTCGACGAACTCTACGAACTGATCTTCGTCCGCCCCGCCTTCGCGATCGGCCGATTGCTGTGGCACCGCGGCGACGAGAAGACGATCGACCGCTTCGGCCCGAACGGCTCGGCCTGGCTGGTCCAGGCGGGTAGTCGAGCGGCGGTGAAGCTCCAGAGCGGATATGTGTACACCTATGCCTTCGTCATGCTGATCGGGCTGACCGCCGCGCTTACCTGGGCGATCTCGCGGTGATGGATTATCCCATTCTGACCCTGATGCTGGGCGTTCCCGCGCTTGCCGCGGTCGCGTGCCTGTTCGTTGATGCGACCAATGCGCGGTGGATGGCGCTGGGTGCGACGCTGGTCGACCTCGTGCTCGGCATCGTCCTGTGGGCGACCTACGACATCGGCGGCGCGCAGTGGCAGTTCGTCGAGCATGGGCCGCGTCTAGGTTTCTTCGCCTGGGACCTCGGCATCGACGGCTTCGCGCTGATGCTGATCATGCTCAGCGTGTTCCTGATGCCGATCTGCATCGGGGCCAGCTGGCGCGCGATCGAGAAGCGGGTGCCGGAGTATATGGCGGCGTTCCTGCTGACCGAGGTGTTGATGATCGGCACCTTCGCGGCGCAGGATCTGTTTCTGTTCTATCTGTTCTTCGAGGCCGGCCTCATTCCGATGTACCTTATCATCGGCATCTGGGGCGGCGCGAACCGCATCTACGCGAGCTACAAGTTCTTCCTGTACACGCTGCTGGGCTCGCTGCTGATGCTGATCGCGATGCTGTACATGGTGGGGCAGGCGGGCACGTCGAGCATTCCGGCGTTGCAGGCGTTCGACTTTCCGGCGCATGCGCAGACATGGCTGTGGCTGGCGTTCTTTGCCTCCTTCGCGGTCAAGATGCCGATGTGGCCAGTCCACACCTGGCTCCCCGACGCGCACGTCCAGGCGCCGACCGCGGGATCGGTGATCCTGGCGGGCGTGCTGCTGAAGCTCGGCGGCTACGGCTTCCTGCGGTTCAGCCTGCCGATGTTCCCGGAGGCGAGCGGGCAGCTGACGTGGCTGATCTTCGCGCTGTCGGCGGTCGCGGTGATCTACACCTCGCTCGTGGCGCTGGTGCAGGCCGACATGAAGAAGCTGATCGCCTATTCGAGCGTGGCGCACATGGCGATCGTCACCATCGGCCTGTTCGCGTTCAACCGGCAGGGCATCGAGGGCGCGATGATCATGATGCTCTCGCATGGCCTGGTTTCGGGCGCGTTGTTCCTGTGCGTCGGCGTCATCTACGATCGGCTGCATACGCGCGAGATCGCGCGCTACGGCGGGCTGGCGATCACGATGCCGCGCTATGCCGTGTTGTTCCTGTTCTTCACGATGGCGTCGATCGGGCTGCCGGGGACCAGCGGCTTCGTCGCCGAATTCCTGTCGCTGATGGGCACGTACCAGGTCTCGACGTGGATCGCGCTGCTATGCACGACCAGCATCATCCTGGGCGCCGCCTACATGCTCTATCTGTATCGCCGCGTCGTGTTCGGCGAGGTGAAATCCGAAGAGGTCCGGGCGATGACCGATGCGAACGCGCGCGAAGTCTGGTTGCTCGCCCCGATCGCGGCGGTCGTGCTGTGGATGGGCGTGTATCCCGAGAGCTTCCTCGCGCCGATGCGCAAGGATGTGGGCGTGCTGCTGTCGCGGATCGACCGCGCCGCGCCGGGCAGCGATTCCCATCCGACCGTCGGACGCGCGCCCGCGCTTCACGTCGCCGCGCCGCAGGAGGCTCACCGATGAGCTACGCCGCCAACCTTGCGATGACGCTCCCGGAACTGATCCTGAGCGTCTCCGCGATCGTCCTGATGCTCGTCGCCGCGTGGGGCGGGCAGGGGTCGACCCGCGCGGTGTCGATCGCCTCGGTGTTCGTGCTGGCGGGCGCGTGCGTCGCGCTCGCCGGGCCGGCGTCCTACGGCGGCGACGCGTTCGACGGGCTGTACCGCGCCGACGCTTTCGCGGCGTTCGCCAAGGTGCTGATCTACATCGCGACGGCGATCTCGTTGATCCTCGCTCCGGGGTTTTTCCAGCGCACCACCGGGGACGACCTCAAGCCCGAATATCCCGTGCTGTTGCTCCTGTCGGCATGCGGCATGGGCATCATGGTGTCGGCCAGCGACATGCTGACGCTTTATGTCGGGCTCGAGCTTCAGAGCCTGGCGGCGTACGTCCTCGCCAGCTTCATGCGTCGTGATCAGCGTTCGGCGGAAGCGGGGCTGAAGTATTTCGTCCTGGGCGCGCTCGCCAGCGGCATCCTGCTCTACGGCATCAGCCTGGTCTACGGCTTCTCGGGCACGACCGGGTTCGACGGCATTGCCGAGGCCTATGCCGGCACGCGCTCGCTGGGCCTCCTGTTCGGGCTGGTGTTCGTATTCGCAGGGTTGGCGTTCAAGATCGCCGCCGTCCCGTTCCATATGTGGACCCCCGACGTCTACGAAGGTGCGCCGACCCCGGTGACCGCCTTCTTCGCCTCGGCGCCGAAGGTCGCGGCGATGGCGCTGGCGGTGCGGGTGGCGGTCGAGGCGATGGGGCCCGCGACGGGACAGTGGCAGCAGATCGTGATTTTCGCCGCGCTCGCCTCGATCATCCTCGGTGCGGTCGGGGCGATCGGGCAGGTCAACGTCAAGCGGCTGCTCGCCTATTCGTCGATCAACAACGTCGGTTTCGCGCTGATCGGGCTCGCAACGGGGACTCAGGCGGGGGTGGCGAGCGTGCTCGTCTACATGACGATCTACATCGCGATGACGCTCGGCAGCTTCCTGGTGGTGCTCCGCATGCGGGACGAGAATGGCCAGCCGGTCGAGACGCTGGACAGCCTGGCGGGGCTGTCGCGCACCCGTCCCGGGCTTGCCGCGGCGATGGCGATGTTCATGTTCAGCCTTGCGGGCATCCCGCCGCTGTTCGGCTTCTACGCCAAGTTCGCGGTGTTCCAGGCGGCGGTCGCGGCGGGGCTGTTTCCGCTCGCTGCGATCGGCATCGCGGCGTCGACGATCGGGGCGTATTATTACCTGCGTGTCGTCAAGACGATGTACTTCGACGATCCCGCGCCTGCGTTCGGGAAGAGCGGCGATGTGGTCGAAGGCGGGGTGCTGGTCGCCGCGGCGGTATTCATTTCGCCACTCGGCTACCTCGCGATCCCGTTGCTGAGCGCCTGGACCGGCGCGGCCGCGAAGGCGCTGTTCTGACGCTGATTCGAACGGTCGCGGAGACAGGGTCGACCAACGCCGACATGCTGGTTGCGGCGAAGGCCGGGGCGGCGGAAGGGACGTGGTTGCGGGCGGAGCGGCAGAGTGCGGGCAGGGGGCGGCTCGGGCGCGCGTGGATGTCGCCTGCGGGCAATCTGTACGCGAGCACGCTGGTGCGGTTGCGCGCGACCGATCCGCAGGCTGCGACGCTGGCGCTGGTGGCGGGGGTGGCGGTCGAAGAGGCCGTTTCCGTGTTCATAGCTGCGGCGAGCGCGCCCGAAGACTTCCTTCGTCACCCCGGACCTGTTCCGGGGTCCAGCGCGCGGCAGGCGACGCGGTCGGAGACTTCATCCGCATCGCCTGCGGAGCCCTGGACCCCGGAACAGGTCCGGGGTGACGGAAGGAATAACGGCGGCGTCACCCTCAAGTGGCCGAACGACCTGCTGCTGAACGGCGAGAAACTCAGCGGCATCCTCCTCGAACGCGCCGACCACGCCGTCATCATCGGCATCGGCGCGAACCTGGCGCACCACCCCGACCTGCCCGACCGCCCCGCGACAAGCCTCGCCGCACACGGCGTCGACGTCACCCCCGCCGCGTTCCTCGACACGCTGGTCGAAACTTTCGCCCGCTGGCTCGCGCGCTGGCGCGGCGAGGGGCTCGCTCCCATCCGCACGCGCTGGCTCGAACGCGCGCACCCGGTGGGCACGGCGCTCACCGCGCGGCTGCCCGACGGCAGCGCGCTCAACGGTCTGTTCGACGGCCTCGACGGGGACGGCGCACTGATCTTACGCTTGGGCGGCGGCGAGCGGCGTGTCATTCACGCCGCCGACGTTTTTCTACTCTAACCAAGGTCAAGCCGCATGCTGCTCGCGATCGACGCCGGCAATACCAATGTCGTCTTCGCGGTGTTGGAAGGCCGCACCATCAAGGCGCGCTGGCGGATCGCGACCGACCCCAGGCGGACCGCGGACGAATATGCCGTCTGGCTCACGCAGTTGCTCGCGATCGAGGGGTACGAACGTGACCAGGTCGGCGCGGTCGTCATCGCCACCGTCGTGCCCCGCGCGCTCCACAATTTGCAGGTGCTGAGCAGCAAATATTTCAAGACCGAAGCGCTGATCGCGGGCAAGGCGCCGCTCGACTGGACGATGGCGATCGACGTCGCCGAGCCGCAATCGCTGGGCGCCGACCGCGCGGTCAACACGATCGCCGCGCACGAGCTCCACGACGGCGACCTGATCGTCATCGACTTCGGCACCGCAACCACGCTCGACCTCAGCGATTTCTCGGGCGCGTACAAAGGCGGCATCATAGCGCCCGGCATCAACCTGTCGCTCGACGCACTCGTCACTGCGGCGGCCAAGCTGCCGCGCATCGCGATCGAAGCGCCCGCGTCGACCACCGTTATCGGCCGCAACACCGTCGATCAGATGCATATCGGCATCTTCTGGGGCTATCTCTCGATGATCGAGGGGCTGGTCGCACGCATGAAGGCCGAGGTCGGGCGCCCGGTCAAGGTGATCGCCACCGGCGGCCTGGCGACGCTGTTCGAGCGCCACACGACCGTGTTCGACCATATCGAGCCCGACCTGACGATCCAGGGGCTGGCGATCATGTGCGAACGCGCCCATATAGACGTGTAACGGTCGCGCCGCTTCCGGCCTGCTGACCGACGATTTCCTACTCGAAAGACGATATGACTCCCAAGAACGAACTCCTTTTCTGCGCGCTCGGCGGCTCCGGCGAAATCGGCATGAACGTCAATCTGTACGGCTGTAACGGCAAATGGGTGATGGTCGATTGCGGCATCACCTTCGCCGATCCCGCCTACCCCGGCATCGACGTCATCCTGCCAGACCTGTCCTTCATCGAGGAGCGCCTCGACGACCTCGTCGGCATCGTCCTGACCCACGGCCACGAGGACCATATCGGCGCGCTGCCCTACCTCGCCGAGGACCTCGGCGTGCCGCTCTACGCGACCGCGTTCACCGCCGGGCTGATCCGCGGCAAGCTCGACGAGGAAGGCATCGCCGACCGCGTCAAGATCAAGCTGGTCGAGGCGGGCAAGCCGTTCAAGGTCGGGCCATTCGGCTTCACCTTCGTCGAGCTGTCGCATTCGATTCCCGAGCCCAACGCGCTGCTGATCGACACGCCGGTCGGCCGGGTGTTCCACACCGGCGACTGGAAGCTCGACGCGACCCCGGTGATCGGCAACCCCGCCAGTCCCGAGCAGCTCGCCGCCATCGGTGACGCGGGGGTAGACGTGCTGGTGTGCGATTCGACCAACGTCTTCAACGCCGAAGCCTCGGGCTCCGAAAGCAGCGTCCGCCAGGGCCTCGCCGAGGTGATCGGCCGTGCCAAGGGCCGGGTGCTCGTCACCAGCTTCGCGTCCAACGCCGCGCGCCTCGTGACGCTGGGCGAGGTCGCCAAGGAGACCGGCCGCAAACTGTGCGTCACCGGGCGCTCGCTCGACCGCATCCTGAAGGTCGGCCGCGCCTGCGGCTATTTCAAGAATTTCCCCGAGACGGTCGATCCCGAGACCGCGATGCGCTTGCCGCGCAACAAGGTGCTGATCGTCGCCACCGGCGGGCAGGGCGAGCCCCGCGCCGCGCTGGCCCGCGTCGCCGAGGGTAGCCACACGATCACGCTAGAGGCAGGCGACAGCGTCGTCTTCTCGTCCAAGCAGATCCCCGGCAACGAGGTCGCGATCGGGCGCATCCAGAACACGCTGGCGGCGCGGGGTGTCAACATGATCACCGAGCGCCAGGCGCACGTCCACGTCTCGGGCCACCCGGGCCGCCCCGAACTGGCGCAGATGTACAAGTGGATGCGCCCCAAGCTGCTCGTCCCGGTCCACGGCGAGATGCGCCACATGATGGAGCATGCGCGCTTCGGGCTGGAGCAGGGAATCGCGCAGACGCTGGTCCAGTCCGACGGCGACATCGTCCGGATGCTGCCCGGACCCGCCAAGAAGGTCGGCAACGCGACCGTCGGCCGGCTGGTGCTCGATGGCGACGTGATCCTGCCCGCGGACGGGTCGACGATCAACGAGCGGCGGCGTCTGGCGCTCAACGGCCAGATCTCGGTTGCGGTAGCGCTCGGCAAGGGCGGTCGCGCGATCGGACGGCCGCAGGTGCGGGTGCAGGGCGTGCCCGTCGAGGACGAGCGCGACGCCTTCATCGCCGAAGCCGCGGATGCCGCGGAAAAGGCGCTTGGCGGCAACAAGCGTGGGCCCGATCGCCTGCGCGAGGACATCCGGCTGGCGGTGCGCAAGGTCGCGACCCGCTGGACGGGCAAGAAGCCGATCGTCGATGTTCTGGTGATCGAGGGTTAGGGCGGTGCGCTGGACCTCGGCGCTCGCGATCTACATCCTGTTCTGGTCGTTCTCGGTGTTCCTCGTCCTGCCCTTCGGAGTCAGGACGACGCGCGAGAGCGGCGGCGACTATGTGCCCGGTCAGGCCGAGAGCGCGCCGCACGAGTTCCGCGCGGGGCGCATCGCGCGACGCGTGACGGTGGTCGCGACGGTGCTGTTCGTGCTGTACCTGCTGAACTACACGTACGGCTGGATCACGCCGCAGACGGTGGACCTGTTCGACCGCGGCAACATGGTGACGCGGTGAGCTGATTTACCGCCCTCACCCTTCCGCGGCTTCGCCGCTCCCCCCCTCTCCCACGGGGAGAGGGAAGAGGCGCGAAGCGCCGATAGGGTGAGTGGCGCTTAGCTCCGGTAATCCGCGTTGATCGCGATATACCCATGCGTCAGGTCGCACGTCCACACCGTTGCCGACCCTTTACCGAGCCCCAGGTCGACCCCGATCTCGATCTCGCGCTCCTTCAGGTGCGCGGCGACGGGCCCCTCGTCATACCCTTCGACCGCCAGACCGTCGCGCGCCACCTGCACGTCGCCGAAGCGGATCGCGAGCCGGTCGCGTTCGGCGGGCTCCCCGGCCTTGCCGACCGCCATGACAATGCGCCCCCAATTGGCGTCCTCGCCAGCGATCGCGGTCTTGACCAGCGGCGAATTGGCGATGCTCATCGCGATCCGGTGCGCGCTGCGGTCGCTTTCCGCGCCCTCGACCGCGATCTCGATCAGCTTGCTCGCCCCCTCGCCATCGCGGACGACGAGCAGCGCGAGCTGGTGGCACAGATCGTTCAGCGCCGCACGGAACGCGTCGGCCCCCACGCTATCGTCATCGACCAGCGGCGCATTGCCAGCCTTTCCCGTGGCGAACGCCAGCACCGTGTCGCTGGTCGAGGTGTCGCCATCGACCGTGATGCACGAGAAGGTCGTTGCGTTGGCGGCGGTCAGCGCCCGTTGGAAGAAGGCGGCATCCACCGCGGCGTCGGTGAAGACGAAGCCGAGCATCGTCGCCATGTCGGGCGCGATCATCCCCGATCCCTTGACGATGCCGTTCAGCGTCACCGCCCGCCCATCGACGATCGCCGACGTGGTCGCACCCTTGGCAAAGGTGTCGGTGGTCATGATCGTCGCCGCGGCGTCCTCCCACCCGCACGGCTCGGCCGTGAAGGCGGCATCGAGCCCCGCTTCGGCCTTGTCGACCGGCAACGGCACGCCGATCACGCCTGTCGACGCGACGAACACGTCCGAAGGCTGGCACCCCAGATGCCCCGCCACCCGCGCCGCGATCGCCTCGACGGCCGCACGCCCGCGTCCGCCGGTGAACGCGTTCGAGTTGCCCGCGTTGACGACAAGCGCGCGCGCGGTTCCCAACGTCAACGCCGCGCGACACCATTCGACCTCGGGCGAAGGGCAGCGGCTCCGGGTCAGCACCCCCGCAACAGTCGTCGCAGGGTCAAGCGTGACGAAGGTGAGGTCGCACCGATCCCAAGTCTTGTAGCGCGCGCGGGCGATGCGGAGTTCGACCCCGGCAACCGGCGGCAACGCGGGAAAGGGTAGGGCAAGAGGAGAGCGTTCCATCGTACAGCGATAGGGTCATTCCGGTCGCAAAACCAGGCCGAACCCTTGACCCGCGGCTACCTCTGCGCCAACTTCAGCTGATGCCTACCCGTGCCAAAATCGCGGACATCGAAGCGGAGGGTTTGGCTGAGGTCGAGCGCCGCGCGGCCAAGCGGCGAGCCGCGATTGGGATGTTCAAGCACCTCGTCGGCGATCGGAACATAAACATCCAGCATATCAAGGCCGACGACCGCTGGGACGAGCATTACGGGCGCAAGTTTGCCGATCTTTGTTGATACCCAGGCGATCGTCTGGGCGGTAACCGGCAATTCCAGACTGAGCCGTGCGGCGCGCGAGGCGCTTACGGATGGCGGCGAGGACATCTTCGTCAGCGCGGTCACCGCCTATGAGTTCGTCGACTTGAACCGACGCGGACGGTTCGAGGTAGATCTGCCGTTCAGGCTGGTACTCGAGCAACTGGAGGCGAAGGTGCTTGACTATCCGTCATCCGCCTGGACCATCGCGGAGACACTTCCGCCGATCCACTTCGACCAAGTGGACCGGATGCTGATCGCTCACGCGATCCACGCCCGTGTGACACTGGTCACCGCTGATACGAAGATGCGCAGCTATCCGGTGCTCAGCATCTGGTGACGGTGGACGTTTCCGCGCCGCGCTCCTATGTCGCGAGCGTAATGAGGGTGTTGCTGTTCCTGTCCGTGCTGCTTTCCGCGCTTACCGGCGTCGGAGCAAGCGCTCGCGCGCCCGGCGTTGCGCAGGCGGTCGCTGGGCGGAGCGTGCAGGCGTTGGCAGTCGTACCCGCCAAGCACGCGGCTCAGGCGCGCCAACCCGCCGATCTCCCCGGGTTGCGTGCAGTCGCATCGATTTCCGCGACCCCGCTCGCTGTCGGTACGGCGGAGCCGCTTTGGGCGAACCGTAGGCGCGAATAGCCACCGCGGCTTTTCCGACCCTTCCTTCGGCCGCATCCGGTGCGCGATGCCGCCGCACTCCCGTTATATCAGGAATCCTCCATGCTCGGTGGTCTCGCCAAGTCGATCTTCGGGTCGTCGAACGATCGTTACGTCAAGTCGCTCAACCCCATTCTCGCAAAGATCGCGTCGTTCGAGCCGACGCTCCAAGCGATGTCCGACGAGGATCTCGCGCAGCAGACCGTCCGCTTCCGCGCGCGGCTGGCGGAAGGCGAGAAGCTCGACGACTTGCTTCCCGAAGCCTTCGCCACGGTGCGCGAGGCCGCCGCCCGCGTGCTCGGACAGCGGCATTACGACGTCCAGATGGTCGGCGGCATCGTCCTCCACCGCGGCGAGATCGCCGAGATGCGCACCGGCGAGGGCAAGACGCTGGTCGCCACGCTCGCCACCTATCTCAACGCGCTGCCGGGTGAGGGCGTCCACGTCGTCACCGTCAACGACTATCTCGCGGCGCGCGACGCGGAGTGGATGGGGCGCGTGTACCGCTTCCTGGGCCTTACCGTCGGGGTCATCATCCCCAACCTGACCGACGAGCAGCGACGCGAGGCCTATGGGTCGGACATCACCTACGGCACCAACAACGAATTCGGCTTCGATTACCTGCGCGACAACATGAAGTACGAGCGCACCAGCATGGTCCAACGCCCGTTCGCGATGTCGATCGTCGACGAGGTCGATTCGGTGCTGATCGACGAGGCGCGCACGCCGCTGATCATTTCCGGCCCGACCGACGACAAGTCCGACCTGTACCGCTCGGTCGACCTGATCGTCCGTCAGCTGGCTGCGGAGGATTACGAGAAGGACGAGAAGCAGAAGTCGATCATCCTGACCGAGGACGGCACCGAGAAGGTCGAGCGTCTGCTAGAGGCGGCGGGGCTGCTCGAGGGTGCGAACCTGTACGATTTCGAGAACACGCAGGTGGTGCACCACACCAATCAGGCGCTGCGTGCGAACATGA
>NZ_CAXVWL010000112.1:0-47283 GCF_964263785.1 Sphingomonas sp.
CGGCATACAACCTTCAGCTGCTCGCCCGGCAGGCTGCGCCGGCCTGATACGCGGCGTATCCTCCGGTGGCCGGCGTCACCAGCCATCCGCCACGCCGGTTTCGCGCAGACCTTTTTCAACGGTCTCGAACGGTTGTGACACCGGCTAGGATCGCCAGCTCGGCATTAGCGATGCAAAAATCAAAGTTTTCGCGTCACTTCCAAAATGTCGCGATTCCGGGCATGATCCTGATGCACAAATCCAATGCTGCGTTCCCGTGCATAATCGGCGGCTCAGTACGCACCTCGACCATCGGGGATTATGCAGCGACGGCGTGGTTATGCACGGCGCCAACAACGGTGCGTCGGGCACGGTGGCGGTGATCGAGGAGGCGCGTGCCTAATTCTTAGGCTGAAGTAGAGGCATGCAGCCGACCCGCTAGGACCGCGCGCGTTGCGCCTCGACCAGTGCGATCGCGCGCTGGATGCTGGCGTCGATCGACAGGAAGCTGGTGTCGAGCAACGCCGCATCAGGGGCCTGGACCAGCGGCGCGGTCGAGCGGCCGCTGTCGCGGGCGTCGCGGGCGCGGATGTCGGACAGGACCTTGTCGAAGCTGGTGGTGTCGCCGCGTGCGGACAGTTCGGCGTGGCGGCGCTTGGCGCGGATCTGCGGCGTGGCTTTCACGAACAGCTTGGCGTCTGCGTCCGGCGCGATGACGGTGCCGATGTCGCGGCCGTCGAGCACCGCGCCACCGAGTTGCGCGGCGAAGCGCTTCTGGCGCTGGAACAGCGCGGAGCGGACCAGCGGATGCGCCGAGACGACCGAGGCGAGCGCGCCGATGGCGTCGTCGCGCAGGACGGCCGAGGCGAGGAGACGTTCGTCGAAGTCGCAGGCGGCGACCGCATCGGCTTCCTTTGCGGGATCGAGATCGTGCGCGCGGACGTTGGCGGCGACCGCGCGGTAGAGCAGGCCGGTGTCGAGGTGCGGCAATCCGTAATGGCGGGCGAGAGCGCGCGCCACGGTGCCCTTGCCCGAGGCGGCGGGGCCGTCGACCGCGATGATCATGAATCGTGTCTCTCGAGCCATCCCCGCAGGATGCCGAGCGCCTCGACCGGGCGGTCGCCGAGGAAGCCGTGCGCGGCGCCGGGGACGACCGCGAGCTCCGCGCCGGGGACGCGGGCGGCGAAATTCGCGAGGGTGGACGGGCGGGCCTCGTCGTACTGGCCGCCGATGAACAACGTGCGCGGGCCGTCGAGCCGTGCGAGCAGCGGTTCGCCGTCGTAATCCTTCAAGGTGCCGGTTGCGACGAACTCGCTGCGACCCCACATCGTCTCGTACAGCTTCGGGTCGAAGCCGCGGCCTTCGGACGCGCGGTAGGCGCGCATGCCGTCGCTGGGCGGCTCGCGGCCGTTGAAGCTCGCATAGAATACGCCGGTCGCTTCGTCGCACGATACGGGTATCGGCGCGGGGAGAGCGTCGCAGCGCGCGAGTTCCTGGCGGACGACGGGGGGCAGTTCGTCGCGCAGCGCATTGGCGTCGGCGATCCAGCTGCGGGTGGAGACGAGCGGGCTGGCGAGGATAAGGCTGGCAAGCATGGAACTGGCAAACACCGGGTGCGCGAGCCTTTCGGGCTGGCGCGCACCATATTCCAGCGCGATCGTGCCGCCCCAGCTGTGGCCAAGGACGTGCCAGCGCTTCACCCCGAGGGCGTTGCGGACTCGGTCGAGTTCGTCGACGAAGCGTTCGACACGCCAGTTGGCGGGATTCTGCGGCCAGTCGGAGCGGCCCGAATCGAGCTGGTCGTAAAGGATCACCGCGCGTCGGTCCGCCAGCGCAAGCGCATCGAGATAGGCACCGTGGGTGCCGCCGGGACCGCCGTGGACGATGACGAGCGGCGGGCGTGGGCCGGCGAGGTCGCCGTTGACGCGGACGTAGATACGGCCACCCTCGACCGGGACCATCAGCTCGCGGGTGGGCGCGGGATAGCGCGCCGGGCCGCGTGCCCAGGCGGGGAGTGCGGCGAGCGCGGTGACCGCGGCACCCGCGACCAGGAGTTCGCGGCGGGTGATCATCGCGCTTCGGCTCCCAGCAATACGGCCTGCGCGACGAAGCCGGGGTAGCTGGTCGCGATCGGCGCGGCATCGTCGATGACGACGGGCGCGCGGGCGTGAAGGCCGACGACCGCCATGCTCATCGCGATGCGGTGATCGAGGTGGGTGGCGATCGTCGCGCCGCCGGGGATCGGGTCGCCGTCGGTGCCTTCGATGGCCAGGCCGTCCTCATGCTCCGTGCAGGCGACCCCGCAGGCGCCGAGCGCGGCGGCCATCGCGGCGATGCGGTCCGATTCCTTGACGCGCAGCTCGTGCGCGCCGCGCGCAACGGTGCGACCGCTCGCGAAGGCGGCAGCGACGAAGAGCACCGGGTATTCGTCGATCATGCTCGGTGCCAGATCGGCGGGGATTTCGATCCCCGACAGGGAGGCGTGGCGGACGTGGAGGTCGGCGACGTCCTCGCCGCCGACGTCGCGCCGGTCGATCTCGTCGATCGAGGCGCCCATCATCCGCAGCGCGGTGAGCAGGCCGGTGCGGGTCGGGTTCATCAGCACGTTGGCGATGACGATGTCGGAGCCCGGCACGATCGACGCGGCGACCATCCAGAAGGCGGCGGACGAGGGGTCGCCGGGGACGATTATGTGCTGGGGTTTCAGCTCCGCCTCGCCGCGGATCGAAATCACGCGTCCCCGCGCACTCTCCTCGACCGTCAGGTCGGCACCGAAGCCGCGCAGCATCCGCTCGCTGTGGTCGCGGGTCGGGATGGGCTCGATCACGCGGGTGATGCCCGGCGTGTTGAGCCCGGCAAGCAGGACCGCGGACTTCACCTGCGCCGACGCGACGGGAAGCACGTATTCGAGCGGAATCGCCGGGCAGGCTCCGTGCATCGTCAGCGGCAGCCGGCCGCCGGGCGCGGTCGTGAAGCTCGCCCCCACGCGCGCCAGCGGATCGGTGACGCGCGCCATCGGCCGCTTCGACAGCGAGGCGTCGCCGACGAACGTGGCGGTGATCGCGTGACTCGCGACCAGCCCCATCAGCAGGCGCGTCGACGTGCCCGAGTTGCCCATGTCGAGCGCGGTTTGCGGCTGGAGCAGGCCGCCCACGCCGACACCGTGGACTCGCCAGACGCCGTCGCCGCCGCGCGCGACGTCGGCGCCCATCGCGCGCATCGCCGCGACGGTGGCGAGGACGTCCTCGCCCTCCAGCAGCCCTTCGATCCGGCTTTCGCCGACCGCCAGGCTCGCGAACATGATCGCACGGTGGCTGATCGACTTGTCGCCCGGCACCGAGACGCGGCCCGCCAAGGGACCGTTCGCGACAAGGTACAGGGGCTGGGCAGGGAACGCGGACATGGGGCGCGCGGCTTTTGACAGCCGCATTGTGATTTGGCAAGGCGCGCCCCACTTCGCTGCGGTACTCCCAGCACTACCCACCCGAAAGGTTCACACGGCATGATTCAGCCGGAATGGGGCACGAAGCGCACGTGCCCGAAATGCGCGACGCGTTTTTATGACCTGAAGAAGGACGATCCCGTCACCTGCATCGAATGCGGGGCGCACTGGGAACCCGAACCGATCCTGAAGTCCAAGCAGCCGCTGCCGTTCGAGGTGGCCAAGCCCGACACCGCCAAGCCCGACGCCGACCTGAACGGCGACGAAGAGGATATCGCCACGATCACCGGCGAGAACGAGGAACCGTCGGCCGACGACGAGGTCGATCTGGGCGGCGACGACGATCTGGGCGTGGAAGCGCCGAGCGACGACGACGAACATTGATGTAACGCGGTGGGGCAGGCGGGTGTTTCATCCGCTTGCCAACCCGGCTGCGTCCAGCTAGGGGACGCGCCTTCCCGAGAATGGGGCCGTAGCTCAGCTGGGAGAGCGCTGCAATGGCATTGCAGAGGTCAGGGGTTCGATCCCCCTCGGCTCCACCATTCCGGCCGTGCGGCGTTTGCGCTTCGGCTTATCCGCAAGTTCCACCCATACCGGCGCATGGTCGCTGGTCTTCTCCCAGCCCCGCACATGCGCGTCGACCTGTGCGTCGGTAAGCTGCTTGGCGAGCGCGGGACTGAGCAGGAGATGGTCGATGCGCAGACCGGCATCCCGGGCGTAGGCATTCCGAAAATAGTCCCAGAAGGTGTAGATCGTCGCGTCAGGGTGGACCGTGCGCAGCGCATCGGTCCAGCCCTGATCGATCAGTCGCGCAAAGGCACAGCGGACTTCGGGGGCGAACAGCGCGTCGTCGGTCCAGCGTTCGGGCTTGTAGACGTCGGCCTCGGTCGGCATCACGTTGAAGTCGCCTGCCAGCACCACCGGCACGCCCGCGTCGATCAGCGTCTGCGCATGTGCGATCAGCGCGTCGAACCAGGCGAGCTTATAGTCGAATTTGGGGCCGGGGCGGGGATTGCCGTTGGGCAGGTACAGCGCACCGACCAGCACGCCGCCGACCGCCGCTTCGAGATAGCGGCTTTGCAGCGGATCGGGATCGTCCGGAAGTCCGCGCCGGGTTTCCACCGGCACCCCGATCCGGCTGAGGATGGCGACGCCGTTCCAGCTCTTCTGCCCGTGCCAGACCGGTTGGTAGCCCGCCGCGCGGATTGCGGCTTCCGGGAACTTGGCGTCGGGCGCCTTCAGCTCCTGAAGGCAGGCGATGTCGGGGGCACGCTCGTCGAGCCAGCGCAGCAGGACGGCGAGTCGGCCGTTGATCCCGTTGACATTGTAGGTAGCGATTTTCATCGCACGCGACAACGCGCGATCGGCCGGCAGGGAACCCGGCGGCGACAGTTCGGCAACGTTTATGTCGACAACGGCGCGGCCAATGACGATTCATTGCGCGAGCGCCGTTCCGCCTAAAAAAGTTTAACTTTTTGTTACAATCCGGTTGACCTTCATTCCGCCCTGCCTAGCGTCCGATGTCGATGGGCTCGTTTTGCCAGGTGCGGACGGCGGGGATCACGGGATTTCTGCCGTTGCTGATGGTTGCGGCTTGATCTGATTCGATGCCTTCAACGATAACGACAGGGGATGTCCTTTGAGTATTGTGAACTATACGCCCGAGCGCACCGATTTCCTGGCGCCGCACCCCGACGCCGACTTTCCGGGTGTCGGCAGCGTCGATCCGCTCTACGCCAATGTCGACGGCACCGGCGGCACGATCGGCGGCAAGCCGGTCCTGACGCTGGAGCAGGTCGAGAACGTCCTCAATCGCACGTCCTATCCCGGCACCGACATCGCCGGTCCGGGCTGGAACCAGGGCGAATATGGCGCGCCTTCGCGCAGCGGCGACGCGCACACGATCACCTTCGGCTTCCATACCGAAGACACGATGTTCGCGGCGCCCTATGTCCAGACGGACCCCGACACGGGCGAACTGTTCGGGCTGCCCGAATTCTTCGGCTTTCAGGAATTCTCCGCCGCACAGAAGACCGCGGCGCGCAGCGTCATCGCATTGTGGGACGATATCGTCGCCTACAAGTTCGTCGAGACGACCGCGGACAAGGCGGACATCACGTATGGCAATTACACCAACCAGCCCGGCACGCAGGCCTATGCGTATCTTCCCTACGATTACGGCGGGGAGTATTCGCTGATCGGCGGCGACGTGTGGGTCAATGGCAACGAGCCGAGCAACCTGGAGCTGAACAACGGCGATTACGGTCCGATCACGCTGATCCACGAGACCGGCCACGCGATCGGCTGGCAACATCCGGGCGCGTATAACGCCGCGCCAGGGCTCTCGATCACCTATGCCGCCAACGCCGAATATTATCAGGACAGTCGCCAGTACACGGTGATGTCGTATTTCGACGCGCAGAACACCGGCGCGGCGCCGGTCAACTGGGCCAGTCTGACCTTCGTCTATGCACAGACCCCGCTGATCCACGACATCGCGGTCGCGCAGAAGGTCTATGGCGCGGACATGACGACGCGGAGCGGCGACACCGTCTATGGCTTCAACAGCACCGCCGACCGTGCGGTGTACGATTTCAGCCAGAACAAGCTGCCGTGGCTCGCGATCTGGGACGGCGGCGGGAACGACACGCTCGACTTCTCGGGCTTCGCGACCAATTCGTCGATCAACCTGGCGCCCGGATCGTTCAGCAGCGGCGGCGGCAGCGGCGTGACCCCGCTCGAGACGCTGAAGGCGCAGGGGCTGCTGCCCGCAAGCTATACCGAGGCGCAGTACACCGCGTTCCGCGCGCGCTATAACTCGGTCGACGGGTTGCTCCACGACAACATCTCGATCGCGTACGGCGCGACGATCGAGAACGCGATCGGCGGCGCGGGCAACGACACGATCCTGGGCAATGCGGTCGCCAACCAGCTGACCGGCAACGCCGGCAACGACACGATCAGTGGGCTCGGCGGCGCCGACCGCATCCTGGGCGGCGTCGGTGCGGACGCGCTGTTCGGCGGCGACGGCAACGATTACCTGTACGGCGACGTCGGTGCCGATACGCTCGACGGTGGGCTGGACAACGATGTGCTGTACGGCGGCGACGGCAACGACACGCTGACCGGCGGCGCGGGCGACGATCAGCTGACCGGCGGCCTGGGTGCCGATGCGATGCGCGGCGGCACCGGCAACGACACCTATTACGTCGACGATGCGGCGGATTCGGTGGTCGAATTGGCGGGCGAAGGGACCGATGTCGTCTCGTCGACGCTGATGAACTATCGCCTGGGCGCAAACCTCGAGACGCTGGTTCTCGGCGGTATCGGCGACATCAACGGCAGCGGCAACGATGCCGCCAACACGCTGAAGGGCAATGCCGGCGCCAACACGCTGCAGGGGCTGGGCGGCAATGACAGCATCTCGGGCTATGGCGGCAACGACATCATCTCCGGCGGGGCGGGCGACGACCTGTTGGACGGCGGCGACGGCGTCGACACGATCACCTTCAAGATCGGCGCGACCAATGGCGTCGTCGCCGACCTGGCGATCGCGGGGCGCCAGCAGACTGGGCAGGGCAACGACCAGCTCCGCGGGTTCGAGAATTTGGAGGGTACATCGTTTGCCGACACGCTGTTCGGCGATGCGGGCGCGAACCAGCTGCGGGGTCTCGAAGGCAACGACGTGCTGCGTGGGCGTGGTGGCGCGGACGATCTGACGGGCGGCGCGGGCGCGGATCAGTTCGTGTTCGATTCGGCCGCGATCAACGGCGTCGATCGCATCCGCGACTTCGTCTCGGGCGTCGACAAGCTCGTGTTCTACACCGCGGACGGCTATGCCGCGGACGCAGGCGTGACCTTCGGGACGGCGTCGGCGGGTGCAGGCGCGCAGTTCGTCTACGACGATGCGACCGACCGGCTGTGGTACGACGCCGACGGGATCGGCGGCGCGGACCAAGTGCTGATCGCCAACCTGGCGACGACCAGCATCGTGGCGAGCGACATCGTCGTCCGCGCCGGGACGATGCCGGCGATCTGAGCCGCCGACGCAGCGGGAATGGGGGCTCGGCAGCGATGCCGGGCCCCTTTTTCTATACGATCGCGACGACCTCGATGGCATCATCACGCCCTGCGAAGGGCAGGACGTCGCCGACTTGGGCGCCAATCAGCGCGCGTGCGAGCGGGGCGGTGAAGGCGAGGCGACCAGACTTTGGATCGGCTTCGTCGTCGCCGACGATCGCGATGCGGCGCGGCTTGCCGTCCAGCAGGATGTCGATGGTCGATCCAAAACCAGCCGTGCCGTCCGGGGGCGGCATCGTCGGGACTGCGGTCGTTCGCCGGGTCTGCCAGTAGCGCAGGTCGCGGCGGATCGCCTCGGCTGCCTCGTCCTCGGCGGCGGGCAGCTGAGCCTCCAGCGCCGCGATCCGTTCGGCGATGAGCAGCTGGCCGCGCGCGGTGACGAGATTGGCCCCGCCGGGAAGCGGCCGTTCGAAGCGGGGCTCCTTATGCTCTTCGTCGCTCTCGCGCCGGAATGCCACGCTCATGCCCTGGTCCTCTACGCCCTCGGAGCGTCCCGAATTCGGACGCAGTCGGTTTAACCACCTTTGGGGATGGGCCAAAACCTTAAGATCGCGTTAACATGCTCGCCATGAACAGACGCCTCGTCCTCACCAGCGAATCCGCCCGCCATCCGCTGCGCCGCTCGCTGCCGCCCCCGCCCGTCGTCGCAGCGCCGGTGCGCGACGACGATCACGATCTCAAGCTGTTCCTGCTGAGTTTCGCGGCCTTCTTCACCTGCTTCTACACGTTTATCTTCTAGTCGCAGGCGCGGTGCAGTTTCTGGGCGAGCCAGGCTGACACCAGGCACATCGCCGCGACCAGGAACAACATGTTCTCGGGCGTAACGCCCCGGGCGCTGATCGCAATGACCAGCACTGCGCCCGCGGTCATCGCCACCGCGTTGACGACGTTGTTCGCGGCCACCGTGCGCGCGGTCTGGTCCGCCTCCACCGTCGTCGTCAGGAAGGCGTAGAGCGGCACGACGAACATGCCACCCGTCACCGCGATCGCGAGCAGCACGAGCAGCAGCGGAATCGCCAGCGGCTGCGCGATGAAGGCGCTCCAGCCATAGAACTGGCCGGCCTGCGCCGGCGTCCAGGCCCGGACGATCAGCGAGAAAGCGACGACGAACGCGCCCATCGCCAGCACCGACACCGGCGCAAAGCGCGCCGAGATGCGCCCGCGCAGCAGCGTGTTGATGACCACTGAACCGATCGCGATGCCGATCGACAGCGTCGCGGTGAAGATGCTGGCGACGTTCTGGGTCGCGGTCAGCAGGTTCTTCACCAGCGGCGGGAAGATGATGATCAGCACCGCGCCGATCGTCCAGAAGAAGCTGATCGAGCAGATCGCCAGGAACAGCCGCGGGATGTGCATCGTCCCCGACACCAGCCGCCACGAAGCGCGCAACGGGTTGTAGTCGATCGCCAGCGGTGCGGCCTGCGGCGGTGCGGGCGGCACGCGGCGCCCCGCATACCAGCCGATCAGCGCGACGCCCATCACCCCCGCGGCGGCGGCTTCGCTGGAGACATACCCTGCGATGATCGTGCCGAGCAGGATCGCCAGATACGTCCCCGCTTCGACCAGCCCGGTGCCCCCCAGCACGTCGCAAGGGCTCAGGTGTTGCGGCAGGATGGCGTATTTGATCGGGCCGAAGAAAGTGGAGTGGACGCCGAGCAGGAACACTGCGCTCAGCATCAGCCCGATCGACACGTTGGTGTGTCCGGTCTGCGCCAGGAAGAGCCCTGCGGCGCCAACGGCCATGATGCCGATCTCCGCCGACTTCACCACCCGGATGATCCGCGCCTTGTCGTGGGTATCGGCCAATTGTCCCGCAAGCGCGGAGAACAGCAGGAAGGGCAGGGTCGACAGCCCGGTTGCGAGCGCGTTGAAACCCTGTTCGACCTTGGCGTCGCTGAAGATGCTGTAGGTCGCGAACAGCACCATCGCCTGCTTGAACAGATTGTCGTTGAACGCGCCGAGGAACTGGGTGGTGAACAGGGGCAGGAAGCGGCGGCGCTTCAGGAGCCCCAGGGCGTTGATCATGAGCGGGACCGGTCCAGCCGTGGCAAAGACACGGTCATAGACGAGCGCGCGCCATGCCGCCACTGCGGGATTCCGTTTCCGCCCGGCGGCAAGGCGCGTTAGGGACGCGGCGATGCTGACGCTCCCCAATCTGCTCACGCTGTCGCGGATCGTCGCGATCCCGCTGCTCGCGGCGCTGCTGTGGTGGCCGCAATGGCCCGCAGGCTACGGCATCGCGTTCGGGCTCTACTGCCTGATGGGTATCACCGATTATTTCGATGGCTATCTGGCGAGGGCCAACGGTGCGGTGTCGCGGCTCGGTATCTTCCTCGATCCGATCGCGGACAAGATCATGGTCGCCGCGGTCATCCTGCTGCTGGTGCGCAGCGGCGACATCCCGGGTCTGCACGTGATCGCGGCGCTGGTGATCCTGTTGCGCGAGATCGCCGTATCGGGGCTGCGCGAGTTCCTGGCGCAGTTGCAGGTGTCGGTGCCGGTGTCGCAGCTGGCGAAGTGGAAGACGACGCTGCAACTCGTCGCGCTCGGTGCGCTGATCCTCGGCGGCGCGACCCCGGGGCAGCCTTGGGTCGCTGCGGTCGGGCTGGTCAGCCTGTGGGGCGCGGCGGCGCTGACGCTCATCACCGGCTGGGATTATCTGCGCGTCGGCCTGAAGCATATGGACTGAGCGCGATGCGGATATTGTATTTCGCATGGGTGCGCGAGCGGATCGGGGTGGCGGACGAGGAGGTCTCGCCGCCGTCCGGGGTGACGACGGTGGCGGCGCTGATCGATTGGCTTGGCGGGACGAGCGCTGGCCATGCGCAGGCGTTTGCGGACCGGGGGCGGTTGCGCGCGGCGGTGGATGGCGATTTCGTCGGCCTGGACGCGCCGCTGGGCGCTGCACGTGAGGTCGCGATCTTCCCGCCGGTAACGGGCGGTTGATCCGCGTGGTCGTCTTGGCGGCGCCGATCGACGTGGCCGCGGAAATCGCGCTGGCGGAGGTGGCGGGCGCCGGGGCGGTGGCGACCTTTACCGGGCTGGTACGTGCCGACGACGGGGTCGGGACGCTGGAGCTGGAGCATTGGCCGGGACGGACCGCGGCGGCGCTTGAGCGCGTCGCCGAGACCGCGCGCGACCGGTGGCGGTGCAGCGCGGTGACGATCGTCCACCGGGTCGGGGCGATGGCACCCGGCGAGCGGATCGTGTTTGTCGCTGCAGCGGCTGCGCACCGGGCCGCGGCGCTGGATGCGTGTGCCTATTGCATCGACCGGCTGAAAACCGATGCGCCGTTCTGGAAGCGAGAGACGCGGGATGGCGTGGCGACCTGGGTGGATGCGAGGGCCGGCGACGAGGCGGCGGCGGCGCGGTGGGAATGATCCGGATCTACCGTTCGCCCTGAGCGAAGTCGAAGGGCACGGCTCTTGGCAATGTGTTTCGACTTCGCTCAGTACGAACGGACCTTGAGGTTCGTGCGAACTCTACCCCAATTTCGGTACCAATACGCCGTTGACTACGTGGACGATGCCGTTCGATTGGCGGACGTCGCCGATTTCGACATAGCTTTTGTTGCCGCCGACGTCGGTGAGCGTGAGGTGACCCTCGGTCAGCGTCAGCGTCAGCGGGTCGCCCTCTACCGACATCAGCGTCGCAGTGCCGCCGCCGGCGGTGATGCGCGCGGTCAGGTCGGCGGCGGTCAGCGTGCCGGAAACGACGTGGTACGTCAGCACCTTGACTAGCGCGGGCTTGTTCTCGGGTTTCAGCAGCGTGTCCACGGTGCCCGGCGCCAGGCGTGCGAATGCGGCGTCGGTAGGGGCGAAGACGGTGAAGGGGCCGGGGCCCGACAGCGTCTCGGCCAGCCCGGCCGCCTTCACCGCCGCGACCAGCGTCGACAGGGTTGGGGCAGCGGAGGCGTTGGCGGCGATCGTCCGGTCGGCGAGCATCGACGCGCCGCCAACCGAGGGATTGACGGGCGCGGGGGCGGCAGCGGGCGGGGTCGCCGTGCTTCCGGTATCGCGGGCGCATCCGGTGAGCGCGACGATGCCCGCCAGGCCGATCAGGGCGTATCGGGTCATGCTATCGTCTCCTGGGGGATGTGCGGGGTCTACGGTCTTTCCGGCGGTTGGTTCCTAACCGCTGCGCGCCTCGGCCAGCACGTCGGCGAGCAGGCCGAAGTCGCGGTCTCGCGGGGAGGCGCGGCGCCAGACCAGCGCGATCCGCCGGGTGGCGTCCTCACCCTCGACCGGCCGGGCGACGACGCTGCTGTGATCGAGGATCCCTGCGCGGATCGCCATCTCGGGAAGCATGGTGATGCCGAGATTGTTGTCGACCATCTGGACGATCGTGTGGAGCGACGTGCCCAGCATCGCCGCTTCCGTGCGCGCGCCGGGACGGTCGCACGCGGCGAGCGCATGGTCTTTCAGGCAATGCCCGTCCTCCAGCAGGAGCAGGCGGCTGGTGTCGATCGCCGCGGCGGGGATCGCGGGCGGCGTGTCGCCTTCGCTGCCCTGGAATGCCAGGAAAAGCCGGTCGTCGAACAGCGTGCGCGACGCCACGTCGCCGCACGGATAGGGAAGTGCCAGCAGCACGCAATCGGTGCGGCCGTTGTTCAGCCCCTCGCACGCGGGGCCGCTCGGCTCTTCGCGCAGGAACAGTTTCAACTCCGGATAATCGCGCCGCAGCCGCGGCAGGATGCGCGGGAGCAGGAAGGGTGCGATCGTCGGGATGACGCTCATCCGCATCTCGCCCGACAGCGGGCGCCCCGCGGCGCGTGCCATGTCGCCCAACTCGTCCGCCTCGCGCAGGACACGGCGTGCCTTGTCCGTGATCGCGATGCCCAGCGGCGTGAAGCGCACGACGCGGCGGGTGCGCTCGACCAGCGTCACGCCGATCAGCGTCTCCAATTCTCTCAGGCCCGCAGACAGCGTCGACTGGCTGACGAAGCACGCGTCCGCAGCGCGGCCGAAATGGCCGTGGTCGTGGAGCGCGACCAGATATTGGAGTTGTTTCAGCGTCGGTAGATAGGTCGCGGCCAGGATAGGCTCCTCGGGGTGGATCAGGCGAGCGCGCGGTATAGCCCGAAGAGGCTGGTGAGCGTGAGGACGATGCCGACCAGCAGCATAAGACGCTGCGGCGGCACCCGCTTGGCGAGAACCGCGCCGAACGGCGCGGCGATGACGCCGCCGATGAGCAGGCCGACCGTCGCGAGCGTGAACGCCTCCCATCCGAGCTGGCTGATGAAGGTCGCCGAGATGGTGACGGTGAGGAAGAACTCGGCCGTGTTGACGGTGCCGATCGTCAGCCGCGGCTGCGTGCCCTGGATCAGCAGGTTCGACGTCACCACGGGTCCCCAGCCGCCGCCGCCCGCCGCGTCGAGGAAGCCGCCGATCAGCCCGAGCGGCTCGACCACGCGCGGTTTCCTGGGCGGCTGTGGTTTGTGGGTGGCGCGCCACAGGAGATAGATGCCGATCGAGGTCAGATACGCCAGGATGAAGGGTTTGAGCGCATCGGCATTGTGGGAGAGCACATAGGCGCCGAGCACGCCGCCGATCACGCCGGGCACCATGAGGCGCAGGAACATCCGCCAGTCGACATTGCGATGAAGCGTGTGGCTGATCCCCGACACCGCCGTGGTGAAGGTTTCGACGGTGTGTACGCCGGCCGACGCGGCCGCGGGGTTCACGCCCAGGCTGAGCAGCAAGGTGTTCGAGATGACTCCGAAGGCCATGCCGAGCGCGCCGTCGACGACCTGCGCGGCGAAGCCGACGAGGACGAATGGGGCGAGTCCCTCGAGCGTGGTGAGCGAGATGTCCATGGCGCCAGCCTGCCCTCCGCCGCGATCTCCCACAAGCAAGATAGACTTTACCCGTGTGCCGCATCGGTGCGCGCGGTGCGGCCGGGGCATTGCCGGACGCACGTGCGCTCCCTAGATCGCACGCGACAAAGGGGAATGCCTGTGTTCGGTCGCCTCGCCGCTTATCTCGATTCGATCCGTGCCCGCGATCCGGCGCCGCATTCCCGGGCGGAGGTGCTGACGTATCCGGGAGTCTGGGCGCTCGGCTGGCACCGGGTGGCGCACCGCTTGTACACGCGCCGCTTCTTCCTGCTGGCGCGTATGGTCAACCACTTCGCGCGCGCAACGACCGCGATCGACATCCATCCGGGTGCGAAGATCGGGCGGCGGTTTTTCATCGACCACGGCTTTGTCGTCATCGGCGAAACCGCGGAGATCGGTGACGACGTGACCATCTATCAATGCGTGACCCTGGGCGGCACCAGCCCCGACAACGGCGTCGCGGGCAAGCGGCACCCGACGCTGATGGACGGTGCGATCGTCGGATCGGGCGCGCAGGTGCTGGGGCCGATCACCGTCGGTGCGCGATCGCGGATCGGTGCCAATGCGGTGGTGACGCGCGACGTGCCCGACGGCGCGGTGATGGTCGGCATTCCGGCGCGCGCCACGATGATCGATGGTGGACAGGCACCGGAGAAGAAGTTCGTGCCTTATGGCACCCCGTGCAGCGAGATGTTCGATCCGCAGACCCAGAAGGTCGAGTTGATGCGGTGCGAGCTGGAGGCCATGCGCAAGCGATTGGATGCGCTGATCGGCGAAAGCGAAGGGCAGCGCGACCGGGCCTGATGGGAATCGTCACGCCTTTTCCGATCCTGCCCAAAGGCGTGCAGGTCGGCTTCGAACGCGCCGAGCTCACCCGCATCCTCGACCTCTATGGGCGGATGGTCGCGGCCGGGCATTGGCGCGACTATGCGATGGACCTGGGGATCGACGCGGCGGTGTTCGCGGCGTTCCGACGCGCAGCGGAGCAGCCGGAGTACCGGATCGAGAAGCGGCCCGCTCTGCGCAATCGCCAGGGCATGTGGGCGCTGATCGGCGAGGGCGGCGCGGTACTCAAGCGTGGGCACGAGCTCGGGCCGGTGCTGGCGCCGGTCGAGCGGCGGCTGGTGAAACTGGTCGAGGGGTGACGGCGCGAGAGCGGTCAGCCGGGCGAGGGCTCAGGGGGTAGCTTGAACCGGATGCGGCGAAAGCAGCCGCGGTGGCCGGCGTCGCTTTCCACGACCCTCGCGCCCGATACGGCGTTGCGGACCGCCTCGCCGAAGGCCTCGTCGGGTTCCGATGCGACGACCTTGACGTTGCCGATCGCGCCCCAGGGTGCGGTGTCGTAGCTGATCGCCGCAACGCCCTCGACCCTGCGCCGGGAGAATGCCTGCGGGTAGGCGCTGCCTTGCAGCAGGCTCTGGATCGTCTTGGGATCGATCCTGCAAGCGGGCAGGTCGCCGTTGTCCGCAGCCGTGCCGCTGGGCAGTTCGGGGGCGGCGTCGAGCGACGGGCCATTGCGGTAGAAATGGTAGATGCAGCCGCGATAGCCCGGTCCCGGCGCGAAGCGGTTGGCGGCCAGCGCCTTGACACTTGCCCGGTCGAGCGCCGGGTTACCCGCGCTTGCCAGCACGCGCACGTTGGTGGGCTTGCCGCGCGTGTCGACGTCATAGGCCAGGAAGCTCCACGACCAGGTGCCGGCCGGCTGCGCGATCGTCTCGAACGCGGGCTGGTTCAGCCGCCGGTAGGGCCCGGGCCCGCGCGGACAATCGCTTCCCGACGGCCGTACACGATCCAGAAGCTCTTCCAGCCCGGCGGCCGGCTCGGGCATGCTTGCGAGTTCGTAGAGGGCGGGCAGCGGCGCCGTCGCGACGGGGGTGGACGTCGCGGTGTAGGCGACCGAGCAGTGCCGCCGCGCGGCGCCCCCGGGAAAGCGGGACACGGCGA
The DNA here is from genome assembly GCF_964263785.1 of Sphingomonas sp. Classification (GTDB taxonomy): domain Bacteria; phylum Pseudomonadota; class Alphaproteobacteria; order Sphingomonadales; family Sphingomonadaceae; genus Sphingomonas. Next base: position 15,282 of record NZ_CAXVWL010000112.1, read on the forward strand.
GCGAGGGGGCGAGATCGCTCGTGTTGATGTAATAGCCGGGGTATGTCTGTGGACCCTCCCGATGGATCGTCGCGGGGCGGCCGTTCTCGTCGATCGCGAAGCCGAGGCGGTAGGTCGCGGGTACTGCGCGCTCGCGGGTCGATCCGTACCAGATGACGGCGGTCGAGAACGGGCGGACCGGAGCGGTACCGGCGATGGCCTGTCCGTCGCAGACGACTTTGCCGGCCTGGAACATCACGATGTCGACGTTGCGGCCCGGTACCGGAGGCGCGGGCACGCTGAGGGCGGGGGGCGGCAGGAGCAGGGGCATGGCGGCTCGCTTGTTCCGGGGGACTGGTGGGGAGGGTAGCCGGTGACGGTGAGGGGACCAAGCCCCGGGGCCTCCGCCGAGCCTATCCCTGCAGCGTCTTGCCGATCAGCATCGCCTGTTCGGCGCCGGTCCCGGGCACGATCTCGCCGGTGCGGTCGGCGATCCGGTCCCAGGCGGCTGCGACGCCCTCGACCGACAGATCGTCGCCGGCAAGCGCGACGCCGGCGGTGAGGGTGACGTAGGACGATTGGAACACGCCCGCGCCCGCGCCGACGATGGCGCCGGTGGGGGCGTCCTGCGACACGAGGTAGAGGGCGCCGGGGGCAACGCGTTCGGGGGCGAAGGCCTTGAAGGCGGCTTCGGGGAAGAGGTCCTCGGTCATGCGGGTGCCCGCGGTGGGCGCGATGGTGTTGACGCGGATGTCGTTCTTCGCGCCCTCGATCGCCAGCGTCTTCGCCAGGCCGACAAGGCCCATCTTGGCGGCGCCGTAGTTCGCCTGGCCGAAATTGCCGAACAGGCCCGTGGACGACGCGGTCATGAGTACGCGGCCGTAGTTCTGCGCGCGCATCGTGTCCCAGCATGCCTTGGTGGCGAAGGCCGAGCCGATCAGGTGGACGCGGACGACGAATTCGAAGTCGGCGGGGTCCATCTTGGCGAAAGTCTTGTCGCGGAGGACGCCGGCGTTGTTGATGAGGACGTGGACGCCGCCCCAGCGATCGACCGTCTTCGCGACCATCTCGGCCATTTGGTCGTAATCGGCGACGTTGCCGCCGTTGGCGATTGCCTCGCCACCCATCGCCTCGATCTCAGCGACGACGCGGAGCGCGGCGTCGGACTGGCCGGTGCCGTCGCGCGACACGCCGAGATCGTTGACCACGACCTTCGCGCCGCGGCGGGCGAGTTCGAGCGCATATTCTCGGCCGAGACCGCCACCTGCGCCGGTGACGATCGCGACGCGCCCCTGAAACGATATGGCGTCGAAACGGATGGACATGGAAAAGGCGCTCCCGCTGATCTGGAAGCGCCTTCCCCTAATGCGTCACGTCAGGCGTGCAACCGGCTTACTTGCCGCCGCGCTGCATGCACTTGTCGTACTGACCCTTCTTGCAGATCGGGTATTTCGCCATCGGCGCGGGCGCCGGATAGGCTTCGGACGGCGACTGCGCGGCCTGGAAGGTCGGCCGCATGCCCGGTGTCATCGTGCCGGTCATCGGCGCGCCCGAAGGCTGGTAGCCGCCCATCGGCGTCGTGCCGTCGGCGGGCATCGAGCCGCTCGACTGCATCGGCATCGGCTGACCCTGAGGCGCCATGCCCGAGGTGCCGTCGGTGGACGGCGCGGGAGTGGCCGGAGCTTGCATGGCGGGGTCGGCGGTCTGAGCGGGGTCGGCCGTCATCGGCGTGCCTGCGGCCGGCGGTGCGGACTGCATGGTGCCGGCGTCGGTCGACGGCGTGGTCTGGGCAAGAGCGGGGACGGCCAGCATGGCGGTCGCGGCCAGTAGAATGAGCTTCATCGCGAATCTCCTGAATGTCTGCGCAATCGCGTCAGCGCGTTCGTCCAACGCGCATTTGGCGCGATGGGTCCGTCGTTTCGCAAGCGATTCGTTGGCCGGGGCCGCGGAAGGTGAGGCTAAGGTGAAGCCAACGACGCGTTTCGCACGACGCCGGTTCGGTGGTGGTTTGGAGCGGTTACAAAGAGGGGGCGGAAAGACCGCCACAGTGATCTGGTCAGAGTATTTCCAACATCGCAAGCGGCTATTCGCTGGCGTCGAGTGAATAGCCTGCCGAGCGGACGGTGCGGATCACGTCGGGGAGGTCGCGGACGTTGATCGCCTTGCGCAAACGGCGGATGTGAACGTCGACGGTGCGCGCCTCGATATCCGAATCGTGGCCCCACACCGCGTCGAGGAGTCGCTCGCGCGAGAAGACCCAGCCGGGATGTTCGAGGAAGTGCTTGAGCAACCGGAACTCGGTGGGGCCGAGCGGCACCGTCTCGCCGCCGCGGCGGACCTTGTGGCCGACGGTATCCATCTCGATGTCGCCATAGACCAGTGCTTCCCCGGCGAGCGCCGGGCGGACGCGGCGCAGCACCGCGCCGACGCGGGCGACGAGCTCGCGCGGACTGAACGGCTTGGTGACGTAATCGTCGGCGCCGGTCTCCAGCCCGCGGACGCGATCCTCCTCCTCGCCGCGCGCGGTGAGCATGATGATCGGGACGTTGGCGGTCTCCGGCGTGCGGCGCAGGCGGCGGCAGACTTCGAGCCCCGACAGCCCCTCCACCATCCAGTCGAGCAGGACGATATCGGGGGTGCGTTCGCGCGCAAGCAGCAGCGCCTCCTCGCCGTCGGGCGTGTGCCTGACGTCGAAATCCTCGCGCTTGAAATGATAGACGAGCAGTTCCGCCAGCGCGGCATCGTCTTCGACCAGGAGCATGGTGGCGCGGGCCATATCAGTCCTTCGGGTGTCCGGCGCCGCGTTCGCGGTCCGCCATGTGGGTGCCGGTCGCGGCGAAATAGACCATCTCGGCGACGTTGGTGGCGTGATCGCCGATCCGCTCCAGGTTCTTGGCGACGAACAGCAGATGCGCGACCTGGCTGATCGTCTTGGGGTTCTCGACCATGTAGGTGACGAGGGTGCGAAAGATGCTGTCGTAGAAATCGTCCAGCGCGCTGTCGCTGTCGCACACCCGCACCGCCGCCTCGGCATCGCGCGCGGCGAAGGCATCGAGGACGTCGTGGACCATTTCGGACGCCATCCGGCCCATCGACGGCAGGATCGAGACGGGCTCGATCCGGTGCTCGCTCTCGATCAGCGGCACGCGCCGGGCGATGTTCTTGGCGTAATCGCCGATCCGCTCGACCACGCCGGCGATCTTCAGCGCGGCGACGACCTCGCGCAGATCGACCGCCATCGGCGCGCGCAGGGCAATGATCTGCACCGCCAGCCGCTCGACCTCCGCCTCCAGCGCGTCGATCGCCTTGTCGTCGGCGCGGACCTGTGCGGCGAGGTCGAGGTCGTTGCGCTGCAACGCCTGCATCGCGCGTGCGATCGCGTCCTCCGCCAGCCCGCCCATCTGCGAGATCAGCCCGCGCAGCCGGCCGATGTCGGTGTCGAACGCCTTGACCGTATGCTCGTTCATCAGCCGTGTTCCCTCAGCCATATCGGCCGGTGATATAGTCGCGTGTCCGGGTCTGGACGGGGTTGGTGAAGAGGTCGCCGGTGGCGCCGTATTCGACGAGGGTGCCGAGATAGAAGAAGGCGGTGCGCTGGCTGACGCGCGCGGCCTGTTGCAGATTGTGGGTGACGATGACGATCGCGTAGCGGCCCTTCAGCTCGTGGATCAGCTCCTCGATCTTGGCGGTGGCGATCGGATCGAGCGCGCTGCACGGTTCGTCCATCAGGATGACCTCGGGATCGACCGCGATGGCGCGGGCGATGCACAGCCGCTGCTGCTGCCCGCCCGACAGCGCGGTGCCGCTGTCGGCGAGCCGGTCCTTGACCTCGTCCCACAGCCCGGCGCGCCGGAGCGAGCGTTCGACGACCGCGTCGAGATCGGCCTTGCCGGTGGCGAGCCCGTGGATGCGCGGGCCGTAGGCGACGTTCTCGAAGATAGATTTGGGAAAGGGGTTCGGCTTCTGGAACACCATGCCGACGCGCGCGCGCAACTGCACCACGTCCATGCCGGGGGCGTAGATGTCCTGGCCGTCGAGCGTGATCGCGCCGGTGACGCGCGCGTTGGCGACGGTGTCGTTCATGCGGTTCAGGGTGCGCAGAAAGGTGGACTTGCCGCAGCCCGAGGGGCCGATCAGCGCGGTGACCTGATCCATGTCGACGTCGATCGACACGTCGTCGATCGCGCGCTTGGCGCCGTAATCGACACACACGTTGCGCGCGGTCATTTTCGGGGTCTGCGTCACCAGCGGGTCTCGAAACGGTTGCGGAGGTAGATGGCGAGGCCGTTCATCGCGAGCAGGAAGGCGAGCAGGACGAGGATCGCGGCCGACGTCTTCTCGACGAAGCCGCGGCCGACCTGGTCGGACCAGAGGAATATCTGCACCGGCAGGACGGTGGCGGGGTCGCTCAGCCCTTGCGCCGGGGCGGCGATGAAGGCGCGCATGCCGATCATCAGCAGGGGCGCGGTCTCGCCCAGCGCGCGTGCCATGCCGATGATCGTGCCGGTCAGGATGCCGGGCAACGCCAGCGGCAGGACGTGGTGGAAGACGACCTGCACCGGCGACGCACCGATCGCCAGCGCGCCGTCGCGGATCGACGGGGGCACGCTCTTGATCGCGTTGCGGCCTGCGATGACGATGACGGGCATGGTCATCAGCGCCAGCGTCAGCCCGCCGACGAGCGGCGCCGAGCGCGGCATGCCGAAGGTGCCGAGGAAGACCGCGAGCCCGAGCAGCCCGAAGATGATCGAGGGCACGGCCGCCAGGTTGTTGATCGACACCTCGATCAGGTCGGTCCAGCGGTTCCGCGGTGCATATTCCTCCAGATAGAGCGCCGACAGCACGCCGATGGGGAAGGCGAGCAGCAGGGTGACGAGCATCGTCAGCAGCGACCCCTTGAACGCCCCCCAGATGCCGACGCGGGTCGGGTCGGTGGCGTCGGCGGCGGTGAGGAAGGTGGTGTTGAGCCCGCGCGACAGATGGGGCGCGAGGCGGGTGACGGCGGCTTCGGCCTGCGGGGTGCCGTTGCCCTTCCGGGCGACGTCGATCGCATCGGACGCGGGCAGATCGAAGGTCTCGGCGCGTCTCAGCAGCGATGGATCCTGCTTGAGTGCATCGCGGACGACGAGCCAGGCGCCGTCGGAGAGCAGGCCTTGACCATCCTTGCCGTAGGCGCGGCCTGCGGCGGCCTGCACCGCACCTTCCAGGCCTGCGCCCGCCAGTGCGAGGTCGGCGCCGCGGCCTTGCACCTGCGCGGGTTCGATCGGCAGCCGGGCGGCGGCGAAATCGATCGGGACCTGCACGCGGGTCTGGGTGAAGCCGCCCGCACCCTGGGCGAGCATCGCGATCAGCAGATAGCCGAGGAACGTCGCCGACAGCACGACCGCGGCGAGGCCCAGGAGGCGGAAGCGACGTTCGGCGGCGTAGCGGCGGCGGATGCGGGTCTGCATCGCGCCGGTCGTCCAGTCGGTCGGGACACGCGGCGCGGGGTCGTGCGCGTCGCCTGCCACCGGCAGCTGAGGGACCAGGCTGACGCTATTCATAGGCTTCGCGGTATCGCTTCACCACGCGCAGCGCGACGATGTTGAGCAGGAGGGTGATGACGAACAATGTCAGCCCGAGCGCGAACGCGGCGAGCGTCTTGGGGCTGTCGAACTCGGCCTCCCCGGTCAGCAGGTCGACGATCTGGCGGGTGACGGTGGTGGTGCTGGCGAACGGGTTGGCGGTCAGCGTGGCGACGCCGCTGGCGGCCATGACGACGATCATCGTCTCGCCGATCGCGCGCGAGATCGCGAGCAGGACGCCGCCGACGACACCGGGCAGCGCGGCGGGGAGCAGGACGCGGCGGATCGTCTCGGACGAGGTCGCGCCCATCGCGAGACTGCCGTCGCGCATGGATTGCGGCACTGCGGCCAGGCTGTCGTCGGCCATCGACGAGACGAAGGGGATGATCATCGCGCCCATCACCAGGCCGGCGGCGAGCGCGCTTTCCGAACTGGCGTCGGCGATGCCGAGGCTCGTGCCGAGATCGCGCACCGCGGGGGCGACGGTGAGCGCGGCGAAATAGCCGTAGACGACGGTGGGAACGCCCGCGAGCATCTCGAGGATCGGCTTCATCCAGCGACGGGTGCGGGCGGCGGCATATTGGGTGAGGTAGACCGCGCTCATCAGCCCGAAGGGGATCGCCACCGCCATCGCGATGACCGCGCCGATGAAGAACGTCCCCCAGAACAGCGGCACCGCGCCGAGCGACGCGCCGGGGTCGCGCGCATCGACGACCTGCGGGCTCCAATGGGTGCCGAAGAGGAAATCGCCGACCGGCACGACGCGGAAGAAGCGCGCGGCCTCGTAGACGAGCGAGGCGACGATGCCGACGGTGGTGAGGATCGCGATCAGCGACGCCGCCAGCAGCGCGACCATCACCAGCCGCTCGACCCGCGTCCGCGCCGCGAACCCGGCGCCCGCGCGGGTGTAGGCGAACGCGCCGCCCGCGAAGGCGAGCAGCAGCGTGGCGGCGGTGGCGATCCAGTCGTAGCGGGCCTGGGCGGCGGCATAGGCGGGCGCCAGGGTGCGCGAGAGCGCGTGAAAGGCGCCGTATGGGGAGCCTTGGGCCAGACCGCGGGCTTCGGAGAGGATCGACGCGCGCTCGAATCCGGGCGCGGGCAGGGTCGCCGCAGCGCGGGTGGCGAGCACCGTTTCGGTAACTAGCGCGGGTGAGGCCATCGCCCAGACGGCGAGGAACAGCAGCGGCGGCACGACCGTCCACAGCGCCACGTACCAGCCGAAGTGCGACGGCAGCGAGCTGGAGCGGGTGCCGCTGGTGCGCAGCCCGGTGGCGCGGATACGTGCGCTGGCCCAGGCGATGAGGCCGAGGCCGAGGAGCAGGACGAGGAGAGTGGCGGCGCTCACGACAGCGCCGCCGGATCGAGCAGCGTCTCGCGCGCGACGATCGCCGCCGAGCGTGCGCGTATCGCTGGCGGGGCGGCGATCAGGCCGCGGCGGACCAGCGGGCCGGTGGGGCCCCAGGCTGCGGCGTAGAGCTTGAGGAAAGTACGCAGGCCGGGGATCGCGCCGAGGTGCGCCTTCTTGACGTAGACGTACAGCGGCCGCGCGCCCGGGTAGCGGCCGTCGGCGATGGCGGCATAGGTCGGCGCGACGCCGTCGATCGCGACGCCGGTCACGTCGCGGGCGTTCTCCTCCAGGTAGCTGTAGCCGAAGATGCCGAGCGCCTGCGGGTTGGATTGCAGCTTCTGGACGATCAGGTTGTCGTTCTCGCCCGCATCGACATAGGCGCCGTCCTCGCGGACGCGGGTGCACAGCGCCTTGTGGGCGTCGGGGTTGGTGCGGGCGAGCGGGGCGGCGGACGGATCGGAGGCTTCGCAACCCTTGGCAAGGATGAGCTCCGACAACGCGTCGCGCGTGCCGCTGGTCGCGGGCGGGCCGTAGACGGTGATCGGGATCGCCGGGAGCGCGGGGTTGACGTCGGCCCACGTGCGCGCGGCGTTGGGCTTGCCGCGGGGCGCGGCGGCGAGCGCGCGGTAGAGATCGGCGGGGGTCAGCGCCATCTTCGGGCCGTTCTTCGCTTCGGCAAAGGCGATGCCGTCGATGCCGACCTGAATTTCGAGCAGGTCGCGCGCGCCGTTCGCGGCACATTCGCGATATTCGCTCGCCTTCATCCGGCGCGAGGCGTCCTCGATATCGGGATGGGCGGCGCCGATGCCGGCGCAGAACAGCTTCATGCCGGCACCGGTGCCGGTCGATTCGATCACCGGCGCACGCGCGCCATCGCTGCTCGCGACGAACTGTTCGGCGACGATTGTGGTGAAGGGATAGACGGTCGACGATCCGACCGCGGTGATCTGCGCGCGTGCGCCCGCGCCGCCGCCGTTCGCCTGATCGACGCACGCCGCGAGCAGCGAAGCCGCGAGATAGAGGAACGGGAGGCGGGGCGTCATCGCAGGCTAAAGCCCTGCGGCATCGCCGTTGCGGAATTGTGACACCGTTTGCGACGGGGGTTGCGATAGGGGCAGGGTGACGGTCACGGTCGTGCCTTCGCCACTGCGGCTGGCGATGTCGAGGCGGCCGCGGTGGCGCTCGACGATGTGCTTGACGATGGCGAGGCCCAGGCCGGTGCCGCCGAGCGCGCGGCTGCGCCCGGCATCGACGCGGTAGAAGCGCTCGGTCAGCCGCGGGATGTGTTCGGGGGAAATGCCGTCGCCCTGATCGGCGATCGTGAGGCGAACGAGCCCCGTGCCCTCGCGCTCCAGTCGCAGCGTCACCGGCGTGCCCGCGCGGCCATATTTCAGCGCGTTGCCCGCGAGATTGTGGAGGAGCTGCGACAATTGCGCGACGTCGCCCGCGACCGGCGGCAGATCGACGTCGGCGGTGCACGCGAGGTCCTGCCCGCGCGCGCCGCCCGCGTCGCGCAGTTCGGCGCAGACCGATTCGACCAGCGCGGCGAGGTCGATGGGCGTGCTCGGCGCGCGGTATTTGTCGGCCTCGATCCGGCTGAGCGAGATCAGGTCCTCGACGAGGCGTTGCATGCGCTGGGCCTCGTCGCCCATGATCCTGAGGAAGCGGGTGCGGATCGCAGGATCCTCGCCCGCGCTGTCCGACAGCGTCTCGACGAAGCCGAGGATCGAGGCAAGCGGCGTGCGCAGTTCGTGGCTGGCATTGGCGACGAAATCGACGCGCATCCGCTCGGCGGCGCGTGCGCCGGTGGTGTCGACCAGGTGGACGATGCGGGTGCCGTCCGAGGCGGCGCCGAGGCGCATTTCCCATTGCTGGTCCAGCCCGCCGACCCCGACGAGCGCGATCGCGCCTTCCGAGGGGGCGGGATCGGGGCCGGCGAGCCGTTCGGCGGCGGCGGGGTGGCGGATCGCGACGCGGACGTCCTCGCCGACGATATGCTCACCGAGCAGCGTGCGCGCGGCGCGGTTGGCGAGATCGACGCCGCCGCCGCGGACCAGCAGCACCGGCTCGGCGATCGCGTCGAAGAGTTCCTGGAGCCCGGCACGCAGCGCCGGAGCGGCGTCGGCCGGCGCGGGTGCGACGTTCTCCTCGCCGCTGCCGAGCGCAAGCAGGACCGCGGCAACGCCGCCGACGAGCGCCACCGCGGCGGCCTGCACCGATTGCCCGGCGACGAGCACCGCCACTGCCGCCAGCAGCACGACGACGAAGCCGCCGACACCACGAAACCCGATTCCCGAACCCATGCCGGCGCGATAGCCGATCGCGCGCGTTCCCGGAACGGCACGGTTCGCGTGCTTGCGAGGGATTAGCGAATGTGAAAGGGCTTGGAGGTTACAAGGACCGCGAGATGCGCGACGACACCGACGACCAGACCCCGCCTGCGGGCGATCCCACGCCGACGCGGCGGCGCGTGCTGGCGATCGGCGCGGTCGGGGCGAGCGCGGTGGTGTCGATCCGGCCGGCGCTGGCGCAGACCGCGGGATCGGTGATGCACTGCGAAATACCGGTGCCCGATCCAGGCCGCGCGGGCAGCTTCATCGCCGCCGACGGGTCGCTGGTGCCTGCGGGTACGCAAGGCGCATTCGCGCCACCGGGACGTCCGTTCAAGGGCGAGGACGTCAAGCGCGCGCTGGCCGGTGGGCAATTGCCGGGAACGACGTGGGACAGCAACCGGGCATATGTGAAATATATCCGGCGGCTCCAGCGCGGGCAGGGCGGCTTCACCTGCTTTGCCTCGTTGCAGATGCCCAGAGCCTGAAGACGGGGGCGTAAGCCACGTGCGCTACCGCGCGGACCCGCCTGCCGCGCTGCTGATCGAGCCGCTCGACGCCTTCGTCGCGGTGTTCCACCGACCTTCCGGAATCACCCATCTGCTCGTGTCGCCCGCGCCCGAAATCCTGGCGGTGCTGGGCGAAGAGGCGCTGACGATCGACGCGCTGCTGGCGCGGCTGACCGCGGACTACGAGCTGGTCGATGCGGACCGTGCAGCGCTCGCCGAGCGGGTCGAGGAACTGGTCGCGGCCGGGCTGGTGAGTGCCGCATGAGGCACCGCCTCGACGTGCGGATCGGGCCCGTCGGGTTTCGGGTTGGCAGCGACTGGCGCGCGCCGATTGCGGCGCTGGCCGACCTGTACCACGATTACCCCAAGCCCGAGGTCGCCGATTTCACCGTGCGGCTGTCGGCGGCGCGGCCGTGGCGACGGTTCGTCCGGCCGTCGGTGACGATCGGCGGCGATTACATGCTGCCCGAGGCGGCGCCGTTGCCGCTGCGCCACGGGCTGCTCGCGGCCGAGATGGCGATGAACTTGCAGGTGGCGCTGGGGCATCGCCGGCACCTGCTGCTCCATGCCTCCGCGGTCGAGCGCGACGGGCGCGTGCTGCTGATGACGGGGGAGTCGGGGGCGGGGAAGTCGACGCTGGCGACGTTGCTGTCGGCGCGGGGGTGGCGATTCATGGGCGACGAATTTGCTATGATCGCGCCCGAGACCGGGTTGGTGCATGCGTTCCCGAGGGCGGTGAGCCTCAAGAACGAGAGCGTTGCGGCGGCGCAGACCGCTTTGCCGCGTGCGCGTTTCGGGCCGCTGCTGGCGGGGACGCCGAAGGGCGACATCCGCCATCTGGTGCCGCCTGCCGATGCGGTCGCGCGGATGGACGAACCGGCCCGTCCCGCCCTACTGTTGTTCCCGCGCTTCGGCTTCGCGGCGGCGGTGGCGCCGGTGCCCGCCAGCGAGGCGTTCGTGCGGCTGACCCAGGCTTCGACCAATTACACCGCGATGGGGGAGGCGGGGTTCGGCGCGCTGACCCGGCTGGTGCGGACGGTGCCTTCGGTGGCTATTGATTATCCCGATGGTGCGTCGGCGTGTGCGCAGGTGGAGGCTCTATGGGCAGCGCTGTGACGCTCGCGCGGGTGCTTGCCGATCCGCAGGCGAGCGGGGCGCTCGATGCCGAGGGCTGGACCGCGCTGATCGCGACGGCGCGGGCGGAGCAGTTGATGGGGACGCTGGCGTACCGGGTCGAGGGTCTGCCGATGCCGTGGTCGGTGGCGGCGATCCTTGTTGATGCGCGCGCCGCTGCCGAGCACGGGCGGCGGGCGGCGCTGTGGGAGGCGGAGATGGCGCGGCGGGCGCTGGGGGGGGTGGACTGTCCGGTGCTGCTGCTGAAGGGCACGGCGTTCGTCGCGGGCGGGCTGCTGGTGGGGCGGGGCCGATCGATCGGCGATCTGGACATTCTCGTGCCGCGCGACGCTCTGGATGCGGTCGAGGCGGCGCTGCTGGCGCACGGGTGGGAATGGGTGAAGCCCGACGCGTATGACGACGCTTACTATCGCCGCTGGATGCACGAGCTGCCACCGCTGATCCACCGGACACGCGACCGGATGATCGACGTGCATCACACGATCCTGCCGCCGACCGCGCGGCCTAAGCCCGATGCGGCGGCGCTGATCGCCGGCAGCGTGGAACTCGTGAACGGCCTGCGGCTGCTGTCGCCAGCGGATATGGTGGTCCATGCCGCTGCGCACCTCATTGCGGATGGAGATTTGGCGGGCGGCCTGCGCAACCTCTGGGACATCGACCGGCTGTGCCGGGAGTTCGAGGAAGATGACGCAGACTTCTATCTCAGCGTCATGGAGGCGGCCTGGTATCACAACCTGTGGCACGAGACTGGTCGCGCGCTTCGCCTGGCTCGCCAGATTTTCGGCACTCCGGTCAAGGCATACGACATCCCCATCCGGTTCCGGTTTGACGAGGTTTGGAGCGACCAATGGTTCCGCCGCCGCCTGCTCGCGCGCGATAATTGGGGGCGGGCGACGCAGCCTGCGACGCGATTTGGTTTCTACGTCCGCTCGCACTGGCTGCGGATGCCGCCTGCGTTGCTGGCGCGGCATCTGTGGACCAAGTGGCGGGCTCAGAGGCGTTCGAGCGCTCCGACCAGCTCGTCGTAATGGTCGATCACCGCATCGGCGCCGAGGTCCGCGACCGGGCCGGTGAGAAAGCCGAAGCTGCACGCGACCACCGGCAGCCCCGCGGCACGCGCGGCACGGACGTCGTAAACCGAATCGCCGACGAACGCCGCGGGGCCACCACCGCAGCGATCGACCATTGCGCGGATCGGTGCCGGATCGGGCTTGGCGACGCCTACCGTGTCGCCGCCGACGATTGCCGCGAAGCGGTCGGTCAGGCCGAGGTCGCCGAGCACGGTGCGGGCGAAACGCTCGATCTTGTTGGTCATGATGCCGAGCTTCACCCCGCGCGCCGCCAGTGCGTCCAGCGCGTCGAGCACGCCGGGAAAGGGCTGGGTGTGGACCGAGATGTTGGCTTCGTAATAGGCGAGCAGGCGCTTGTGGAGGACATCGAGCGTCGCCTCATCGCAGCCGCCGGTCGCGGCCATCCCCTGGGCGAGCATGTGGCGCGCGCCGCCGCCGATCATCGGTTTGACCTGTTCCACCGTCAGCGGCGCACGGTCGACCGACGCGAGTGCATGATTGACCGCGGCGGCGAGGTCGCCGCTGGTGTCGAGCAGGGTGCCGTCGAGGTCGAAGCCGACGATGGCGAAGGGAAAGGACGTCATCGTGCCGCGGGTGGCGAGCGCCACTGGAATTGGCAAGGCTTTCGTGGCAGCGCGCACCCCATGAAACATGGCATGACCACACCGATCGCCGCCGTCATTCTCGCCGCGGGCAAGGGCACGCGGATGAAGTCCGCGCTCCACAAGGTGCTCCACCCGATTGCGGGCAGACCGATGCTGCTGCATCTGGCGGATGCGGTGGCGGCGCTGGGGGCAGCGCAGACCGTCGTGGTGACGGGTGCGGGGCGCGAGCAGGTCGAGGCCGCCGTCGCGCCGTTGGGAATCGCGACCGCCTTGCAGGCCGAGCAGTTGGGGACGGCGCATGCAGTGTTGCAGGCGCGGGCTGCGCTCGCTGGCTTCGAGGGCGACGTGCTGATCCTCTACGGCGACGTGCCGCTGGTCGAGACCGCCACGATGCGGCGGATGATCGAGCGGCTGCACGCCGACGACGCGCCGGCTGCGGTGGTGCTGGGCTTCCGGCCCGCGGATCCCGGCGCTTATGGCCGGGTGATCGCCGATGCGGCAGGGCGGATCGCGCGCATGGTCGAGTTCAAGGACGCGAGTGCGGACGAACGTGCCGAGACGTTGTGCAATTCGGGGCTGATGGCGGTGCGCTCGGGCGATCTGTTCGCGCTGCTGACGCGCGTGGGCAACGACAATGCGGCGGGGGAATATTACCTGCCCGACATCGTCATGCTCGCGGCTGCCGATGGGCGCGCTTCGGCGGTGATCGAGACGTCGGCTGACGAGGTGGCGGGGGTCAACAGCCGCGCCGAACTTGCTGCGGTGGGGCTCGCGTGGCAGCAACGACGGCGCGCGCAGGCGATGGCCGACGGCGCGACGCTGGTCGCGCCCGAGACGGTGTGGTTCGCGCACGATACATTGCTGGGCCGCGACGTGACGGTCGAGCCGAACGTCGTCTTCGGGCCTGGCGTGCGCGTGGCGGATGGCGCGACGATCCACGCGTTCAGCCACCTGGAAGGGGCGACCGTGGGCGAGCGTGCCGACGTCGGTCCCTACGCCCGGCTGCGCCCCGGCGCGGTGCTGGGGGAGGGAAGCAAGGTCGGCAATTTCGTCGAGGTCAAGAAGGCGACGTTGGGCAAGGGCGCGAAGGCGAACCACCTGACGTATCTGGGCGACGCGGAGGTGGGCGCGGGCGCGAATATCGGCGCGGGGACGATCACCTGCAATTACGACGGCTTCTTCAAATACCGGACCGTCATCGGCGAGGGCGCGTTCGTCGGTTCGAACTCGGCGCTGGTCGCACCGGTGACGATCGGCGCGGGCGCGATCGTCGGAGCGGGATCGGTGGTGACCAAGAATGTCGAGGCGGATGCGCTGGTGCTGGTGCGGCCCGAGCAGCGGATGAAGACGGGGTGGGCGAAGCGGTTTCGCGAGGCGATGCAGAACAAAATGGCTAGCACCTGATATCGGCTCCTGATATCGGAGGTCTATGCGCACTCTGGTCGACATACCCGAGACGGACATCCGCAAGCTGGATGAACTGGCAAGCCACGCCAGGCGTTCGCGCGCCGCCGAAATCCGCGATGCGATAGCCAGGCACATCCATGCCAAGACCGATCAGTCCTGGATCGATGCCGGCGCCGGCTATTGGAAGGATCGCGACGATATCGGTGACGGAGTGGAGTATCAGCGTGCGATCAGACATGATCGCGGCTTCGTTCCGGCAGAGGGATTGCCGCCATCGACGGACGCACGGTGAGCGAGGCGTTTTTCGACACCAACATTCTGATCGACTGGCTGGGCGATCGACCTGAAGCGACCGCGGAACTCAAACTGTATTCCCGCTATCGCATCAGCCGGATCGTGTGGGCCGAAGTGCTGGCTGGTGAGCCGCCTGCTACCCGCAAGACGGTGCAACGACTGATCGAGCCTTTCGAAATCGTCGAGGTCGACGCGGATGTGGCCGCTCGTGCGGCGGACGTTCGCCATCACAGCCGTGTCAAACTGATGGACGCGCTCATCTACGCGACAGCACAGACGTACGGCGCGGTGCTGGTGACGCGAAACACGAAGGACTTTCCGGCGACGATGCCCGGTATTCGCATTCCCTATCAACTCTAGTCCTGGATCAAGCCATGTGCGGCATCGTCGGAATACTCGGCTCGGGCGACGTCGCCGGGCGTCTGCTGGAAGGGCTCAAGCGGCTCGAATATCGCGGCTACGATTCGGCGGGGATCGCGACCGTCCACGACGGACGGATCGAGCGGCGGCGGGCTCCCGGAAAACTCGCCAATCTGGCGGCGCGGCTGGCCGAGGAGCCGCTCGCCGGTGCGACCGGGATCGCGCATACCCGCTGGGCGACGCATGGCGCGCCGACCGAGGACAATGCCCATCCCCATATCGCGGGCGACGTGTCGATCGTCCACAACGGCATCATCGAGAACTTCAAGCCGCTGCGCGACGAGCTGCTTGCCGAAGGCCGCACCTTCCTGAGCCAGACCGACAGCGAAGTCGTCGCGCATCTGGTCGCACGCGAACTGGAGTCGGGCCTTGCGCCGCGCGAGGCGGTGGCAAGCGTGTTGCCGCGGCTGCACGGGGCCTTCGCGATCGCGTTCCTGTTCCGCACCGAGCCCGACCTGCTGATCGCGGCGCGGCTCGGCGCGCCGCTGACGGTGGGGTATGGGGATGGCGAGAATTACATCGGGTCGGACGCGCACGCGCTGGCGCCGCTGACCCAACGCATCGCGTATCTGGAGGAGGGCGATTGGGCCGCGGTGACGCGCGGCGGGATCGACATCTACGACCGCGACAATGCGCGGGTCGAGCGCGAGATCGTCAATTCGGGAGTGTTCGGGCATGCCGCGGACAAGGGCAATCACCGCCACTTCATGCAGAAGGAAATCTACGAGCAGCCCGTGGTCGTCGCGCAGACGCTGCGATCGTACCTGAAGCGGATGGAGGGCGAGGTCTCCTTGCCGATCCCCGAGTTCGACCTGTCGACGATCAAGCGCGTGACGATCGTCGCGTGCGGGACCAGCTTCTATGCGGGGATGGTCGCCAAATACTGGTTCGAGCAATTCGCGCGGGTGCCCGTCGACTTGGATGTCGCGTCCGAATTTCGGTATCGCGCCCCGGTGATGGAGCCGGGCGGGCTGGCGCTGTTCATCAGCCAGTCGGGGGAGACCGCGGACACGCTCGCCGCGCTTCGCCACGCCAAGGCCGAGGGCCAGCGGATCGCGGTGGTCGTCAACGTGCCGACGAGCAGCATGGCGCGCGAGGCCGATTTGCTGCTGCCGACGCACGCCGGGCCCGAGATCGGGGTGGCGTCGACCAAGGCGTTCACCTGTCAGCTGGCGGTGCTCGCTGCGCTCGCCGCCAATCTGGCGCGCGCCAAGGGATTGCTGACCCGCGACGGCGAGCGCGAGCTGGTCGAGCAGCTGGCCGAGGTTCCGGCAGCGCTGAACGCGGCGCTGGCCCGCGACGAGGCGATCGAGGGGATCGCGCCGATTGTCGCAGGCGCGCGCGACGTGCTGTATCTGGGGCGTGGGACCGATTACCCGCTGGCGCTCGAGGGCGCGCTCAAGCTGAAGGAGATCAGCTATATCCATGCCGAGGGCTATGCCGCGGGCGAGATGAAGCACGGGCCGATCGCGCTGATCGACGAGCACGTGCCGATCATCGTCATCGCGCCCTCGGGGCCGCTGTTCGAGAAGACCGTGTCGAACATGCAGGAGGTGCGCGCACGGGGCGGCAAGGTCATCCTGATCTCCGACGACGAGGGCATCGCCGCAGCAGGCGAGGGATGCGTGGCGACGATCGCGATGCCGCGCGTCCACCCACTGATCGCGCCGATCGTCTATGCGGTGCCGGTGCAGCTGCTCGCCTATCACGTCGCGGTGGCCAAGGGCACCGACGTCGACCAGCCGCGCAATCTCGCAAAGAGCGTGACCGTCGAATAGGGCACCTTCGCCGCGGTCGCTCGTTGGGCGGCCGTGCCCTGCTGATGGGGCGTCGAAAGGACGAACGATGAACAGCGACACGCTGGCCGGTGGCGGCAAGGATCTCGGTGGCTCTCTCAAGGAAGGCGCCGGCAAGGCGACCGGGAACGAGTCGTTGCGCGGCGAAGGCGTCGCCGATCAGCTGACGGGTCAGGTGCAGAAGGGCTATGGCGTGGCACGCGACAACGTAGGCCCGCTGGCCGAGAAGGCGAAGCAGTTCGCGCGCGACCGGCCCTATACCGCCGCGGCGCTCGCCGGGGTGGTGGGCCTGGCGATCCTTAACACTCTGCGCGGCCGGTAACGGCGGGCGTGCCTCTCCCCAATGCGGAGGGGCACGCCAAGGCGCTTGCGCGCGCCGCCAGCCGTATCGGGCTAGAGCCCGAGCGCGTCGACGGCTTGGGCGCAAGGACACGATGACCGAGCCACCACTGATCGCCGGCATCGAGCTGGGCGGGACCAAGGTGATCTGCATCCTGGCCCGGGGCCCCGATGCGGTCGAGGATCGGGTGACGATCCCGACCACCCGCCCCGCCGAGACGATGGCAGCGATCGAGGCGGTTCTGGATGGCTGGTCCGGCTTTGCCGCGCTCGGCATCGCCAGCTTCGGCCCCGTCTCGATCGATTCCCGAGCCGCCGATTACGGCCATATCACCGCCACGCCCAAACCGGGCTGGAGCGGCACCGATGTCGCCGGACGGTTCGCGCGGCGCTACCGCGTGCCGGCCGGGTTCCACACCGACGTGGTCGGTGCCGCGCTGGCGGAGGCGCGCTGGGGAGCGGCGGCGGGGCTGGCCGACGTGGCGTATGTCACCGTCGGCACCGGCGTCGGTGTCGGCCTGATCGCGAGCGGGCGACCGGTCGACGGGCTGACCCATGCCGAACTCGGGCACATTCGGCCGGTGCGCTACCCGCACGACGACTGGATCGGTGCCTGCCCGTTTCACGGCGCATGCCTGGAAGGACTCGCGTCGGGCCGGGCGATCGCAGCGCGGGTCGGCACGCCCGCGCCCGAGCTGCCGGCCGATCATCCGGTTTGGGAGGGCGTGGCGCACGCGCTGGGGCAATTGCTCCACGTGCTGGTGCTGACCGGAATTCCGCGCCGCGTCGTCATGGGTGGCGGCGTGATGGTCGGCAGCGCGCATCTGTTTCCGCGTATCCGTACCGCCATGCTCGCGAGCCTGGGCGGCTATGTCGGCCTGCCCGAGGTCACGATGGCGGACACCTTTGTCGTGCCTCCGGCGCTGGGCGGCAATGCAGGGCCGCTCGGCGCGGTCCTGCTCGGCGCGCAGGCGCTCGGCAAATCATCGGCGCTCACGTTTACGACGGGTTAACCCCACCTGGATACGGTCCCGCAATCAAGAAGGCCAAGAGTGTGCGGTGCCGACAGAGCCCGCGCGACTCGTGGCCGCGGTTCGAGAAGGACGTCAGGGGCATGCGCATTCTGGTCGTGGACGACGATGTGGCGGTCCACGCCCACTACCTGCGGTGTTTCGCTGCTCCCGCGGGCGCCGCCGCGTTCGACCCGACCTATTGCACCGGTGGCGCGGCTGCTGCCGATGCGGTCGCCGCAGCGCTGTCGGACGACGTGCCGTTCGCGGTCGCTTTCGTCGATATCGGCATGACCGGGGGCCGCGACACGGTGCAGCGAATCCGCGCGCTGGATGCCGACATCAACCTGGTCGTCGTCACCGCGCAGGATTTCCTGCCGGCGGAGATCGGCGCGGTCGCGGGTCCGCCCGACAAGACCTTCTACATCGCCAAGCCATTCGCAGCGGCCGAGATCGTCCAGACCGCCACCGCGCTGCGCGAGCGCTGGGCGATCGACCGCCAGCTGATCGTCGCGCGCGCCCGGCTGCGCACCCAGGTGCTGCTGCTGGAGGAACAAAAGCTCGAGCTCGCCGCCAACGAGAGCCGCGCGATGCATATCGCGACCCACGATTCGCTGACCGAGGCGCCCAACCGCCTGGCGTTCCTGCGCGCGCTGGGCGAGCGGGCGCGGAGCCCGGGGGCGTTCGCCACCGCGATGCTCGACCTCGACCGCTTCAAGCTCGTCAACGACACGTTGGGGCATCTGGCCGGCGATGCGCTGATCCGGGAAATCTGCGCGATCCTGCAGCGCTCCGCGCCGGCTGGCTCGCTGGTCGCGCGTCTCGGCGGAGACGAGTTCGGCATCCTGTTCGACACGTCCGATGTCGCTGCGGCGGTGACCGCGTGCGAGCGCGTGGTCGCGGCGTGCGCGGTCACCATCACCGTGTTCGGCAATTCGGTGCAGGGCGGCGCATCGGCGGGGATCGTCGTCGTCGAGGGCGGCGCCGGCGATGCGAGCGACGTCATGCGCCGCGCCGATCTGGCGTTGAACGACGCCAAGCGGCACGGCCGCGGCGGGGTGCGGTTGTTCGACGAGAGCATGGACGAGGGCATCCGCTTCAGCCGCCGGATCGAGAGTGGCCTGGCGCAGGCGATAGCCGGGGGCGAGCTGACGCTGGTCTACCAGCCGATCGTCGAGCGCGACCGGCTGACCATCGACGGGTTCGAGGCGCTGCTGCGTTGGGACAGCCCCGAATACGGCGCGATCAGCCCGGCGATCTTCATCCCGATCGCCGAGGAATCGAACCTGATTCACCAATTGGGCGATTGGGTGCTCGACGCGGCCCTGACGGAGCTGAAGCGGTGGCCGGGGCAATATGTGTCGGTCAACTTCTCGCCGCGCCAGTTCCGTCGCCAGAATTTCGTCGGGCACATGATGGAATGCGTCGCCCGCGCAGGCGTCGCACCATCGCGGCTCCAGATCGAGATCACCGAAACCGCGATCTTCGACGACGTCGAGCGCGCCGCCGACACGCTCCGGCGGCTGCGCGACCTGGGATTTCGCATCTCGCTCGACGATTTCGGCGCGGGCTATTCGAGCCTGCACAACATCCGCAAGTTCGCGCTCGACAGCCTCAAGATCGATCGCAGCTTCATCGACGGCATCGGCCGCGAGCGCGAGAGTGCGGCGATCGTCTATTCGATCATCCATCTCGGCCGTGCGCTGGGGCTCGAGGTGGTGGCCGAAGGCGTCGAGACGGCGGCACAGGTCCAGGCACTCAGGATAGCGGGGGCAAGCCACCTGCAAGGCTATTTCCTGTCGCACCCGGTCGATGCGGACGCGGCGCGGGCGATGGCGCATACGGCGACCGTTCCGGGCGTTGCGGCAGAGCCGTTCCTTGACGGCAGCCGGGCCGGAAGCACGGGTTGAGCCCGGTTGTTACAGCAATGTCGGCTGCGCGGGTGTCTCTTCGCCGACAATGCCCGACAGCGTGAGGCCGAGCAGCCGCACGCCGTTCGGCACCGGCAGCAATCCGCCAAGCAACGCTTCGCCGAGCTCGAGGAAGCGGGAGCGTTCGCCGACGGGCGTGGCCTGCGAGTGTGCGCGGGTGACGGTGCGGAAGTCGGCGTGGCGCAGCTTGAGCGTCACCGTCCGGCCGCGCGCACCGTGGCGCTCGATCCGCGTCCAGGCGGCATCGGCGACGCGCGTCAGGGCGTCGTGAAGCTCGTCGGGCGCGGACAGGTTGGTTTCGAAGGTGCGTTCGGCACCGACCGACTTGGTCGGCCGGTCGGCGCGGACCGGGCGGTGATCCTCGCCGCGCGCGGCGGCGTGGAGATACGCTGCGTGGCTGCGGAAATGCGCTTCGAGGACCGCCAGCGGCTGCGCGCGGAGGTCGGCACCGGTCAGGATGCCGAGCGCCTCCATCCGGCGTGCGGTGACCGGGCCGACGCCGTGGAAGCGCTTTACCGGCAGCGCCGCGACAAAGGCGGCGCCCGCGGCGGGCGGGATCACGCACAGGCCGTCGGGCTTGTTCTGGTCCGACGCCAGCTTGGCGATGAACTTGTTGTAGCTGACCCCGGCCGATGCGGTGAGGCCGGTTTCCTCGGCGATGCGCGCGCGGATCGCCTGGGCGATGGCGCGAGCGGAGCCGAGCGCGTGACGATCGACGGTGACGTCGAGATAGGCTTCGTCGAGCGACAACGGCTCGATCAGGTCGGTGTAGTCCGCGAAGATGCTGCGGATCTGTTGCGAGATGGCGCGGTACACGTCGAAGCGCGGCGGCACGAAGACGAGGTCTGGGCAGCGGCGCAGCGCGGTGACCGACGGCATCGCCGAGCGCACCCCGAAGGTGCGCGCCTCGTAACTCGCCGCTGCAACCACGCCGCGCGCGCGTGCGCCGCCGACCGCGACCGGACGCCCGCGCAACGCGGGCGCGTCGCGCTGCTCCACGCTGGCGTAGAAGGCGTCCATGTCGACGTGGATGATCTTGCGGGGAGCGGGGTCTGCCATGCGTCGTGTGTCGACATACGCGGCGGGCGGTTGCATTTCGAGCGCCGGGCGGCTTGAAGGCGCCCATGGAGCCTTCAGCGACCGAGTGGCGGATCGAACCCGCCGAACGTTTCTCGGTGATCGTCGATGCCGAACGCTATTTCCGCGTCGCGCGGCGGGCGATGCTGGATGCCAAGCAGCGGATCATGCTGGTCGGCTGGGACTTCGATGCGCGCATCGTCCTCGACCACGACTGCGCGAGAGACGAGGGGCCGCGCAACGTCGGCGAGTTCATCTACTGGCTGGTCGAGCGTAACCCCGACCTGGAGGTTTACTTGCTGCGCTGGGATGTGGGCGCGCTCCGGGCGCTGTTCCGCGGCATCACGATCCTGACGGTGCTGAAATGGATGCGGCATCCGCGTATCCACACCAAGCTCGACGGGCATCATCCGGTCGGCGCGTCGCACCACCAGAAGGTCGTGGTAATCGACGATTGCCTGGCATTCTGCGGCGGCATCGACATGACCGGCGACCGCTGGGACACGCGCGAACACCGCGACGGCGATCCGGGCCGGGTGCAGCCGTCGGGCAAGCCCTACAAGCCCTGGCATGACGCGACCACCGCGGTCTCCGGGCCGGTCGCGGCGGCGCTGGGCGACATGGCGCGCGAACGGTGGCAGATCGCGGGCGGCGCGGCGCTTGTGCCGATCGCGGGTGCCGCACCGTGCTGGCCCGAGGGACTCGACGTCGATTTCGAGAATATCCCCGTGCGGATCGCGCGGACGATCCCGGAGATGGCGGGCCAGGAGACCGCGCACGAATGCGAGGCGCTGTTCCTGGCGCAGATCGCCGCGGCCAGGACCTGCGTCTATATCGAGAGCCAGTATTTCGCGTCGCGCCGCATCGCCGAGGCGATCGCGCGGCGGCTGGACGAGCCGGACGGGCCAGAATTCATCATCGTCAATCCGCAGACGGCGCAAGGCTGGCTTGAGCCGGTGGCGATGGACTCGGCGCGCGCGCGGCTGGTCGAGGCGCTGCGGCGGCGCGACCGCCACGGCCGGTTCCGGATATATCATCCGTTCACCGCAAAGGGTGCGCCGATCTATGTCCATGCCAAGATCCTGATTGCCGATGACCGGGTGCTGCGGCTGGGGTCGTCGAACATGAACAACCGGTCGCTGCGGCTCGACACCGAATGCGACCTGGCGATCGAGGCGGCGAGCGCAGGCGACGCGGCGCGGGTCGCCGCGATCCGCGACGATCTGCTCGCCGAACATCTGGGAGTGCCGGTCGAGCGGGTCGGCGCGGCGGTGGCGGAGAAGGGATTGATCGGCGCGGTCGAAGCGCTGCGGGGCGCGGGGCGATCGCTGCGGCCGTTCGAGCAGCCCGATCTGGGGGCGGTGGAAACGTGGCTGGCCGACAACGAGGTGCTCGATCCCGAGGGGCCGGGCGAGATGTTCGAGGCACTGTCGACGCGCGGGCTGTTCCGGCGGTTGCGCAAGCCGCGGGGGTGAGGGGGCGCGGGACTTGGGCGAAGCCCAAGTCTCGTCGGTCGCTTTGCGCCGGCCGCACCTGCGCCGAGTCTTGGCGCAGCTCTGCTGCGTCAAGCCGGCTTGGTGGTGCCCAGGGGCGGAGTTGAACCACCGACACGACGATTTTCAGTCGTCTGCTCTACCACTGAGCTACCCGGGCACACCAACCGTCGCCGACTGGGAAGCGCGCGTTTAGTCGCGCTCGGGCGGGCTGTCCAGCCCTTCCGGGTCTGCGGGCGCGCCGGGCAGGCGATAGCCTTCGTCGAGCCATTGCAGCAGGTCGCGGTCCTTGCAGCCCGGCGAGCAGAAAGGCGCGTTCTCCGGCCTGGAAGGCTTGCGGCAGACGGGGCAGGGGGCGGTCATAGGCCTGTCAGCTCATGGAGGACGCCGGTGCGGCGGGCCAGTTCGGCGAGCCAATCGGCGCGAGAGGTGATTCGCGCAAGCACGGCCGCTGGCAGGCGGTGCTGACGCGGTGCGCCCGGCGGGGTGCGTTCGAGACTGCGCAGCGCGGCGCGCGCGGCGGCACCGACCGGGTCGGCGCGCAGGCGTTCGGGGATCGAGGCGCGGGGACGGGGGCGGACGATCTGGAGGAAACCGAAGCCGTTCATCGTCGTGCGCTCGAAGGCGCCATGCAGGTGCGTGTCGATCGCCTCGGCCACGGCCTGGCGCGGCGCCTTGCCGGGGAGCGTCGGGAAGTCGATGCCGATCGACCCGCCGATACCGTGGCGGCGGATCGCCTGCGCGACCGCCTGCGCCGCGGCGAGCGCGAGCGTGTCGAGCGGGGCGGCGCCGTCGACGTCGAAGAGCGTCATCGCGGGGGTCGGCGTCATGCGGAGCGCGCCGCGGGGAAAGACGATCTCGCCGGTCTGCGCCTCGTCGAGGAGTTCGGACCAGCCTGCCGCCTCCAGTGCGTCGGGTTCGTGGGCGCGCAAGCGTCGGACGGGGACGCCGGTCGCCGTGATGCGCGCGAGCAGGTCGGGTGCAGGAGCGGGCGGGGCATCGGTGGCGAGCGCGCGGGCGGGCTTGGCGCGGCCGGGTTCGGGTATGGCTTCGCGGACGATCTCGACGGTGAGCGCGGCACCTTCGGTGATGCCGGGCGGGAGCTTGGCGAGGATCGCTTCGCCGCCTTCGAGCGACACGCGGCCGGTGCTGCGGTCGATCAGGCGGGCGCACGCGATCGTGCCGACACGCAGGCCGATGTCGTCGGGTTCGATCAGCGCTTCGACGATGCGGCCGTCCTCGACCAAGGCGGCACGGGCTTCGCCAATCCCACCCTCGTAAAGCCACTCAGTCAAGCGGCAAGCCGGCGGCGCGAAGCAGGGCGCGGGTCTCGAACAGGGGAAGCCCGACCACGCCCGAATGGCTGCCCGAGAGGAAACGGACGAAGGCCTCCGCGCGGCCCTGGATCGCGTAGCCGCCCGCCTTGCCGAGCCCCTCGCCGCACGCGACGTAGGCGTCGATCTCGGCCAAGCTCAGCGGCTTGAAGGCGACGATCGTGTCGGAGAGGCGGGTGCGCAGCGTTCCATCGGCGGCGATGACGCAGACTGCGGACAGGCAATGGTGGCGACGGCCCGAGAGCTTGCCGAGCAGGTCGCGCTGGATGTCCTCGGTCTCGGCGGGCGGCAGGATGCGGCGGCCGAGCGCGATCGTGGTGTCGCCCGCGAGGACAACGTCTCCATCACCGCGCACAACGGCGTTAGCCTTCTCGACCGCCAGGCGCAGCGCGTAGGCGCGTGGTAGCTCGCGGGCGTGCGGCGATTCGTCGATCGCGGGTGATTCGACTCGGGTCGGGACGATGCCCAACCGCGCGAGCAGGTCGCGGCGGCGCGGCGAGGAGGAGGCCAGGACGAGGGACATCATCCCATCTCCGTTCGTGCTGAGTAGGGACCGAGCATGGCAAAGGCCCGTATCGAAGCATTCGCCCGTCTCGAAATACTCCTTCGATACGCCGTTTCGACGGTGCTCAACAGCTACTCAGGACGAACGGGTGAGACGATCACTTGAACCGGTACGTGATCCGGCCCTTGGTGAGATCATAGGGGGTCAGCTCGCACAGCACCTCGTCGCCGACGAGGACGCGGATGCGGTTCTTGCGCATCTTGCCCGCGGTGTGGCCGAGAACCTCGTGGTCGTTCTCCAGCATGACGCGGAACATCGCGTTGGGGAGCAATTCCACCACGCGACCGCGCATCTCGAGCAATTCTTCCTTGGCCAAACAAATACCCCGGCTTGGTGATGTGATTTCGCATGCGCCCCTAGCCGAAGGACGGCGAAAAGGGAAGGCGGTGCAAAGGTAATGAAGGTAACGTGATTACGCTACCCGGATGCAGGTGGGGATTGGGACAGGCTGCGGCAATGGCAAAGAGCGTCGGGCAGGTACTGGCAGCGTCGCGGCGTGTAGGACAGTCCTAAAGCAACGTCTTCTGCCGTCCGCCGTCCTCGGTTGCAGCGCGGCGCAGGGCGGTGCGGTCGACGTTGGGGATGCGCGGGCGCTTGCCCTGGAACAGTTCGGCCAGCGTGATGATCTGGAGCCGCGGGAAGGGCGCGTCGACGCCGTCGCGGTAGACGCCGACCGCGGCGGCGCGGCGCTCCATCTCGCGGGTGGGGAGCGCGTTCATCAGCAGGACGCCGATCGGTGCCTTCTCGCGCTCGATCGTCGCGGCGAGCGTTTCGACCATCGTCACCGAGGGTTTCAGCCCGCCCTTGACCGAGACGATCGCGCGCAGTTTCTTCATCGTGCCGGTCGCGGGGTCGAGGTCGTCGAAATAGATGATGCCGTCGATGCCGCCGTCGGCGCCCTTCTTCTTGCCGCCGAACGGCAGCGCGTCGACCATCGACACCGCCCACCATTGGAACTGGTATTTGTCGCGCAGCGCCAGGTCCTCGGCCGACGCCAGGTCGCGCGGCGTGCCCTCGACGGTGAAGGCGATGCCGGGGAATGCGTCGCGCATCCGCTTTTCGATGAGCGAGATCGCGAGGTGAGTGACGTCGATGCCGATCCACTGGCGCCCGAGCTTCTGCGCGGCGTGGATCGCGGTGCCGCAGCCGCAGAACGGATCGAGGACGACATCGCCTTCGTTCGACGACGCGGCGATGATGCGTTCGAGGAGCGCAAGGGGTTTCTGGGTGGGGTAGCCCAACCGTTCCTGCGCCTGCGAGTTGAGCGCGGGGATATCGGTCCATAGCGCCTGCATCGGCATGCCCTTGGCCTCGTCGAGGTAGCGCTTCAGGCGGATGCCGCCGGCCCGGGTGAAGTGCAATCGCCCTTCCCGGTCGAGCCGCTTCATCGTCTCGAGCGGCATGCGCCAGAGCGACGTCACCCCCTTGTAGGCGTAGGTGTAGCCGCCGCCCGACAGCCCCTTGGCGGTGAGATTGTCGTCGGTCCAGCGGCGCCCGTCGGTGTCGGCATTGCGAAAGCGTGCGGCATGATCGGCATCGTAGGCGGCATGTTGCGTGTTCCATGCGGCATTCGCGGTGCGCGCATAGAACAGGATGGTGTCGGCGTTGCGGCCCCAGCGCGCCGCGTCGCTGTGCGCGGTGGTGCGCTTCCAGATGATCTCGTTGCGGTAACGATCCGCGCCGAACACGCTGTCGAGCACGAGCTTGAGGTAGTGCGAGGCGGTCGAATCGCAGTGGAGATAGAGGCTGCCGGTGGGTTTGAGGACGCGGTGGAGCTCGAGCAAGCGGACCGCCATCATCGCCAGATAGGCCATCATGTCGTTGTCGCCGAGAAAGGCGCGCATCGCGTTCAGGAGGTCGAACGCCTTGGTATGGCCGCTGCGCGCGACTTGATCGAAGGCGGATTCAGCAGTCTCGTTCCAGTGCCAGCTATCCTCGAACGCCGCGATCTGCGCGTCGGCGGAGGCGCCGGTGGGAGACTTGAACAGGATGTTGTAGGTGGCGTTCGAGTTGAACGGCGGATCGAGATAGATCAGGTCGACGCTGGCATCGGCGACATGCGCGCGCAGGACCGCGAGATTATCGCCGTAGAAGAGCTGATTGCCGGGATGATTGTGCATGCGGGCGAGAGTGAACCGAATGCACGTGCGGCTTCACCTCCGTTTCGGAGGCTTCGCGGGTTAAAACAGGGTCGGACGGGGAACGACAGCAAAGAATACATCCGGTGCGGATGTACCTATTCCGGGCCCATTCTGCAGTTCAAAAAAAGGTTCGCTCACACCAAGATGCAACGGATATGCGACATTACCGCGGCAAGGCGTTCCGGATCGAGGCGGCCAAGCAATGTCGCATGATCGCCATCGAGCGTGGCCACCTTATGCGGGCGAATCACCGAAGGGGCAGTGAGTCCCACCTCTGCGTAGTCGCCTTCGATCGCAATATCGTCCGGCCAACCGCGATTGGCTGCGCTGGTGATCATTACCGCCCAGAACTGCTTGCCCTCCGGCCCAAGTGGGACGCGAGAGACGATCAACGCAGGGCGGAACTGAACTCGCTCGCCATCGGTGTAAGGAAAGGGGACGCGGACGATCGTGCCCGCGTCAAAGATCGGCATAGGCCTTTTCGTCAGCCTCGGTCGCCCATTCGGTAAAGGTCGAGAAATTGGCGATGAAGGGATCCGCAGGCACGGTCGCATCGGCTCGGGTCAGTAAAACGCGGCCATTCTCTATGGCATAGGACAGGGTGTCGCCGGGCTTGACGCCGAGCGCGCGCCGTACGGCGAGCGGTACGGTTGTCTGCGATTTGGAGGTGATGCGCGAGTGGATCATAGGGCGAAGGTAAGGAGGTTCCTTACCGGGAGCAAGGGGGCAAGGGGCAACGGAGGTCAGGGGGACAGGGGATAGCAGGGGCGTCGCAGCGAAGCTGCGCCGTCGGCCGGATCGAGTGGGAACTACGTCCCGCCCGTCCGCCGTCCGGTCGCACTGCTCTAGGAGCCGCTGCCAGCCAGGGCTGCCAGCAGTAGCAGCGCGACGATGTTGGCGATCTTGATCATCGGGTTCACCGCAGGTCCTGCCGTGTCCTTGTACGGGTCGCCGACGGTGTCGCCGGTGACCGCGGCCTTGTGCGCTTCGGAGCCCTTGCCGCCGTGATGGCCGTCCTCGATATACTTCTTGGCGTTGTCCCACGCGCCGCCGCCGCTGGTCATCGAGATCGCGACGAACAGGCCGGAGACGATCACGCCCAGCAGCATCGCGCCGAGCGAGGCGAAGCCCTGTTCCTTGCCCGCGACCGCGGCGATGATGAAGTAGACTGCGATCGGCGACAGCACCGGCAGCAACGAGGGCACGATCATCTCGCGGATCGCGGCGCGGGTGACGATGTCGACGGTGCGGGCGTAGTTGGGGCGGCTGGTGCCGGCCATGATGCCGGGATTGTCGCGGAACTGCGCGCGGACGTCCTCGACGACGTGGCCCGCCGCGCGGCCGACCGCGGTCATGCCGAACGCGCCGAACAGGTAGGGGAGCAGCGCGCCTAACAGGAGCCCGACGATGACATAAGGGCTGCTGAGCGAGAAATTGACCGGGGCGGTCAGCCCGAGCGCGTCCTTGTAGCGTTCGAGGTCGGTCGTGTACGCGCCGAACAGCACCAATGCGGCAAGCGCGGCCGAGCCGATGGCATAGCCCTTGGTCACCGCCTTGGTGGTGTTGCCGACCGCGTCGAGCGCGTCGGTGCGGTGGCGGACGTCGTCGGGCAGCCCCGCCATCTCGGCGATGCCGCCGGCGTTGTCGGTGACCGGACCGTAGGCGTCGAGCGCGACGACCATTCCGGCGAGCGCCAGCAGCGAGGTCGCCGCAAAGGCGACGCCGATGATCCCTGCCAACTGGTAGGTCGCGATTACCGCGACGACGATGACGAGCGTCGGCAGCGCGGTCGATTCGAGGCTGATCGCCAGGCCCTGAATGACGTTGGTGCCGTGGCCGGTCTCCGACGCTCTGGCGATCGACTGGACCGGGCGGTGGTTGGTGCCGGTGTAGTACTCGGTGATCCAGACGAGCAGCCCGGTGACGCCCAGCCCGATCATCATGCACCAGAACAGGTTCCAGCCGGTGAAGCTGAGCTCGCCGGTCGCCGCCGCCACCGTCTCGCCGCCGAGTGCGGTCGTGCCGGTGTCGAGGAACGCCGAGGCGCTGACCACCTGGCTCAGATCGCCGAGGCAGTAATAGGTCGCTGCCCAGATCGCCGGGACCGCGAGCAGCGTCGTCGTCCAGAAGCCCTTGTAGAGCGCGCCCATGATCGACTGCCCGCGCCCTAGCCGGACCATGTAGGTGCCGATGATCGAGGTGATGATGCACACCCCGCCGACGAGCAGCGGCAGCGCCATCAGCTGGAAGAGCCGGTCGGCGTTCGGAACGAGCAGCGCGATCGACACCATCGTCAGGCCGATCGTGACCACGTAGGTCTCGAACAGATCGGCGGCCATGCCGGCGCAATCGCCGACATTGTCGCCGACATTGTCCGCGATCACCGCGGGGTTGCGGGGGTCGTCCTCGGGGATACCCGCCTCGACCTTGCCGACCAGGTCGGCGCCGACGTCGGCCGCCTTGGTGAAGATGCCGCCGCCGAGCCGCGCGAAGATCGAGATGAGCGACGCGCCGAACGCGAGTGCGGTCAAGGCCTCGACGATCTCGCGGTCGGCGGGCGCATGGCCTTGGACCTGGACGAGATACCAGAAGATGCCCGCGATCGAGAGGAGCCCGAGCCCCGCCACCAGCATGCCGGTGATCGCGCCCGAGCGGAAGGCGATGGTGAGGCCGCCCTGGAGCGAGGTCCGCGCGGCCTCCGCGGTGCGGACGTTGGCGCGCACCGAGATGTTCATGCCGACATAGCCCGCGACGCCCGACAGTATCGCGCCGATCAGGAAGCCGGCGAGGCTCAAGGAACCCAGCGCGAAGAACAGGATGACGGCGACGACCGCGCCGACGACGCCGATGGCGGTGTATTGGCGGCCGAGATACGCCTTGGCGCCTTCCTGAATGGCCGCGGCGATGTCCTGCATCTTCGCGTCGCCCGCGGGTGCGGCGAGCACCTGGCGGCTGGTCACGAAGCCGTAGAGCACCGCGATCACGCCGCAGAGCATCGCGAGGTACACTGTCGTCATGCCGTTCTCATCCCCTCTTGTGGACGCGACGCCGGTGTGCCGGTCGTCGTCGGATGCGGGAACCTATCAGGGCACGGGGGATGCGCAAGCGTGCTGGAAGCCGAGTTTGGGGGGAAGCGCTACGGACGAGCCGGACTCGTGAAGCGTCAGGCCCGCCCCGTGCGCGAAGCGGCCGACCGCGGTGGCGGGAACCGGCGGCGCAAAGCCGGGGGCTGCGGCGAACAGGAGCTCGTAGTCGTCGCCCGCGGTTGCGGCGTCGAGCGGGGTGCCGCCGTACGCGCGGTACGCATCGGACAGGGGGACGGCGGCGAGGTCGATCGCGATCGCGAGGCCGCTCGCCGCCGCCATCCGCTGTGCGTCGAGGAGCAGGCCGTCGGACACGTCCATCATCGCGTGGACATGCGGCGCGAGCGCGCGGCCTTCGGCGAGGCGCGGGGCGGGACGGCGGTAGGCGGCGAGGAGCGCAGGCGAGTCGGGGGCGCCCTGTGCGATGGCAAGGCCCGCCCCTGCGTCGCCGATCGTGCCGGTGACCCACAGGATGTCGCCCGCTTTCGCATCTCTTCGGGACGGAGCGGCGGCATCTCGGCCGAACGCGGTGAGGGTGAGGACGCGCGGCGCTCCGGCGGGGAGCGACACGGTGTCGCCGCCGATCAGCGGCGCGTCGAAGGAGCGGAGCGCCTCCCCGAACCCCGCAAGGAAGGCGCGGTCCCAGGCGTCGTCGCGAATCGGATAGTTGAGCAGGATGCCCTCGACCAGCGCGCCCTTGGCGGCGAGATCGGACAGGTTGGTGGCTAGGAGCTTCCACGCGACGTCTTGCGGTGGGTCGCGGGCAAGGAAGTGGATGCCCTCAACGAGGGTGTCGGTGGTTACGACGAGGCCAGCGAGGGTCGCGGTGTCGTCCGTCAGTCCGCGCGCGCCGGGATGAAGCAGGAGCGTGCGGAGGACCGCGAGGAAATCAGCCTCGGTCAGCGGCGATGCCGCTCCATGTCGCGGTCAAACGCTCGTTCGCTTCGGCGATAGGCGGTGAAAAGACCACTCAACCCTATCGCCCAGGCGACAATGATCATCCATGCAATCATCAGGACGAGGTCCGTATCGATATTCATCGCTCGGTTTCCTTCAGCACCGCTTCGAAACGCTCCGCCGTCAGCTCGCGTATCGCTACACTCTGTTCTAGCACCATCCATAAGATAGTGCAGCCGAGAAACAGGAGCAAGGCGATCACTGCCGTTACCGTCACTGACCACGGAGCTTTGCCGTTTACCAGCAGCAGTAAGGTAGTCGTCAGCAGCGACCCGCCGCCGAATTTGGCGAAGCGTCGGCCAGTCTCGCAAAGCCCTGCAGTCGACGCGCCTGCAGGCGGTAGCCGATGATCTGTTCGCGATATTCGATACGCGCGATCCGACGTTCGTCAACGTCCGTGATCGCGATGATCTCTCGCGCGATCTCTGCGGATAAGCGTTGTTCCTGGGGGTGGCCAAGCACCCTCACCCCCGTACGCCTTTGGCGATCCCGTCGAGCAAACCGTTGACGAACCCGACCTCGCGGCGGTCGAAGAAGGCGTGGGCGACGTCGACGTATTCGGTGATGACCGCGCCCACCGGCACGTCGGCGCGGGCGAGCAGCTCGTAGGTGCCGGCGCGCAGGATCGCCTTCATCGGCTTGTCGAGGCGGGCGAGGGTCCAGCCGGTCGCGAGCTTGCCCGCGATCAGCGCGTCGATCTCGTCCGCCCGCGCGTGCGCGCCGGTGACCAGGTCGTCGAAGAAGTCGATGTCGGCGTCGGCATATGCGACGTCCTCGATCGTCGCGCCGATTCGGTGATTGTGGAATTCGTGAAGGAGGACCGGCATCGCGGTGCCCTCCATCTCGTGCTGGTACAGCGCCTGGACGGCGGCGAGCCGCGCGGCGGCGCGCGCGGGGGTGCGGGGGGCGGGTTTGGGCATAGGAGGCGGCATGTAGGCTAGGGGCGGGGGTGTGTCAGCCCTGGACTATTGGCACCACGAGGGGCGGCCTTGGTGCTCAGCTGTCGCTTGTACGCCGCCAGACGATTCGATCTATGGCAAACGCCACGGCCGTAATGGCGAACGGTGAGAGCAGCATGATAAGCGCTCCGAACATGTCCACTCCGGACCCGTCGGGAGCCTTTTGGTAAGCAATACCCTTCGCGAGCCACCACCAACGCAATGCGACGGTAGAGGTGAGAGCAAAGGCCCAAGGTGCAAACCGCTTTGATGCCCTTAGCGCAAGGGCAAGGAACGGGATCGCGGTAAGGACAGAGTTCATGACGAGCACATCAATTTCGCTCACATCTACCTGCCGGCCCAGAGCTACCGCGAAGATAGCTCTTTCTCCGATCGAAATGGCCAAGCCAATCACCAGCGCAAGGATGAGCAAAGGGGTTCGATGCTGGGGGTGGTCGAGGTCGGGCATAGTGGAAGGGTAAGCCGCTGTTCCATTCTCCGCCAGAGGGAGAGCATAAGCAACTGAGGTGAGCCTAGCGCTTAGCAGGCTGCTGAAAAAGGCCATGGTTTGGCGATAAAGGAGGTGTCGTCGCCATTGTCATAGGCGATTTCGCCTTCGAGCCAGCCATCGTCGCGCAGCTCGGCCCACCCGGTGCCGGTCACCTGATCGCCTTCATC
>NZ_CAXVWL010000113.1:0-4579 GCF_964263785.1 Sphingomonas sp.
TCCCCCCCCGGGCTTCGGCTGCCCTGTTTTTTTTAAAACGGGCGGGGCGGGGTTTTGGCGCCCCCCCCCCCCCCCCCCCCCCCGGCCCCCCCCGGGCTTCCGGTGGGGGGGGCCGGGGGGGGGGGGGGCCCGGGCCCCGCCCCGAAACTCGCTCTTTCGCGAGTTTGCAACGGACTCTCAGGCCGCGACCAGCGTCAGCGCCGTCACCCGGGCGCCGCCGTCGCACCGCTCGACCGACACGTCGGCGACCATGTGCCCGGGCAGCACGAGATCGGCGTCGTGGAGCGCCGACAGCCACCCGTCCAGCGCCGCCGAATCGACGCCTTCCACGCTCAGGGCATGGCGCGCGCCGACGAAGGTCGCACTCGCCCAGGATCGCTCGGTCGCCGACACGATCCGTACCGCGCATCCCGCCGCCGCCGCCGTCGCCAGCAGCGCCCGCGCCAGTTTCGTGCCGGCGCTCATGGCCGCGACTCCGCCAGGAAGCGGTCGACCCGCGCCGCCATGCGCGTGCCGAGCTGGCGCCCGCGGCGCATGTCGCCGACCAGCCGCGGATCGCGCACTGCGAGGCGTCCGAACTTGGTTTCCGGCATTCCCGTCTCGCGCAGATACCGGCCGATCTCCATCAATGTCGCCACCATTCGCCTCATCGATTCTCCAACGATGTTCGCGATCTGTTCCGCCCGTTCCAACTTGTCTAGGACTTTTCCTAGATGTAGAAGACGGCATGTCTGCCGATCAGAGACACGCGCTGGTAGCGCTGGCGCAGGCGCGCGGGCACAGCCTGGCGGCGCTGTCGGCGATGCTCCGGCGCAACCCGGCCTATCTCCAGCAATTCGTCGCACGCGGCACCCCGCGGGTGCTGGCGGAGCGCGACCGGCGGTTGCTGGCGGACGTGTTCGGGGTCGAGGATGCGGCGCTCGGAGGCGAGCCGGCGCGCGCGATCTTTCGCGTGCCACGGCTCGACGTTGCGGCATCGGCGGGGCCGGGCGCGCAGGTCGACGACGACGTTGCGATCGGCACCGAGACGCTCCCGGAAGCGCTGGCGCGCGATCTGGGGCTGCGCGCGGGGCAGGCGGGGGTGATCCGCGTCCGTGGCAGTTCGATGGAGCCCGCCTTGCGCGACGGCGATCACCTGGTCGTCGATCAAGCCGACAGGTCGCCGAAGGCCAGATCCGCGATCTACGTCATCCGCGTCGACGGCGCGGTCATGGTGAAGCGAGTCGCGAGAACGTCCGCGGGTCTGGTCGCCACCAGCGACAACCCGGTGGCCTCCCCCGTACCTGCGGGAGCTATCGAAGTGATCGGCCGGGTGGTCTGGCGAATGGGCAGGCCGGAGTAGCTATCGACTCCGCAGCCAGATCAGGATCGCCAGCGCCACGCCTGCGGTCAGCCCGACCAGGAAGCCGATCGTCGTCTCGCCCGCGAAGAAGCCGATCAGTGCGCCCGCGATGGCGCCAAGCGCGATCGGCGCACCGCCGGCGGCGGGAAGGGTGGAGTTGGCCATCGTGGTCCCCTGCCATGTCGCGCACGCGCATGCCAGCCCGGGATTGCCGCGACGCTGGCATCCCCACCGGCCGTCGCGTATCGGCAACCGCGATGGATGCGCTCACTCTCTTCGGCCTGTTCGCGGTCACCTTCATGCTCGTGTGCTACATGCTGGAGGACCGCGCGCCCGTGTGGACGCTGCTGTTCGCGATCGGATGCCTGATGGGGTCCGCCTACGGCTTTCTCCAGGGGGCCTGGCCGTTCGGCGCGGTCGAGTTGATCTGGTTCGCGGTGGCGCTGCGTCGGTGGAGCGTTCTGCGCGCGAGGCGGGAACCGATCGCTTGACACCACGTTCGCGCGCTCTTACTTGAGCCCCATCCCGATCACACCGGTTCCGGCGGCGCTTGTTTGCGCGCGCCGCAATCCTGCGTTCGGGACTAACGCGTCGATATGGGGTGTCGTGCAGCCATGCCCGCCCTGTGGAGCTAGGAGTATATAATTCATGGCACGTATTGCGGGGGTCAACATCCCGACCAACAAGCGCGTGGTGATCGCGCTGACCTATATCCACGGCATCGGATCGACCAAGGCCAAGCAGATCACCGCCAAGCTCGGCATCCCCGAGACCGCGCGGGTCCAGGACCTGACCGACCAGGAAGTTCTCCATATCCGCGAGACGATCGACGCCGATCATCAGGTCGAGGGCGATCTGCGCCGCACGACCGCGATGAATATCAAGCGCCTGATGGACCTCGCCTGCTACCGCGGTCTTCGCCACCGTCGCGGCCTGCCGGTCCGCGGCCAGCGGACGCACACCAACGCGCGCACCCGCAAGGGCAAGGCCAAGCCGATCGCCGGCAAGAAGAAGTAAGCGCTTTTCGCGACTTATCGGCACGCAGGCCGGGTTGGAGCGGAGCGGGTTGGCCTCACCTTAGGCTCACCTTCCGCCGCTCGCCGGGCCCTTAGAAGAACCAAGGTCAGGAATTCCTCATGGCACGCGAACCTCAGCGCATCAAAAAGCGCGAGCGCAAGAACATCACGTCGGGCGTCGCCCACGTCAATGCCAGCTTCAACAACACCATGATCACCATCACCGATGCCCAAGG
Source organism: Sphingomonas sp. (assembly GCF_964263785.1). Lineage (GTDB taxonomy): Bacteria > Pseudomonadota > Alphaproteobacteria > Sphingomonadales > Sphingomonadaceae > Sphingomonas. Next base: position 2,595 of record NZ_CAXVWL010000113.1, read on the forward strand.
GAACGCGATCTCGTGGTCCTCGGCCGGTACGATGGGGTTCAAGGGAAGCCGCAAGTCCACGCCCTACGCCGCGCAGGTCGCAGCCGAGGACGCGGGCAAGAAGGCCGCCGAGCACGGCGTCCGCACCCTCGAGGTCGAGGTCAAGGGCCCCGGCTCGGGCCGCGAATCGGCGCTGCGCGCGCTCCAGGCGGTCGGCTTCCAGATCACCTCGATCCGCGACGTGACCTCGATCCCGCACAACGGCGTGCGCCCGTCGAAGCGCCGCCGGGTCTGACGACTTCCGCGCGCCGCTGACGAGCGGACGCGTTTTACCCACGGCCGTCGCTTCCCCAGCTATCGGCCCAACTCAGGGGACACAGCTTGTCTGTCAACGCAAAGAACTGGCAAGAACTGAAGAAGCCCAGCGCGCTCGAGAAGAAGGGCGGCGATGGCAAGCGCAAGGCGACGTTCGTTGCCGAGCCCTTGGAGCGCGGCTTCGGGCTGACGCTCGGCAATGCGCTGCGCCGGGTGCTGCTGTCGTCGCTGCAAGGTGCGGCGGTGACCTCGATCAAGATCGAGAACGTGTTGCACGAGTTCTCGTCGCTTGCGGGTGTGCGTGAAGACGTGACCGACATCGTCCTGAACGTGAAGCAGATCGCTTTGCGGATGCAGGGCGAGGGGCCGAAGCGGCTCCAGCTGTCGGCGACCGGCCCCGGCGAAGTGAAGGCCGGCGACATCGCGGTCAGCGGCGACATCGAGGTGCTGAACAAGGACCTGGTGCTGTGCCACCTCGACGAAGGCGCGACGCTCAACATGGAGCTGACCGCGGACATCGGGAAGGGCTATGTCCCCGCGACCGCCAACCGCCCGGCCGACGCGCCGATCGGCTTGATCCCGGTCGACGCGTTGTACTCGCCGGTCCGGCAGGTGTCGTACAAGGTCGACCCGACCCGCGTCGGGCAGGATCTCGACTATGACCGCCTCACGCTGAGCGTCGAGACCGACGGCACGGTGACGCCAGAGGACGCGGTCGGCTATGCCGGGCGTATCCTGCAGGACCAGCTCGCGCTGTTCGTCCACTTCGACGACAGTTCCGCGCCGCGCTCGGCCCCGATCGGCCATGCGGTCGCGGCCCCGCAGGGTGGCGAGATCACCGGCGATACGCAGCAGATCAACCGCTATCTGCTTAAGAAGGTCGACGAGCTGGAGCTATCGGTGCGCTCGGCGAACTGCTTGAAGAATGACAACATCATCTACATCGGCGATCTGGTCGGCAAGACCGAGGCCGAGATGCTGCGGACACCCAATTTCGGGCGCAAGTCGCTGAACGAGATCAAGGAAGTGCTGTCGTCGATGGGGCTGCGCCTCGGGATGGAAATCCCGGGCTGGCCACCGGAGAACATCGAGGAAATGGCCAAGAAGCTCGAACAGGAGATTATGGGCTGAGCGGCACAGGTTTAGCGCAAGCTAACCCTGAGACGGCGAAAGCCCGGACGGCGGGCGGGGAAGCGGCGCGAGCCGCGACACCGACCCGGTCGACGGACCCCGCGGCGCAAGCCGCGGGGTTTGTTCTGTTGTCGTCCCGTTAACGCTTTGCCACTAGAATAGTTGTCGCATGGCGCGGCTTTGCCGCGCCGCTGCCGAGCCTGCCGCGAGGAAGAGTAGAGTGAGTGGCCGTGATTGGCCGATTGCGGACATGGAAGCACGCGCTTAGCCATGACTACGGAGCATGAGCCGGTGACACTTCGCATTGCGCTTGGTCGCTCCAGCTTAATGCACGATATATCCTGCGCAGCCCGCATTGGCTTTACTAGCATTACAGTTGCGCATTTCATCTAACTCTGAATCAATGGGTCTCCATGGCAGGAGACCGTGGATGACGGGTGCATCGATCGAGACGACGCTGGAGCTTTGGGCGTCATCGCTACGCGATGTGAAGGTGCGGATGCGGGGGCTGTTCACGCAGAAGCGTGTGGCGGCATCGGCAGGGTTGTTTCTGGACGGGC
>NZ_CAXVWL010000114.1:0-4295 GCF_964263785.1 Sphingomonas sp.
GATCGCGGGGTTCCTGGTCGTCGGGTTGCTGTCGCTGGTCGCGATCGGCTGGACCGAGCGCGGGCGGCTGTTCGGCGCCTGACGGAACCCGGCTCCGCGCCCGCCGTTCGCTCTCCCGAAGGAGACATGAGATGGGCGGACACCAGGTTCCTGGCATGGGCACGGGCGACGACGGGTACGACGAGGAGGGCTACGACGAGAGCCAGCGCGCCGAAATCTTGGAGGCGACGCGCAACGGCCCGACCGACGGCGTGGTACTGACCGACCTCGATCCCGACCTGGGCGAGGATGATGCCGAGGACGAGAATATCGACGAGCTCGACATTGACTCCGAGGAGGTCGGCGAGGCCGACGCCTCCGTCACCATGGACGAGGACGACATGGACGAGGACGACGCCCAGGATGATTTCGACGCCGGCGAGGACGAGACGGACGACGACGGCAAGGACACGACCAGCGACCAGGATGACGTTGCGCTGAGGCCGTGAGGCGTGGCGCCGTCGGCGAACCATGCCGGTTATCGGGTCGGCGGCGTATCGATGCGTAGACGGGTGCATCTTGGCTGTTCGGTTCGACCGTCGGGCGGCCACGGTGCCCCAACTCTAAACAGGCGGAGAGCCGCGCCGCGTTGTCGATGATCCGCACCAAGGCGCTGGGGCACGGGGGCGAGCAATAACGTGCGCGGCAGTAATGGGTGTTCTCGGCCGGATAGCGGTACTAGCGACGGCGTAGCGCGCCGACCTCGCCCAGAAGACGCCACGATACTGCCATGCTTTGTTCATCGCGGTGACAGGAACCGTTGCTGCGCTGCGACACGTTCAAGATTGCTCGGGTAAACGTATGAAAAGACGAAACTAACGGAGAGCTGATCGCTTCTCACCGGCCTGGACGACGGCTTGGTCGTTCGCCAGCCACCCGAAATCAAGAAGGTCATTTCCCTCATGTTGAAGCTTACCCTCGCTGCCGCGACGCTGGCTGCGGCGACCATTTCCGTCCCCGCCTTCGCGCAGGACATGGCCGGCAATACCGCCCCTGCGTCCGCCAGCGACGCGCCCGCCACGGCGCCGGATGGCACCCGCGCGTTCGGCCTCGACCCTTACGTCGCGGTGATGGGCGGCTGGGAGGGCTTCGACCGCCGCCCGGGTCACGGCATCCCCGCCGTCGGTCCGCAAGGCAACAAGCTCGACGGCGGCCTGGTGCAGGGCGTAGTGGGCGTCAACGTGCCGCTCGGTCCCGTGTTCGTCGGCGTCGAGGGCAATGCCGCCAAGGGCTTCTCGGGCGACATCGACTGGGAGTACGGCGCAGCCGGTCGCTTCGGATTCCGCGCGGGCGAGAGCGGCCTGTTCTACGGCAAAGTCGGCTATCAGTGGGTCAATTTCGACCGTTTCGGCAAGAACAGCCCCGACTTTCACGCGGTGAGCTACGGTGTCGGCGCTGAGGTCGGCCCGAAGGACATCGGCCTGAGCGGCCTGACCGGCAATGCCGGCGTGCGCTTCCGCGTCGAGGTGTCGACGTTCGGCAACGCCGACAGCTTCCGCCCGATGGCGGGCGCGGTGTTCCACTTCTAACGTACTGACGGGCGGGCGTTTAATAGGGAACGTCCGCCCTCGTGGCGCCCGGTCCCGATCCCCATATTGCGGGAATGAAGGGTCGGGTGAAGCGCAAGGCGGGGCTGGCGGCGGCGGAGGTGCTCGCCGCCCGCGCCGCCGTCGATCAGCGGTGCGCGCTATGCGAGCGGCCGCTGGGCGCGCGGGTGGAATGGCACCATCTCGTCCCCAAGAGCGAGGGCGGCCGCGTCACCGCGCCCGTGCACCCGATCTGCCACCGTACCATTCACGCGACGCTGCCTAACGCCGAACTGGCGCGGGCGTACGCCGACCCGGCGGATTTGCGGGCGCACCCCGACATATTGCGGTTCCTGCGCTGGATCGCGGGCAAGGATCCCGACTTCCACGCGCCCGTCCGTCGGGCGCGGTGAGTTAAAGGGTGAGCGCGTTCGACAGCGACTCGAGTTCCGCCTCGTTCATGCTCGATCGGTCAGATGCGGCGGCATTGGTCGGCGCGGCTTCGGTCACTTGCGATTGAGCGAAGTCGACCGCGAACCAGACGATGCCGCCTGCCCAGAGCAGCGCGGCCCAACGGCTGCGGAAGAGGCGCGCAGAGGGAAGCATGCTCTCTGCTTTCCGCGCTTTGGGTTAAGCTCGGTCGAACGAACGTAATTAAACGTAGGGGGTGAGCGGTTGCGTCGCGACCGTTGGGGCTTCATCATGGACTGGTGTCGACGCTTCACCTTGTTCCCGACGATCTCCGCGAGCGCTACCATGTGGACGAATGGCGGAACGCTGCCGGCGTCCTGACTACCGCATGTCCGGAGGAATGGGCGGAGATCATCGAGGTACTGCGTGGTTTTCGCCTGCTGCGGTCGGAGGTTCAGGCGGCGGGCGGCGCCAAGTCGCCGATCGCCTCGCAGATCGACGGTGGGTTCTATGCGCGTGGCTGGAAGGAGAAGCTGTTCCGCACCGCGATCCAGCTCGACGACGAGACGTTCGCCAGCCCGACGCACAAGATCGACTGCTTGAAAGGGCGGGTGGCGCTTGAAGTCGAGTGGAATAACAAGGATCCGTTCTTTGATCGAGATCTCAACAATTTTCGGCTGCTGTTCGACCTGCGCGCGATCGACGTGGGCGTGATCGTGACGCGGGGTAGCGAACTACAGACAATCTTTAAATCGCTCGGCAAAGGCGCGTCCTACGGCGCATCGACCACGCATCGCGACAAGCTGCTACCACGCATCGAGGGTGGCGGCGGGGGCGGTTGCCCGGTGCTGACGTTCGCGATCAAGCCGGCGTTGTACGTCGATGACGGCGATCCGTCGTCCGCGCAGGTGGCAGCCGCCGAGGAATTGCCGTCGGAGGAGTAGGCTACTCCGCCGCCTCTGCGACCGCGCTGTTGTGGGCGTAGGTATCCCAGGTCGGCTTGTAGCTCTCGTCCGCCTGGTTGCCCCACACCGTCCAGCCCTTGCGGGTGCCGCGACTGAACATTTCCAGGCGCGGGCCCCAGCTGCACGCCTCGATGATGTCGTACTGCTCGTCGGGCTTGCGGCTGTGCTCGCGCTTCCTAGTCTGCATCATGTTGACCTGGCTGCGACCGGGCGCGAGCGTGCGCGCGTTCTTGCCGCGTACGCCGAACAGCAGCAGCTCGGTGACGTTCCGGAAGTAGAAGCCGACGCCGCGCCCGTCCGAGCCGCCGTCCTTCCGCACCTTGTGCCAGACGATGTTGGAGATGTAGCGGAAGCCCCACGCCTCCATCACCCGCATGCCCTCGGGCAGCAGTGCGTTCGGCACCCATAGGTAGAGGTGCGCCGGATCGGCCGCAACGTCGGCGACCGGCAGCGCGCAGATCTCGTCCAGCGTCATCGTGCCGTAGCGATTGAGCCGCTTGTGCTCGGGCGCGACCTTGCCGGTGCGGTTCTGGAACTGCCACGGCGGATCGGCGAGGACCGTACCGAACCGCTTGCCGCGCGCGGTGGCGAGGAGGTCGATGTGGGCGTTGAGCGGGTCGGCAGGGAACATAGCGGGATCTTAGGGTCGGTGAGGGGCGCTATGCAAGGCATCTCACTTGATCATACTGCTCAATACGCCAAAGCGAGCGGTCGTTGCCGACCGCTCGCTCTTTATGCGGCTGCTACTTGGATCATTCGCGCCTTGACAGCCGATATGGCTGCCTTGGCTTCGTTACAGCTGAAGTAGCTCTTAGCTGAACGAGCAACGAGGAGGCGATTTGCGTCAAAGCAATGCCACCTCCACATATACTCCTCATCCATGTGCAGCCAGAAAGTTAAGGTTTCCATGGAGCGCCTCACGTTCTAACTGATTGTAATCTCTGGCGCGTTCATTTTTCATGCAAATCGCGAGAGCGAACCTACTAGCTGTCGGTTTTCCGATTCAGGGTTGAGTTATGTCTGTGTACGACTGCCCGTTTTCACGCGCGTAAAATTCTGTACTTACGGTCCCATTATACGCCCTTTCTACCTCTTAAAAAATCACTCCGCCGCGACTCCAGCCGCCGAGAACATGTCGCCCTCGATCTGCAGATCCTCGTTCGCGGCCGGCACTCCCTTCTTCGCCGTCTGGCGCTTGTCGAACGAGTCCCATACGTCGTTCCACTGACCCTTGGTCGCGGCCTTCGAATATTCGGTCGCGCGCTGTTCGAAGAAGTTGGCGTGCTCGACGCCGTTCAGCATCGGCGCGAGCCAGGGGAGGGGGTGCTCGTCGATCATGTAGATGGGCTTCAGG
>NZ_CAXVWL010000115.1:0-35543 GCF_964263785.1 Sphingomonas sp.
GAAAACCGTAGAACAGCGCGCCCTGTGCCACCTGCCGACCCATCATGTCCGTGATCCCCCTACCGCCTTGCAGGAGTGAATCACGCCCTCGACACCGTCGCAAGCAGCCGTTTTTCAACAGCCTCGAGCGGTTCTGACACCTGGCGCAGCGGCGGCTTTGCCTGCCGTCATCGCCGGGAGTGGGCCGTGAACTGACTATCGTCTGGGGCTGTCCGACGACGATCGCTGGCTCAATGCGACCGCCCGAAATCCTCCCTTGCGTCGTCCTGGCCCTGCTCGACGATCGATCGCCGGACCGCGCGGGTGCGGGTGAAGAGGTCGAACAGCTCGTCGCCCTTGCCCCAGCGGATCGCGCGCTGGAGCTGGCTGAGGTCCTCGCTGAAGCGCTGGAGCATTTCCAGCACCGCCTCGCGGTTGGTAAGGAAGACGTCGCGCCACATCGTCGGGTCGGACGCGGCGATGCGGGTGAAGTCGCGAAAACCCCCGGCCGAATATTTGATGACCTCGCTCTGCGTCACCTCCTCCAGGTCGCTGGCGGTGCCGACGATGGTGTAGGCGATGAGGTGGGGGAGGTGGCTGGTGATCGCCAGCACGCGGTCGTGGTGGTCGGGGTCCATCCGCTCGACTTCCGCGCCAAGACGCCGCCAGAATTCGGCAACGCGTTCGGTCGCGACCTCGGGCGTGCCTTCGAGCGGGGTGAGGATGCACCAGCGGCCATGGAACAGCGTCGCGAAGCCCGCTTCGGGGCCGCTGCGCTCGGTGCCCGCGACGGGGTGTGCTGGGACGATTGCGTGGGTAGGGAGCGCAAGCGCGAGCGCGCGGGCGACCTCGGCCTTGCAGCTGCCGACGTCGGTGACGATCGCTTCGGCGGGAAGGTCGGGGCCAAGCTCGCCCGCGACCGTGCCGATCGCGCCGACGGGGACGCACAGGACGACGAGGTCGGCGTCGATCACCGCCGCGCCGGGGGTGTCGGCGATGTCGTCGCAGAGGTCGAGGCGCAGCGCGGTGGCGCGGACATCCGGGTCGGCGTCGTAGCCGGTGAGGTGCACCGTCGGCATCGCCTCACGCACCGCGCGCACGACCGACGAGCCGATCAGGCCGAGGCCGACGACGGCGATGCGGGAGAATGGAAGCATGGCCGCCCTACGCAATGACCAAGCGGGATTCCGGGTCAAGCCCGGGGTGACGGAAGATGTGGGTCAAGCCGCGGACTCCACCAGCGCGCGCAGCGCGGCGGCGACGCCGCGGGTCTCGTCTTCGGTGCCGATGGTGATGCGAAGGCCGTGCGGCAGGCCCTGACCGGGGAGCCAGCGGACGATGTAGCCCGCGTCCATCAAGCCTTTATACGCGGCCTCCGCGGTCAAAGCCCCTTCGAAGACGATCAGGACGAAGTTCGCCTTGGACGGAATCGCGCGCAGCCCGGCGTTGCCGAGTGCCGCGATCTCGCCCTCGAACCACGTACGCCAGTGGGTGTTGTGCGCGCGGGTGGCATCGACGAACGCGTCGTCCGCCACCGCCGCAATGGCGGCTGCCTGGCCTGCGGTCGTTACGTTGAACGGCGCGCGGATGCGGTGCATTGCGTCGATCACCTGCGGACACGCATAGCCCCAGCCGATCCGTTCTGCGGCAAGGCCGTGGATCTTGGAGAAGGTGCGGGTGACCAGCACGTTCGCCTCGGTCATCGCCAGCGCGAGGCCGGCGTCGTCCTCGTGCGGCGCGAGATATTCGGCATAGGCCTGGTCGAGGACGAGCAGCACGTCGCGCGGCAGCCCGGCGTGGAGGCGCGCGATCTCGGCGCGCGGGGCGAAGGTGCCGGTGGGATTGTTGGGATTGGCGACGAAGACGACGCGGGTCCGCTCCGTCACCGCGGCGAGGATCGCATCGACGTCGGTCGCATAGTCGCGGTCGGGGACCACCACGGGAGTCGCGCCGACGCGGCGAGTGGCGATGTCGTAGACCGCAAAGCCGTAGCGGACGTGGATCACCTCGTCGCCGACCCCGGCATAGGCGCCCGCCGCGAGGTGGAGCAGTTCGTCGGAGCCGGTGCCATAGATGATGCGGTCCGGGTCGAGCCCGTGCGCCGCGGCGATCGCGGCGCGCATGTCGGCGGCGCTGGCGTCGGGATAGCGCGCCAGCGTCCGGTCGGCGGCTTCGAACGCGGCCGTCGCCGCGGCGCTGGTGCCGAGCGGGTTCTCGTTCGACGACAGCTTGGCGACGGTGCGGCCGTCGTCGGTGGTCGAGCGGCCGGGAATGTAGGGGGCGATCGCCTGGATCCAGGGTTTGGGCGCGGGGGCTGTCATGTCGCGGGGTGTAGCGGGGCCGCCGTCGTTCGTCACCCCGGACGTGTCCCGGGTGACGGAGCGGGTCTTGCCCCTTGCCCACACGCCGTTAAACGCCGGGCATGCTCCACGACCAGCGGTTCGGCCTCGGGCGCCATGTCACGCTCGGGCCGCTCGCGCTCGACGGCGGGGCGCGGCTGGAACGGGTCGATGTTGCGTACGAGACCTATGGCGACCTGAACGCAGACACCTCCAACGCGGTCCTGATCTGCCATGCGCTGACCGGCGACCAGCATGTCGCCTCGGCGCACCCGCGAACCGGCAAGCCGGGGTGGTGGACGCGGATGGTTGGACCCGGCAAGCCGATCGACCCGGCGCGGCATTTCGTGGTGTGCGCCAACGTGCTGGGCAGTTGCATGGGATCGGCGGGACCCGCGAGCATCGACGCCGCGACCGGGCGCCCCTGGGGCATGGCGTTTCCGGTGATCACGATCCGCGACATGGTGCGTGCGCAGGCGCTGCTGCTCGATCATCTCGGGGTGGAGTGCTTGGCGGCGGTGGTCGGCGGGTCGATGGGGGGGATGCAGGCGCTGTCCTGGGCGGCGACCTTTCCCGAACGGGTGCGTAGCGCGGTGGTGATCGCGTCGACCGCGCGCCACACCGCCCAGAACATCGCCTTTCACGAGGTCGGGCGGCAGGCGGTGATGGCGGACCCCAAGTGGCGCGGCGGCGACTATTACGGCCATGACGATCCACCTGCGGCGGGGCTGGCGGTGGCGCGGATGGCGGCGCACATCACCTATCTGTCGGAGGCCGGGCTTACCAGCAAGTTCGGGCGGCGCTTGCAAGGGCGCCCGGATGCGCCCGACGGCGCAAAATCGTTCGGGTTCGACGCCGATTTCCAGGTCGAGAGCTATCTGCGCCACCAGGGAATCGCGTTCGTCGATCGTTTCGATGCCAATTCCTATCTCTATATCACCCGTGCGATGGATTATTTCGATCTGGCGGAGGAGCATGGCGGGCGGCTGGCGAATGCGTTCCGCGGCGGCTCCACGCGCTTCTGCCTCGTCAGCTTCGACACCGACTGGCTGTACCCGACCGCGGAATCGCGCGGCATCGTCCATGCGCTCAATGCGGCAGGGGCGGCGGCGAGCTTCGTCGAATTGCGCAGTCCTTATGGTCACGACGCCTTTCTGCTGAAGTCTCCCGAATTGAACCGGGTGGTGGATGGGTTCCTGCGGGGCGGCGCATGACGCTGCGCCCCGATCTGGCGATCATCGCCGACCATGTCGCGGCGGGTGCGCGGGTGCTCGATGTCGGTTGTGGCGACGGGGCGCTGATGGCCGAGCTGCGTGCGCGTAAAGGGGTGGATGCGCGCGGGCTGGAACTGGACGCGGGCAATGTCGCCGCGGCGGTCGCGCGCGGGCTATCGGTGATCCAGGGGGATGCCGACATCGATCTCGACGGCTACCCGGACGGCAGTTTCGATTATGCGATCCTCAGCCAGACCTTGCAGAGCGCGCAGGCGCCGCACGTGGTGCTCGACCATCTGCTGCGGATCGGGCGCAAGGCGTTCGTCAGCTTCCCCAATTTCGGGCATTGGAGCGTGCGGCTGTCGTTGCTGTGGGGCGGGCGGATGCCGGTGACGCGGACGCTGCCCGAGCGCTGGTACGATACGCCGAACATCCATCACCTGACGATCGACGATTTCCGTGCGTTCCTGCGCAAGCGCGACGTGGTGATCGAGGACGCCTGGTTCCTGTCGGGCGACCGCCGCCGCTCGCGCGCCGCCGCCAACGCGCTGGCGGAGCATGCGGTGTTCCTGCTGTCGCGCCCACAGGGGGTGTGGCCGTGACGCAACGATCGGCGACGATAAACGCTTAACATGGAACATGTTTTCTCACCGGCGGTTCCTTGTCGATCATGACCAAGACCGCATTGATCGTCGAAGACGAGATCTTCGTTGCCCTGGACCTGGAACGGATCCTGACCGACGCGGGCTATACCGTGACCGCGATCGCCGCCGACCGCGAGGCGGCGCTGGCCGCGGCGCCGACCTGCGGTTTCGCCTTTGTCGACGTGAACCTGCGCGACGGACCGACCGGGCCCGACATCGCCGCGCGCATCACCCATGAGTTCGGCGTTCGCTGCGTCTTCGTCACCGCCAACCCCGCGCAGATCGGCAACGGCGACGGCGCGCTGGGCTATGTCCGCAAGCCGTTCAGCGAGTCCGCGATCCTGGCGGCGGCCGCACTGGCGGGTGACGGCGTGCCGCCGGTGCACAAGGATGTCGTGACGCTGCCGGTGTGACCTGCGACGCCGGCGTCAGCGCCGGCTGAACGAGGCGATCGGGGTGGTTACCGTCACGCTCAGCCCATCGGGGCGCCATTCGCGCGTCACCGTGCCGCCGAGCTGGCGCACCGCGCTCAGCTCGACCAGCTGGCTGCCGAAGCCCGAACCGGCGGGCGGCGCCGCGATCGGCGGGCCACCCTGCTCGATCCAGGTCGTCGTGGCATGATCGTCGTCGGCCGCGATCCGCACGGTGATCGTGCCCCCGGCCTTTGACAAGGCGCCGTATTTGGTCGCGTTGGTCGCCAGCTCGTGGAACAGCAGCGCCAGCGGAGTGGCCGAGCGATCGTCCACGGCCACGTCATCGCCCTCGATGCGGATGCGCCGGTCGTCGCGGCCTTGATAAGCCTCGAACAATTCGTCGAGCAGGCCGTGCAGGCTGTCCTGCCGCGCGGTCGGGCGCGAGGTGGCGCTGTGCGGCCGCACGAAATCGTGCGCGCGGCCGAGCGCGGTGATCCGCTGTCGCAGGTCGGTCGCCATCGGGGCGAATTCGGGGCGGCCGCGCGCGGCGAAGCCGACCAGCCCGGCGATCACCGCGAAGATGTTCTTGATCCGGTGGCTCAGCTCCTGGCTGACCACTTCGCGCTCCTCCAGCGCCAGTTTCTGTTCGTGGATATCGGTGCAGGTGCCGAACCAGCGCGTGATCGCGCCCGTCGCGTCGCGCATCGGCAACGCCCGGCCGAGCACCCAGCGATAGGTGCCGTCGGCGTGGCGGAGGCGGTATTCGATTTGATACGGATCGCCGGTACTCAGCGAGTGCCGCCACAGGGCCCAGGCGCGCTCCTGATCGTCCGGATGGAACACGCCGTTCCACGCCTCGCCGTCGGTGGTACCTTCGGGCACGCCGGTATATTCGTACCAGCGGGCGTTGTAATAATCGTGGAAGCCGTCGGGCAGCGTCGACCAGACCATTTGCGGCATGGCGTCGGCGAGCGTGCGGAAGCGGCGTTCGCTGTCCTCAAGCGTGTGACGGCGGCGGGCGGCGGCGACGGTTTCCTCGCGGTCGCCGCGCTCGGTGTCGAGGCGGGCGAGCGCCGCGCGCGCGACGACGTCCATCCCCTGGCGCTGGAGGTCGGTCAGCCCGGCGCGGGGTTCGGTATCGAAGACGCAGACGGTGCCGAACGCCACACCCTCCGCGGATACCAGCGGGACGCCGGCGTAAAAGCGCAGGTGGAGCGGGCCGGTGACCAGCGGATTTTCGGCAAAGCGCGGATCGAGCGAGGCGTCGGGCACCTCGGTCACGCCGGGCACTTCCATCGCGTGGGTGCAGAAGGAGATGGCGCGCGGCGATTCGGTCAGATCGGTGCCGAGCCGCGCGATGAAGCGGTGGATTTGGTCGTCCATGACGGTGACCAGCGCGATCGGCACCTCGCACAGCGCGCCGATGAATTCCGCGAGATCGTCGAACGCGCCGCGATCGACCGCGCCCGCGACGTCATACGCCGCCGAGACCTGGGCAATGGTCTCGGGGTCGGCAGGCAGGGCCGCGGCGAAGGAGGGCGGTTTGTTCAAGGGATTCAGAAGGGTACGTCGTCATCCAGGTCGTCGGCAAAGCCGCCGCCCTGGATGAACCCGCCGCGCCCGCCCGCGTTCCCTGCTGCCGGCGCCGCGCGCCCGCCGCCGCTACCCGCGCCGCGACCGAAGTCGTTGCCGCCGCTCGCCCAATCCTCGTCGCCGCCACCGCGCGCCCCACCGCCGCCGCCCCCCTGATTACCACCCGGGCCGTCGAGCATGGTCAGGACGCTGTTGAAGCCCTGGAGCGTCACCTCGGTCGAATAGCGGTCGGCGCCCGACTGGTCCTGCCACTTGCGGGTGGTCAGCGCGCCTTCGATATAGACCTTGGAACCTTTGCGCAGGTACTTCTCGGCGACGTTGGCGAGGCCCTCGTTGAACACCTTGACGGTGTGCCACTCGGTCTTTTCCTTGCGCTCGCCCGAGTTGCGGTCCTTCCACGATTCGGACGTGGCGATGCGCAGCTCGACGACCTTGCCGCCGTTCTGGAACGACCGGCTCTCGGGATCCTTGCCGAGATTGCCGACCAGGATGACCTTGTTGACGCTGCCCGCCATGATTCGCTCCGTTCAGAGGCCCAGCGCGACCGCGGACCAGTAGGTGATTCCGGCCATCACGTAGGCGAGCCCGAACAAATATGCGAGCATGAAGGCGGGCCATTTCCAGCCGTTGGTCTCCCGCCTGGTGACCGCGATCGTCGAGATGCACTGCGGCGCGAAGACGAACCACATCAGGAAGGCGAGCGCGGTCGGCAGGCTCCACCGCTTGCGCAGATTGTCGGTGATCGCCTGCTGCCCGCCCGCGGCCTCGGGATCGTCGATCGCATAGACGGTGCCGATCGCGGCCACCGCGACCTCGCGCGCCGCCATCGCCGGGATCAGCGCCAGCGCGATGTCGCGGTTGAAGCCGATGGGGCGGACGACGACCTCCAGTCCGTTGGCGATCCGGCCCGCGATCGAATAATCGACCTGGCTGACTGCGCTGCCCGCGGGTGGTTTGGGGTAGCTCAGCAGCACCCACAGCACGACCGTGGTCAGCGCGATGATCGTGCCGGCACGCTTGAGGAAGATCAGCGCGCGCTGCCAAAGGCCGATGGCGACGTCGCCCGGGCGCGGCCATTGGTATTTGGGCATCTCCATCATGAAGCCCGACGATTCGCCCTTGGTGATGGTGCGGCGGAAGACCCAGGCGACCGCATACGCGCTGGCCGCACCGATCAGGACGAGTGCGAACAGGACGAGGCCCTGCAAGCCGACCAACGGGAGCACCTTCGTATCCGGGATGAAGGCGCCGACAATGATGAGATACACCGGCCAGCGCGCCGAACACGTCATCAGCGGCGCGATGAGGATGGTCGTCAGCCGGTCGCGCTCGTCGTCGATCGTGCGGGTCGCCATGATCCCCGGCACCGCGCAGGCGAAGGACGACAGCAACGGGATGAACGCGCGCCCCGACAGGCCGACGGGCGCCATCAGCCGGTCCATCAGGAACGCGGCGCGGACCATGTAGCCCGATGCTTCCAGCACCAGGATGAAGAGGAACAGGATCAAGATCTGCGGCAGGAACACGATCACCGCGCCGACGCCTGCGATCAGCCCGTCGGTGACGAGCGAGCGGACGAAGCCTGCGGGGAGCGTCGTGCGTGCCAGACCTTCCAGTGCGGCAAAGCCCTGCTCGATCCAGCCGATCGGGGCCTCCGACCAGGCGAAGACCCCCTGGAACATGACGAACAGCAGCGCGAGCAGCAGCAGCGGACCGACCACAGGATGGAGCGCGACCGCATCGAGGATGTGGGTCCAGCGGCGGCGCGGGGTTTCGGACACCGTCGCTGCGGTAGCGATCGCGCGGGCGCGGCGCTGGAGCGCGGCCATGTCCTCAGGGTAAGCGGCAGCGCGGGGGCGGGCGCCGGTCAGCAGCGGCGACAGCCGCGCGCGCAGATCGTCGAGACCGCGGCGGCGGACCGCGACGGTGGGCACGACGGGCACGCCGAGCTCGCGTTCGAGGATCTCCGCGTCGAGGACCAGCCCGTCGCGCTCCGCGAGGTCGACCATGTTGAGCGCGACGACGACGGGCAGGCCGAGCGCGATCAGCTGGAGGGTGAAGCGCAGGTGGTTGTCGAGATTGGCGGCATCGACGACGACGATCAGCGCGTCGGGGCGGCGCTCGCCCGTCTGGGTGCCGGTGACGACGTCGCGGGTGACGCGTTCGTCGGGGCTGGAAGGATCCAGGCTGTAGGCGCCGGGCAGGTCGACCAGTTCGACCGGGCGGCCGTCGTCGAGGACGAAGCGGCCCGAATGGCGCTCGACCGTGACGCCGGGGTAATTGCCGACCTTCTGCCGCGCGCCGGTGAGCGCATTGAACAGCGCGCTCTTGCCGGCATTGGGATTGCCGACCAGCGCGACCAGCGGCTGCGCGTGCATAATGGGTGTGGTTCTATCCGGCGAGCGGGGCGACGCGGATCGACGCGGCGACCGCACGGCGCAGCGCCACCGTCATCCGGCCGATGCGGCAGGCGATCGGCCCGGCGCCCAGCGTGGCGCGGTGGAGCACCTCGACCGAGACGCCTTCGTCGAAGCCGAGTTCGCGCAACCGTCGCGCCTCAGGGACCGCCAGGCGGGTCCAGTCGATCGCGGCAACCGTCGCCTGCTGGCGGCGCGGGAAGGTTTCGAGACTGATGGTGCTGGCCATGCAGCGGACATATGCGCGTTGCGATTGATTATCAATGACGAAAACAACCGCTCATGCGACTGGATAGCGAAGCCGTCCGACGAACCGCGACAGGCTCGGCAGATTCTGCGTGCGGCGCAAAAATCCGGCCTTGGCCTGTTCGAACCGCATGAGCCCGTCGATGCGGCGCGCGAGAAAGGCGCGGGCGTCGGCGTGTCCCTCGCTGTCGTCGTCCAGGAAGACCGACACGGTCGAGGCGTAGACCGCAAGCAGCGTCGCACGTTTGGTATAATGGTTGTAGTCGGTCGCGGTGTCGCCCGCGCGCGCCCACATCGTGTCGACCGTGCGCCACCCGAGTTGCGCCGCGCGCGCAACGTTGGTGGGCAGCGCCAGGACGGCGATCGCGCGGCGCAAGGCTTCGCGCTCGGGCGCGACCGCGTCGAGTCGCGACTCGATCAAGGCGGTGATCCGTTCGCGGACCTTCATCGCCGCCAGCGTCTCGGCCGGCAGGGCGGCGATCATCTGCGCATCGACCGCGGCAAACCAGGCGTCGATCATGTCGACCGCGCCGCCGGGAAAGGCGATGCGCGCGACGTCGCGGTCGATCCCTGCGCCATCGGCGGCCATGTCGCGCGCCGCATCGCCCCAGCCATCGAAAGCGGCGTTGCTGGCGATGCCGGGAGCAAGCGTCGCGCGGACCTCGTCCAGCGTCAGGTCATCGGTCACTCGCAAACTCCTCGGGGCTCCAGATGCGGTGCGTCGGCTCCTTGCGCAAGCGCAGGCGTGCGGCGGACGAGCACCAGCGCCACCGCGACCATGACTGCGCCGAGCAGGTCGGGCAGGCCGAGCCGCTCGCCGTAGACGATCCAGCCGATCGTCGCGGCGACCACCGGCTGAACGAGCAGCCCGATGCCGATCACCAGCGGCGGCAAAGCGCCCAGCGCATAGATCATGCAGCCTTGCCCGACCACCTGGCTGACCAGCGCCAGCCCGATCAGCGGGGTCCAGCCGCCGGGCCACAGGCTTTCGCCGACCAGTAACGTGGCGAGATACAGCGGCACGATGCTGGCGATCGTCGACAGCGTCAGCGCCGACAGCGGCTCCATCGTTGCGCGCGCGCGCGCCATGGCGATGAAATACGCCGTGTAGAGGACGCCCGCGAGCAGGCACAACAGGTCACCCGCCAGGTTGCGCGGATCGAGCTGGTACGACCGGCCGAGCAGCAACGCGGCGCCGGCGGCGGCAAGCGCCAGCGCCCAGCCCTGGCTCGGCGTCGGCCAGGCGCGCGCGACCAGGAAGCCGTAGATCGGAAACATCAGCGTCGCGCAATTGCCGAACAGCGTCGCATTGGCGAGCGTGGTGCGCGGGATGCCGAGATGCCAGCTCGCCAGGTCCGCCGCGAAGGCGACGCCGCCGACCGCCAGCAGCAGCCACAGCCCGCCCGGTAACCGCGCCGGCCGTGCACCGCCGGCCAGCGCGAGCCCGGCGAGCAGCGGTGCCGCCAGCGTGATCCGCCAGAACGCCGAGGCGACCGGCCCGACGTCGGCGACCCGCACGAACCACGGCCCGAACGCCAGCGCGACGTTGGCAACGAGCGGCGCCGCGAACGCCAATCGCCGCCCGCTTGGGCGAGGGTCAGTTTTTCTTGTAGAGGTGCCCGCGTGCATGCGGCCGTGTAGCGCCCTATCTTGGCGACCGACAGACCAGACAGGAATTCGCATGCCCAGCCTCTTTTCGCCGCTCGATATCGGCGCGATCCACGCTCCCAATCGCGTCGTTATGGCGCCGCTCACCCGCGGCCGCGCGGACAAGCAGGCGGTGCCGAGCGCGATCATGACGGATTATTATGCGCAGCGGGCGAGCGCGGGGCTCATCATCTCGGAAGCGACCGGCATCAGCCGCGAAGGGCTCGGCTGGCCTTATGCGCCGGGGCTGTGGACCGACGAGCAGGCCGCGGCGTGGCAGCCGGTAACCGACGCGGTGCACAAGGCGGGCGGGCGCATCGTCGCGCAATTGTGGCACATGGGGCGGCAGGTGCATTCCTCGGTGATCGAGGGCCAGCCGGTGTCGTCCTCGGCGACGCGGACCGCGGGGCAGGCGCACACGTATGAGGGCAAGCAGGACTTCGAGGTCGCACGGCCGCTGACCCTCGACGAGATGCCGCGGCTGCTCGACGATTATGCGCGCGCCACCCGCAACGCGATGGCGGCCGGGTTCGACGGGGTGCAGATCCACGCCGCCAATGGCTATCTGATCGACCAGTTCCTGCGCGACGGCGCCAACCACCGCGACGACCGCTACGGCGGCACGCCTGAGAACCGCATCCGCCTGCTGCGCGACGTCGCCGAACGGGTGGCATCGGTGGCGGGGGCGGATCGCACCGGCGTGCGGCTCTCCCCCAATGGCGAATCACAGGGGGTCGACGATTCCAACCCGCTGGCGGTGTTCGTCCCCGCGGCAAAGGCGCTGGCGGAGATCGGCATCTCCGCGCTGGAACTGCGCGAGCCCGGCCCCGACGGCACCTTCGGACGCACCGACGTGCCCAAGCTGTCCCCTGCGATCCGCGCGGCATACGATGGCGTGCTGATCCTCAATTCGGACTATACCTCCGCCGCGGACGCGCAGGCGGTCCTCGACGCGGGCACCGCCGACGCGATCAGCTTCGGACGCACCTTCCTCGCCAACCCCGACCTGCCCGAACGGCTGCGAACCGGCGCGCCGCTAAACGAGAGCAATCCCCGGACGTGGTACAGCCAAGGGCCGGAAGGGTATGTAGACTATCCGGCGCTCGAGCACGCCGAAGCCTGACAAGCGTATCGACGAGCCGGTCAGCGTGCGACCGGCTCGTCGAACCTGTCCAGCCAGCGCGTCGATACCGAACGAACCACGCCGCGTACCTGCGGGAAGGCCAACACGAGCGGCGCGAGGAGCACGAGACATATCGAGGGCGTAACGATCGCAATCAGCAATGCGGCCATCGCGGCGAACAGGGCGCGCAGCTTGAGCCGCCCGATCAGCTGCACCGTGTCGGCGTCGAGAAGGAGGCGGCGAGGGGCTTTGCCGTCGTACCAGCGATGGCTCGTCAGCAGCGCGCGACCGTCGAACCCCTACGGCTCGGGCAACGTCGGCCAGCGCGATGCCGCTTGGTGGATCGGTTCGGTGACGGAGCGTGGCATATGCGGCTTGACCGCCTCGCCTGTGGCGCTGTCGATCACCTCCAGCCGCCGCCCGCGCTAGACGACGCGGTAGCGCGGCGGGGGGACCTCCGTCATCTCAGCCGAACCGGTCCTTCAACGCCAGCATCGCAAGCGCCGCCTTGGCCGCATCGCCGCCCTTGTCCTTTTCGGTCGGGCGCGCACGGGTCAGCGCCTGCGCCTCGTCCTCGGTGGTCAGGATGCCGTTGCCGATCGCCAGACCGTCCATCGTCAGCGCCATGATTCCGCGCGCGCTCTCGCCCGCGACGATCTCGAAATGATAGGTTTCGCCGCGGATGACGACGCCGAGCGCCACGAAGGCGTCGTACTGCTCGGCGGCGAGCGCGATGGCGCCGGGGACTTCGAGCGCGCCGGGGACGGTGACCGTCTCGTGGGTGTGCCCGGCCGCCTCGATCGCCGCGCGCGCGCCGTCGAGCAGGAGGTCGTTCAGATGGTCGTAGAAGCGCGCTTCGACGATGAGGATGTTTGCCATCACTCGCCCTCGGTGCCCGCGATCCGGCGTTCGCCGACGATCGACAGGCCGTAGCCGTCGAGCGCGACCAGGGTATGGTGGGTGTTGGTCAGCAGCACCATGTCCTGCACGCCCATCTCGGCGAGAATCTGCGCGCCGACGCCGTAATCGCGCAGCTCCTCGATCTCGGGAGTCCCGGCGCCCTTGCCTTCGCCGCGCAGCTTCATGAAGCGCGACACCGAATCCTTCATCGGGCGATTGATGACGACGATGACGCCCGCGCCTTCCTCGGCGATCAGCTCCATCGAGCGCGAGAGCAACCCGGCGCGCTCGTTCTCCTCGCCGAACACGTCGACGAACATCGACATGGTGTGCATGCGGACCAGCGTCGGCACGTGCGGGTCGATGCAGCCCTTGACCAACGCGATCGTCTCGTCGCCGCTCGCCTTGTTGAAATAGGTGATCGCGCGCCATTGGCCGCCCCAATGCGAATCGAACGACATCTCCGCGCGCTTCTCGACCAGATGGTCGTGGCGGCGGCGGTAGGCGATCAGGTCGCGGATCGTGCCGATCTTGAGATTGTGGAGCTGCGCGAACGACACCAGGTCGTCGAGGCGGCTCATGGTGCCGTCCTCGTTCATGATCTCGCAGATCACCCCCGACGGGTTGAGCCCGGCCAGGCGCGACACGTCGACCGCCGCCTCGGTATGCCCGGCGCGCACCAGCACGCCGCCGTCGCGCGCCACCAGCGGGAAGACGTGGCCGGGCGTGACGATCTCGTCGCGGCCCTTGGAGGAATCGATCGCGACCGCGACGGTGCGTGCGCGGTCCGCGGCGGAGATGCCCGTCGTGACGCCGTCGCGCGCCTCGATCGAGGTGGTGAAGGCGGTCTCGTGGCGGGTGCCGTTGTTGCGGCTCATCAGGCCGAGCCCGAGCTCGTCGACGCGGCGCTTCGACAGCGCGAGACAGATCAGCCCGCGGCCGTGTTTCGCCATGAAGTTGATTTTCTCAGGGGTAGCCATCTGCGCGGGGATGACCAGGTCGCCCTCGTTCTCGCGATCCTCGTCGTCGACCAGGATGAACATCCGGCCGTTACGGGCCTCGTCGATGATCTCCTCGGGAGAGGACAGGAAACCGTGGCGAAGACGCGCCAATTCCCCTTGAGAGCGTTCAGGCTTTTGCACGGTAATGCTCCATCCGTCGGAGGTAGCGGGCGAGGACGTCGATTTCGATGTTGACCGCCTGGCCCGCTTCGAGCGCGCCCAAGGTCGTCATCGCCTGGGTATGCGGGATGACGTTGATCGAGAAATGCGTGGTCCCGCCGTGATCGGCGACCTGGTTGACGGTCAGCGACACGCCGTCGACGGTGACCGATCCCTTGGACGCCATGAACGGCGCGAGGTCGCCGGGCACGCTGAAGCCGATGCGCTTGGAATCGCCCTCGGGGCAGACGCCGATCACCTCGGCGACCCCATCGATATGGCCGGTGACGATGTGGCCGCCGAGCTCGTCGCCGAGCTTCATCGCGCGTTCCAGATTGAGCGGCTTGCCCTCGGTCCACTGGCCTTGCGCGGTGCGCGCGATCGTCTCGCCCGAAACGTCGACCGCGAACCAGCCCGGCGCGCCGGCGGCGGACTTGTCGACCACGGTCAGGCACACGCCCGAACAGGCGATCGACGCGCCGAGATCGACGTCGGCCATGTCGTACGCGGTTTCGACGACCACACGGGTATCGCCGCGCTGCTCCACGCGGGCGATGCGGCCGATGTCGGTGACGATTCCGGTGAACATTCAGCCCTCGTTTCGTGCCTCAACCAGCCGATGGCGCTCGTAGACTTCCAGGGTGTCGCTGCCAAGCGTGCGCGTATCCGCGCGCTGCCATCGTCCATGCGCTTCTGTCAACGCTGTCATGCCGATGTCGGCGAGGCTGGCGAGCCCGCCGCCGATCAGGATCGGCGCGCGGTAGAGGAGGAGGCCGTCGACGAGATCGGCGGCAAGGAAGGCCGCGGCGGTGCGTGCGCCGCCCTCGATGAGGAGGTGGTCGACCCCGGCGAGATCGGCGATGCCATCGGGCGTGGCGACGTGCTCCCATCCGCTTTCCGCGGTGGACGACAGCATGATGCGACGCGGCGACCGCTCCTCCAGCCCTGCCAGCCGGACGTCGAGCTTCGGCGCATCCGCCGCGAACGTTCCGCGTCCGACCAGGATCGCCTCGTGCCGCGTGCGCTCCAGGTGCGCGTGGGCGCGCGCCTCAGGGCCGGTGATCCAGCGGCTCTCGCCGCTTGCCAGTGCGATGCAGCCGTCGAGCGAGGTCGCGAGCTTGAGCGTCACGTGCGGGCGTCCGAGCATGCGGCGGGTGAGGAAACCCGCCATCGACCGCCGTGCCGCCGCGGCCTCGACGCCGATGTCGACCGCGATCCCCGCATCGGCGAGGCGCGCATGCCCGGCACCGTCGGTGCGCGGATCGGGGTCGCGCAGCGCCACGACGACGCGGGCGACGCCTGCTGCGACCAGCAGATCGGCGCACGTGGCGCCACGCGGCGAGACGTGCGCGCAGGGTTCCAGCGTGGCGTAGACGGTGGCGCCGCGTGCGCGCTCGCCTGCCTGGCTCAGCGCCATCGCCTCGGCATGCGGGCGTCCGCCCGGTTGGGTCCAGCCGCGGCCTGCGACACGGCCGTCCTTGACGATCACGCAGCCGACGTTGGGGTTGGGCGCCGTCCGCCCGCGACCGCGATCGGCGAGTGCCAGCGCGGCGCCCATCCAGCGCGCATCCGGCCCATGCGCATCCGGGTGGTTCAGAGGCCCCAGCCTTCGAGCTTCTTGTCGAGCCGGCGGAACGACGCCCGGCGTTCGTCGTCGGCCTGCTTCTGCTCGGCCAGTTCGCGCTGGCGGATCGGCTCGTCGATCTTCTGCTGCGCGCGGATCTGCGCATCGGTGCGGTCCGCGGGCCATTGCTCGACATAGACGATGTCGCGCTTGTAGACCGGCTCGATCGAGCTGTCGCTGTAGAAGGCGTAGACGAAGAAGCCGGTGATCGCCATCGCGAGCACCAGGAAGCCGAGCTCGTACGGCTGGCGCTGGCTCAGGAAGAAGCGGAGGTCGCGGTAGGCGCGCACCGGCGAGAAGCGGTCGAGAAAGGCCATGCGCCGGGATGTAGGGGCGCCGCGTGCGCTAGACCAGACCCGCTGCGGCCCCCAGCCGTTCGATCGCGCGCGCGCGGCCGATCAGCGGCAGCAGCGTCGCCATGTCGGGGCCGTGATCGCGTGCCGTCAGCGCCAGGCGCAGCGGCAGGAACAAAGGCTTGCCCTTGCGTCCCGTCGCTTGCTTGAGCGCGGCGGTGAGCGCGTGCCAGGGGTCGCCGGACCAGTCGATCGTGGCGGCTGTCTGCGCGGCGGTCGCAAGATAGTCGCGGTCGTCCACGTCGACATTTGCGTCGATCGGGCCTTCGATCACTTGCCACCAATCGGCGGCGTCGGCGACCGTGGTGAGATTGGGGCGCACCGCTTCCCATTCGGCGCGGCCCATGCCGGCGGGCAAGCGTTCGGCGACATCGGCGTAATCGAGCGCGTGGATCATTCGCGCATTGAGGTGCGCGAGCTCGGCTTCGTCGAAGCGCGCGGGCGCGCGGCCGAAATGCGCGAAGTCGAACCCGGCGATCAGCGCATCGTCGCCGACCGCCTCGATCGCGTCGCTGGTGCCCAAGCGCGCGAGGAACGCGCGGATCGTCTGCGGCTCGAGCCCCGTGTCGCGGAAATGGTCGACGCCCAGGCTGCCGAGCCGCTTCGATAATTTGCCTTCCGCCCCGGTCAGCAAGGCGGCGTGGGCGAAGGCGGGCGGTTCCGCATTCATCGCCGCGAACATCTGGAGCTGGAGCGTGGTGTTCGACACATGGTCCTCGCCGCGCACCACGTGAGTGATGCGGAGGTCGACGTCGTCGATCGCCGAGGGGAGCATATAGAGCCACGATCCGTCGGCGCGGCGGACAACGGGGTCGCTCATCGTTGCAGCATCGAAATGCTGGGGACCGCGGATGAGGTCGTCCCAGGCGATTGCGGCGGCGTGGTCGAGCCTGAAGCGCCAGTGCGGGCGGATTCCGTCGGCCTCAAGCCGCGCGCGATCGGGGTCGGTCAGCGCGAGCGCGGCGCGGTCATAGATCGGCGGCAACCCGCGCCCGAGCTGCACCTTGCGCTTGAGGTCGAGCTCCTGCGCGGTCTCGTAAGCGGGATAGATGCGTCCGGCCTTCACCAGCGCATCGAACTGCGCTTCGTAGAGCGCGAACCGTTCCGACTGCCGCGCTTCCGCATCGGGCGCTAGCCCCAGCCAGTCGAGGTCGCGCCGGATCGCATCGACGAACCGCTCCTCGCTGCGTGTCGCATCGGTGTCGTCGATCCGCAAAACGAAGCGCCCGCCGGTCTTCTTCGCCCACAACCAATTGTGGAGCGCGGCGCGGATGTTGCCGACGTGGAGCGTGCCGGTGGGGGAGGGTGCGAAGCGGGTGACGGTCATTTGAACGTCAGCACTTCCACGCCCGACGCAAGTGCCGCATCGCGCAAGTCGCCATCGAGCGTCGCCAGCGCGGCCTGCGAGCGTATCGCCAGTTCCAGATAGGCCGCGTCGTACACCGTCAAGCTGTGCTCGTCCGCCAGTCGCGACGTGTCCGACCAGGCGCGCTCACCGGTTTGCCGATCGACCCGGACCGGTAGAGCTCTAAGCTGTCGAGCCGCGCCGATCCGCTGACCACGGTCGATCCGGCGGCGTTGCTCCGCAACATGCAGCATGCTCATGCATTCGAGCTGCCAGTTCGCCGGTACGACGATGGTCTCGCCCGAAAGGCGTTCGGCTATCGCTTTGGAAATCGGGTCTTCGTCGATCAGGACCATCGGTCCCGCCATCGACGCATCAATGACGATCATCGTTTCGATTCCGGCCTTCGGCAATCCAGCCCAGGACGTCGCTGCGGGTGATGCGGACCCCGTCGGTGTGTAATCCGGCCCGAAACTCCGCCATGTCCGCCAGAACCCTGCGTCGTTCGGCGATCTCGTCCACCTGAGGCGAGACGAGCCGCGCCACATCGCGGCCGTGGCGTGTGATCGTGACTTCCTCCCCCGACTCGACCGCCGCGACGAATTCGGACAGCCGGTCCTTGAACTCGGCAATGGGCACATGCTTCATGGAAAACCTTTCGGCCAAACTATTAGCCGAACCGGCGGGCCGCAACAACCCACACGGTTGCGTTCGTCACCGCCCGGTTTAAGGAACCGCGGACTGGAGCGCGTGGCCATGAAACTCATCACCGGCAATTCCAACCTGCCGCTGGCGCAGGCGATCAGCGGCTATCTGGAGATGCCGCTGACCGAGGCGCTGGTGCGCCGGTTCGCCGACGAGGAGATCTTCGTCGAAATCCAGGAGAACGTGCGCGGCGAGGACGTGTTCGTGATCCAGTCGACCGGCTATCCCGCCAACGACAACCTCATGGAATTGCTGATCATCATCGACGCGCTCAAGCGCGCATCGGCAAAGCGGATCACCGCGGTAATTCCATACATGGGCTATGCGCGACAGGACCGTAAACCCGGGCCGCGGACGCCGATCTCGGCCAAGCTCGTCGCCAATCTGATCACCGTCGCGGGCGCCGACCGGGTGCTGTCGGTCGATCTCCACGCGGGGCAGATCCAGGGGTTCTTCGATATCCCGACCGACAACCTCTACGCCGCGCCGGTAATGTCGGCGGACGTCCATGCGCGGTTCAAGGGCCGCAACATCATGGTCGTGTCGCCAGACGTCGGCGGCGTCGTCCGCGCGCGGCAACTCGCCAAGCGGCTCGACAACGCACCTTTGGCGATCGTCGACAAACGCCGCGAGCGCGCGGGCGAGTCCGAGGTGATGAACATCATCGGCGAGGTCGAGGGGCGGTTCTGCATCCTGGTCGACGACATCGTGGATTCGGCGGGCACGCTTTGCAACGCCGCGGCGGCCTTGTGCGAAGCGGGGGCGGAAGGCGTGGTCGCCTATGTCACCCACGGCGTCCTCTCGGGTGGCGCGGTGGCGCGGGTCGAGGGGTCGAAGCTGACCGAGCTGGTGATCACCGATTCGATCGGCAACCATGAGTCGATCGCGACGACGGGGAAGATCAGGCACCTGCCGATCGCGCCGTTGTTAGGCGAGGCGATCAAGCGGATTGCGGATGAGACGAGCGTGTCGAGCCTGTTCGACTAGCGGGGCACGGTCCGGGGGTCAGCTGCCCTGGCTACTCGGCCGCCGTTGCATCATGATGGTAATATCGGGGTTGGCGGTCGGTGCAGCCTCGACGATGCGCCGCCAATAGTCCTCGGCACTGGCGACCACGCCCCTGCGCTGCGCGAGTTCAAGGAAGGCGCGCGTCGTCAGCACGTCGGTGTCCAGGTCGAGACCCGTTTCCCTGACGAAGCGCGGAATCTTGCCGTTCTCGTAGACGATCAGGACGCTGTGACCGGCATGGTCGGTGCGATCGACGTAGCTGCTCAGCCATTCAAGGATCGCCAGCTCCCCCGCGTTTTTCGGGCGAATATCGGGATCGGACTTACGTGCCTGCAGGAACAGCTCGCCGATCTCCGTCGACGCGACGAGGACGGGAGCGTTGGAGCCCGGCTGCGAGCCCGCTTCGATCCACGCCGCGATCGCGCGGGCGCCGGGCTTGGACAGGTCCTGCGTGGCTTCCAGCGCCACCATGTCGGCAACGACGACTCGCCCCCCGATCTCATGGAGCAGATGCAGGGCGTCGGCCTGCGCCAGGTGGATCAGCGGACCGGTATCCGGCACGATCAGGTCCGGCCGCTCGACCTGTGAATGGTCGTTCATAATGTCCGCCTGGATATTGCCGACGTCGGTGTCTATTGCCACACTTCGCCGTGCAAGCCCAAAGTCGGCTTGGCTTGAACTTCCTGATGCGACCTTACCGTTGGCTCAGAGCGACGATATGATCGAACACCGCCGGGTGCAGCGGCTTGCCGAAGGCGCAGCCGTATTTGAACTTGTCGCGCCACGCGACCACCGCTTCCAGCGGCGCAAGGCCTGGGAGGGTCAGCCAGACAACCGTGCCTGGCCACAAGGTGAAGCTCGTCTCCGCGCGGAAACCCGACATCGACAGGTCGACGACGTCGATCTCGAACCGGGTCTGACCCCGGTCGCGCAGGTGGGCGCGCATCTTGACGGACTTGCGCAGCGCACGGCGGTGATCGTCGTTGGGCAGCGCGAACGGATCGAAGGCTGGCTGGGTCATGGCGTACGGAATACGCCGAAATGCTTAACGAAGTCCTGACGTGGTCCCTGCGCCCTGCCGCACACCGGCGCGTCCGCGACGTTTCAATTCGGCCTTGAGCGCTTCCGGCCGCGGCGCCACCAGGAAGCCGAAACTAACCGTGCCCGTCCGCGTCTCGACGATATGATGGAGCCGGTGCGCTTGGACGATCCGCTTCATGTACGTCGATTTGGGCAAATAGCGGGTCGGTAGCCGCCGGTGAACGATGATGTCGTGGAAACCGAAATAGATCGCGCCATATGCCGCGATCCCGGCGCCGATCCACGCGCACCCCGGCCACCAGCCGAGCTGGACGCCGCCCAGGAGCAGCACGATCGACGGCACCGCGAAGATCACCGCATAAAGGTCGTTCAATTCCCAGTTGCCGTGGCGCTCGCGGTGGTGGCTTTCGTGGAGGAACCAGCCGGGCCCGTGCATGATCCAGCGGTGCGCGGCATAGGCGAACGCTTCCATCGCCGCGACGGTGGCGAGGAACAGGAGGATGCCGACGGGCCAGCTCATTGCACCGCGGCATATAGGGTGGATTCGGCCGGAGCGATATGCTTTAGGCGGAGACGTACCCGATCTTCGAGCGGAGGCGCGCGCCCATGAACATCCATGAATATCAGGCCAAGGACGTTCTCGCCAGGTTCGGCGTGCCGGTGCCCGTAGGCTTCGCGGCGCTGACCGTCGAGGAGGCGGTCGAGGCGGCGGGCAAGCTGCCCGGGCCGCTCTACGTGGTGAAGGCGCAAATCCACGCGGGCGGGCGCGGCAAGGGCAAGTTCACCGAGCTCGGCCCCGATGCCAAGGGCGGCGTGCGGCTGGCGAAGTCCGCCGAAGAGGTCCGCGCCGCGGCGACCGACATGCTCGGCAACACGCTGGTGACGATCCAGACCGGCGATGCGGGCAAGCAGGTCAACCGGCTGTACGTCACCGACGGCGTCGATATCGCCAAGGAATTCTACCTCGCGCTGCTCGTCAACCGCGCCACGGGGCGCGTGTCGATGGTCGCCTCGACCGAGGGCGGGATGGACATCGAGACGGTGGCGCACGAGACGCCCGAGCGCATCCATTCGATCGACATCGACGCCGCGACCGGCTTCATGCCGCATCACGGGCGTGCGGTCGCGGCGGCGCTCGAACTGACCGGCGACCTCGCCAAGCAGGCGGCGAACGTCGCGTCCAAGCTGTACGACGCGTTCCTGGGCACCGACGCCGAGCAGATCGAGATCAACCCCTTGGCGGTCACCGAGGATGGCAAGCTGATGGTCCTCGACGCCAAGGTCGCGTTCGATGGCAACGCGATGTTCCGCCACAAGGACCTGGCCGAGCTGCGCGACGAGACCGAGGAGGACCCGGCCGAGATCGAGGCGTCCAAGTACGACCTGGCCTATATCAAGCTCGATGGCGACATCGGCTGCATGGTCAATGGCGCAGGTCTGGCGATGGCGACGATGGACATCATCAAGCTGAACGGCATGTTCCCCGCCAACTTCCTCGACGTCGGCGGCGGTGCCAACAAGGAAAAAGTGACCGCGGCATTCAAGATCATCCTGGCCGACCCGAACGTGAAGGGCATCCTGGTCAACATCTTCGGCGGCATCATGAAGTGCGACATCATCGCCGACGGCATCGTCGCGGCGGCCAAGGAGGTGAACCTTTCGGTGCCGCTGGTCGTTCGGCTGGAGGGTACCAACGTCGAGAAGGGCAAGGAAATCCTCGCGAACTCCGGGCTGGCGATCGTTCCTGCCAACGACCTGGGCGATGCGGCGAAGAAGATTGTGGCCGAGGTACAGAAGGCGGCTTGAGGGGACGACATGGCTGACGAAGTCGAAAACCTGATGCTGGAGCATCTCAAGCGGTTTCAGCCGACGCTTGACCGTATCGAGCGCAAGTTGGGCGAGCATACGGGTCGTCTCGCCAATCTCGAAGGCGGTCAGGCAGCCATGATGGGCCATTTGGCGCATCTGTCCGCCGCTGACGCCGCACAGCAGGTCGCGACGGACAATCTCAGCACGCGCCTAGACCGCATCGAGCGTCGGCTCGAACTGTCGCACTGACTAGCAACCCACGACCTCCCCAGGCAGGGTATGACACCACAGGAGTGGATGGAATGAAGGTAATCGTGCCGGTCAAGCGCGTGCTTGACTATAATGTGAAGCCCCGCGTGAAGGCGGACGGGACGGGTGTGGACCTGGCCAACGTCAAGATGTCGATGAACCCTTTCGATGAGATTGCGGTCGAAGAGGCGATCCGTCTTAAAGCGGCGGGCGTAACCGAGATCGTCGTTGTCTCGATCGGCGAGCAGAAGAGCCAGGAGACACTGCGCACCGCGCTGGCGATGGGCGCGGATCGCGCGATCCTGGTCGTCAGCGAGACGCGGGTCGAGCCTTTGGGTGTCGCCAAGCTGCTGGCGAAGATCGTCGAGGAGGAGAAGCCCGACCTGGTGATCCTGGGCAAGCAGGCGATCGACGATGATAACAATCAGACCGGCCAGATGCTCGCTGGGCTGCTCGGCTGGGCGCAGGGTACGTTTGCGTCCAAGGTCGAGCTGTCGGACGGCAAGGTCGACGTCACCCGCGAGATCGACGGCGGGTCGGAGACCGATACGCTCAAGCTCCCGGCGATCATCACCACCGACCTTCGCCTCAACGAGCCGCGTTATGCGTCGCTGCCCAACATCATGAAGGCGAAATCCAAGCCGATGGCGCAGAAGACGCCCGCCGACTTCGGGGTCGACGTGACGCCGCGGATCGCGACCCTGAAGGTGGTCGAACCGGGCAAGCGTTCGGCGGGGGTCAAGGTCGCTGACGTCGACGAACTGGTGATGAAGCTGTCCGCGATGGGGATTTCCAAGTCATGAAGACATTGGTCTGGGTCGAGCATGACGGCAAGGCCGTCAAGGACGCCACGCTGTCGACGGTCACCGCCGCGGGCAAGCTGGGCGAGGTTCACTTGCTGGTCGCAGGTGAAGGCGTCGATGCGGTCGCGCAGGCCGCCGCCAAGATCGCAGGCGTCGGCAAGGTCCACGTCGCCGATGATGCGGCCTATGCGCATGCGCTCGCCGAGAACGTCGCGCCGCTCGTCGCCGAGCTGATGGGGCATCACGACGCGGTGCTGTTCCCCGCGACCACCAACGGCAAGAATATCGCGCCGCGCGTCGCGGCGCTGCTTGACGTGATGCAGATCAGCGACATCCTGTCGGTCGAGAGCGCGGACACGTTCACGCGTCCGATCTACGCGGGCAATGCGATCGCGACGGTGCAGACGTCGGACAAGAAGCTGGTCATCACCGTCCGCGGCACCGCGTTCGACAAGGCGGTGACCGAGGGTGGTTCGGGCACGATCGAGGCGGTTGCGAGCACCGGCGACAAGGGTCTGTCGACCTTTGCAGGCTCGGAGATCGCCGCAAACACCCGGCCCGAACTGACCAGCGCCAAGATCATCGTGTCGGGCGGACGCGCGCTCGGATCGGGCGAGAAGTTCCACGAATTGATCGACCCGCTCGCCGACAAGCTCGGCGCGGGCGTCGGCGCGTCGCGGGCCGCGGTCGATGCGGGCTACGCGCCCAACGACTATCAGGTCGGCCAGACCGGCAAGATCGTGGCGCCGGAAGTCTATGTCGCGGTCGGCATCTCGGGGGCGATCCAGCATCTGGCGGGGATGAAGGATAGCAAGGTCATCATCGCGATCAACAAGGACGAGGACGCGCCGATCTTCCAGGTCGCCGACATCGGCCTGGTCGGCGACCTGTTCAAGATCGTGCCGGAACTGACCGAGAAGCTGTAACGCGCGAACGCACAACGACGCAGCCTCGCGACCGCCGGGCGCGAATGGCCGATTGGGCGTGCGATCCCGGCGGATGACGACGCGCGTCATTCCTGGAGACTGGTCCCTTTTGGAGGCAATCGGCGGCGAGTACCTCGATTGCGGTCTATCCGGCGCTTGTCGCGACAAATGGCGCTGGTCAGGCGGGGGTGACGCGGCCATCATGGTACGTCCGGCGGCACAGGCTACGGGGGTAGGATGGGTCCGATCAATGCGCTGTTCGATGCCATCAACGATGGCGTCACGTGGGTCTTCACGATCGAGAATATCGCGTTGTGGATATTCTTCGCGCTGCTCGCCTGGAGCGGCGCAATCATCGCGATCACTATTTCCGGCATTACAAACCGTTCAACGATCAGCTCGACCTGCGGCTGACAGCCACCGCGGAGATTGCGCTCGCCGAGTCGGATCACGTCGCGCACGACTGGTTCGCCTGCAATTTCGAAGCTATCGACGATGCGATGATGGAGGGGCGCGAGGGCATCGGCCTGCGCCACGCGTGGAACCAGTTCAAGGAAACCATCGTCGATCCCAGCGAAAATCCGCTGCGCGCGACGGCGCGGCCGGAGGGGTATTTCCTGCACCTTGGCGACGAGACCCGGGTCCTCGCCTGGTGGGCCAACATCTTTGTCGCGATCGGGCTGACCTTTACCTTTCTCGGCATCGTCGCCGCGCTCCACCAGACCGTGAGGATCATGGGAGCGGGTGGCGCGAACGTCGACATGCTCGCCGCGCTGACCGGGCTGCTCAAGATCACCGCCGCCAAGTTCTGGACATCGATCGGCGGCGTGCTCGCCTCCATCGTCCTGCGCATCGTCGACCGCCGCTGGCATTCCGCGATGGACCGCAAGCTCGAGCGGCTGTGCGACCGAATCGAATACGGCACGCTGCATTCGCCGCCGCAGCGGATCGCGGCCGCGCAATTGCGCGAACTGGAACAGCAAAGCGTCGCGCTCACCGAATTCAGCCACCAGCTCGCCGCCAGCATCGGCGATGCGCTGGGCCAGCATATGCAGCCGGTAGTCGCGGGGCTGGGTGGCATCCAAAGCTCGCTCAACGAGTTCCGCGACGGCAGCTTCAGCCAGATCGGCAAGGAACTGGGCGAAGCGATCAGCCGCAGTGCCGGCATCGAGATGGAGGGGCTTGCCGCCGCACTGACCGGCATGACGACCGGGTTGCAGGGGGTGAACGATCGGCTGGAGGGCGCCAGCGGCCAGGCGAGCGACCAGATCGCCACAGCGGCGCGCGAGTTCTCGACCGCGTCGGAGCAGATGACCCGCGCATTCGCCGCGCTCAACGACAATATGGCTGGCATGGCCGATACGCTGGCGGGCCAGGCGGCGCAGGCGGAGCAGCGCGTGCTCGACCGCGTCGCCGAGGACCGCGCGTCCTATGACGCGATGGCGACCGGCCAACGCGACGTGATGCGCGCGATGGGCGAGGAGATGCGCACCGCCTCCACCGCCGCGAGCGGGGAAATGGTGCGCGCGGTTCAGGCTGCGGTGCGCGAGGCAATGGGCGAGAGCCAGACCGCCATCCGCGGTGCGCTCGAAGGCTTCGCGGGAGCGACCGCGGGCATTCAGTCGGCCTTCGATGCGATGCGCGGGCAGGTCGCCGACCTCGGCACCAAGCTGTCGGACAGCGCCTCCGGAGCCGCCGAGCGCAACGCGGACGTGCTGGCCAAGGCCGCCGATGCGCTGGAACGCGCGACCACGCAGGCTTCGGCGGGGATGAGCGATGCGGTGTCGCAAGCGGTCACTCGATCTGCCGAGGAAAGCGGCAAGGCGATCTCCGCGGCCTTTGCGGCGTTCGGCGAACGCTTCGAAGCGGCGAGCGCCGGGCTGGTGCAGACGTTGACGACGACGGCGGGCCGGATGGAGGCGCTTTCCGGCGCGATCGCGCGATCGACCGATGCCGCGAGCGACCATGCCGGCAAGCTGGCCGATGCGGGGCGCGAGGCGCAGGGCGTGGCGACGATGCTCGGCCGTGCGGCGAACGACGTGGCGGGTGCCGCCGCCCCGATCCGCGACGCGACCACCACGATCCAGGACTCGGTCGGCCATTCGCAGGACCTGCTGCGCCGGTCGGCCGAGAGCAGCACGCGCCAGCATGAGGCGATGCAGACGATCGCGGGATCGCTGGAGGCGACCGGCACGGCGGCGGCGCGCGCGTGGGACGGCTACCGCACGCGCTTTGCCGAGGTCGACGAGTCGCTCGCCAGGGCCTTGGCGCAGATTTCGGGCGCGTCGAGCGAGCATGCGAGCGCGCTCAATGCGCATGTCGGGCGGATCGACAGTGCGCTGGGGGCCGCGGTCGAGCGGCTGGCGGGGGCGCTCGACGACATCAAGGACCTGGCGAACACGCTGGAGGATCTGCGCGGCCACTACGAAGCCGCGGCGGAATAGAGGATGGCGAGCAGGGGCGTTCGCCGGTCGCGCGGTGCGGAAGAAGAGGAGAGCTACTTCATCTCGATGGCCGACATGATGGTCGGGCTTTTGTTCGTGTTCATCATCCTGCTGCTGTATTTTGCGCTGCAATTGCAGGAAAAGAGCAAGGCGCTGTCCGACGCGGGCGAGACCCGCACGCAGATACTGCAGGAGCTCAAACGCGATCTCGCGCAGCATCATCTCGATGTCGAGATCGACACCGCGACGGGCGTGCTGCGGCTCCCCGCAGCGATCCTGTTCGCCAAGGGCGACTTCCGGTTGTCGGGCGAAGGCCGGCGGGCGGTGACGATCATCGCGCAGTCGATGGCGGACGTGCTCCCCTGCTACACCTTTCCGCGCCGCGAGGCCGGGTGCCGGGACACGCCGCACAGCGTCGACGCGATCTTCATCGAGGGCCACACCGACAGCGATCCGCTCGCCGGCGCAGGCCCGATCTCCGACAACATGGACTTGTCGGCCCTCCGCGCAACGAACACCTTCCGCGCGATGGAGCAGGCGGTGTCGAGCCTGCCTCAGCTCCACAACCGCGACGGCCGGCCGATCCTGTCGGTCAGCGGCTATGGCGCGGACCGGCCGGTGCCGGGCAACACGGGCAGCGACGAAGCCGCCAAGAGCCGCAATCGCCGCATCGACCTGCGCTTCCTGATGGAGACGCCCAACGTCGAGGGGCTTGCGGCGCTGCTCACGGACGGCGCCAGGTGAGCGCGCTGCGCGATGCCGCCGAACGGCTGGCGCGATCGGGCCGGTTGCCGGTGCCGAATCCCGATCGACGGCTGCAGTGCGAGAAGGCGGCGCTCGCGCTTGCCGAACGTGGCTCGGGATCGCGCGCCGACAAGGAGCCGTGGGACGATTTCCTGCGCCGCATCGGCATCCTTGGCGTATGACGCGATGAACCCGCGCGACCTGCGGCTGCGCGATCTGCGCCGTCTCGTCGGCGGCCTGTGGACGGACGCACGCTGCGACGCGATCGCGCCGGCGGTGCTCGATGCGGCGGTGGCGGTGGATGCCAAGAGCTGCGACCGCGCGGTGCTGAGCGCCTATCTGCGCCACTTCCCTTCCGATCATCCCGCCTTCGAGCGCCTGCGCGCGGCCGCGTCGTTGACGGCCCAGCGGCGCGACTGGCCGTGGCGCGCGCGTGGCGAGCGGTGGCGGCTGTGGGATCGCGACGCGGGTCCCGCGACGATCGCCGCCGCGCTGCTGGCGAGCGACGATCCCGCCGCGGTGCTCCGCGAAGCGGGGCTCGACGGCGATCTGGCGCAAGGGGAGTTCGTCGCCGAGGCGGTGGAGACGGCATGCGACCAGGCAGGCGCGGCAAAGGGCACGCGCGCGGTGGAGCTGGGACAAAGGCTGATCGCCTTGTTCCAGCGGCTGGTGGTCGCCGATCTCGATGCGGAGCTCGTCGATGCACTGATGACGCCGTGGACGTCGGTGCGTCCCGACAAGGACTATATGGCCCCGCTATCGGGTTTCCTGACCGCGCGTTTCGGCGATCCGCGGTTCGAGGGTACGCAATGGGCGCGCGTCGAAGCCGATATGCTTGCGCTGAGACGCGGTTCGGACCCGCGGCGACTGACGAACCTGTTGCGCGGATGGTTGACCGAGGCGACGGTCCGCGCGTTCTTCAACATCGTCCGCACGACGACCGACCGCAAGGATCAATGGGACGCGCGCGAAGCCTTCTGGCTGGCTTACATGGATAGCGGCGCGATCACCGAAGCGTGGTTCGCCTTCGGCCGTCGCGCCGAACTGCTGGCCGGACGACTCGCCAAGGAGGATAACGTCCGCTTCGCCCGCGTCTCCGGCGGTGCCGATCCGAGCCATTCGGCACTGATCCTGTCGATCGGCGACCTGCGCATCGCCGAGTGGAGCCATAACGGATCGTGTCGATTCTGGCCGCACCCGCACGCCTCTCACGCCGATTCGCGTCTGTCGCGCGTGAAGGCGCCGATGCTGTACCAGGACAATTACGACGGCACCCTGCTTCGCACCACCTTCGGCCCGAAAGGGTTCGAGTTCATGTCGCACACCTCGGGCTGGCAGGCCAAGGCGGCAAACATCATCTTCCGCCATACCGGGCACCGGCATCCCAGATGGGGCGGACATTGATGCCGGACGGTCGAACGATGTTCGAAGCCAGCCAGGACACCGGCAAGGGCTGGCGGATCGTCCTGGTTCGCGAGACGCCGCCGCGGCTGCCGTTCGGCAAGGCGACGCGCACGGTGGTGCCGTTCGACGATTGGATCGGTGCACGGCCCTCTTCGGCCGCTGCCGCGCTCGCGCGGATCGTGCAGGCGGAGGGCGATGGCGAACGCACCGCCGATGGCGCGGCGCTGGTCGTGGCGGATGCCCACGGCGCGACCCTGCACCCCGCCTTCGTCGCGCGCCTGAGCGACAGCGAAGCCGAAGCGCTCGCGCTGCCGCTCGCCACCCGGCTGGCACTCAACCTCCGATCGAGCGGGCTGATTCACAAGGACGGCTTTCGCATCGACATCAGCTGGACGCGCAGCGGCGGCGTGCCGGTGCTGGTGCGGGCGGGCGACGGCACGATCCGCCACGATGGGCGCGTCTGGCGCATCCCCGAACCGCTCTATGCGACGATTGCCGCGGTCGAACAGGTCAATGCCGCGCCCGACGAAGCCACCCGCCAGGTCGCGCTCGCCGCGACCAAGCGCGCGATGGGCGACGATGCCGCCGCCAGGATCAGCGCCGATGGCGTGATCGAGCGGCTGCGGCTCGCTTATGCGTCGGGGTTCTCGCTGGCGTTGCAACAGTCGGCGGGCGGGTTCGATTTCGATCCGGTGCTGTTCGGGCGCGAGCGCCTCGATGCCGCCGACGACGGTGCCGCGATCGACGAGGTCGACGACGGGCTGCTGCCGCCCGCGCTCGCTGCCGGTTTCGCCCGGCGCTTTCGCGGTGGTGACGGCGAGCGGCGGACCTACCTGCTCGACGACGGGTCGTTGCTGTTCGTCGATCCGCAACTCGCGCGCGCGCTGGGGGTGGTGCGGACCGCGCAGGCGGGAACGACCGAGGAGCGCCGTGCCTTTGCCACCGCCCCCGAACGCCACATCGCCGCGGCGCTGCGTGCCGATGGCGACGCACCGGCGGACGCTGCGCGGCTGTTCGTCGAAACCCAGCAATTCTCCGAACGCGTGGCGGGTATCGACATCTGGCGCAAGCCGGTGATGCCGTGGATCAAGCCCAAGCCGGGAAGCTGGCTGCCCGAAGCGTTCGGGGTGCGGGTGGGTGAGCCGCCGGACGCCTTTACGGTTGAGATCCCGCCCGAGCGCATCGCCGAGGCGGCGACCGCCGCGGAACAAGCGGTTCGCGAGGAGCGCGCCACCTTCATGCTCGAAGGTGTCGCCATCCCGGCGACGCAGGCGACGCTTGCGGCACTCGCCAGCCTGTCCGACCTGACCGAGGCCGCGCGCACGCCGCACGCCGATGCGGCACCGCCGCCTGCGCTTGCGGGGCGCTACTTCCTCCAGGTGCGCGACAATCTGGAGGAGGTGGCCTATACGCCGCTGGCGCCGCCGGACGTTGCCGCGCTCCCCGCCCCGGCGCTGCCGCCGACGCTTCGCTCGGCGGCCAAGCCCCACCAGGTCGCCGGATTTGCGTGGCTTGCCGCGTGTTGGCAGGCGGGGATGCCGGGGGCACTGCTGGCGGACGACATGGGGCTGGGCAAGACCTATCAGGCGCTCGCGCTGCTGGCGTGGTTGCGCGGGCAGGCGCCGCATCCGCGCCCGGTGCTGATCGTCGCGCCGACCGGATTGCTCGCCAACTGGCGCGCGGAGATCGCTCGGCACCTCGAACCCGATGCGCTCGGCCGGGTCGTCGGCGCCTATGGCAGCGCGCTGTCGCAGTTGCGTGGTGGGGCGGGCCGCGACATCGACAGCGGCGCCTCCGCGATCGATCCCGCCGCCTGGGCGCACGCGGGCGTGGTGCTGACGACCTATGAGACGATGCGCGACTATCACCTGAGCTTCGCGCGTCAGCCCTTCTCGGCGATCCTGTACGACGAGGCGCAGAAGCTGAAGAACCCGGCCAGCCAGATCACCCGCGCGGCCAAGACCCTCAACGCCCGATTCCAGCTCGCGCTGACGGGCACGCCGGTCGAGAACCGGCTTCAGGATCTGTGGTCGATCGTCGACGTCGTCCACCCCGGCCTGCTCGGGTCGAGCAAGGCGTTCGAGGAGGCCTATCCGCCCGAACCGGATGCGCTCGGCAAGCTCCACGCGCGGCTGACCCTGCCCCAGGGCGAGCGGCCGCCCGTGCTGCTGCGCCGGCTCAAGGAAGAGTGTCTCGACAGCCTGCCCGCCAAGCACGTCCGCGCGATGCCGGTCGCGATGCCGCCGCGCCAGGCCGCGGCCTACGACCGCGTGGTCGCGCGCGCGCTGGCGATCAAGGGAACGGGCGAACGCGGCCGGATGCTGGAAATCCTGCACCAGCTGCGCGGGGTGTCGCTGCACCCGGTATCACCGGGCGAGGCCGGGAGCGAATCCGGGAGCGATGACGGCTATTTCGGCGATTCGGCGCGGTTGGAGGCGCTGTTCGCGGTGCTCGACGACGTTGCCGCCAAGCGCGAGAAGGCGCTGATCTTCTGCGAGAGCCTGGCCATGCAGGCATTGCTCGCCGTGGAGATACGGCGGCGCTACTCGCTGCCGCACCCCGTCATCCGCATCCACGGCGGTGTCGCGGGCGATGCGCGCCAGGCCGCGGT
This sequence comes from Sphingomonas sp., assembly GCF_964263785.1. Classification (GTDB taxonomy): domain Bacteria; phylum Pseudomonadota; class Alphaproteobacteria; order Sphingomonadales; family Sphingomonadaceae; genus Sphingomonas. The sequence continues at coordinate 30,742 of NZ_CAXVWL010000115.1, forward strand.
CGACGTGTTCCAGGCGCGTGCCCCCGGGTTCGATGCTATGATCCTGTCGCCCAAGGCCGGTGGCGTCGGGCTGACGCTGACCGCGGCCAACCATGTCGTCCACCTGTCGCGCTGGTGGAACCCGGCGGTCGAGGACCAGGCCACCGACCGCGCCTATCGCATCGGCCAGACCCGCGACGTGACCGTGTACCTGCCGCAAGCGATCCATCCCGATGCCGGCGTGGCGCCGATGAGCTTCGACCTGAAGCTGCACGCGTTGATGGAGCGCAAGCGGTCGCTGAGCCGCGGCCTGCTTGCACCTGGAGATGACGAGAGCGATGCGAGCGCGCTGTTCGACAGCGTCGTCGCCGAAGAAGCCGTTCCCACGCTGCCTTCGAAACCCGAGCCCAAGCCGGCGGCGCCCCTTTCGCCGGAGCGCCCCCGCCTCCAGCTTCGCCCGCGTACCACGCCCGAGCCGCCACCATCGCCGCCGGTGCCGCGCGGGGACTGGCCGCGCCGGGCGATCTATCAGGCGGGCGCCGCGCGGAACCTGGCGATCTTCACCGGCCCGGTCGGCGACGATCCGGTGCGCGAGCTGGTGATCGTCGATCCCTATGCCGCGGCGGGCGAGCGGGCACGTCAGTCGCTCGTCGACTTCGTCGGGCTGCTGGCGGGCAGTGCGGCGATCGACGAGGTGCAGCTGATCACCTTCGATGCGGACAGCATCGACCTGCCGGTCCCCGAAAGCAGCGAGCATCAGCGCCTGGATCTGCGGGCACGGTGGCAGGCGCGTTTCGGCGCGAGCCGCGGCCTCCAGCACTTTCAACGTTCCAAGCGGCAGAACCGCAACCTGCACGACCGCGAGGTGCGCGCCACCACCCGATCCGGCCGGACGTTGATCTGGGATCTCGGCCGCGGCATCGACGGGGTGATGCAGACCCGGCACGGGTGCCGCGTCACGTTGACCGAGGAGTAACGGACTCTCAGGTGATCAGCCGCCGAAGCACGTCGATACGGTCCGCTTCGGCCGCGGGCTTGTCGGTCCTGATCCGCGCGATCCGGGGAAAGCGCATGGCCACGCCCGACTTGTGGCGGCCGGACTCGTGGATCGAATCGAACGCGATCTCCAGCACCATGGTCTTCTCGACCTCGCGCACCGGACCGAAGCGGTTCAGCGTGTGGGTGCGGACGAAGCGGTCGAGCTGGGCGATCTCCTGGTCGGTGATGCCCTGGTACGCCTTGCCGACGGGCAAGAGCTCGCCGTCCTGGGTCCAGCAGCCGAAGGTATAGTCGCTGTACCAGCTCGAACGGCGGCCGTTGCCGCGCTGGGCGTACATCATCACGCAGTCGGCGGTCAGCGGATCGCGCTTCCATTTGTACCAGAGCGCGGCGCGGCGCCCCGCGACATAGGGGCTGTCGCGGCGCTTGAGCATGACGCCCTCGATCGCGGCATCGCGGGCACCGGCGCGAATCGCTTCGAGTTCGGTGAAGTCCTTCGCCTGGATCACTTGGCTGAGATCGAAACGGTCGGGGGCGAGGCGAGGCACGAACGCCTCCAGCCGGGCACGCCGTTCGGTCCAGGGGAAGGCGCGAAGGTCCTCCTCGCCGTCGAACAGGATGTCGTAGAGGCGGACAAAGGCGGGGGCTTCCGCAAGCATCTTGGCCGACACGACCTTGCGGCCCAGACGCTGCTGGAGTGCGTTGAAGCTGGCGGCTTCTCCGCCCTGGAACTCGCCCTTCACGAGCAGCTCGCCGTCGACCACGCCGGGGGTGGCGAAGGCGCTCGCGACGTCGGGGAAGGCGGCGGTGACGTCGTCGCCGGTGCGGCTATAGAGGCGGGTCTGGCCGGCAACATGGACGATCTGGACGCGGATGCCGTCCCATTTCCATTCCGCGGCATAGTCCGCCAAGTCGACGCGCAGGTCTTCCAAGGGATGCGCGAGCATGAACGAACGGAAGACAGGGACGTCGGCGGCGGTAGGCTGCTCACCCGTCCCCTCCGCCCAGGCGAACAGCTCGGCGTAGGGCGGCTTGAGGCCGTGCCAGACTTCTTCCACCGCATCGACGTCGATACCGAAGGCGTTCGCCAGCGCGGTCTTGGCGAGGCGGGCCGAGACGCCGATCCTGAGCGCGCCGGTCGCCATCTTGAGCAGCGCGAACCGCTCCTCGGCATCCGAGCGGTCGAGCATCGCGGCGAGCACCGCGGGCGCATCCGAGCGCGAGAGGTGGGCGAGCGCGTCGACCACCTGCGCGAGCGACAGCGGCGTGTCGGGGACCGGCGGATCGGGTTCGGGCCAGAGCAGCGACACGGTCTCGGCGGTGTCGCCGACGTAATCGCGGCTCATCGCGAACAGCACGGGGTCGACCCGCGCCTCGATCAGCGCACGGATCTGCGCGGACTTGACCCCGGGCAGGTCGAGGTCGCCGGTCAGCGCCGCCATCGCCCAGCCGCGGTCGGGATCGGGGGTGGCGCGCAGATAGTCGCCAATCAGCTTGAGCTTGGCGTTGCGCGAGCGGGTGTAGATCAGCGAGTCGAGTAGCGCAGCGAAGGCGTGCATGGTGGGGCAACGCACGTAGGGTGCGACTCGCTCCCGCGTGCTCATGACGTTACGGGCAACGTCATGCGGCGCTTCCTCCTCCCGGCTCTATTGGTGCCGATGATCCTGGCGGGCATCGGCTATGCCGGGGCGGTTCGTGCACCGGTGGTGCGGCGCGCGACCGTCTCGCTGCCCGGCTGGCCCGCGGGTGCGAAGCCGGTGACGATCGCGCTGCTGTCTGACATCCACATCGGCAATCTCGCGACGGGGCGTGCCCGGTTCGCGCGGGTGGCGGAGTCGGTCCGCGCGCTTCGCCCCGACCTGATCCTGCTGGCGGGGGACTTCATCGCCGGGCATTCGCCAACCGACGCCGATGCCGCGCCGGAACTGGTCGAGGGGCTGCGACGGCTGCATGCGCCGCTCGGCGTTGTTGCGGTGCCCGGGAACCACGATCACTGGACGAACATCGCGAAGGTACGCGCGGCGCTGCAGGCGGGCGGCGTCACCTTGCTCGCCAACCAGGCGGTCCGGCGCGGGCCGCTGGCGATCGGCGGCCTCGACGACCTGGTCACCCGGCACGACGACTTGCCGGCGACGGTGGCGGCGTTGCGGGCGCTGGGCGGCGCGCGGTTGATGCTGTCCCATTCCCCGGACGTGTCGCCGAAGCTGCCAGCGGACATATCGCTGCTGCTGGCCGGGCACACGCATTGCGGGCAGGTGGTGCTGCCGATCCTGGGCGCGCCGGTGCATGTGTCGCGCTATGGCTTGCGCTATCTGTGCGGGGTGGTGCGGGAGGGCGCGCGGACGACGATCGTGACCGGTGGCATCGGCACCAGCGTCCTGCCGTTCCGCTATGGTGCGCCGCCCGACATTTGGCTGGTGCGGGGCGGTCCCTAGACCAGGCCCAGCGCGCCGAGGGCGAGCACGGTACCGGTGACCAAGAACACGACGCCGGCCCCCATGCGCACGCGGCGGAGCGGCAGACGCAGCCAGGCCGCTTCGCCCATCAGCGCGGCGGGAGCGATGACCGCGAGGCTGCCGAGCGTCGCGCCGACGGCGGCGAGCGCGGGGACGGGGGTGCGGGCGGCTAGGGCGACGACGATGAACTGGACGCCGTCGCCGAACGCCAGGATCAGGACGCCGAGGAAGGTCGTGGTGGCGGCGCCGATACGCCAGCCGTCGAGCCGGTCGGGCATCTTGGCGGGCCAGAAGCTGCCTGCGCCTTGCAGGAGCAGGGCGAGCGCCAGCAGCAATTGCTTGGGCGCGGGCGCGATCGTCGGGGCGAGCAGCGCGCCTGCGGTCGCGGCGACGGCGCTGGCGGCGAGCAGGCCCAGCGCGGAGCAGGCGATGACGAGGCCCGGCTTGCGCCACCGATCGCCGAGGATCGCGGCGAGCCAGGCGGTGCGGTCGCCCACTTGCGCCAATGCGGCGGCGACCAGCGCCGCCATCAGCGCGTCCATCGCCTAATGCGCGATCCGCACCGAGCAGGCGGCGGCAAAGGCGTCGCAGGCGGCGAGATCCTGACGCTCGCTCGTCACCGCGTCGCGCAGCACCGACAGCCAGCCGTGGAGCAGCGGACCGTGTTCGCCCCGCGCGAGCGCGAAATCGAGGAAGTGCGCGACCGTGACCGCGGGGTTGAAGCCGTTGCGGTGCGCGATGATGCGGATCGCGTCGACCTCCGGCGCCAGCTCGCACGCGCGGGCATAGGGTGCGCGGACGTCGAGCGCGGCGATCCGCGCCGCCAGGTCCGCCCGCACCGAATCGAGTTCCGATATGTTCGTCACGCTGACTCTCCCTACCCCATGCGCGCACGCTGCGCCGGGAGCGGTGAAGGCGTGGTTAACGCTGCGCCCGGTTGACTTGGCAGCCCCCTTGCGCCATGCGCCGCCACTGATCGAGCGGCGGCGGGGACCCCTGCGACCGCTTTCGTCCTTCGAAGAACACAGGAACCGGGCTCATGGCCAAGCCGACCACCGTCAAGATCAAGCTCGTCAGCTCCGCCGACACCGGCTTCTTCTACGTCACCAAGAAGAACCCGCGGACCAAGACCGAGAAGCTGACCTTCAAGAAGTACGACCCGGTCGTGCGCAAGCATGTCGACTTCAAGGAAGCCAAGATCAAGTAAGCCGGGGTTCGGCTGCGAGCCGCTTAGCAGGCTGCTGAAAAAGGCCATGGTTTGGCGATAAAGGAGGTGTCGTCGCCATTGTCATAGGCGATTTCGCCTTCGAGCCAGCCATCGTCGCGCAGCTCGGCCCACCCGGTGCCGGTCACCTGATCGCCTTCATC
>NZ_CAXVWL010000116.1:0-5481 GCF_964263785.1 Sphingomonas sp.
GGCTACGACCGCCATCTGCGCACGAGCACGACATCGCGACGCGTGCATTCACTCTTCCGGCAGGGCGTCATGTACTACCAACTCATCCCCAACATGCCCGAGGAAAGACTACGCCCCCTCATCCTACAGTTCGAGAAACTCTTCCGCCACCATCAGCTCCTCAAACGGACTTTCGGCATCATTTGAATGAGGGGATTCATGAGGCTGGCATGAGCATCGCGAGGACGGCCGAGCTGACACCGTGCAGCCCAGCGCAGGTCAAGCGGGTCATGGCGTTGCACCGTAGCCGGGCCAAGTCTGCAAAACGACGATAAGGGTTGAAACTGGGAGAGAGCCGACAGGGGAAGCAAAACTCCCAGTAAGAGAAGGATAGGTATTAAGGCTGATAACTGATCGTGCGGCTCGCGTTCTACAATGAGCATTGTCGTTTCCCGAAAAATGCTCTTTGGGGCAGAATCTTCGTCAGTAAAATGCGCGCTCGCACTTTAAGTGTTTGCGTCTAGAATCGTACTTCTCGACTCCCAATTCAACCCTGGTAGCGACCCAATATCTCTGAATCCACGGCTATGGGAACGTCATGCCGGCAGGCAGTCCCGGGCCTCGCCACCGATCCATGTCCGCCGCGCCGTGCCTGACCCGTCCAGCAACACAAGGTCGGCTCGGTTCCCCACGACGATGCCGCCGACCTCGCGTTCCAGGCCGAGCAGCCGCGCGGGATTGGCGCTCGCCATCAAAATTGCCTCGTGCAGCCCGACCGCCAGCATGACCCGGGCGTTCCGGACCGCGCCCGCCATGTCCAGATCGGAGCCCGCGAGCGTTTCATCAGCGGCAAAGCAAGCGCCGTCGCGGGCGATCACCGCACGGCCCTGCAAATCGAAATTCTTGACGTGCCCAACGCTGGGCATGGCGTCGGTTACGAGCACCAGCTGGTCGATGCCCTTTGCCGCGAGCGCCAGCCGCATGGCCGCGGGATGGACATGCTGGCCGTCGGCGATCAGCCCGCACCAGACGCGCGCGTTGTCGAGCATCGCACCGACCGCGCCGGGGGCGCGTGAGCGCAATGGTGACATGGCGTTGAACAGGTGCGTGCAACCGGACAGCCCCGCGTCGATCGCCGCCATCATCTCCTCATAGGTGGCGTCCGTATGACCGGCGCCGATGATTACCCCCGCGTCGGCCAAGCGGCGGATGGTAGTGGGCGTAGTGCGCTCAGGTGCCAGCGTCAGCAGCGTGCGCCCGCGCCTGAGCGCGGTGACGGCCTTGATGCCTTCCTCGTCCAGATCGCGAATCCGCGTGGGGTCGTGAATGCCCTTGCGGGTCCGGTTGAGGAAAGGTCCTTCGACATGGATGCCGAGCACGCCCGGAACGCCGGCGTCGATCGCCGCGTCCACCGCCGCTACACCTGCGCGCACCACGTCGAGCTCGTCGCTGATCAACGTCGGCAGGAACCCGGTGGTGCCGAAGCGTCGGTGCGCCTCCCCGATCCGTGCGATCGTGTCGACAGTGGGCGCGTCGTTGAACAGGACGCCGCCGCCGCCGTTGACCTGGATGTCGATGAAGCCGGGCGCGAGCAGGCCGCCGCCCAGGTCCTCGCGCTCGGCGTGCGGCGGCAACTCGCCAACGGGAATCAGGTCGAGAATGCACCCGTCCGCGACCAGCACGGCCGTATCGGTGACGATCCGGTCGGGAAACGCTACCCGCGCGTTGACGAGCGCGCGCATCACAGCGTCTCCGTGACCTTGCTGAGCGCCGTCGACCGATCGGGATCGCGGCCGCGGCGCACGGCCAGTTCGGCCGTGGCGCGGTAGAAGGACAGGATCTGGCACAGCGGCTGCAGCACGGTCGGCGCGTCCGTGACCGGCAGATCGCGGCCGGCGACCAGAACGCGCCCGCCCTGCGCCACCGCGGTGGCGGTCAGCGCGTCCACGCTCGCCTCCGTCCCGTCCGCCTGTCGGAAGGCGATCACGGGAAAGTCGGGGCCGATCAGCGTCAGGGGACCGTGGCGCAACTCGGCGGCGCTGAACGCCTCGGCATGGATGCCGCAGGTCTCCTTGAGCTTCAGCGCCGCTTCCTGCGCGGCCGCGAGCCCGATGCCGCGGCCGGTGACGAACAGCCCGCGCGCGTCCTGGAGTAGGTCGACCGCCGCACCCCAATCCAGTTCCCAGGCACGCGCGAGCGCGTCGGGGGCCGCTTCCACGGCATCACGCAGCGCCTCGCGACCGCTCCATTCGGCCACCAGCGACAGGATGCCGGCCATCGCGGTCGCCAGGCTCTTGGTGGCCGCGACGCTGCGTTCGGGGCCCGCCTGTAACGGCAACATCGTGTCCGCCAGGCCCGCCAGCGGCGCGCCCTCGACATTCACCATCGCCACCAGATGCGCGCCTGCCGCGCGCGCCGCGCCGGCCGCGGCCAGCAGGTCCGGGCTGCGGCCGGATTGGGAGATGGCGAGGCACAAGGCGCCGTCCAGTCGCGGCGTCGCGTGATAGATCGAGCTGATCGACGGCGCGAACGACGCGACCGGTACGCTCAGCGCCGTCTCCATCAGGTATTTGGCGAAGGTGGCCGCATGATCGGAACTCCCGCGCGCGCAGGTGACGACCAGCGGAGGGGGGGCTGCGCGCAGGCGGTGCGTCAGCGTCGCCAGGGCGTCGCGGTTGCGGGACAGGCGTGCCACGGCGGCGGGCGCCTCCGCCGCCTCCCGCCACATCAGCGTCGCGGCGGCGATCATGCGGACGCGTTCAGCTCGGCCACGAAATCATAGGCGTCGCCCCGATACCAGCTGTGCGTCATCTCGATCACGCGTCCGTCGGCCAGAAAGCCGCGCCGCTCGATGAACAGGCCGGGCGCGCCCGCCTCCACGCCAAGGAGTTGCGCCTGTTCCGCATTGAACAGCACGGCGCGCAGGCGCTGCAGCGCACGCGCCGGGCGATGGCCGGCGGCGTCGAGCGCTTGGTAGAGCGAGGCGTCGACGGACTCCGGATCGGGCAACCCCCAGCCCGGAATGGTGGACCGCTCCAGCGCCATCGGCTCACCATCGGCGAAGCGGATGCGGTGGAAGCGCAACACGCGGGCGCCCGGACCCAGGCCGAAGGTCAGCGACTCGTCGGGACTGACCGAAGCCTCGCGGCGATCCAGCCATCGGATGCTGGGCGCACGGCCGCGCGAAGCCATGTCCTCGGAAAAGGAGGACAGCTTCGAGAATTGCTTTTCGACGCGACCGGCGACGAACGTGCCCGCGCCCTGGCGACGGGTGACCAGGCCATCTTCGGCCAAGCCGTCCAGCGCCTTGCGCACGGTGATGCGCGACACGTCGAACTCGGCGGCGATCTCGCGTTCAGGCGGCAGCGGCTCCTCCGGCTTCAGCACCCGGGCCTCGATCGCGCCGCGGAGCGCGTCGTGCAGCTGCTGGTAGAGCGGCGCGCCGCCACGGCCCAGCTCCCCGATCCGTTCCGCCAATCCCATCGCACCCTCCGTTCCGCCGTCTATAGAACCCTTCCAATACCAATGAACAGGTGCAATCTTTTGTGGGGGATCGGCGGCCTCGCAGGCCGGGCGCTTGACCGTGCCTGCGTTGTATAACTAGCTATGCTAGTCGTCTGGTGATTGGTCTTGTTCGCGATCAGCGGCAATCGGGGAAGTCGGGTGGCATACAGGCTTGTGCACATGACCAGCGATGATCGGAAAGCGGCGGATGCGTCCGCCCTGCGGCGGTGAGCGACGTCGTGCTCCACGCGCCCCTCGACGGCTGGGTGGCGCGGCTCGACACGGTGCCCGACCCCGTCTTCGCCGGCGGGATGATGGGCGATGGGCTCGCCATCGAGCCGCTCGCGGGCGAGCTGGTCGCGCCATGCGATGCCGTGGTCGTGGCGATCGCGCCGACCCGGCACGCGGTCACGCTGTGCCTGGACGGTGGTGCGGAGCTGCTGATCCATTTCGGCATCGACACGGTGGCGCTCGGCGGTGAAGGGTTCGCGGCGTTGGTCGAGGCGAATGAGCGCGTGCGGGCGGGACAGCCGCTGCTGCGTGCCGACCTGGACCTCGTCGTGCGCCGGGCAACAAGTGCGATCACGCCGATAATATTGCTGGGCGAAGGGCATGCGATCGTGCCGCTGGCGCTCGACCGGCGCGTCACCACGGGCGAGCCGATCGCTCGGGTGTCGAGAATCGCGGGCGAGGGCGCGGCGACGGCGTCACCGGATGCGGACCAAACCATCCTGTCGGTCCGTGTGCCGATGCTGAACGGCATCCACGCACGCCCCGCCGCGCGGATCGCCGCCGCGCTGAAGCCTTTCGCCGCCCCGGTCACGATTTCACATGCCAATGCGCGCAGCGTCACCGCGCTGCTCGCCGCCGCGATCGAACGCGGCGACGAGGTGCTGATCGCCGGACGCGGCCGGGACGCGCAAGCCGCCGTTGCGGCCGTCGCCGCGCTGATCGAGAGCGGGATGGACGAGCATGAACGCGACGCGTCCGCTGCCCCGTCATCCCCTGCGCCGATGCGATCGGGCGAGGGCGTCACCGCTGCGCCGGGCTTCGCGGTCGGGCCGGTGCATCGGCTGCGCGCCGTCGATGCGGAGGTGCCCGAAACGGGTGAGGGTGCCCAGGTGGAGTGGGCGGCGCTCGACCGGGCGCGACAGCAGGCGTCGGCCGCCGCCGGGGCAGGCGACATCGCCGAGGCGCATCGCGCGCTGCTCGACGATCCCGACCTGTTAGGGGCAGCCGGGCGGTTGATCGCGGACGGCCGGAGCGCGGGCCATGCCTGGCGTGCCGCCTGCCGGGCGGAAGCCGAGCGGCTGCGCCGGTCGGGCCGAGCGCTGCTGGCCGAGCGCGCGGCCGACCTGCTCGACCTGGAGCGGCAGGTGATCGCCGCGATTGCGGGCGGCGCGCCCATATTCCCCGTCCCGCCCGCCGGCGCGATCGTGATCGCCGAGGAACTGTTGCCCAGCCAAGTGCCGGCGCTAGTGGCGGCCGGCGCGGCGGGGTTCTGCACCGCCGGTGGCGGTCCGACCTCGCATGCTGCGATCCTCGCCGCCTCGGCGGGGGTGCCGATGGTCGTCGCGGCCGGGCGCGGCGTGCTCGACCTGCCGGACGGACGCGTGGTGGTGCTTGATGCCGATCGGGCACGGATCGAGCCGCAGCCGACGCCCGAGCGCGTCGAAGCGGCGCGGGCCGAGGCGGCCGACCGCGCCCGTGTCCGGGCGGCCGACGTCGCGGCCGCGCGGATCCTGTGCCGCACCGCCGACGGAGTCAGAATCGAGGTCGCGGCCAACCTGGCCGGGGCCGACGATGCCGCCGCCGCGGTCGCGCTCGGTGCAGAGGGCTGCGGGCTACTGCGCACCGAGTTCCTGTTCATGGACCGCGCGGCCGCGCCCGGCGAGGACGAGCAGGCCGCCGCCTATGCCGCGGTCGCCGCCGCGCTGGACGGGCGCCCGCTGGTGTTGCGCGTGCTCGACGTAGGCGGCGACAAGCCGCTGCCCTACC
>NZ_CAXVWL010000117.1:0-21880 GCF_964263785.1 Sphingomonas sp.
GCCCGCGCGCGCGCGCCGCCTCCGCGAGCAACCGCGCCGCTTCGAGCCCCGCCGCCAGCGGCGTGCCGCCGCCCCCCGGCAGCTCGGCAAGCGCTCGCCGCGCGCGGGTCAGCGACCGCGTCGGCGGCAGCAGCACCTCCGCCCCGACCACTCGAAACGCCAGCAGTGCGACCTCGGCGCGGGTGACATAGGCCTGCGCGAGCAGCAGCTCGACCGCACCCTTGGCCTCGGCAAGCCTGGCGAGCGCCGACGAGCCCGACGCATCGACCGCGAAGATCGTCACCGCTTGCGCGCGCGTCTCGAACCGGCGGACGCGCAGGTCGTCGCGGCGGATGCGGACGCGCCCGGGCTCGCCGCCGCGCAGCCGCTGCCACGGTGCTGCGGTGCGCAACGTATCGATCAGCGCTAACCGCCGCCCGCCGCCCGGCAGCCCGGCACGCACGCCGAGCGGTCGCCCCCGCGCGTTCGACTTGCGCCGCTCGCCGCCGCCGTGCGCGCGGACCGCCTTGCGCGAACCGCCCCCCGCCGCGATCTGTGCTAGGACGTCCTTGGGCAAGGCGGCGAGCGCGGCGGCGAGGACGATGTCGTCGAGCGGCGCGGGATCGCCGCGTTCCTCGTCGCCGCCGTCGTGATCTTCGGGGGGCGGGGGAGGGGGGGGCTCGCTCTCCGCGTCCGCCGGCGCGGGTATCCGCGTCGCGCGCGGAGCGAGGACGAGGCGGGCGGCGAGGGCGATGTCCTCGTCGGCGATCGCGGACCTGCCTGCCAGCGTGGCCGCGGCGCGAGCGGTGCAAAGCGCGAAAAGAGAGGCTCTGGCGGAGTCGACGCCAAGCGCTGCCGCTGTAGCGACGAGCGCGGTCAGGTGTTCGACGCTGCATTCCTCCCCGGCACGGGGAGGGGCGCCGCCAGCCGAAAGCTGGTGGTGGAGGGGCAGTTCCACGGGCTGCCCTGCTTGGGGCTGCCCCTCCACCCTCGGCGTCGCCCACGGTCCCCCACCCCCGACCGGGAAGGATCGAGACAGATCAATGTGAAAAGCCACCCGCTCCAGCAACGCCGCAGGCGCGCGTTCGTCCGGCTCGACCCCGTCATCCAGCGCCATCAATACGAACCGTGCAGCCGCCGCCTCGACTTCGCCCACATCCATCACCGAAGCGATCCGCGCCGCGGTGGCGTCGGACACCCGCTCGGCCATCGGCATCACCACGACCCCTCCGTCCGCTCCGGCCAGCAACCCCGCGCGACGCACCGCGACCCCGCGCGCCAGCGTCGCGGCGAGGTCGAGCCCGCCGAGCAGCGCCTCGTCATCGACATGCGGCGGCACCCGGCGCAGCGGCGCGTCTTCGCGCAAATCGCCGCGAAGCACATCGATCACCGCATCGCGCAAGTCGCCGCCGCCGCGCAGCACCATCCCGCCGAGCCCCGGGTCAATCGCGCACAACCGCGCCGCGAGCATCGCGTCGGCGAACGGATCGCCGCCTTCGCTCATGCAGGGATCAGGTCGTCGAGCGCCCGTTCGATCCGCGCGGTCGATCCGGTCTCGTCGAGCACTCCGCGCCGCAGCCGGTGGCGCAGTGCCATCGGCGCGACCTGGCGGATATGCCCCGGCCCGACCGCGGTATCGCCGTCGAGCGCCGCCAGCGCGCGGCCCGCGCGCATCAGCGTCAGCTCGCCGCGCAAGCCATCGGCGCCCACCGCGATGCACAGCCTTGATGCCAGTCCCAGCACCGCATCGGGCACCGCCACCGACACCAGCGCGGCGCGGCCGTGCGCAATCCGCTTCAGCGTCTTTCGCTCCGCCTTGGTCCAGGTGGCGGCGAAGGCATCGGGCGTCCGCTCGAACGCGTCGCAACGCTTCAATATTTCGACCCGCTCGGCCAGCACTTGCGGGGTGCGCACCTCGACCGACAGCCCGAACCGGTCCAGCAATTGCGGGCGCAGCTCGCCTTCTTCCGGATTGCCGCTGCCGACCAGCACGAAGCGCGCGGGATGGCGCACGCTCAACCCCTCGCGCTCGACGACATTCTCGCCCGAAGCCGCGACGTCGAGCAGCAGGTCGACGATATGGTCCTCGAGCAGATTGACCTCGTCGATATAGAGGAACCCGCCGTTCGCGCGCGCGAGCAGCCCGGGCTCGAACGCCTTCACCCCCGCGCCGAGCGCGCGTTCCAGGTCGAGCGCGCCGACCACCCGGTCCTCGGTCGCGCCGAGCGGCAGGTCGACGAACGGGACCGGCGTCGTCGCCTTGCTGCGAACGGGTGCCTCACCGGCCGGATGGTAACCCGCCTCGGCCGCCGGGATCGGCGGCAGCAGCGCGGCGAGCGCGCGCACCGCCGTCGATTTGCCGGTACCGCGGTCGCCGAACACCATCACGCCGCCGATCCGCGCGTCGACCGCGGCGATGAGCAGCGCCAGCTTCATCTCGTCCTGGCCGACGATCGCGGAAAAGGGGAAGGACACGCGCATCGCGGATGTGTATCACCAACTTGACACTCCACAAGCCGGACACCGCCCTATCATGTCGACACCGGTCATCGTCGCTGTCGCCGTGGCGATCTTTCTGGGCGCGGTCGGAGGGCTGATGACTCCGATCGGCAGCTGGTACAAGGATTTGAACAAGCCGTCTTGGCAGCCGCCCGATTGGGCGTTCGGCCCGGCCTGGACGATCATCCTGGGGCTGGCCGCGTGGTCGGCGGTGATCGCCTGGAACGCCGCTCCGGACGGCGACGCGCGCCGCGATGTCGTCATCCTGTTCGCCACCAACGCGGTTTGCCACCTGCTGTGGAGCCCGCTGTTCTTCCGCGCACGCCGCCCCGACTGGGCGTTGGTGGAGGTGGTGTTCCTCTGGGCCTCGCTGGTCGCGCTCGTCGTCGGATTGTGGCCGATCTCGCATTTCGCGAGCCTGTTGATCCTGCCCTATCTGCTCTGGGTCACCTTTGCGGCCTGGCTCAACCGCGCGATCGTCCGGCTGAATGCGCCTTTTGCGCGGTGAGTGTCGGTCTCAGGCTAACCAAGCTCGGTCCCTCGCCAACCGCAGGTGCGGCACCGGCGTAGGCTTGCCGCCGACTTGCGCGCACGGGAGCTAGTCAGCCGACGATCAGCGTGGCCCATGTCCGATCCTTGAAGTGCAGCGCGGCGGCCAGATCGTTTAAGGTACGGCGCAGGTCCGGACCGATCATGATTCCTTGCGCCAGACGCTGCGGCCGTGCTCGGAGACGCCGTCGATCAAGCCGATCGCGGCGGCCCCCGCCGCGGCAGCTGCCGCGATATCGCCGCAGCGCGCGGGCGGGTGCACGTCGATGCCGGGCGGCGGGGTGCGGTGCGATCGGGCAGCGTCGGACCGACGAAGACAATTGCGCGTAGATGGGAACTCACCGTCGCCAGCGCGCCAGATCGTCGTCATATCCCGCAAGCGCCGGCGCGACGACCTTGAAGACCGGGATGACGCGTTCGGGTTGGTCAGGTTCACGGCAAGAAGGGGGCCGAGACCCTGCCGGGCCAGCGTGTCGATCAGTCAGGCGAGCGTCGGGCGATCCTAGCGTCGTCGGCGGTGGACTCCGCTCGGAACCGGCGTTCGGCAGGCAGGAAGCCGAAAGTTTCGATTCGCGCCGTGAGATGCCGCCCACGATCGTATTGCGCCTCGACGATGTCGTCTCGCGCGCCCGCGAGCAGCTCGGCCCGCGATTGGGCCGCCTCGCACACAGAGGCGTGAACCGCAGCGGCGGCATCGCACCGCGCGGCAGCCCCGAAGGCGGGCGGCAATCCCTGTCCCCCCCGGCATACGATCGAGGATCGCCGCGGCGTAGGCGGGATTTCTCGGGGGGCGGGCAGTACTCGCGGCGGCGCAAGGTTCCACACCATCGCCGAACAGTTTCCTGCCGCAATGTTGGTAAACAGCCTGCCACAGCCCGCGTCCTCGATCGTGTCGATCCGAACCCGCGACGTTGCGCGCACCGCCGGCGGCGACCGCAGCCAGCTTGCGAACGAATCGCGTCCGACCAACTCGCTCAAGGCGACAGCAGCGCCGCCTCGCGGCTTTCGCCCGAGTCCAGGCCGTGCTGTGCGGCGAGAGGTCGTGGGCGTCGGCGCGTGTGAAGTCCAGGCTCACCAGGTCGAATGAAACCGCTTGCGAACGGCCCGATGTCAGGTCCGGCGCATCGACCCAGCTACGCGGACGATGGCGATCGAACCCGGTCGCGTTGTCCGCTTGCAGACGTGCGGTCAGCGCCAGCGTTTCCTTATCCAGGTCGTGCGCGGAGGCGCGCGCCTGCGGTTCGGCAAGCTCTTCGGCGTGATGGGTTTCGATCGCTTCCATGAGGGCGCCGATCGATGCCGCGATCGATCGGGGCCCTTGCTCTCCGGAACGGAGAGCGATTTGCTCATCGGCCGTGTGGCGTGACAGACCGGAATGTCGAGGCGATCAAGTCCGGTCGTATCCGCGAGCCTGGGTATGTCGATGAAGGCCGCGGCAGTTTGCGGCGTATTCAGCATAACGGCACGGCCAGCGACCAATCGGGGGGTCTGATGATGCTACTGAGCAAGTGGTATCGAGCATTCACCTGTCGAGATGGAGCAATCTTGTAGAGTATTGCGCGTGCGCTCCCTTGCGCGAGCGCCGTCGAACGAGTCGCGCCCGAGTCGCGGCGAATCCTGTATTGACGCCTTGGGTTAACCATTTATCGTCCGCGGCGACCGTGGAGCGTGTGACTGTTTTTATGAAGGTCGGCGGCGCAACGTGTCTCGTTTTAGTGCCAAATACCTGCACGTACGGTTCTTTCCCGTTCAACGTGGGTGTTGCCGCCGGTAAATTGCGTGCAGCATTTTTTTCTCCATCGGCGCCATATCGCGTATGACGCGTTAACCGGTCGGGAAAACAGATGCGTCGCCCACGACGCCAGGGGTTTGCTTTATGATCAATCGTTCCGTAGCCAATTCGAGCAAAAGCGTTCGCCGCAACACGCTGAGCGGCATTTCGCTCATCGCAATGCTGAGCATCGGCGCAGCATCGGCATCCGCCGACACGCTGAAATCGCGCTACACCCCAGCGGCGGACAATGGCGGCGGCGCCAATCCCGGTCGCGCCGATATCATTACCCAGACCGGTACGACCGGCACGATCACCGGCGACTACAAGCTGCGCGACACCAGCGCGCGGCGGTTCCGCTTCAACGGCTTCACGCTGGCCGAGCGCCAGGCGCGCGGCGAGATCGTGTCCGGCTACGAGACGGTCGACGGGCGCGTCAGCGTGGCGCTGGGCGCCGAGCAGAAGCGTACGGTCGTCACCTATCCCGACCAGATCAAGGGCACCAACGTCGCCACCCCGGTGTACGACAACAATCTGCTCGGTGCAGTGAACGCTACCGACCGCGACACGACATCGTATTTCGATACCAAAAGCCCGGTTTACGGCGACCTACGCCTCGCCGACATCACCAACTCCACGATCACCATCTCGACCGGCAGCAAGGCCAAGGACGTCTACGACACCGCCAACATGGCGATCGTGACCGCGGACAGCGGATCGACGCTGTATAACATCAAGGCCGCGAGCAACGTCGTGTACGATTCGCGCACATCGACGATGAGCGGAATCAGCCAGGACGGCTTTGCGCAGCCCGCGACGCGCGACTATCTGGTGTCGGTCACGACCTTTTCGGGCGTCGCGTTCAACGGCAACGACAGCGTAACCGATCTGGCGAGTCTCAAGCGCTACAACACCAGCCTGATCTCGCAGCTTCAGGCAGGCGCGATCACGCCGGCGCAATATGAGAGCATGATCCAGGCGGCGGCACCGGTTTCGCAGACGACGGTCGTCGTCCGGCAGGAGGAAATTCCGCGGTTCCGCGCGCCCAAGACGACCAGCGAGCGGCTGTTCGCGCGGGTGAACGCATCGACCTTCACGACCACCGCAGACTCTCAACTCGTCGGCATGGCGGAGGCGGACAAGAACACCGACGGCGGCAATACGCTGATCCTGGGCGAGAACGCCGCGACGATCGTCACCAATGGCAACATCGCGCAGGCGGGCGCCGGCCCGGCGATCCGGATCGACGGCGCCGGCACCACGCTGACCAACGGGGCCACCGGCGTCATCGGCATCGGCTACGAAACGCTCGACCGGTCGAGCGGCACGCTCGTGCCCACCGGGCTGAACGGCAAGGGCGATACCACCGACAACGTCGCGATCCTGGCGACCAATGGTGCGTCGGCGAGCAACGGGGGCATCATAAACGTCGCCAATCGCGATATCGCCAACGATCCCGATCACCCGACCTACGGCAAGGCCAACGTCGGCATCGTCGCGGGTTCGGGTGCGAGCGCATCGAATACCGGCACGATCCTGATCGGCGGCGGCGCGAGCGTCGCGGCGAACAACGCCGGGAGCTATGGCGGCGCGGCGGGTCTGGTCGCGATCACCGGCGGCACCGCGACCAATGCGGCCGGCGGGACGATCCGGGTTGGCACGACCTTCGCCGAGACCGCGGCCGATCTGGCGGCGGTGACCGACGTGGTCTCGATCAACTCCGCCTCGGGAATGACCTCGCTCACCGGCGGCGGCACGCTGCTCAATGCCGGCGCGATCCGGGTCGGCTCGCTGGCGCAGAACGCCACCGGCATCAAGGTCGGCGGCGACGGCGGCACCGCGACCAACAGCGGGACGATCACGCTCGACGCCTCGCCCACCACGACGCCGGTGCGGCGCAACGCAGCGATTTCGGTGCTGGGCAGCAGCGTCGCCGGTGCGGTCAACGCGACCAACACCGCGACCGGCGTGATCACGATCAGTGGCGTCAACAGCGTCGGCCTGCTCGTCGCCAACGGCGTCGCGGATGGATCGGCGCGCGCGGTCAACGACGGCGCGATCGTCATCAATGGCGGAATTTCTGTCGACCGGTTGCGCAATTACGGCATCTATGTCGCCAACGCATCTTCGTCGGCGCAGCAGAACGGGGCCATCACCTTGCGCGGCGAAGGCGCGATCGGCGCGCATGCACGCAACGGCGGCACCGTCGACGTCGGTGCGAACGGCACGATCGATTTTCAGGGTGCACGCCAGATCGGCTACTACGCACTTGGCAACGGATCGACGATCACCGGCGGATCGAGGATGACCGATGTCGATACCGCGGGCTCGACCGGCCTGCGCGTCGAGAGCGGGGCGACTGTACGCGGCGCCAATTTCGCGTTCACGGTTTCGGGCGCGAATGCGTTCGGCATCGTCGGTTCGGGTGCGTCCTCGGGCACGACGGTGGATGCGGCGGGAGTCCAGATCGCGGTCTCGGGCGCGGGCGCGACCGGGCTGCTGATCGAGGGCGGCGCGACAGGCGTTACCGGCGCGACGAGCGACATCCGTCTGACCGGTGCGAACACGATTGCGGCCGTCGTCGACGGGCAGGCGCATGATATCGATGGTCTCGCCATCGGCACGCCGGTCGCCACGACCAGCCTGATCGCAGGGGCGGACCTGGCGTCGTCGTTCGCGAACGTCACCGGCTATGTCGTGCGCAATCAGGCGCAACTGACCAATACCGGCGCGATCGCCTTCACCGGCGCGAACGGCACGGGCATCGTCGCCACCACCGGCGCGAGCGTTGCCAACAGCGGCGCGATCAGCATGGGCGCCAACAGCATCGGCATCGATCTTGCGGGTACGGGAACGACGGGCGTGCACACCGGCGCGCTGTCGGGCAGCGGCACCGGCGTGCGGATTGCGTCGGGCGCCGCCTTCACTAACAACGGCGCGATCGCACTGACCACGGGCACCGGCATCCTGGTCGACGGCGTCGGATCGACGTTGAGCGGCACGGGCACTGGCGCGGTTTCTGTCGCCGACGGCATCGCCGCGCTGCGCTTGGTCAACGGCGCGTCGGTGAACAGCGCCGGCAGCTTCACCGGCGGCGGTACCGCCCATGCGGTTCTGGTCGACACCGGAGCGGGCGCGCTGACGCTGGGAACCGGCACGATCGTCACGAACGGCACGGGCAACGGCATCGAGAACGCCGCCAATTCCTCGGCCGTCCGGCTGAACGGCACCGCGCTGACTGCCAACGGATCGGGCGCGGCGGTGCGTACCGCGGTGGCGCTCGACCCCGCATCGACCGCGACGCTGACTGCCGCCGGAGCGAACAGCACCGGCTTCGACTTCTCGGGGACGGGCGGCGCCGCCATCGCCAGCGATCTGACGCTGGGCAGCGGCTATGCGATCACCGCCAGTGGCGCCGGCGCGAACGGGGTTCGTGCGAATACCAGCGGCAATGTCGCGCTGACAGGGCGGGTCGACGTGACCAACGCGCTGGGCGGGTCGGCGTTGGTCGCGGGGCCTGCATCGCTCGCCACCAATGGCGGCACGCTGGTCTCGGCCAGCACGGCTGCTCCCGTGGTCGATCTGACCGGCGGCACTCGCGCGTTCACCAACACGGGTACGATCACCGCGGCGTCGGCCTCGGCGACCGCGATCAGCGGCGGCGACAATGGCCAGGCGGTGACGCTAACGTCGGGCCCGATCACCGGGGCGGTGACGCTCGGCGGCGGCAACGACACGTTCCTGATGACCGGGGGCACGCTTGCGGGTGCGTTCGGCGCGGGTGCGGGCAACGATACCGCGACGTTCCGTGGCCTAACCGACGCCAATCTGTCGGGGGTCACCGCGATCGCCGGCGGTGGAACCGCCGCGGGCGGCGACGTGCTGACCTTCGACGCCACCACCTCGACCGGCACGCGGCGGATCACCGGCTTCAACGCGGTCAATCTGATCAACGGCTCGGCGCTCACCGCCGACGGCGACCTGATCCTGGCGGGCGGCACCGCAACGATCGACGCCACCTCCACGCTGTTCGCGGGCAACGGGGTGCGCGGCACGATCGGCGCGGCGACCGGGGGCACCGCCAGCGTCGTCAACGCCGGCGTGATCGACTTGACCAACAGCACGTCGGGCGCGACCGACACGCTGACGATCCGCGGCAATTACGTTGGGCAGGGCGGAACGCTCAAGCTCCAGACCGTGCTGGCCAGCGACGGATCACCGTCCGACCGGCTGATCATCGATGGTGGCGCGGTGAGCGGGACGACCGCAATCCAGGTCACCAATGCAGGCGGCCTGGGCGCGCAGACGACGGGCGACGGCATCGAACTGGTCAGCGCGATCAACGGCGGCACGACGACCGCGACGACCACCGGAGCGGGCTTCACGCTGGCAGGCCAGCATGTCGATGCGGGCGCGTTCGAATACCGGCTGTACGCGTCGAACACCGCGGGAACGAGCCAGAGCTTCTTCCTGCGCACCCAGGCTTCGACCCAGACCGGAACGCCCACGCCAACCCCGACGCCCACACCCACGCCGACGCCTACTCCGACGCCGCCGCCGATCGACGCCGGTCCGCCGCCGGTCGATACGACCTATCGCGTCGAAGTGCCGTTGCTGGCGGCCTTGCAGGGCACGTTGCGTCGTGGCGATCTGGATATGCTCGGCACCTATCACCAGCGGCGCGGCGACGCCTATGGCGCCGTCGCCGACGACTTCACCGGGCCCGGGCTGTGGGGGCGGGCGATCTACGACGACGGTCGTTTCCGGCAGGGCGGCGCCGCGCGACCGACGACCGACGGCCACCTCTACGGCTTCCAAATCGGCGTCGACCTGTTCCGCTTCGCAAACGCCAGCGGGCATCACGACGTCGGCATCTATGGCGGCTATACCGACGGCAAGTTCGACGTCAGCGGCTTTGCCGGCGGTGTGCAGGGCCGTGCGGTCGGCCGGCTCGACCCGCATACGACCTATGCGGGCGTCTATTGGACGTACCTTGCGAACAGCGGCTTCTACGTCGACAGCGTCGTCCAGCACAGCTGGTACGGCGGTCGCGCGGCGGCGGTCAGCGGCAATCGGGTCGGTATCGACGGCACCGGCATCCTGGCGTCGGTCGAGACGGGCTATGCGATCCCGCTGTCGTCGACCTGGGTGCTGGAACCGCAAGCACAGCTTGTCGCGCAGGGCACGTCGCTCGATGATGTCGCGATCCCCAACGCCCTGGTGCAGCAGCGCGACCGCGGGCAGTTGACCGGGCGCATCGGCCTGCGGACCCGCGGCCGTTACGAGACAGGCTCGGGGGCGATCCAGCCGTACCTGCGCGCCAATCTTTGGAAGGCGTTCGGATCGACCGACACGACGCTGTTCGTCACCAGCGCGTCAACGACCGCGGTGCGGACGCCGACCTCGGCACTATGGGGCGAGGGCGGCGCCGGCCTCACTTGGTCGCTCACCCCGCGCGTGGCGCTGTACGGCGAGGCCGACTATCGCCGGTCGCTCGACGATGGGCAGGGTGTTGTGGGCCATTCGACGAGCGGTTCGATCGGGCTGAAGATCCGCATGTGACGGGCGGGGGCGATCTCCTCCTCGAGATCGCCCCAAATCTCAGAAAGCGTGCGAATAGCCGGCCAATCCGCGGGTCGTGCCGTCTGACATGTCGCGCATGACGCCCATGCGAAAGTTCGACCGCGCGGTGCCGCGCGAAAACCCGGTCGTGAGTTGCAGCCGCCGTGTGCTGCTCGCCAGATCGGCCGCGGTCGAGCTTACGAGCAGCGAGCGGGATGCCAGATCGTATCCCGTGCCGAAGGTCAGCTTCGCGCGGCCGCTCTCGATGGTGAGCGGCTGAGCGATGCCGAAGCTCAGAACGCCGCGCAGCAGCGGCCCGCTCGCCTGGAGCCCTGCGCGCGTGCCCCACAGCGTCGACGCGCCGGTGAGGATGGATGCCGGATCGATTTTCAGCCGCGTGGCGCCGATCGAGCCATAGCCTTCCAGGGTCCAGCCTGCGGCCAGGCCCATGCTGTGGTGCAGCTCGATCATCGCGGTCCGGGCGCCCCGACCCAACGACAGTGCGCCCGACGACACGACGCCCATTACCGACCCGGTCTCGTCGATCCACGAGGCGCGGATCGAGGTCGCGCCGCGATCGAACGACATCGTCGCCGCCTGGCCGCGCGAGGCGCCGAAGCTACCGCTGGCCAAGCTGATGCCGATCCTGCCGGCGGGCGTCGCGCGATCGAGCGACAAGCTGTTTCCGGCTTGCGGCACATATGCCAGGATGCCGTCGGCGAACGGCGCGAGGCCCATGATGTCGTGCTGCAGCGAATCCTGGGCGTTGAAGCCCGCGCCGATGCCTGTGCGACCTGCCCGATAGTGCAGCTCGCCCGACGTCATCACCTGATGGACGTCGCCACGCGCGGTGCCGGTGCGATAGCTCGCATAACCGACGGTCGCGCTGACCGGCCCCGCACCGAACGCGCTCGATCCGCCGTTGACCATCTGAGCCAGCCGCGTGCGCAGCCACGCGGCGCGTCCACCTTCGGGCGTGACGACCAAGTTTGCCAGCGAACCGCTGAAGTCGCGGCCGTATTGATCGAGCACCGTGACGTTGCGTACCGCGGTCTGGATCGATCCGGTGCCGATCGCCGCCGGGGCTGCCAGGACCGCGCTCGCAACGGCGGTTTGCACCGAGCCGTTGGACAGCACCGGGTTGACCGGCGACAGCGCCGCCTGGACGTCGATCAGCCCGGCGCCGAATGTCGCATCGACCCCCGGTGCGCCGATGTCCCGCGCGGTGGCAAGGATGACCTGTCCGGCTTGCACGCCGGTCAGCTGCGGCCATTTGCTCAGGATCGTCGCCGCTACGCCCGAAACCTGCGCCGCCGCGGCGCTGGTGCCCGAAAACCCGGTGATCGAGCCGTCGACCCGCGTCGTGATACTCGTGCCCACCGCGGTGATCGAGCGGTCCGCCATGCTGCCCGCTTTGTTCGAATAGGCGGCGAGCGCGTAGGACGATTGCACCTGCGGGTCGAGCGCCACGACGAACAGCCAGGCGTCGCGGTTGGTGGCGTCGACGTTGACCGCGTCGACCGGATTGTCGCCGCCGCTGTTGCCCGCGGCGTTGACCAGCAGGCCGCCGGTCGTGGCGTAATGCGCCGCGGCGTTGCGCAGGGACACGTTGAAGCCCTGCGACGCCAGCGACCTGTTGACGACCTTGATCCCGGCGTCGGCGGCATAGTCCAGCGCCTCGCCGTCGTGCGCCAGCGCTTCGGCGCCGGTGGTGTAATTGTAGTCGGACGTGCGCAGGATCGCGATCTTCGCGTCGGGGGCAATGCCCACCGTCGTGTCGCCATCGCGCCGGGCGGCGATGATCGCGGCGATCGCGGTGCCGTGATCGGACTGCGTGTCGCTCAGCCGGTCGCGCTTGGTGGTGACGCCGTTCTGCGTCTCGTAGCCGAAATCCTTCGACAGGCTGGAAATCTGATCCTTGAACGCCGGGAGCGCGGTGTTCACGCCATCGTCGAGCACGCCGACCGTGACGCCCTGGCCCGTCCAGCCGTGGTCGAGGGCATAGAGCGCGTTGACCAATTCGTTGGCGACGTAGTTCTGCCGGAATTCGGCGGTGTCGTTGGCGGAGCGAACCGGCTGCATCGCGGCGGGGGTCAGGATCGAACCGGCCGGCGCCGCAGCACCCGCAGCATAGCCCGGCGACGATACCGGAAGCGTGGGCGCCGCACCCGCCGGGACCGTCGACGCCGGGGGCGGCACGGCGATCGGCAGAGCCGCGACAGGTGCTTGGGAACCGCTGGAATTGATGCTGCCGCCGCCACCGCAGGCACTTAGCGATGCGAGAGCGAATACGCTGACGGAAAGGCGAAGATGTTGCATGGCTGATCCCCAAGTCTCTGGGGAGTCGAATAGTCAGCAACTGAAAACATAAACTTAACTGCTATTTACTTGATGGTGAATGCGTCTTTAACCGTAATTGATGACCCAAACAAAGTTATCTACAGTATTGCCAACCTAACAACTCTGCACGAGCCTTATGATCTTGATAAACATGAAGACTGGCCGCCGACATGCGTGTCGCGTTTGCAATCGTCCGGGCGATGGCAGTGCCGATCGGTCGCGCGGTCCTGCCGCAGCGATGGTGGTGCACCCGACTGGATTCGAACCAGTGGCCTCTGCCTTCGGAGGGCAGCGCTCTATCCAGCTGAGCTACGGGTGCCTGGGCAGGGGCGTAGCAAAGCGTTTCGCCGGATGCCAGTCGTTTCAGCATGGCGGCGTCGGGGGTGGCGTCGGGGGCGGCGGCGGGGTCTTGGGCTGGAAGGCGCAGAGGTCGGCGACGGGGCAGCGCCAGCATTCGGGGCGGCGGGCCTTGCAGGTGTAGCGGCCGTGGAGGATCAGCCAGTGGTGGGCGTGGCGGCGGAAGGGCTGGGGAGTCGCCGCCTCCAGTTGCAGTTCGACCGCGAGCGGGGTCTTGCCGGGCGCCAGGCCGGTCCGGTTGCCGACGCGAAAGATGTGGGTGTCGACCGCGAAGGTCTCGGCACCGAAGGCGACGTTCATCACGACATTGGCGGTCTTTCGCCCGACGCCGGGCAGGCGCTCCAGCGCGTCGCGGTCGTCCGGCACCTCGCCGCCGAACTCTTCGACCAGCATCCGCGACAGGGCGATGACGTTCTTGGCCTTGGTGTTGAACAGGCCGATCGTCCGGATATGCGCCTTCAGTCCGTCCTCGCCGAGCGCCAGCATCTTTTCGGGGGTGTCGACGATGTCAAAGAGCGCGGCGGTCGCCTTGTTGACCCCGGCGTCGGTGCTCTGGGCGGAGAGCGCGACCGCGACGACGAGGGTGTAAGGGTTGCGGTAATCGAGTTCGGTCTGCGGATCGGGATCGGCCTCCGCCAGCCGCCGGTAGAATTCGAAGACGTCCTGCTTCTTCACGGCCCCTAGTCTTTCAGGTCCAGCACGTCGCCCATGCGGTAGCGGCCGGGGGGCTGGCCGGCGAGCCAGAGGGCGGCGCGCACCGCACCCTTGGCGAAGATCGAGCGGTCGTCGCCGCGGTGGCAGAGCTCGATCCGCTCGCCGTCCCCCGCAAAGATCACCTGGTGATCGCCGATTACCGAGCCGCCGCGCAGCGACGCGAAGCCGATCGTGCCTTCGCTGCGCGCGCCCGACAGCCCGGCGCGGCTGTCGACCCGAACTTCGCCGAGCGTCGTGCCGCGCCCCGCCGCCGCGGCCTCGCCGAGCAGGATCGCGGTGCCCGAGGGGGCGTCGACCTTGTGGCGGTGGTGCATCTCGGCGATCTCGATGTCCCAGTCGGCGCCGAGCCGGGCTGCGGCTTCGCGGACCAGGATGCCGAGCAGGGTGACGCCGAGCGAGGTGTTGCCGGTCTGGAGCACTGCGATGTCGCGTGCGGCTTCGTCGATCAGCGCGTGGGCGGCGGCGGGGAGCCCAGTGGTGCCGACGACGATCGGGGTGCGCGCGGCGCGGGCGGCGGCCAGGTGCGCGGCGAGCGCGGAGGGGACCGAAAAATCGACCAGAACCTGCGCGGCGGCGGCAAGCGGGGCGGGATCGTCGCCCGCGTCGCTGCCGCCCGCCAGCGTCGCGCCCTCGATCGCGATCGCCGCGGTGATGGCGCGGCCCATGCGCCCGTCGCTGCCGTAGATGCCGATGCTGGTCATGGGCGTTCCTTGGCATAGGTGTGGGGTGGGGGACAGCGTGTTTGGTGCGCCCCGGAACGGGGAGAGGGACCGCGCACAAAGTGCGTGGGGGAGGGGCAGCCACAAGCGGGGATGCTGCTGAGCTGCCCCTCCACCAGCCTGCGGCTGGTCCCCAGTTCGGGGTCGATCGTGCCCCCGGCACGATCTTGGATTGCCGGGGGCAATCCAACCCCGAACTCCGTTCCGGGGAGAAATAAGTTTTTACGCCGCGTCCTGGGGGTCGGCGAAGGCGGAGCCGCGGTCGGCGGCGAAGCCGGTGGCGTGGCCGGTGGCGGGGCGCAGGGCTTCGCGTTCCTCGGCAGTGGGCACCGCGGTGGGATCGGGGCGGAAATGTTCGGGCGCGCGGGTTTCCGGCACCGGGGCGGGGGCCTTCGGCGAGAGGTCGGGGGCGGGGTGGCCCTCGGGCGCGGTTCTGGCGCGGCGGAGGACGACCGCGAGCAGCGTCGCGCCGATGCCGATCGCGGCAGCACCCGCCGACAGGAGCCCGACGCCGAAACGGCGGTCACCGGGCTTCTTCGCGGGGGTGCGTTTCGGGGTCTGCTTGCGCCGGGTGGCCATGGTCGTGCCTCGTGTGAAGGGGGTCAGGCGCGTCCAACCCTTCGGCGGGGGCGGGTGTTCCCGGCTCGTGCGCATCGCGCGGCGCGGGGGTGGCGTTTGCGGGAGCGTTGGCGGCGAACCTGGCGTCGCGGTCGGCCTCCGCCTCGGCCAGCGCCTCGTCGCTGTCGGGTTCGACCAGGCCGAGCGCGGCGCATTCCTCGGAAGACAGCTGACGCTCGTAGTTCTCGTCGCTCCATTCGCCATCTTCGTCGCCGGCGAAGTCTTGCGGAGGCGCGAAATGGGTGCGCCACTGCCTGGCGGCATCGTCGTACCAGACCGGGCTGCCGGGCGCGCCGAGCGAGTCATCGTGGGCGGACGTTGACACCGGTTGACGCGTGACCGCGGGTTGTTCCGGTTCGGGAGCAGGCTCCGGTTCGGGGGCGGGCGGGGGCGCGAGGACGAGGAGCCCGGCGGCTTCGGCGCGCGTCCATTGCTCGGCGGTCCAGTCGCCGCGGGCGGCGGGATCGAGATCGGCGATCCGCACGTCGTCGGCCGCGGTGCCGCAGCGGATCATGCGATCGGCGCGGGCGAGCGCGAGGACGGGTTCGAGCTCGGCCGCTTCATTGCCTTCGCGCGCGAGCATGAACAGCCCCGCGCGCGCCGGGCCGCCCTCCGCGCCGACGATCTCCAGATAGCTGTCGAAATCGGCGGCGACGAGGCGCGCGGCGTGGCCGGGGGCGGTGCGCTCGCTCGCGTCGGCGTAGCGATCGAGGCGGTTGAGCATCTGCACCGCCAAGCGATTGTCGTGATGGTGTTTGGTGACGGTGGAGCCGTCGGCGCGGGTGATTTCGACCGTCTGGCCTTCCACGGCGCGGATCAGCAGGTCGGCGGCGACGCGTTCGCGCGCGAGCAGGTCCGCCCCGCGCCAGCCGAGATCGAAGGCGCGACCCTTCGGGCGGCGGCGAAAGGCGTAGGCGGAAGCGGCCGAGAGCTTCACCGCGCGGCACGCGTCGCGAACGGTTTCTCCGTCGGCGATCGCCTCCAGGAAGCGCTTCTGCCGCGCGCCGGTCCAGCCGTCGATGTTGGTGGAGGGCTGGATGGCGTTGTTGATCTTGGCCATGGCGGCTTCGAGTTCGGGCGGGAGCGGGGTGGGGGCTTCGTCGGACATGCGGGTCTCCGTGTGGAACATAAGGGGACCGGATGGGTATGCCGAAGCGGGGGTTGTAGGACAGCCCTGGTGGCGAAGAAATTTGCGCGAGCAAATTGGGAGCGGACTGCGGGGCTCGCCGGCGTCGCTACAGCGACGACCGGCGGCGACGCGAATCTGCCGCGGCGGGCATAGGCGTGGGGATGTTGATCCACAATGGAGCGATTGCCTTGGCCTGCGCCATGGCATGCAATATGTCGGATCTTGGCGGTCTTGCCTTGATTGCCGCCTCAGCCGGAGCGAAACGCAAGATGGGCTGCTGTCCGCGGGGTTGGCGGTCATCCTGACACATGAAAACCGCCGCTACTGGAAATGGAACGTGAGCCGGAGCCGCCGAACCTCGCCGATCATGCCGGTGACCACTGCTGAAAGCGAGAAGGCTTACAAGGCGAGAGCGCATCGCGCCGAGCGCGCGGCGGTGCGTGTCAGCCTGAGCCGAGGCGTAGACCCGCCTTCGCCGCGCGCGTTCGGCGATCCTTGGAACGGCGACAAGGATGGCAAGCGCTACCGGGACAATGCGGGCGACCTGTTGCGCAAGTAGCGCAGACTACCAGCGCCCGCCCGCCTTCTCGATCGCCGCGAGCAGCGCGCGTTTGGAGGGGGTGCGGCGGGTGCCCCTGTTGCGGGGGACCGTCGGGCTACCGGCGGCGGCGCGGCGCGCGATCAGTTCGCGTCCGAATTCCTCCATGTCGATGATGGCGGGCTCGTCAGGCGGCGGGGATGTCGTCGATGCCATAGTCGCCACAGCTTTCGGTTCGGATACGGGCGTCAAGATAGGCGCGGTCGAGGTCGGGGTACAGGGCGAAGAGGATCGCTGCCTGCTCGCCCATTTCGGGGGCCGCGCCGCTGGCGTATTGCCCCATGCGATCGGCGATCATGTCCTCGACCGACAGGATGCGGAACACGGCGGTTTCGCCGGGTGGGCGCACGAGCCTGATGCGGGCGAAGTCGGCGGTGCCGCCCAGCGGCGTGCTGGCCACGACCTCGAAGCCGAGCCGGAGGTCCGGGTGTATCCAGCCGAGCGGGGTGTGGCCGATGCCTTCGGGCTTGGTGAAGCCGAGGCGAACGAGTTCCTCTTCCAGCTCCGGCTGCACCGGCGAGGTGAGGTCGACATCGCCCGTCATCAACGCGCTACCGGAGAAATACTCCACTGCCGCGCCGCCGACGAGGATGGGGCGGGGTAGGCCGCGGTGTCGCGGGTGTCCGAAAAACTATCCGAGCGTTGCAATTTGCCCGTGGTCCGTCGTAATCTAGCTTGCACCCCAAGGATTAATTATGCCGACTCCATCATCTGCCCAGAACATAATTTCATATAAAACACCCTGCTTCGCCACGAAGTTTGGCGAGATTCCGGCTTACACCTTTTCGATGAAGGTGAGTGATTTAGTAGACGTGAGTTACGTCGCCGTTCGCGGAGTAGACGAAGAGGAAGGTGCAGTTCAGAGAGTTTTGAGTAAGGCTCGCATTGCAAAGATAAGGTCGTATATTCTAGACGGAAACACATTTTTTAACTCGTTCATTCTAAACTGGACTGATAAAACATATCCTGTTCGAGTTAACGAAGGCAAGATTAACATACCGCTTGTTACATCTTCTGCCCAGGTTATTGACGGCCAGCATAGAATTACCGGCCTGGAAGAGGCGATGAAGGAAGATGCTACAGTCGGCGAGCGAGATATCATTGTAACCTTGTGCACCAACCTAACTACACCGCAAGCCGCCGGTATATTTCTAAACATAAATACGGAACAGCGGCCGGTCCCAAAAAGCCTTATTTTCGATTTATTTGGGGAAGTTGAGGGTGATCCCGCTCATGCAATTAACAGGGCTACTGACATAGCGGAGTCACTGAACGAGGACCCATTATCTCCACTATACAAGTTAATTAAGTTTCCAGGTGCTCCGCGAGGAGTAGGTCGAATTGAGTTATCGACGTTTGTTACGGCATTAAAAAAGCATCTTGAAAAAGATGGTGAGTTTTCACGGGTTAAGCTGAAGAGTCTTGATGCACAAAAGGCAGCCGTGTTTAACTTTTTCGCGGCAATTAGAAGCTTCTATGAGCCTCAAAAAGTATGGCAGTCACAGACTGGCAATCCGTTCTTTCGAGCGGCGGGCTTCAATGGTGCTGTAGATTTTCTCTGCGATAAGCTTCTTTTGAAATGCGCGGAACGAAAGTCATTCACCGTAGAAACAATGCGAAATGTTTTGCGTTTGGACGAGTATTCTCTTCTGACTTGGGACGACTTGCAGGGTACGGATGGAAAAACTGCGCGGAAAAAAGTAGCGGAGTATTTGAGTTCTAGCCTTACTGGCTCGCTGGCGGATCAGGATGAATACGAATTCTGATCGTCATCTGTCTCAGCTATTTGTGGAAGGCCGGATTGGATGTCAGTCATCCAGTCAGTTGCTGACACTTGTTCATAGCTTTGAGAATTATACAATTAACCACCAAGACTTACCGCAGTTATCGGCCGCGCTTAGTGTTGACGCCGGAGCGTATTTTGACAAAGGTATTATTACAGTCTTCCAAGCGTTAGCTGGACTTGATCAAGGTCATGAGTCTTGGGCGCTGATTAAGTTGTACTATGCAATCTACTTCTTTCTTCGTGATGAATTGGCGAACGATGGTATAGCGATACTACGCTGTAAAAACATCTACACGCTCGAGGTGCAGTACGGAGCGAAGCCTGTTAAGCGAGCGGGGCCTCGATATCGGGGAGATCACCACGCTACCATATCACTTCACCAAGACAGATTTATAGGACGCGACCTCTTAACATCTCAAAATATTGAAGGCGAGAGTCCTTATAATTGGATGAAAGACAAACGAGAGTGGATTAACTATCGTAGAAGATACTTTATAGATCAAGTCGGTGCCAGGGGAATATCATCAGCAGATGAGAGCTTCTCTAAGCAAATTGATCGATACTGTAAAGATACCATACCGATATACTGCTTTGACCCGGACTACGCCGCGTTGGCTTTGCCGATAAAACGTGCTCAGCTCTCTATCAAATCGAGGCACAACGCACGTCAGTCCATCGGTGAACATTCAGATAGGCTATCTGAATTAATTAACAGAAGCGAGAGCTGCCGAGCTTTTCTAGCCGCAATCAACTAACACGAACACAATTCTAAACCGCCGCCACCCGCTCGCCCCGCCCCAGCAATGGCGCCAGATACCGCCCCGTGAAGCTCCCCGCCGCAGCCGCCACCACCTCCGGCGTGCCCTGGGCGACGATCTCGCCGCCCTTCACGCCGCCCTCGGGCCCTAGGTCGAGCACCCAATCCGCGGTCTTGATGACGTCGAGGTTGTGTTCGATCACCACCACCGTGTTGCCCTGTTCGACCAGCGCGTGGAGGACTTCGAGGAGTTTGCGGACGTCCTCGAAATGCAGGCCGGTCGTAGGTTCGTCGAGGATGTACAGCGTGTTGCCGGTCGCCCTGCGCGACAGCTCCTTGGCGAGCTTCACGCGCTGCGCTTCGCCGCCCGAGAGGGTCGTCGCCTGCTGGCCGACCTTGACGTAGCCGAGGCCCACCTCGACCAGCATCGCCATCTTGTCGCGGATCGGGGGGACGGCCTTGAAGAACTCCGCGGCATCCTCGACCGTCATGTCGAGGACGTCGGCGATGCTGTGGCCCTTGAACTTCACCTCCAGCGTCTCGCGGTTGTAGCGGGCGCCGTGGCAGACGTCGCACTGGACGTAGACGTCGGGGAGGAAGTGCATCTCGATCTTGAGGACGCCGTCGCCCTGGCACGCCTCGCACCGCCCGCCCTTGACGTTGAAGCTGAAGCGGCCGGGCTTGTAGCCGCGCGCCTGGCTTTCGGGGAGGCCGGCGAACCAGTCGCGGATCTGGGTGAAGCTGCCGGTGTAGGTCGCGGGGTTGCTGCGCGGGGTGCGGCCGATCGGCGACTGGTCGATGTCGATGACCTTGTCGAGATGCTGGAGGCCGGTGATCTTGTCGTGCTTGCCCTGTTGGATGCGCGCGCCGTTCAGTTCGCGCGCGGCGGCGGCGTAGAGGGTGTCGATGGTGAAGCTCGACTTGCCCGAGCCCGACACGCCGGTGATGCAGGTGAAGGTGCCGAGCGGGAGGCTGGCGGTGACGCCCTTCAGATTGTTGGCGGTGGCGTTGTGGACGGTGATCTGGCGGCCGTTGCCCTTGCGGCGCTCCTCGGGCAGTGGGACCATGCGGGTGCCGTTGAGGTAGTCGACGGTGATGCTGCCCTTCGATTTGAGCAGCTGCTTGAGGGTGCCCTGCGCGACGATCTGGCCGCCGTGGACGCCTGCGCCGGGGCCCATGTCGATGACGTAATCGGCGGTGCGGATCGCATCCTCGTCATGCTCGACGACGAGCACGGTGTTGCCGAGGTCGCGCAGGCGGCGCAGCGTCTTGAGCAGCATGTCGTTGTCGCGCTGGTGGAGGCCGATCGAGGGCTCGTCGAGGACGTAGAGGACGCCCGATAGGCCGCTGCCGATCTGCGACGCCAGGCGGATGCGTTGGGATTCGCCGCCGGACAGCGTGCCGCTGGTGCGGTCGAGGTTGAGATAGTCGAGGCCGACGTTGTTTAGGAAGCCGAGCCGCTCGACGATTTCCTTCAGGATGCGTTCGGCGATCGCATTCTGCTGGTCGCCGAGGTGCTGGGGCATGGCGGTGAAGAAGGCGAGCGCGTCGACCACGCTGAGGCGGGTGGCGTAGCTGATGTCCTGCATCGCGATCTTCACCGCGCGCGCTTCGGGCTTGAGGCGGGCGCCGTGGCAGGTCTCGCAGGGGCGGCTCGACTGGTATTTGCTCAGCTCCTCGCGCATCCAGGCGCTTTCGGTCTGGAGCATGCGGCGGTCGAGGTTGCCGATGACGCCCTCGAACGGCTTGACGACGTCGTACTTCTTGCGGCCGTCGATGAAGGTGAGGGTGACGGGCTTGCCCTTGGAGCCGTGGAGGATCAGCGCGTGGATCTCGGCGGGCAGGTCGGCCCAGGGGGTGTCGAGCGCGAAGTCGAATTCTCGCGCGAGGCTGCCCAGCACCTGCATGTAGTACGGGCTTGGCGGGTTGGACTTGGCCCAGGGGACGACCGCGCCCTTCTTGATGCTCAGGCCGTGATTGGGGACGACGAGGTCTTCGTCGAAGATCAGTTTCTCGCCGAGGCCGTCGCACGCGGGGCAGGCGCCTTGCGGGGCGTTGAAGCTGAACAGGCGCGGTTCGATCTCGCTGATCGTGAAGCCCGACACGGGACAGGCGAACTTCTCGGAGAAGACGATGCGGCCGTCGGGGGCGTTGTCGCCGAGGATCGCGGATTTGGGGGTGGCGACGTCGACCGGATCGGCGGGATCGACATAGGCGAGGCCATCGGCGAGTTTCAGCGCGGTCTCGAAGCTGTCGGCCAGGCGCGTGGCGATGTCGCCCCTCACGACGATGCGGTCGACGACGACTTCGATGTCGTGCTTGTACTTCTTGTCGAGCGCGGGGGCCTCGTCGATTTCGTGGACGGTGCCGTCGATGCGGACGCGGGTGAAGCCCGCGCGCTGCCATTCGAGCAGCTCCTTGCGATACTCGCCCTTGCGGCCGCGGACGACGGGGGCGAGGAGGAGCAGGCGGGTGCCCTCGGGCAGCGACAGCACGCGGTCG
>NZ_CAXVWL010000118.1:0-8497 GCF_964263785.1 Sphingomonas sp.
AACCGCATCGAGCGCATGTTCGGTCATCTCAAGATCAACCGCGCCGTCGCCACCCGCTACGACCAGCTCGCCCAGAGCTTCCTCAGCATGATCCAGATCGCAGCCACCCGCTACCTGCTCAAATTCGTCCACGCCACCTAGTCTCCCTCACGCTCCGGGGGAAGGATTGGAGATCGGCAAGATCATGATTTCGTTCGCCAGGGACAAACCTTACCCGATCCGCAGCCGCACGAACGCCATGCCGCTGGTGCGGTCGCCGCCATAAGCGGGGTCGAGGCCGTCGGGCGTCAACGAGCGGGCGACGAGGGCGCCGATGCCGACCTTCATGCCCTGAGTCACGCGGAAGTCGCGGATGGCGCCGACCGAGGCCTTGCCGACGGTAAATGCGGGGCCGTGAACGCGGCCGGGTAGGGGAAGCAGCTCATCGGTGTCGATGCGTTCGGCGCGCGCGAATAGCGTCCAGCGATCGTCGGGCTTTACCGCCGCTTCGAGCAGATAGGCATCAAGCCCGTGGCCGCGTTGACCGTCCGCCTCGATCTCGGTCTTGCGTCCCCAGGCCGCGGTCAGCGCGACGAAGCCACCGCGACCGACCGGACGCGTATAGATCGCGCTTGCGGACCAGCGCTCCTGATCCTCGTCGGGGACGAGTTGCTCGGGCGATTCGAAGCGTGCCCAGGACGCTTGCAGCGCCAGCGTGCGCGTGGGATTCCAGCTCGCCCGAACGGCGGTCGAATCGAATCGGGGCGTCTCGATGTCGTAGCGGTTCTGGTCGGGTTCGCGGCCCTTGAAGCGGGATGCTTCGATCTTCACGTCGCCCTTCGTCACGCCTGCGGTCAGCACGCCGAAGGTGATGTGGGTGGAATCGAACCAATGGTGGGTGACCGGCGCCTCGGGCGAGTCCATGATCGACAGCCGGTGCATGAACGATCCCGGCCCGAACGCCGGCTCGCCGGGCAGCCCGCCATAGACGAACACCGATGCGTTCTCGCCGATGCGCCGGCTGTAGGAGGCGGACAGCTCCATGAACAGGTCGTGCGGGTGTTGCCGGTCGATCAGCTGAGTGCGTCCGTCGGCGGTCTCCCCGGCTGCGAGCAGCAGCGGGTAGCCGCGCTTGCCCATCAATGGATCGGGCGACAGCATCGCGCGGAACGCCACCGTGTCGCGCGACGACAGCTTGGCCGTCGCCATGCCCATGACCATGCCCGATGCGAACAGGCGATCGTCGCCGCGCGGGCCGCTCTGGGTGTCGTAGACGCCGTTGAGCAGCGCCTGGCCCATCAAGGTCCAATCGCCGGCCATCCGCATGACGCCCTGCATCGGGCTGGCGTCCGGCTGCCACGCGGTGCCCGATGCTTCGCGGGCCATCGGATGGGGACCGAAGGCCGCGGGCATCCGCATCGTGCCGTGATCGCCCGGGGCCGTGTCCATGCCGGGCATCGCCGCCGGATCGGCACTGCCGGCCTGCGGCGTAGGGGCGGGCCGGGTCGGCGCGCCGGGCATGGCCATGCCCGGCATATGTTGGTGATCCTGCGCTGCCAGGGTGCCGGACCATGCGACCGAGGCCAGCAGGAGAAGGCTGCGCGGGATCGCGCGACGGGACCGGACAGTCTGCATTGGCCTTCATCGCGGCAAGACGCCGGTTGTGTCAACATACCCCCGGGGGGTAAACGGGTGCCATGCCACAGGACGATACTTTGCCGCCTGCCCACGCCAGTCACACGCGTCAGCTTGCGCGGCTGCGCAGGATCGAGGGACAGGTGCGCGGCGTTGCGGCGATGATCGAGAATGGACGCTATTGCGTCGATATCCTGACGCAGCTTCAAGCCACACGTGCCGCGCTCGCCCGGGTGGAGCGCGACATCCTCGATGATCATGCGAGTGCCTGCGTGGCGAGTGCGGTCGCCTTGGGCGATCCGGCGCTGCAACGCGAAAAGATGGAGGAGCTGACCGAATTGCTGCGGCGCGCGCTGAAATAGGCGAGCGGCAGCCTGAAGACTGTCTCTAGCCGCCGATGATGACCGTCGGCAGCCCCAGCACGATCGTGCCGCCATGCGCGGTCAGGTCGCCGATGCGCGCGGCGGGCAGGTTCTGGACGAGGACGGTCATCGACCCCTTGGCGATCATGTCGGGGGGGCCGACGCACACCGCCATGTCGGTCGCACGCGCTTGCGGGAGCATGCCGGTCAGGACGGTGAAGCAGCCCAGCGCGATCGGGCCGCCGACGTGGGGGACGATGCCGGTCACCATCGGGCAGACGTGCATGTCGGTGATGCGCGAGGCGGGGGGCATGAGGCTCAGCCTTCCGTGTTGCTGACGATGCGTTCGTACGCCTTCTTGAACTGCTTGGCGAAGAGATCGAGGTAGGCGGCTTCGCTTTCGTCGGCGAAGGCGCTGAATTCGGACTCGTAGGCGCGCCATAAGGTCGCTTCGCGGCTGCCGGGGAGGACCGATTTCAGCCAGCCGCGCGCGCTGATCCGGGTGCGGATCGAATCGGGGGCGAAGCGCTTGATCGTTTCCTGCATCGCCTCCTGCATCGCCGCCATCATCGCCATTTCGTGCGCCTGCAGGTCCTCGAAGGCGCCGCGGACGGACTGCGTGCCCTCCAGGAACCCGGCGCCGGGTTCGCCGATCATCTGTTTGAGCGCCTGTTCGGGCGAGCGCGTCCATTTCAGCGGGTTGTTGCCCGCGCGCTGGAATGTCGTCACCTGCGCGCCGACGCCGAACTGGTGGCGGACGCGGGTGCGTGCCTCCAGCAGCTTGAACAATCCATCCGCGGTCTGGCGGAGGAGCTGGCCGATCGTGTCGACGACCGCATCGGGGGTGCGCGCGCCCATGTCGTGGCGGCTGAGTCCGCTGGCGGCGAGGAGGCGCGCGTAGAGGCCTTCGCCTGCGGTGTCGGCGGGTGCTGCCGATGGCGTCGAAGCAGGCGAAGGGGCGGCGACCGGCGGCGGCGGCTCTGCCGCGGCCGGTTGGGGAGGCGTAACGGCGACAGGTTCGGGGGCGGTCGGCGGCGGCGCGGGCGCGGGCGCGGGTGGCGGCGGCGGCGCGACCGTGGCGAAGGCGACGGCTCCGGCGCCGCTGAGCATCGACCAGGGATCGCCACCCACGGGGGCGGAAAGCGGTGCAGCGACGGGCGCAGGCGCGCTCGCCATGCCGAACGGGTCCGCAGCCGGCGGCGATTGCGGCATCGCGCCGAACGGGTCGGCGGCGGGAGCGGGCGCAGGACCGGGAGACACGCCGAACGGGTCGGCTGCCGGGGGTGGCGGCGGCGCGGGCGCGGCGACGCCGAACGGATCGGGTCTGCTGGGTAGGGGTGCCTGGCGTGGCTGCGGGGTCACGCCGAACGGGTCGGCAGCCGGTGCCGCGCCGAACGGATCGGGCGCACGTGGCGTGCCGAACGGGTCCGGTGCCGCCGGTGCCGCAGAAATCCCGAAAGGGTCGGGCGCTGCCGGCGCGCCCGGTGCCGTCAGCCCGAACGGATCGGCGCGCGCGGCGGCGGCATTGGGCGGCGCGAACGCCGCCATCAGCGGATCCTGCGAGCTCTGGAACAGCGGCCGTGCCGCCTCGCGCCCGAATTTGGTGACGCTGACGGGTTTGGCCGCGGCGCCGGCGCCGTTGTGCCAATCGATGCCGCCGCCGAACGCCGATGCGGTGCCCGCACCGCCGAAGCCGGGGTCGGCGCCGCTGCCATCGGGGACCTCCTCGACGCGGACCTGGTAATGGCCGATCTGGAGCAGGTCGCCGTCGCGCAACTGCACCGGCTTGGCCAAGCGTTCGCCCGCGCCGTTGATGAAGGTGCCGTTGGTGCTGCGATCGGTGAGGAAATAGCGGCCGTCGCGGAAATCAACCTCGCAGTGTATCGAACTGACGTGGTTGGCGGGATCGGGCAGCGTCCAGTCGGCGTGCGCGGCGCGGCCGATGACCAGCCCGTGCTCGGCCAGGCTCACCTCGATCGGATCGCCCGACGCCAGCGAGGGTACGTTCTCCATGCTGAGGCGCAGCATCATGCGCGATAGTCTCCGGCCGCGATCCGATCCGCGGTATCGAGCATGGCGGCGATCTTGCTCGCGAACGCAGGCACGCCGTCGGCATGCGCGGCGAGCAGGACCGCGCCGGCCGCGGCCTGACCGAAGGCGCCCGCGGGTGGGTTGACCGGCACCTCCTGCTCGGGCGGCGCCATCGATCCGCCCGACAGGAAGATCGCCAGGCACGCCATGCCCTCCATCGTGTCCCATCCCGCGATCCCGCCCGCCTCGAACGCCAGGCGGCGCGCGTCATCCGACGGGCTGGCGACCCAGCGCCGGACCGCCTTGGCCGCGACCGCACGCGCCGGGGGCGGAGACTGATCGGCGGCGTCGAGGCACGCCGCGACCCAGCGCGCGGCATCGACCCGCGGCAGGCATTGCGCCATGAATCGCGTGGCCGCCATCGGATCGTCGGCGCGCAGCACCGCGAACGCGGCTGATGGTGCGAGTCCTGCGATCGCCGCCATTTCCACCGAATCGCCGAGCAACGGCGCGACCTGCGCGGCGCGGGTCCATTTCACCCGCGGCCAGGCGCGTGGCAGCGCGATCGCCAAGTCGTCGGTCATGCTCGTGTCCCCAATTGCGCCGTCACCCGGTCCTCACGCATCGCCGTCTAGTTGATCATGACCAGGCCGCCCTTGACGATGTGGATCGCGCTTGCCTCCTGCTGGACCATCAGCCCCTTGGTCTGCAGCATCAACTTGGCATCGAGCTTGATCGTCATCGCCTCCAGGCTGATCGACATCGGATCCATCTTGAACTTGGAGGGGCCGCAGGTCAGCTCGATCGACTGCATCGCCTCGGTCGCATGCTTGCCCAGATCGACCTTGATATCGACGTTGCCGAGCGAGACCTTGAGCGATTCGTTGCCCATCTTGATGGTGGTGGAACGGTTGCCCATCTTCACCTCCAGCGTCTCGTCGTCGTTGATCGTCGTGGTGCGCTTGCCGGTCTTCACCGTGTGAATTTCACTGCCCAGCTCGACCACGTCGGTCAGGTCGCCTTCCTTGATCGTCTTCTTGTCGTGGCTCTGGATCGTCTCGGTGCGCGTGCCCTTGCTGATCGTCAGCTCGTCGTTGCCCTCCTTGAACAGCGTCGTGCGGCTGCCCTTGTCGTACTGGCGCTCCTCGTCCTTGTTGACGATATGCGCCTTGTAGTCGCGTTCGGCGCGAAACCAGACGACTTCCTCGCCCTTCTTGTCCTCGAACCAATAATGGCTGAAGCCGCCGCCGCCCTTGGTGATGCGGGTTCTGAGGCCGAACTGGGTTTTATTGTCGGGCAGCGCCACCGGCGTCGTATTGCTGGCGTTGTAGACCGCGCCCGTCACGATCGGACGGTCGGGATCGCCATCGAGGAACTCGACGACGACCTCCTGCCCGATCCGCGGCAGAGAGAAGCTGCCCCAGCTTTGCCCGGCGGTGGATTGCAGCACGCGGATGAAGCAGCTGCTGTTCTCGTCCTTCTTGCCTTCGCGGTCCCAGAAGAACTGGACCTTGATGCGGCCGTATTTGTCGGTATAGATTTCCTCGCCCGAGGGGCCGACGACGATCGCGGTCTGCGGCCCCAGGATGCGCGGGCGCGGCGTGACGTGCGCAGGGCGGTATTGATCCGCCGCGGGCATCAGTTCGAGCGAGCAGAGAAAGGTTTCCTCGCCCTCGCCGCTCTCGTACCCCGGCGCGACGTAATCGTGCGACGTGCCGACAATGAGATATTCGGTGGTCGTCGCGTCTTCGAAGGTGAGCGTCAGCCGCCGCCCCGCCGCCGCAGCGAAGAGTCCGCCGTCGGCAAAGCTGCGCGCCATCCGGCGACGGTGCGCGTCGAGCCAATTGGCGCTGTAGCGCTGTCCGGTCGCGGTTGACGTGCTGCCGAACTTGGCGGGGAAATCGTAGACCTCGGCGGTGCCCGACCAAGAGCCGCCTGCGCCTTCGTCGCTTTGGCTGCCGCGATCGGTCGGTGCGCCCACGACCTTGGCCGCGGCCTTGGTCTTCAGCAGCGCGGTGGTGGGCGCTTCGAAATCGTAATCGTCTACAGTGACCTTGGTGGGGGCAAGGCTGCGGCGTTCGGTGACCGACCAGATCGGCGCGTCAGGGCGCCGGTCGGAACGCGGCAGCACCTTGGCCGTCGCCGGCGCCATGTCGACGTGCGCATTGCCGTCGTCGACCAACACAATCTTGCTGGTGGTGCCGTCGTGTTCGTAATAATAATAGATTCCTTCAAATTCCATCAGCCGTGAGGCGAAGTCGAAATCGCTCTCCTGATACTGGACGCAATATTCGAGCGGATCGTAGGCACCGTTCAGCTTGACCTCGAAATTGCCGATCAGCAGCGACTTGACGATGTCGACGACCGACTTGTTCTGAAAGATGCGGTTGCGCTTGTTCAGCGTCATGAAGGCGGCCTGCGGGCGCAGCGTGAGCCGGTAGCGGTGACCGCGCTCATCCTCGCCGAGCTCGCTATATTCCCACAGCACGCCGGCAAACGCGCGATTGACGTTGGAATCGCCCGCCGCTTCGTACTTCACGCCGATGGCGGTGCCGAGCAACGTGTGCACCGGCTGCGCGCTCTGGCTGAAGGCGTCGACGGTGACCGTGTACGATTCGCTCAGGCGTTCGGTGCAGGTCATGCCCATGAGCAGCAGGACGTCCTTGCCGAGCTGCGTCGACAGCTGCCCGATGCGATTGTCCTGCGTATAGGCGCCGTCCGTCGCGCTCATTTCCACCCTCGTCCCCGCCGTTCGCGCGGAGTCTTCTCATATCCGCGCGCGAATTCCCAAGCTAAAATGATGCGGCTCTACACCGGCGCGCAAGATGGTCGCGCGGGTCTACCCCTCCGACGTAAGGAAGTTCCGTACCATTCCGCCAATTTGTGAAGATTCCCCTGTCCGGCCGTGATAGCATCAATTCGTCGCTGTGCTTGCCAGGGGGGTAGGGCACAGACGGCAATCGGCGATCGAACGGTCGCGGGTGAGGGGGCGAATCGCGGTGCGTAGGTTCGGTACAAGGACGGCGCGAGTCGCGGCAGTAACCGCGGCACTTCTGGGACATGCGAGTCTCCTCGCGCAAGTCACGCCGGCCCCCGCGCCGGCGCCGCAGCTGCCGAGTCGCGAGCAGGTGCAGCAACCTGCGCCGCCGGTGGCGCAAACCGGCTCGACCCGAGTCGAATCGCGCGGCGCGGTGCCGACGCCGCCGTGCCCGCTGTCCGACTCGCCGCTCAAGGTGCGGATCGAGACGGTGCGCTTCGTCGCGGTCGGCCGCGACAGCGTGCCGCCGGAGATCGCCAAGGTCCTGGCCGGCATCGGCCCTGCGGGAACCGGCGAGCAGCCGATCGCGTCGATCTGCACGATTCGCGATACTGCCAACGCCGCGCTGACGCGTGCGGGCTTCGTCGCTTCGGTCCAGGTGCCGCCGCAGAAGATCACCGACGGCATTTTGGTGCTCAGCGTCGTGCTGGCGCGGATCGTCGAGGTGCGGGTGCACGGCGAGGCGGGGCGCTATCGCGCGGTGCTGGCGGGCGCTATCGCGCGGCTGCGCGCGCTCGATCCGCTCAACGAACGCGATGCCGAGCGGCTGCTGCTGCTGACCGGCGACGTGCCGGGGCTCGACATCCAGCTCGCGCTCAGGCCCGCGGGCGGTGCGCCCGGCGATGTGATCGGCGACCTGAACGTCGTCACCCAGCGGGTCTCGGTCCTTGCCAACGTCCAGAATTACGGATCCCGGGCGCTGGGCCGCGAGACCGGATATGCGCGGGTCGACGTCAACGCGCTGATCGTGCCGGGCGATACGCTCTACATCGGTGGATCGACGACGGCGCAACTGCAGGAGCAGCAGGTCGCGCAGATCGGCTACCGAGCGATTCTCAACGGCAGCGGGCTGTCTGCCGGTCCGCGGCTGACCTATGCCTGGTCGCGGCCGGACATCGGCGTTCTCGACCTGCGCTCCCGCTCGATCATCGGCGGCTTCGACATTACCCAGCCGGTCGTGCGCTCGGTCCGCCACAATCTTGCGGCGTCGCTTGGTGTGGAGGCGATCGAGCAGCAGATCCGCATCTATGACCCGACCGGCTTCTCGCCGCTGAATCTCGACCGGCTGAGAGTCATCTACGCCCGGATCGACGCGCGCACGAATCAGCGGCGGCTCGACGGGCTCGACGCCTATTCGATCGGCGGATCGATCGAATTCCGCAAGGGACTCGACATCTTCGATGCGACCAAGCGCGGGCAGGTGACCAGTTCCAACTATGCGCCTTCACGGTTCGAGGGCGATCCCAAGGCGACGATCATCCGCGGCACCGCGAGCGCCCTGGGCCGAGTCACCCGGATGTTCAGCGTCGCCCAGACCGTGCTCGGCCAATGGGCGAACAATCCGCTGCTCAATTTCGACGAGCAGGCGCTGGGCAATCTGACGGTCGGGCTGGGCTACGATCCGGGCGGCAACAGCGGCGACCGTTTCGTCGGCTGGCATTCGGAGGCACGC
>NZ_CAXVWL010000119.1:0-5815 GCF_964263785.1 Sphingomonas sp.
TCCCGGATCAGCCGTCCGTCTTTACGGTCCTGTCGGGCTCCGCGTGCCTGCGCGTGACGGGTGCCTACCGGCAGGGGGAACGGAAAAAGAGTGCGCTCCGCGAGTTGTGGTTCAACGACGGCAACGATCCGCAAAAGGCCCCTAGCACGGAGCACGTCATGACATTAGATCACTCGTTTCCGGGAGTCGTGCTGTCCGCATGCTTCACGATCGACCCGGACCATCTGAGGACTAAGCTCGACGATGTCGCCCCCGATGCCTGAGCCCATCGACATCACCCTGCTGACCAGGGGCGAGGTGCACAACCTCGCCGGCCACGAGCGGGGGCTGGCGGCACGCGAGAGCTTCGGCCTCGCCCGGCTGGACGAGGATCCGGACCCGGTGGACGTCCGGTTCCCTCCCAACTTCCGACAGGTGAGTTCCTCGTTCTTTCAGGGCATGTTCTCGGCGAGCGTACGTCGACTCGGTTCGGTGGAAGGCTTCTTCGACCACTACCGGTTCGATGCGCCCGCGCACGTGAGGGCAAGACTGCTCGGATACGCCGAGCAGGTCATGAGTCGCTGAGCAGCTCATCCCGCTCCGGAGCCGTCCCGCACATCTCCGGGCCGACGGCGGCGCACTTGGAGGCTTCGGCAGCGCCGCCCGCACCGCTCCCGCCGCCCGCTGCGCCAAACTGGGTCGCCATCGCGGCTTTTGCGCTCTCAATCATCACGCTCCTCAAGACCCTCTGGTCCGACTTCCGCGCATGGCGTTCCAAGGCGGCGGCGAAGTTCGAGACCGATCTCGGTACGCCGATTAGGACCGGCCTGCGCTCCTACGAGAAAAAGCTTTTCACGCTGCGCGCGTTCACCGTGCCGAGCGGAAGGTCCCTTGATGAGCTCAAAGACGAGATCGGGTCCGAGCGAGCGAAATGGATCGAGGCTGCAGAGGATCTCGCACGGCTGCTCAGAGAGGCGGACGACACGGGCGAACTGGTGGACCAGGGATGGGCCGAACGCTTCACTAGGCGGACGGAGGCCGCCGAGGAGCTGATGATTAGAATGACCGAACCGGCCGTGACTACCTTTGAGGATCTTCGACTCGCCGCACTGGCCGTCCAAATCGAGACGAACATTGCGGTCGCCGAAGTACGCTCCGCCTTAAAGGAGGAGACCGCCTCCTACGGCAGGATTCTAGGACGCCGTTAAGCCCGGGCGAGGCAACCCGTTCCAGGCCGCTGAGAGCGAGCCGACTTCGCAACGCAGTCGACCTGCCGACGCCGCTATGTGATCGTCGTTCCGATCCGGTCAATCAGGTTCAGTCCTCGACCACTTTCACCGCTGTCGTGCGACAGCGGTGCCCCTCGCGCTCCAAGCTTGGGCGCGCCGACAACGTTCGTTCGAGGCCGGGACGTACGATGATTTCTCCGGTGCGCGCTGATGCTAATCTCTGGCCACGTCAGCGATGTGAAGACTGCACCAGCACTCCCAAGAGTATCGGTCGCATTTGCTACCTACTGGCTGACAAAGGCTACGGTGCCTACCGTCTGCGCCGCTCATTGTGCGAGGTTAGAGCCGTCCTGGCCGTACGTGGCCGGAGACACCGCAAGCGACACATCCGTTACTACACGACCCGAAGCGTTGCCTCAACCTGATCGTATTATGAATGAAAGTCCGCTTTGAAGAAGTGCACAGGTCCGCTCTAATGACCGAAGCTGGGTCTATCTGCCGCGGCGTCGTTCACCCATCCGCAGCTAGTAGCTTGTCGATAGTGATGGGCAACGAGCGCACGCGTTTGCCTGTCGCGTGATAGATCGCGTTGGCGACGGCAGCTGCGGTGCCGACAATGC
This sequence comes from Sphingomonas sp., assembly GCF_964263785.1. Lineage (GTDB taxonomy): Bacteria > Pseudomonadota > Alphaproteobacteria > Sphingomonadales > Sphingomonadaceae > Sphingomonas. Next base: position 1,829 of record NZ_CAXVWL010000119.1, read on the forward strand.
CGATCTCGCCCAGACCCTTCACGCCCAGCGGGGTCACCTCCGGGTCGGGCTCGTCGACGAAGATCACCTCAATATCCTCGACGTCGGCGTGGGCCGGAATATGATATTCCGCATAGTTGTGGTTCATCCAGCGGCCGAGCCGATGGTCGGAGAAGGTCTCCTCGTGGAGCGCCATCCCGATGCCCATGACCACGCCGCCCAGGATCTGGCTGCGCGCGGTCTTGGGATTGATGATCCGCCCCGCCGCGACCGCGTTGACGACGCGGGTGACGCGCACCACGCCCAGCTCCTCGTCGACCCTGACCTCGGCGAAGATCGCGCTGTGGGTGTTCTTCGACTTGTGCAGGCCGCGCCACATGTCGCCGATGCCGGGTGCTGCGGTCTCCTGCTCCTCAATCACGTCGAGATCGGCGGCGCGCATCGCCTCGCCGAACGGCACACGCACGGTGGGCTCTCCCTTCAGGACGATGCAGCCGTCCTCGAAGGTGACGTCGTCGAAGCCGGCGTCGCCCAGCGGCTCGCCGGCGATCTTGCCCGCAGCCTTGAACAGCTTCTTGGCCACCGCTTGGCAGGCGAGCTGCACCGCGGCGCCCGAGGACGCCGCCGCCCACGACCCCCCCTCGACCGGTGAGGACGGCAGGTCGGAATCGCCCAGCCGCGCGGTGATCTGCTCGGGCGGCAGCCCCAGCGTGTCCGCCGCGACCAGCGTCATTACCGTGTAGGTGCCGGTGCCGATGTCGGACGTAGCGCAGGCCACCTCGAGCGCGCCGTTGGCGAACAGCTTGGCGCTGGCGGCAGTCTTCGCGAACTGCGCGTCCCACATGCCCGTCGCGCAGCCCCATCCGATCAGCTCGCTGCCATCGCGCATCGACCGTGGCTCGGCCGAGCGCTCGGCCCAGCCGAACGCCGCCGCGCCCTCGTCATACGCCTCGCGCAGCGCCTTGCTGGTGTAGGGCACGGCGTTCATCGCGTCGATCGCGGAGTAGTTGATCCGCCGGAACTCGAGAGGATCGACCTTGGCCTCATAGGCCATCTCGTCGATCGCCATCTCGAAGAGCGTCATGCCGGTCGCCGCTCCTGGCGCGCGCATGTCGGCCGAGGTGGCGGTGTCAACCTGCGCAACGGTGTAGTCGGCGTCGGCGTTGGGGCAGTCGTAGTTCATCAGTCCCCAGGTGACGACATTCTCCATATTGTCCTCGTAGCGCGAGGTGGAGGTGGTCGCCTCGTTGCGGATCGACACCAGCTTGCCGGTGGTCTCGGCGCCCAGTGCGGTGCTCTGGATCGCCTGCGGGCGATAGGCGTGGCTGAACATCTGTTGGCGCGTCATCGTCACCCGCACCGACTGCTCGAGCATCTTGGCGGCGAGCACCGCCAGGAACACCTGATGCTGCGGCCGCAGCCCCGAGCCGAAGCCGCCGCCGACATAGGGGTTGAGCACGCGCACCTTGCTCTTCGAGAAGCCGAAGATGCTGGCGAGATAAGCCTGCACGCCCTGCGACCCCTGCGTCTTGTCGTGGACGGTGATGGCACCGTCGCCGTGCCATTCGACGGTGGATCCGAACATCTCCATCGGATTGTGGTGCTCGGGTGCGAGCTTGTAGTCGCCCGCGACCTTCAGCGGCGCGTCGGCGAACGCCTGCGCAGCGTCGCCGCGCGCCTTGGGCGGGACATAGGTGTTACGCTTCTTCTTGGGCAGGTACTTCTCCGCCAGCGCCACCTTGAAATCGGTGTTGTGCGCTTCCGCCTCGTAGGACACCTCGATCAGGCTCGCGGCATAGCGCGCGGCCTCGAACGTCTCGGCCACCACCAGCACAATGGGCTGCTGGTTGAACCAGATCACGTCGTCGTAGAGCGGCCGGAAGGGCGATCCCGGCACCTTCAGCTCGTCCTTGTAGCTGTGGTCGGTCCAGGCGACGTGCGGACGGTTCAAGTGCGAAATCACCTCGACCACGCCCGGCACGGCCCGTGCCGCGGCCTCGTCGATCGCGACGATCCGACCCTTGGCAATCGTGGCGTCTACGATGAAGCCGTAGAGCATGTCCGCGACCGGATGTTCAGCGGCGTAGCGCGCGGTGCCGGTGACCTTCTCGACGCCGTCGACGCGGCTGATCGCGCTGCCGATGCCGATCTTGCCCGTGGCGGGTTTTAGTGCGGTTGCCATGTCGGATGTCCTTACGCGACGCGCTTGTCGGTCTGCGATTGCGGGGTGGCGCCGGCGGCCTGCTTGAGAGCGCGGACGATCGCCTTGCGGGCGAGCGGGATCTTGAAGTCGTTCTCGCCCTGGCCGACGGCCCCCGCGAGCAGCGCGTCGGAGAATGCGCCGAACGCCTGCGGTGACGGGGCGACGCCGTGCAACTGCTGCTCGGCCTCGGGCCGCCGCCACGGCTTGTGTGCGACGCCGCCGAGTGCGACGCGGACCTCCGCGATCGTGCCGCCCTCCAGCCGCATCGCGACCGCGACCGATACCAGCGCGAAGGCGTAGGATAGGCGGTCGCGCAGCTTAAGGTAGGTATAGTTCTGCGTGAAGTCCTCGGCGGGCAGGTCGATGCCCGTCACCAGCTCGCCCGGCTGGAGATTGTTGTCGCGCCACGGCTCATCGCCCGGCAGCCGGTGATAGTCGCTAAAGGCGATCTCGCGATCGCCGCCCGGCCCCGACACACGCACCACTGCGTCGAGCGCGGCAAGCGCCACGCACATGTCCGACGGGTGCGTGGCGATGCATTGCTCGCTCCCGCCCAAGACCGCGTGGATACGGTTCACCCCGCCGATGGCGCCGCAGCCCGAGCCGGGCTCGCGCTTGTTGCAGGGGGTCGCGACGTCGTAGAAATAATAGCAGCGGGTGCGCTGGTTGAGGTTACCGCCGTTGGTCGCAGCGTTGCGCAGCTGCGGACTGGCGCCGGCGAGGATCGCGGAGGACAGCAGCGGATAGCGTCGCTCGACGCGTTCGTCCCAAGCGGTGTCCGCGTTCGGCACCAGTGCCCCGAGCCGCAGCCCGCCGCCGTCGAGTTCCTCGATCCGGTCGAGCGGCAGGCGGTTGATGTCTACCACCGTGACCGGCCGCTCGACGTTCTCCTTCATCAGATCGACTAGATTGGTGCCGCCGGCCAAGTAGCGCACCTGCTCGCCGGCACCGGCCTGCAGCGCCTCGCCGACGTTCCCCGCGCGGATGTAGTCGAACGGGCTCATTCAGCCGCCTCCTGCATGGTGGCGCCATCTCGCGCGGCGAGCACCTCGCAGACCGCGTCGGCGATGTTGGTATAGGCGCCGCAGCGGCACAGATTGCCGCTCATCATCTCGCGCACCTCCTGCCGTGAATGCGCCCGACCCTCGTTGATCAGACCTTGCGCCGAGCAGATCTGACCCGGCGTGCAGTAGCCGCACTGGAAGGCGTCGTGCTCGATGAACGCGGCCTGCAGCGGATGCAGCTTGCCGGGCTGGCCGAGCCCCTCGATCGTGGTGATCTCCGCCCCGTCCAGCGTCACCGCCAGCTTCAGACAGGAATTGATGCGCCGCCCGTCGATCAGCACCGTGCAGGCCCCGCACTGGCCGTGGTCGCAGCCCTTCTTGGTGCCGATCAGGTCCTCCTGCTCGCGCAGCAGGTCGTGAAGCGAGGTCCAGTGCTCGATAGCGAGCGTGCGGGTCTCGCCGTTTATCGTCAACGTCGTCGGCACGGTGCCGATCGGCCGGGCGGCGCGGGCATGCGCGTCGGGTGGGGTCGCCATGGCTGTTCCTCTCAGGCCGGGATCTGCGCGAAGTCGGCGGTGTTCTCTTCCGCAATGCCGTTCTCGCGATGACGGAAGGCGGACAGCGCGCGATACACTTGCAATCGCGCCCGCATCACCGACCCGAGCGGCCGGTGCGCGGCCAGGCTGTGTGCCGGGCGGAATGTCATTACCTCGTCGAAATACCGCACACGCTCGGGAGTATAGGCGTCCTGGACCGGGATGCGGATCGTGGCGACGGTGCGGTACTGGCTGTCCTGCGACG
>NZ_CAXVWL010000120.1:0-67375 GCF_964263785.1 Sphingomonas sp.
CCGCGACGATCACCGGCACGCGGACGGGCAGCGTGACCGAAGACGGCACGCTGACCACGAGCGGCGATCTCGACATCGCCGACGTCGACACCGGCGAGGCGGTGTTCGCAGGGACCTCGGGCACGCGCCCGGGCACCTACGGCACCTTCACCTTCGACGTGACGACCGGCGCGTGGAGCTACGCGCTCGACAACGCCAATGCCGCGGTGCAGGCGCTCAACACCGGCCAGACGCTGATCGACACCTTGCCGGTCCAGTCGCTCGACGGCACCGCATCGACGACGCTCCAGGTGACGATCAACGGCACCGACGAGGCGCCGATGGGGATCGTCGGCACCAATGGCGACGATACGCTGAGCGGCACCGCGGCGGCCGACACGATCTATGGGCTCGACGGCAACGACGTCCTCAGCGGACTCGGGGGGGCGGACCGGCTGTTCGGCGGCAACGGCATCGACACTGCGAACTATGCGGCGTCGCTAGTTGCGGTCTCGGTCAGCCTGGTGACGGGCAGCGGCATCGGCGGCGATGCGTCGGGCGACGTGCTCGACAGCATCGAGAACCTGACCGGTTCGGGGCTGGCCGACACGCTGATCGGCAATGGCGGGGCCAACACGCTGAACGGCGGCGCGGGCAACGACACGCTGAACGGCGGCGGCGGCAACGACGTGCTGACCGGCGGCACCGGCAACGACACGATGACCGGCGGCAGCGGCGACGACACGTACGACGTCGACGCGACCGGCGACGTGGTGAGCGAGGCCGCGGGCGAGGGCACCGACACCGTCCGTACCGCGCTCGCCACCTATACGCTGGGCGGCAATGTCGAGAATTTGACCTACACCGGCTCCGCGGCTTTCACCGGCACCGGCAACACGCTGGCGAACGTCATTACCGGCGGCGCCGGTGCCGACAAGCTGGACGGCAAGGAGGGCGCCGACACGATGATCGGGCTCGGCGGCAACGACACCTATACGGTGGACGATGCCGGCGACCTGGTGATCGAGGCGTTCGGCGGCGGTACGGACACGGTCAACGCCAGCGTCAGCTACACCCTGGGGGCCGAGATCGAGAACCTCACCCTGGTGGGCGCCGCGCTCAACGCGACCGGCAACGCGCTCGACAACCTCATCAAGGGGACGAACGGCGCCAACCGGCTCGATGGCGGCGTGGGTAACGACAATTTGCAGGGGGGCCTCGGCGACGACACGTACGTCGTTGATAGTACCGGCGATATCGTGGTTGAGAACACAAGTGCTGGCTACGATACAATCGAAGCCTTCCTCAATACGCTGGTGTTACGCACCAACGTCGAAAAGCTCGTGTTTATCGGTACCGGCGATTTCGTCGGTACCGGTAACGCCGACGCCAACATGATCATCGGCGGCGCGGGGAACGACCACCTCGACGGGCGAACGGGCGCGGACACCATGGTCGGCGGGCAGGGCGACGACACCTACGCGGTCGATAACGTCGACGATGTGATCGTCGAGAATATCGGCGAAGGCGTGGACGAAGTCGTCATCCAGGTGGCGAGCTACACCGTCGGCGCCAATGTCGAGCGGATCACGCTGAGCTCGGCGGGGCGCAACGTCGTCGCGGGTGCCGTGGACAACACCATTCTCGGCAACGGCCAGGTCAACCGCATCGACGGCGGGGGCGGAGCCGACACGATGTCGGGCTTTGCGGGCAACGACACCTTCGTCTTCCAGCGCGGCCAGGCGTCCGGCGACGTCGTCACCGACTTCGCGGGTGCAGGCGTGGCGGGCGGCGACGTGCTCGAGTTCCAGGGCTATGGTACGGTCGCGTCGGGGGCGAGCATCGTCCGGATCGGTGCCACCGACCACTACCTTATCAAAGCCGACGCCGCGCACGGCGGTGGCACCGAGGAGATCGTGCTGACCGGGGTGACCACGCTGAACAGCGGCGACTACACCTTCCTGTAGGATCGGTCGCTCGGACGCAGACAGGTGGCAAGCTGCGCGGCATGGACTAGGAACGAGTCCATGCTGCGCCGTTTGCCGTTCGCCCTCATCGCTCTTGCCGTCCTGATCGCGATCGGGCTGGTGGTGTGGGAGCCGTTGCTTGCCGAGCGGGTGACGCCGCCGCCAGCGCATCGTTACGACAGCGTCATCGCCCGCGACGGTTTCGGGGTGCCGCACATCTTCGGGCGGACCGACCCCGACGTGGCGTACGGCATCGGCTATGCGCATGCCGAAGACGATTTCGCGACGCTGCAGCAGGTGCTGGCGATGACCCGCGGGCGGCTCGGCGCGATCACCGGATCGGACGGGGCGAAGACCGACTACGTCCTTCACCTGCTCGGCGCGCGCGCGACGGTCGCACGCGAGTACGACCGTCAGCCGGTCGACGTCCGATTGTTGCTCGACGGCTATGCGAGCGGGCTCAACCGTTACGCCGAACGCCACCCGGACGAAGTGCTGCTCGCCAAGCTGTTCCCGGTAAACGGCCGCGACGTCGCGGTCGGCTTCGTCGCGCGCTCGCCCTTTTTCTACGGGCTCGACGGGGTGCTCGGCGCGCTTGCGGGGAATACGCCGATGGCGGCGGAGAATGCGGGACCGCGCCCGGACGCGCCCGATGTGACGCCGGTCGGGCCCGATGGCGCGGAGAATGGCTCCAACGCCTTTGTCGTCGCGCCGAAGCGGTCGGCGGACGGCTGGACCAGGCTGGTCTCCAACGCGCACCAGCCGTGGCGCGGCGGGGTGGCGTGGTACGAGCTGGTCGTCCATTCGGGCACGGGATGGAACTTCGCGGGCGCGACCTTCCCTGGCGCGCCCTATCCGCTGCTGGGGCACAACGAGCGGCTGGGATGGACCAACACCGTCGACCGGCCCGACCTGCTCGACGTCTACAAGCTGACGCTGAACGCCGCGCGCGATGCCTACCGGTACGACCGTGCGTGGCGGCCGCTCGAACGGCACCGCGTCTGGCTGCCGGTCAGGCTCTGGGGTCCGTTCGTCCTGCCGGTGCCGAAGACGGTGGCGCGCGCGGTGCAGGGACCGGTGGTCGCGAACGACGCGGGCGCCTTCGCGGTCCGCTATGGCGGCGCGGACCAGATGCGGATGGTGGAGCAATATTACCGGCTGACGCGCGCGCGCAGCTATGCCGAGTGGGACCGCGCGATGGCGATCCAAGGCGTGCCAGGGACCAACTTCCTCTATGCCGACGCGACCGGCCGCATCGCGCACGTCTACAACGCCGCCTTTCCCAACCGCAAGCCGGGGTTCGACTACGCGCACGTCCTGCCCGGCGACACCAGCCGCGACTACGCGCCGGGAACGGTGCCGTGGACGATGGTTCCGAAGCACGTGAACCCCCGCACGGGCTTTCTCATCAACGCCAACAACACGCCGTTCCAGGCGGCGGGGACGGGGTCGGAGCTGGACCCGAAGGATTGGTCGCCGCTGCTCGGCATCGAGACCGACACCACCAACCGTGGCACGCGGGCGTTGGAGCTGATGGGCGCCGACGCGTCGATCTCGCAGGCCGATCTGGAGCGGATCAAGTACGACACCGCGGTCAGCAAGCGAAGCTGGGCGGGGCGCTGGTTCGCGGATGCGGCCGCCGCCGTGGGGGATCGGGCGGCGAAGCGCGTGCTCGGGCGCTGGGACTGGAATTTCGACGGGCACGGCCCCGCCGATGCGCTCGCCGCGCTGGTGCTGCGCGAGGGCAACAAATGGCATTATCAGCGCAAGCCCCGCACCGATCCGGGCGAGGCGCTCGCCACGTCGGCGGCGTATCTGCGCAAGCATTTCGGTCGCCTCGATCCACCCCTCGGGGAAGTGCTGCGGCTGCGTCAGGGCAAGATCGACCTGCCGCTCGACGGCGGTCCCGACGTGCTGCGCGCGATGCCCTTGTGGGACGAAGCGCCCGACGGGCGGCTCGCGGTGAAGCACGGCGACAGCTTCGTGATGTTCATGGCATGGGACAGGGCGGGGCGCGTCCATTCGCGCTCGATCCAGCCGTTCGGCGCGTCGACGACGCGGCCCGCGTCGCCGCATTACACCGATCAGGCGCGATTGTTCGCGGCGCACCGGACCAAGCCCGTCCTGTTCCGCCCGGCGGACCTGCGTGGTCACGTCGAGCGGGTCTACCGCCCCTGACTTGCGCGTCCCCCTCGCGGCGGTATGGTCGTGGCTTCTTCCGGGGGACGTCCTGCATGCATTCCAAGGCCTTGGCGCTCACCGGCATCGCGTTCCTCGCGTTCGCTGCGCCTGCGTTCGCCCAGACCATGTCCGCGCTGGCGCCTGCGCCCGCCCCGGTCGCGACGCTCGTGAAGGCCATCGACATCCCGTACACGCAATTCACGCTCGCCAACGGCCTGCGCGTGGTCGTCCACACCGACCGCAAGGCGCCGGTGGTGGCGGTCAGCGTGTGGTACGATGTCGGATCGAAGCACGAGCCCGCGGGCAAGACCGGCTTCGCGCACCTCTTCGAGCATCTGATGTTCAACGGCAGCGAGAATGCGCCGGGCGACTTCTTCGAACCTTTGAAGCAGGTCGGCGCCACGGACTATAACGGCACGACCTATTTCGACCGCACCAATTACTTCGAGACGGTACCGACCGCGGCGCTAGACCGTGCGCTGTTCCTCGAATCCGACCGGATGGGCTATCTGACCGGCGCGATCACGCAAGCCGTGCTCGACGAGCAGCGCGGGGTCGTCCAGAACGAGAAGCGCAGCGGTGACAACCAGCCCTACGGCCTGGTCCGCTACAAATTGACCGAGGGCCTGTTCCCGGCGACTCATCCTTACGGCCACACGACGATCGGTTCGATGGCCGATCTCGACGCCGCGAGCCTTGCCGACGTGAAGGCATGGTTTCGCGATCATTACGGCCCGAACAATGCGGTGCTCGTGCTGGCAGGCGACATCGACCTCGCGACCGCGAAGCGGCTGACGACTAAGTATTTCGGCGCGATCCCGGCGGGGCCGAGGACGCGTGCGGTCGAGGCGCCGGTGCCGGTGCTGAGCGCGCCCAGGACCGAGGTGATGAAGGATCGCGTCGCCGCGACGCTGGTGCTCAAGACCTGGGCGGTGCCGGGGTTGAACGACACCGAGTCGGTGCCGCTCGACGTCGCGGCGTCGGTGCTCGGCGGTCTCGCCAGCTCGCGGCTCGATAATGCTTTGGTCAAGCGCGAGAAGCTGGCGGTGCAGGTCGGCGCGGGCAATTCGGCGTTCGCGCAGGTCGGCACGTTCACGGTCAACGCGGTGGTTCGGCCCGGCGTCGATGCGGCTTTGGTGTCGAAGCGGATCGACGAGATCGTGGCGGAGTTCCTCAAGACCGGTCCGACCGCGGACGAAGTGCAGCGCGTCGTCACCAGCCAGGTCTCGCGGCGGATCGGCGGGCTGGAGTCCGTCGGCGGCTTCGGCGGCAAGGCGGTGGCGCTGGCCGAGGGCGCGCTCTATTCGAACGATCCCGGCTTCTACAAGGTGCGCCTGGCGCGGCTGGCGGCGCAGACCCCGGCGACGGTCAAAGCGGCGGCGGACAAATGGCTGACCAGGCCGGGCTACATGCTGTCGGTGATATCCGGTCCGCGCGACGCCTATGCCGAGGCCGTCGTTCCGCCCGCAATCGCGGTCGCCGCGGCGCCGACGCCGGCGTTCAAGGGCACGCGCGGGCCGCTCCCCGCGGTCGGCCCGGTCGCGGGGCTGACCTTTCCGAAGGTCGAGCGCACCAAGCTCTCGAACGGCATCGAGCTGATCTATGCGCAGCGCGATGTGGTGCCGGTCACGCAGGCGGTGCTCAGTTTCGACGCCGGGGTCGTGGCCGACGTCGCGGACAAGCTCGGCACCCAGCAGCTGACGCTGGCGATGATGGACGAGGGCACCGCCAAACTCGATTCGATCGCACTGGCCGAGGCGAAGGAGCGGCTGGGCGCGGATATCTTCACCAGCGGATGGCCCGATCGCTCGACCTTGTCGCTCCGCGTGCCGACCGCGAACCTCGCCGCCGCGGCGTCCTTGTGGGCCGAGATCGCGCGTGCGCCCGCTTTCCCGCAAGCCGAACTGGGCCGCGCCAAGAGCCAGCAGCTCGCCGGCATCGCGCAGGAACTGACCAGCCCCGACGGGCTGGCGGATCGCGTCCTCCCGCCGATCCTCTACGGCGCGGGCAACCCCTATGCCAAGGCACGCGGGGGCGGCGATCCGAAGGCGGTGGCGGCGCTGACCCGCGCCGATCTGGTCGCCTTTCAGCAGGCCTGGCTGCGCCCCGACAAGGCCAAGCTGTTCGTCGTCAGCGATCTGCCGCTTGGCGAGGTGCGCACGGCGTTCGATCGTATCCTAGGCGACTGGAAGCCCACCGGCACGCCCGGAACCAAGACGTTCCGTTCCGACCGGAGCCTGCCCGCGCCGCGCATCATCCTGATCGACCGGCCCGATTCGCCGCAGTCGCTGATCTCGGCGGGGCTGCGGACCAGCCTGGTCGGCAGCGACGAGCTGCTGCCGCTGATCACCGCCAACGATGCGCTCGGCGGCAGTTTCCTCGGCCGGATCAACATGGACCTGCGCGAGACGCGGCATTGGTCCTATGGCGCGAGCGGCAACTTCTACCGCAACGAACGGGCCGCGCCCTATGTCGTGCGCGCGGCGGTGCAGGCCGACAAGACCGGCGCGTCGATCGCCGCGATCCGCCAGGACGTCGGCGAATTCGTGACGACGAAGCCGCTGACGCAAGGCGAATCGGACCGCGCGATCGCGGGCGCCATCAACGCGCTGCCTGGCAATTTCGAGACGTCGAGCGACGTGCTTGGCGCGATGCGGATCAACGACCTCTACAGGCGCCCCGACGATTATTACGCGACGATCACGCAGAAATACCGCGCGCTCACCCGCGACCAGCTCGACGCTACGGCACGCGCGGCGATCGATCCGGCGCGTTTCGTGTGGGTGGTGGTCGGCGACGCCAAGCTCGTGCGGCCGCAGCTTGACAGTCTGGGCCTGCCGGTCGAGATCGTGCCGGCGGCGTCGGTGGCCGGTGATCCCGGTCCGGCGCGATAAGGAGAACATGACATGGCAGACGTGGACGGCACCTACGAGTGCGTGGTGAAATCGCCGCTGGGCGACCAGAAGACGACGCTGACGGTCAAGAGCGACGGCGACACCTTTACGGGTACCAACGCGGGCGCGATGGGATCGATGGACGTGTCCGGCCCGGTCAGCGGCAACACGCTGACGTGGAAGATGGCGATGACCGTGCCGATGCCGATGACGCTCGATTGCGAAGCGACGGTCGACGGCGACACGCTGACCGGCACCGTCGGCGCGGGCGCGTTCGGCAGCTTCCCAATGACGGGGAAACGGGTTTAAAATTCCTCCGTCACTGGGCCTGCTCGCGGGGCGAGCGGGGAGTTGAGGGCGGCAGTGGGCCTCACCCTCACCCTTCCGCCCGCTTCGCGGGCTCCCTCCCTCTCCCGGTTGGAGAGGGAATTGGAGGAATACCATGACCATCGACCGCCGCCATTTCCTCGCCGGGACCGCCGCCGCGACCACGCTCGCTGGGTTGCCCGCGACCGCGCAGCCTGCATCGCCGCTCGCCCCGCTGTTCGACGCCCTCGTCCAGGCGCAGCTCCGCCGTAGTCCGGAGGGCGCGACCAATCTCGGGCTCGACACCGGCGCCAACGCCGACCTGCGCGCGAAACTGTCGGACCAGTCCGCCGCCGGGATCGCCGCCAATCGCGCCGCGACGACCGCCGAGCTGGCGCGGATCGACGCGGTGAACAAGGCGGCGCTGTCGCCGGAGGACCGCATCGACCTGGAATGCGTCCGCTATGCGCGCGCCTCGGCGGTTGCGGTGCAGCGGTTCGACTTCGGCGGATCGTCCTATGGGCCCAGCCCCTATGTCGTGTCGCAGCTGTCGGGCGCGTACCAATCGGTCCCGGACTTCCTCGATACCAAGCACAAGATCGACACCGCGGGCGATGCCGACGCCTACCTCCTCCGCCTGCGCGCGTTTGCAAAGCAGATCGACGACCAGACGCTCAGGATGCGGCACGACGCCGGCGTCGGCGTGGTGCCGCCCGACTTCATCCTCGACCTCGCGCTCGAGCAGATGGGCAAGACCCGTGTCCCCGCTCCGCAAGCCCTGGTGGTGAAAAGCCTCGCCCACCGCGCAGCCGCCAAGGGGCTCGATGCGCATTACGCGGCCGACGCCGCGCGGCTGTACGAGGCGGAGGTGCTGCCCGCGCTCGATCGCCAGATCGCCTACACCCGCGAGCTGCGCGCGCACGCGACGCATGACGCGGGCGTGTGGAAGCTGCCGCAGGGCGCGGGCTTCTACCCGGCCGCGCTGCACGCGACGACCACGACCAGCCTGTCGCCGGAGGAGGTCCACCGCTTCGGGCTCGATCAGGCCAAGGCGATCTCCGCGCGACTCGACGGCGAGTTGAAGAAGCTCGGCTACGCCAAGGGCGGCGTCGGCGCACGGATGACCGCGCTCGCGAGAGATCCCGCGCAGCTCTTTCCCAACACCGACGCTGGGAAGGTCGAGGCGATCGCCTACTGCAACGCGCGGCTCGCGGCGATCAAGGGCCGCTTGCCCGAGGTGTTCGAGCGCGTGCCGCCGTACCAGTTCGAGGTCCGCCGCGTGCCCCCGCAGACCGAGGCGGGCTCCGCCGGCGCCTTCTCGCAATCTCCCGCGATCGACGGTTCGCGCCCGGGGCTCGTCTATTTCAACCTGAAGGATTCCGCCGACTGGCCCAAGTTCGACCTGGCGACGACGACCTATCACGAGGGGCTTCCCGGGCATCAGCTCGAAGGCGGGCTCGCGCTGTCGAACACCCGGCTGCCGCTGATCCGCAAGATCGGCGGGTTTTCCGGCTATGGCGAGGGCTGGGCGCTCTACGCCGAGCAGCTGGCCGACGAGATCGGCATGTACGACGACGATCCGCTCGGGCGCTTGGGCTACCTCAAGGCGCAATTGTTCCGCGCCAACCGCTGCGTCGTCGACACCGGGCTCCACCATTACCGCTGGACGCGCGAGAAGGCGGTGCAGTATTTCGTCGGCGGTCAGGGCGATACGCCGGGCGATGCGGGGCGGGAGATCGACCGTTATTGCGTCAACCCGGGGCAGGCGGCGAGCTACAAGCTCGGGCATTCCACCTTTGTGGCGATCCGCGACAAGGCCAAGGCGAAGCAGGGCGCGCGGTTCGACCTGAAGGCGTATCACAGCGCGGTGCTGCGCTACGGCCGGGTGCCGCTGGATGTACTGACGCGGATCGGCGACGACTGGATCGCGAGCGCTTGAACGCCCTCTACCACCGGGAGAGGGATTTATCGCGTCACCCTCGTCACATGCCCCATCTTGCGGCCCTCTCGCGCGTCGCTCTTGCCGTAGAGATGCACATGCGCCCCCGCCTCGCCGAGCGCGGGCAGATAGGGTGCGTGGCCGATGAGGTTCTCCATGGTCACGCGGGCGCCGGTCAGCGCGGTCGAGCCGAGCGGCAGGCCGCAGATCGCGCGGATGTGGTTCTCGAACTGCGAGGTCTCCGCGCCCTCGATCGTCCAATGCCCCGAATTGTGGACCCGCGGCGCCATCTCGTTGAACACCGGGCCGTCGGCGGTCGCGAAGAACTCCGCCGCCATCACGCCGACATAGCCGAGCCGCTCAGCGACCGCGCGCGCGACGCCGATCGCTTCGCCCGCCTGTTCGGCGACCAGCCCTCGCGCAGGCACGGTCGATGTCGCCAGAATGCCGTCGACGTGAACGTTCTCGGGCGTGTCCCAGGTGACGACCGTGCCATCGCGCCCGCGCGCGAGAAGCACCGAAAATTCGCACGCGAAGTCAACGCGGCGCTCGACGATTGCGGGCACGCCGTTCGCCAGCGCAGGCGGTCGCCCCAGCGCCTCCCACGCGGACGCGGCCTCGCCGGCGGAATCGATCCGCACCTGCCCCTTGCCGTCATAGCCGAACAGCGTCGTCTTCAGGATCGCAGGCGCGCCGATCTCGCCCAGCGCGCGCGCCAGCTCGTCCGCGCTCGCGACCTCGCGGTACGGCGCGGTGCGGCCGCCGAGCTGCGTTACCAGCGCCTTTTCGTTGGGACGGTAGCGCGCGACATCGAGCGCGACGACCGGCGGGCTCACCGCCACCCGCCCCGACAGGAACGCGACTGCGTGGGGGTCGATATTCTCGAACTCGTAGGTGGCGATATCGACCTTGGCGGCGAAGGCGCGCATCGCGTCGGCATCCTCGAAGCGGCCCTGCGTCCAGTGCGCGGTCACCTCGGTCGCGGGACCGGTCGCCTCGGGCGCATAGACATGGGTGCGATAGCCGAGCTGCGCCGCCGCGATCGCGAGCATGCGGCCGAGCTGCCCGCCGCCGAGGATACCGATCGTGGCGCCTGGTAGAATGGTCGGTGCCAGGATCATTCCGGATTTTCCACCACGCCCGCGGTCTGCGCCGCGCGCCACGCCTGCAAGCGCTCGCTCAGCGCCGGGTCCGACAGCGCCAGGATCGACGCGGCGAGCAACCCCGCGTTGATCGCCCCCGCCTTGCCGATCGCGAGAGTCCCGACCGGCACCCCGCCCGGCATCTGGACGATCGACAACAGGCTATCCATGCCTTTCAGCGCATGGCTCTCGACCGGCACGCCCAGCACCGGCAGATGGGTCATCGCCGCCGCCATCCCCGGCAGATGCGCAGCCCCGCCGGCGCCGGCGATGATGACTTTGAGTCCGCGATCGGCGGCGGTTGTCGCATAATCGTAGAGCCGCTGCGGCGTCCGATGCGCGGAGACGACCCGGGTCTCGTATGCGACGCCCAGCGCCTCGAGCGTCTCGGCGGCATGGCGCATCGTGTCCCAGTCGGATGTGGAGCCCATGATGATCCCGACCAATACCATGCCCGCGCCTCGCCGATCAGAGAGGTGGCGTTAGCCGGAGGGGGAGGGGAGGGCAACCGAGAGCACCATTGTACATCCCCTTGCGACCGCAAAGTCGCATCCTACATCTGCGTTGTCGGCCAACGGCGCGCTCAAAAACGTCATTACGGAGCGAAAGCAATGTCAATTATTGGTATTGGTGCCATGTACGGTGGTACCCAAGATGTAAGTGCTGATTTTGTTGAACGCGGAGTGGCCGCTATCGGCTTTGAACCGGTAAACGCGCCATTCACGCATAGTCAGATGGCGACTTTAAAAGTCGGCGATATGATTTTTATCAAGTCATATCCGCCTCACCTTGGTTTGTATATCAAGGCTGTCGGAGTGGTGATCGACGCCGTGATAAAACCGATTGAAGGTTTAGGTTATGGTGTCGATGTGCGCTGGGCTTGGCACGATATTAATAACCCTGTCGTGCTAGGAAAAATGGATGATCGAGGCGACCACGTCCGCCGCGGTACGTTCTACGAGGAAGTCGGACCCGCCGTTCAAGCAGTAGTTATAGATCTGCTGTTAGGCTCTTAGTCGCGCGTTCTAAAAACTAGCTAATACTCTCGCGGTGTTTGGCCGACATGATGCGAGTGACAGTGCAGCCCGGACGACCTCTCGACGCGAAGAGCTGTCACTGTCCAGTCAATCCCAACATTTCTCCCTATGGCTTGCTTCACCGCCCCGCATGCGCCTCCGAATACCGGCTGCGCGTGCGGATGCTCCCCGCTTTGCCCATCAGCGAGCCTGCGATGTCGCTGTCGGTCACGCTCGGGAAGAGGCGGCCATCGGCGAGCGGGGCGTAGGACGCCGTGACGACGTAACGGTCGACCCTGGCGACCAGCATCATCCGGAACGGTTTGGATGACGTGAAGCGCACCCGCTCGACATAGGGCGCCGGGCCCGCGGTGTTGACCACCGCGTCCGCCACCGTGTCTGCCGAGGCGTCATGGCTGCCCATCATGACGACGCCCTTGGGCAGCGCGGCGAAGCGGTAGGTGACGCTGCCCGGCGCCTCCGCCACCCGCGTCGCGCGCCCGCCAAACCAACGCGCCATGCGGGCGTAGCCTGGAATAGGCGACCGCGTCGCCGCCTTGACGATGTCGGCGGTCTGCTTCGCGGTCGGCGCGCGTCCGTCGACCCGCGTCACCGTCCAGTGCGCCGTGGCGCGCGGATCGTAGCGGGTGACGATCTCGGTCGCCGCCGCACCCGTCCGCTCGATCCGCGTGGTCTGGGCAAAGGCGACGTCGCCGGTGTCGGTCGCCTTCATGCCTGCGAGCACCCGGTCCTGGAGCGGGTCTGCCGCTGCCGGTGCCGCGACCAGCAATGCGAGCGCGGCGGCGGTGCGCGCGATCACCGCTCGCTCAGATAATAGCGGTCGGTCGCGTTCAGATCGTTGTCGAGTTCGTAGACGATCGGCTGCCCGGTCGGAATTTCCAGGCTCGTGATCGCGTCGTCGGGAATGTTCGAAAGATGCTTGACCAGCGCGCGCAGCGAATTGCCGTGGGCGGAGATCAGCACCCGCTGCCCGTCTTTCAGCGCGGGCGCAATCCGCGCGTCCCAATAGGGCAGGACGCGCGCGATCGTGTCCTTCAGGCTCTCGCTGTTCGGGATCGCGATGCCTGCATAGCGCCGGTCGTTCGCCAAATCATAGGCACTTCCCGCCTCCATCGCCGGCGGTGGCACGTCGAAGCTGCGCCGCCAGATCCTCACCTGGTCGTCGCCGTGGCGCGCCGCGGTCTCGGCCTTGTCGAGGCCGGTCAGCCCGCCATAATGCCGCTCGTTCAGCCGCCAATCCTTCTCGACCGGCAGCCACAGCCGTCCCATCGCCTCCAGCGCGATGTTCAGCGTCTTGATCGCGCGCAACTGCAGCGACGTGAAGGTCTGGTCGAAATCGAGGCCCCGCGCCGCCATCAACTCGCCCGCCGCGCGTGCCTCCGCCGCGCCCTTTTCGGTCACGTCGACGTCCCACCAGCCGGTGAAGCGGTTTTCGAGGTTCCACGCCGATTGGCCGTGGCGGATGAGGACGAGGGTTGGCATCGGGTCTCCTTCGAATAGCGGGTCGGGCGCGCTTAGATCGTGTCGATCATGCCGGCGAGCGTCTCCAGGCATGCGACCGCGAGGCGCTTCGAGCGCTCGGGGCTCCAGCCGAACTCGGGATCGGGGTTGGCGTCATGATCCTTGAACGGCATCTCCAGCGTCACCGACACCGCGCCGAAACGGTGCGCGAGCTGGTTGGTCGACATCGACAGGTTGGCGGTGCCGGGCGCGGATTTGGGATAGCCCTTCTCGGTCTGGAAGTCGGCGGTATGCGCGGCGAGCCGCTGGCCGAAGTCGTAGAATTTGGCGCCGTGATCGTCGGTCCAGTTCGGAATGCCCTCGTACCCCGCGATGAAATTGGCGGCGATCGCCTCGTCGCCGTGGACGTCGAGCGCGAACGCCACGCCCGTCGCGTCCATCGCATCGCGCACGCACAGCACTTCCGGGCTGCGCTCGGGGGTGGGGGCGTGCCATTCGCGGTTGAGGTTCACGCCGGCGGCATTGGTGCGCAGATGCCCGCGGCGCGTGCCGTCGGGGTTCATGTTGGGCACGACATGGACGGTGGCGGCGGCCAGCAGCGGCGCGGCGGCGTCGCTCGCCAGCCAGTCGAGCGCGCCCTCCATCCAATATTCGGTCATCGATTCGCCGGGATGCTGGCGCGCGTACAGCCACACCGGCTTGGCGCCGTCGCCGAAGCGGAAGTAATCGATCGCCTGCCCGTCGAGCGTGGTGCCGAGCTGGCGGTGATGTGCGCCGGTCGCGGCGATGCGTGCGACCAGATCGTGGTGCATCTCCATCGTATACGGCGCGAAATAGGCGAACCAGGCGATGTCGCTCGTCGCTTCCCAGGTCCATTCGAGGGTGCCTTCGCCATAAGCGGTGTCGACCATCCGCCAGGCGCGGCGGTCGGTCGATGCGCGCACCTTGTATCCGGGCCAGCCAAACGGATAGGCCGCGCCGCCCGCGTTGACGATCCGCAGCCGCAGCGTGCGTCCCCTGGCGCCCGCCACCCGGAACGAGAACCATTGATAGAAGTCCGACAGATGGTCGGTGACGATCTCCAGGTCTACGGTATCGCCGTCGATCGCGACGACGCGAATGTTGCCGCCATCGAAGGCGGCGTTGACGGTAAGCGGCTGGTTCGGTTCGGTCATTTCACCTCGATAGTGCGCCCCGACTCTCCCGGAAAGCCCGTGAAGAGCGCGGCCGCCAGCTTGGCCGCCTGCGCGCCCGCGTCCGCTCCGGCACGGCGCGCATCCGCGGCGGTCTGCGCCTGGCCCTCCCACACCGGCGACTGATCGACGCGCTGCTTGATCGTCACCGACAGCTCGGTCACGACGAGCGCGCTGTTGCCGCCGCCGCCGATCGGAAAGCCGACGCCGCCGCCGAGGCCGACGCCGCCGCCGCGCCGCCCGCCGCTGAAGCCGCCGCCGCCTAGGCCGATGGAGATCGGCGAGCGCCGGGGCGGGCCGACCCGGTTGGCGCGCGAGTACGACACCACCGCGACATATTGCGGCGTCGCCCCGGGCGCCGCAGGCGTGTAGCCCGATCGCGCCAGCTCGCCGCGGACCGCCGCCGCATAGGTCTCGAACTCCAGGCTGACCGGGCCCGTCGCCAGCGGCTCGACCGCGATCGTGCCGCGCCCGACCGTTTCGGGCCCGCGGTGATAGCGCACCGATTCGGTCGGCGGCAGCGGTGCGGTCGTGGCGCAGCCTGCGAGCGCCAGCGCGCCGATCGCCGCAACTGTAATGGACCGTCCACGCATCGCCATACTCCACACGATTGTTCCGGGTGGGTAACGCCCGAACCGGTCGAGCGGGTTCCATACGGGTTGACTTGATTGGGGGCCGCTTATAGGCGGTCCCGTCCTTTCGACGGCCAGATGCCGCCTGCAGCAAAGCGAATGTCATGAAGATCCGCAATTCCCTGAAGTCCCTCAAGGATCGCCACCGCGACAATCGCGTGATCCGCCGCCGCGGTCGCACTTACGTGATCAACAAGACGAACCGCCGCTTCAAGGCGCGCCAAGGCTGATCCAGCCTCGGCCTATGGCCGTCGTCTTTGACGTCGGCCGCGTTCTCTACGATTGGGACCCGCGGTTCCTCTACGAGCGCATCATCCCGGCGGGTGAGGTGCTCGACGCGTTCCTGCGCGACGTCGTGACGCACGATTGGCATTTTCAGCACGATGCGGGGCGCGATTTTGCGGAGACCTCCGCCGAGCTGATCGCGCTGCACCCCCATCACGCCGAGCTGATCGCCGCCTGGGGTCCGCGCTTCCTCGAAAGCATCGGCGATCCGGTGTCGGGCATGCACGCGATCGTCGCCGAGCTCGACGAACGCGGCGTGCCGCTGTTCGCGATCACCAACTTCAGCCATGAATTCTGGCCGCCCTTCCGCGCACGCGAGGCCGCATTGTTCAACCGCTTCCGCGACGTGGTCGTATCGGGCGAAGAGAAATTGGTGAAACCGGACGCCGCTATCTACATCCGCGCACTCGCCCGCTTCGGTTTGCGCCCCGAGGAAGCGGTGTTCGTCGACGACAATGCGGCGAACGTGGCAGGAGCGGCAGCGGCCGGGATGACGGCGCTGTACTTTACCGACGCGCCGACATTTCGGGGCGAACTCGTCGCACTGGGCTTGCTGAACTAGCGTCACCCGTGTACACCGCGTACACGTATCGGAGACGTGCCATGGAAATGTCGGTCCGCGAAGCCCGCGCACAATTCGCACATGCGCTGTCAGCAGCCGAGCGCGGCGAGCGAGTCACCATCACCAAGAACGGCAAGGCGGTGGCGGAGCTTGGACCTCCGAGCCCGGCTGTTGCCGATCCGGAGGAAGACTTCTGGACCCGGGTTGAGCGAACACGCCGTGAGCTTGGGCTGGACAAATATGACGGACCGCCACTCGACGAAGCATGGCGTCAGGAATTCGACGATCCTGCATGGACGCGCGAACTGTTCGGTCCCGAATATTTTGATGACGAACCCGACACCGGCACCCGATGAAGCTGCTGCTCGATACGCATTACCTGATCTGGTTCGTCAATGACACGGCGATGATGACGCAACCGGAGCGGCTTGCCATCGCCGGTGCGTCCCTGGTTCACGTATCAGCTGCGTCGCTCTGGGAAATCCGGATCAAGTGGCAGACGCGGAACCGGCACGGGGAACGGAAAGGTACGCTCGCGCCCTCCGCAGCGCTGTCGTTCATCGAGGCCAACAACTTCCGGCTGGTTCCCCTGGTGGGCGAAGACAGTCTGTTCGCCCTCGATCCGCCGATCGACCACCGCGATCCGTTCGACGAAATGTTGCTGGTCCACACGGGCCGGATCGGCGGCAGATTGCTTACGCGCGACCAGAAGCTGCGCAATCACCCGTTGGCGTTGTCCGCATAGCCTTTCAGCTCGTCGCCGACGATCCGCACCACGTGCACGACGTTGGTCGAACCCGGCGTCTTGAACGGCACCCCCGCCATCACGACCACGCGGTCGCCCGCCTGGGCCAGCCCGTGGCGCAGCGCCATCCGCTTCGACTTGGCGACCATGTCCTCGAACGACGCGACGTCCTTGGTATGGACCGCATGCGTCCCCCACAGCAGCCCGAGCCGCCGCGCCGTCTCCAGCTTGGGCGTCAGCACCAGGATCGGCACGCCCGGCCGCTCGCGTGCGATCCGCCTCGCGGTCGATCCCGACGAGGTGAAGCAGATGATCGCGACCGCGGATACGGTGTGCGCGATGTTCTTGGCCGCTTCGCAGATCGCATCGCCGGTCGTCGGATCGGGCTTGGTCACGGTGAAGTGGATGCGGTCGCCATGCATCGGGTCGCCTTCGACCGACACCCCGATCGCGTTCATCATCGCCACCGATTCGACCGGCCACGCGCCCGCGGCGCTCTCCGCCGACAGCATGATCGCGTCCGCGCCGTCGTAGATCGCGGTGGCGACGTCGGACACTTCGGCGCGGGTGGGGGAGGGGGAGACGATCATCGATTCGAGCATCTGCGTCGCGACCACCACCGGCCGCCCCAGCCGCCGCGAGACTTCGACGATCCGCTTCTGCAGCGGCGGCACCGCTTGCGGGGGCAGCTCGACGCCCAGGTCGCCGCGCGCGACCATCACCCCGTCGCACGCCTCGACGATCTCCTCCAGCCGGTCGATCGCGGCGGGTTTCTCGATCTTGGCAAGCAGCGCGGCCTTGCCGCCGATCAGCTTGCGCGCCTCCGCCAAATCTTCCGGCCGCTGGACGAAGGACAGTGCGATCCAGTCGACCCCCTGCTCGACCGCGAAGGCGAGGTCGCTGATGTCCTTCGGCGTAAGCGCCGCCATCGGCAGCACCACGTCGGGGACGTTCAGCCCCTTGTTGTTGCTTAAAGGTCCCCCGACCTCGACAATCGTCTCGATCCGCTCGGCGCCATGATCGGAGACGCGCAACACCAGCTTGCCGTCGTCGAGCAGCAGCCGCGCGCCGGGCTCGATCGCCGCGAAGATCTCCTTGTGCGGCAATTCCACGCGGGTCGCGTCGCCCGGCTCGGTCGAGCGGTCGAGGACGAAGGCGCTCCCCGTCACCAACTCGGTCTTGCCGCCCGCGAACGCACCGACGCGCAGCTTGGGGCCCTGCAGATCGGCCAGGATCGTCGAGGGTCGCCCGAACTGCTTCTCCAGCGCGCGGATCGCGCGGATCACCGCAACTTTCGATGCCTGATCGCCGTGGCTCATGTTGACGCGAAACGCATCGGCGCCCGCGCGGAACAGCGTCGCGATCATCTCGGGGGTGTTGCTCGCGGGGCCGAGCGTGGCGAGCACGCGCACCTTGCGCGCCCGCGGACCGATAGCCTTGATCATTGCGGTGTCCTCGCCGACTGGGTGGGGCCGATTGTGTGGGCTCGTGTAGAGCCTATCTCCCGTCGATCAACCAGAAGGCATATCCATGGATCCGCTCGACACCCTCGATGACGCAACCGCTGCGGCCGCGTTCCGCCGCCTGGTGCTCCATCTGCGTCACCGCGACGACGCGCAGAACGTCGACTTGATGGGGCTGGCGGGGTTCTGCCGCAATTGCCTTTCGGACTGGACCGCCGAGGCGGGCGGGCTCGACAAGGACGCTGCGCGCGAGGCGATCTACGGCATGCCCTACGCGCGGTGGAAGGCCGAGCACCAGAGCGAGGCGACGCCCGAGCAACTCGCGCGCATGGCCGAGAGCGTGAAGCGCAACGCTTGACCTGAGCCCCGTTCGCTTCGACGATGCGCGAAACGAACCGGGGATGGATACATGATCAGGACCGTCATCGCAGCGCTCGCGCTGAGCGTCGCCATGCCCGCGACGGCGCAGACGGCCGCGCCGCAAGCCGCGTCGCAGGTGACGTACATCCAGGCAGGCGCGCTGCTCGACCAGCCGGGCAAGCCGCCGCGCGGGCCGAGCACGATCGTCGTGCGCGATGGCAAGGTCGCCGAAATCCGCGACGGTTTCGTCGCGCCCGAGGCCGGCGCCGCGCTGGTCGACCTGAAATCCCAATTCGTCCTGCCCGGCCTCATCGACATGCACGTCCACCTCTGGGGGATCGGCGGCGATCCGATGCGTGCGCGGCTGGTGGAGGCGACCAACGACGAGGCCGACGACATGATGCAGGCGATCGTCAACGCCCGCGTGACGCTGGACGCGGGCTTCACCACCGTGCGCGACCTCGGCGGCGATCCGCGCGGCATCCGGGCGCTGCGCGACGGCATCGCGCGCGGGGACGTCGAGGGGCCGACGATCGTGAATGCGGGGCGCATGATCTCGGTCACCGGTGGCCACGGCGACGGCACCAACGGCCTGGCCGAGGAATTCGCCGATGCGGTCCATGCGCATCAGATCAACACCTGCGACGGGCCGGACGATTGCCGCCGCGCGGTGCGCGCGCAGATCGGTCTCGGCGCCCAGGTCATCAAGTTCGCGGCGACCGGGGGCGTGCTGTCGAACGTGAGCGGGGGGCTGGGCCGCGCGATGACGCCCGAGGAGATGAAGGCGATCGTCGACACCGCGCACGGCTTCGGCCGCAAGGTCGCCGCGCACAGCCACGCCGCCGAGGGCACCAAGGCGGCGCTGGAGGCGGGGGTCGATTCGATCGAGCACGGCACCTTCCTCGACAACGAGACGATCCGGCTGTTCAAGGCCAAGGGTGCCTATCTGGTGCCGACGATGATCGCGCCGGTCACCGCACTCGCGCAGGCGCGCAGTGGCGTGCTGCCGCCCGCAACCATTCCCAAGGCCGAAGCCGCGGCGGCGGCGGCGATGGCCAGCCACCGCCGGGCGATCGCGGCGGGCGTGAAGATCGCGTTCGGCACCGACACCGGCGTGTCGAAGCACGGCGACAACGCGCGCGAGTTCGCGCTGATGGTCAACGCAGGGATGACGCCCGCGCAGGCGATCCGCGCCGCCACCGCCGCCGCCGCCGATCTGCTCGGCCGCGACGACATCGGCACGCTCCAGCCCGGCACGGTGGCGGACATCATCGCGGTGCGCGGCTCGCCGCTCGACGACGTGCGGCGGCTGGAGCATGTCGATTTCGTCATGCACCGCGGGGTGATCGCGCACCGCCCGGCGCAATAGGCTTGAGCGCGCCGCGCCCCCGGCCTAGACGCGCCGCCGCACCCCTACAGGGTTGATCGGCCGCTCCCCGTGCGAATCGCCGCGCGGGACAGGGCAGCGTTTTACAGGGATTTTAAGCATGGCCGAGGAACGGCAAGAAGGCATGGGCGGCGGCAAGGTCGCAGCGGACGAACTGCGCCTGCTGATCGAGCGCGCCGAGCGCCTGGAGGAAGAGAAGAAGGGTATTTCGGACGACATCAAGGACGTCTTCGCCGAGGCCAAGGGTCGCGGGTATGACGGAAAGGCCATGAAGAAAATCATGGCAATCAGGAAAAAGAAGAAGGAAGAGTACCAGGAAGAGGAAGCTATTCTCGAAGTTTATATGCAGGCTTTGGGTATGGTCTGATACCCTTGTAGAAATGCTTAATCATCATCGCGCGATTGTATCTCGCGGTAAGCGGCAAGCGTAGCTTCGTCACCTGCTACCAAGTCGCCAACGACGTCACGCATATCTGCCACTTAGGACCCGAAAGCGCTTACGACGATGGCCATCGAACGTTCGGTGGATCGTAGCGTTCAGTCGAACGCGGACTTGAATATAGTCATGTCGTCTTATGATACAGCGAGGTCTCCTTTTAGACTTGGGATGTGTAATGCGGTGGCGGACCTCCAGGGACGACTTGAGGTCGGACCAGCCGCGATCGCTGAAATCGATGGAGAGCGAGGGGGCGATCAGGCGGGCCTGTCTGATCGCCAACCTGATGATCGTCGGTAGAGTGACGTACCGGACCTGTTCAATGATCGCACCGCGCTCCGACACGTTGAAGGTGCGTTCACGTCGTGCAAGGTCCGCAAACGGAGTTAGTACGTCCATCGTTTTGGCAACGGACCGGACATGCTCCCGATAAAGCCACACCGATCCTTCGATGGCCGCAAATGTCGTGCGGATCATGTCACGGCGGTGCGCGGGCGAGTCATCGGCTCCTCCGCGTGCACCAGCCGTCAGTACGTCTTCGATCAACGTGCGGAGGAACGTTGCGCGCAGTTCGGAGTCGATCTGCTCCAATGTGATATCTGCACTCATAAACCTATACTGACTCCGCCACCCCCGTCGTCCATCCCAGCCGCGGAATCGTGATCGACCGTTTTCCCGACATATCGGTACGGGTGACGATCAGGTCGCGGGTTTCCATATACGCCATCAGACGCCGCACGCGCCCCAGCGAGCTGGTGCCGTAGGTCTCCGCCAGCGCCGTGTCCGACGGGCAGGGCGCGCCGTCCCGCGCCGCGCGCGCGACCAGCAGGAAGGCGCCGAGCATATCGTCGGGCAGGTCGCCCGCGAGGCGCAGCGCCTCGTCCCACGCCGGATCGGCGATGTCGAACACGCCGCCGCGCGCCGCCGACAGCCGCCGTGCGAAGGTGGACAGATCGAGCGGCGGTCGCGCCAGCCCCGCCATCCGGCAGCGCACCTGGAAATCCTGGAACAGCACCGATGCCGGGCGCAGCACCGATTCGCGATCCTCGACGATGGCGCGCATCACCCCCGCGAGCAGCGCATCGACCTCTTCGGGCGCACGCTCGGGCTCGGCCGTGCGCACCGGCGCGGGGCGTGACAGGTCGGCGATCAGCTCGTCCGCCGGCACCCGCCGCGGGCGCGCGTCGAACGCCATCGGCAGCTGCGGCGCGTCCTCCACCTCGGGCTCGGCGAAGACCAGTCCGGCTAGGTCCGCCGCAGCAGCGCTCGGCAACGGCGTCAGCTTCGGCGATCCGGACCGTGCGGACGTGTCCACCGCCCCGATCCTGACCGACACCGGCCTACGCGACACCGCCGGGCCCAGTGCCAGAAAATGCCCGCGGGGCAGATCGCGGATCGCCTCTGCCTGCCGCCGCTCCATGCCGAGCAGGTCGGCGGCGCGCGCCATATCGATGTCGAGGAACGTGCGTCCCATCAGGAAATTGGACGCTTCCGCCGCAACGTTCTTGGCCAGCTTGGCCAGCCGCTGGGTCGCGATGACGCCTGCCAGCCCGCGCTTGCGCCCGCGGCACATCAGGTTGGTCATCGCCGACAGGCTCGCGCGCCGCACCTCCTCCGACACCTCGCCGCCGGCTGCCGGCGCGAACAATTGCGCCTCGTCGACCACCACCAATGCGGGATACCAATGCTCGCGCGGCGCATCGAACAGCGCCGACAGGAACGCCGCGGCACAGCGCATCTGTCCTTCGGCCTCCAGCCCTTCCAGGCTCAGCACCGCCGACGCGCGGTGCTCGCGCAGCCGCGCGGCGAGGCGCGCGACCTCGCGCTCGCTATAGTCCGGCGCTTCGATCACGACATGACCGTAGGCGGGGCCGAGGGTCACGAAATCGCCCTCGGGATCGATCACGATCTGCTGCACCTGACCCGCCGAGCGTTCGAGCAGCCGGCGCAGCAAATGCGACTTTCCCGACCCCGAATTGCCCTGCACCAGCAGACGGGTCGCGAGCAGTTCCTCGAGGTCGATGGGAACGGGCGTACCGCGCTCGTCGGTCCCCATATCTACGCTGACGGTCATCGGGCGCCGTGTGGCCGATAGCGGGTCGGCGGCGCAAGGTCTGATCGGGGGCGCCTGCGTGCAGGCGGAAGGCTTGATGCGACGGGCGCGACCGGCCTAAGAGCCTTGGCATCCCCGCACAGAGGCATCAATGGCTGGCCATTCCAAATACAAGAACATCATGCATCGCAAGGGTGCGCAGGACAAGAAGCGCTCGAACGCGTTCTCCAAGCTCAGCCGCGAGATCACCGTCGCGGCCAAGATGGGCCTGCCCGACCCTGACATGAACCCCCGGCTGCGTGCCGCAGTCAACGCCGCCAAGGCGCAGTCGTTGCCCAAGGACAATATCCAGCGCTCGATCGACAAGGCGTCGCGCGGCGATGCCGAGACCTATGAGGAAATCCGCTACGAAGGCTTCGGCCCCGGCGGCGTCAGCCTCATCATCGAGGCGCTGACCGACAACCGCAACCGCACCGCCACCAACGTGCGCACCGCGGTGGCAAAGAACGGCGGCAATCTGGGCGCGAGCGGATCGGTCAGCCATGCCTTCGACCGGGTCGGCCTGATCAGCTACCCCACCAAGGCCGGCGATGCCGAGGCGGTGTTCGAGGCGGCGCTGGAAGCGGGCGCGGAGGACGTGACGTCGAGCGAGGACGGCCACGAAATCTGGACCGCGGTCGGCGACCTCCACGAAGTGACCAAGGCGCTCGAACCGGTGCTGGGCGAGGCGGAGGGTGCCAAGCTGGCATGGCGTCCCCAGGTGATGGTCGCGGTCGAGGAGGGCGATGCGGGCACGCTGTTCAAGCTGATCGACGCACTCGATGATGACGATGACGTCCAGACCGTGTGGGGAAATTACGAGGTGTCCGATGCGGTGATGGAGAAATTGGGGTGAGTCGTAACGCCCTCTCCCTTTGGGAGAGGGAAGGGGCCCGCGCCGAAGGCGTGGGAAGGGTGAGGGTGACCCCATCACTAGCAATCACCCTCACCCTTCCGCCGCTTCGCGGCTCCCTCCCTCTCCCGGTGGGAGAGGGACAGTGATCGTCCTCGGCCTCGACCCCGGCCTTGGGATCACCGGCTGGGGCGTCATTCGTGCCGAGGGCAACCGCTTGCAGCACATCGCCAACGGTCGGCTGAAGACCGACAGCGCCGCCCCGCTCGCCAGCCGCCTCGCCCACCTCGACACGATGCTTGCCGCCATCCTCGCCGATCACGGCCCCCAAGCCGCTGCGGTGGAGGAAGTGTTCGTCAACACCAACCCGCAATCGACGTTGAAGCTCGCCCACGCCCGCGGTGTCGCGCTGCTCGCGGTCTCGCGCGTCGGCATCGACCCCGGCGAATACGCCGCACGCCTCGTCAAGAAAGCGGTGGTCGGCACGGGCACCGCCGAGAAAACGCAGGTTCACGCGATGGTCGCGCGCTTGCTGCCGGGCGTAAAGATCGCCGGCGCGGACGCCGCCGACGCGCTGGCGGTGGCGATCTGCCACGCGCACCATCTGGCGAGCGCACGGGCGCGGGGCTGATTTACCCTTTCCTACACGGGCCCTTCTCCCTTACCGTTCCAAGTGTGCGCTTCCCCCCGACTTTCTCCATCGCCAGCCGGAACGCCGATGCCGGCGAAAACACGCATTGGCTTCACCTTAGCCTCACCTTCCGCGCCGCAACACCGCCCGTGCGCGGCGGCGGGTTGCCATGATCGCGCACCTGAAAGGCCGTCTCGATTCGACCGGCGTCGACCATGCGGTAATCGACGTCGGCGGCATCGGCTATCTCGTCGGCGCCTCGTCGCGCACGCTGGCAGCGCTCGGCGCGGTGGGCGAGTCGGCGATGCTCCATACCGAGATGCTCGTCGCCGAGGATTCGATCCGCCTCGTCGGCTTCGCCCACGCCGCCGAGCGCGACTGGTTCCGCCTGCTGACCGGCGTGCAAGGCGTCGGCGCGCGCGTCGCGCTCGCCATCCTGTCGACGCTGGAGCCCGCCGATCTCTCCCGCGCGGTCGCGAGCGGCGACAAGGCTATGGTTACCCGCGCCAACGGCGTCGGGCCCAAGCTGGCGGCGCGCATCGTGCTGGAACTGAAGGACCGGGTCGGCGGCATCGCGCTTCCCGCGGCGGCAGGCGGACTCCCGGCACCGTCGGGGGCTGGATCGGACGCGGTCTCCGCCCTCCTCAATCTCGGTTTTCGCCCCGCCGAGGCAAGCGCGGCCGTGGCATCGGCGGAGGAGGAGCTCGGCGCTGCGGCAACGCTTGATGCGCTCGTGCGGCTGGCACTCCGCAAAGCGGCGAAGTAGAATGGCGAGCGCGGCGAAACGGAGCGAAGGCGAGATGGTCGACATGGGAACGCTGGTGGGTACGTTCCGCCGCTTCGGGCTGGTCGGACCGCCGTACGAAGTGCTCGGTCCCGTCGCGCCTGCTGCAGGAGCGGAACCGAGAATGCGCATTCGGCTGCTCGAAACAGGCGAAGAAACCGATTATGCGCTTGCACAGCTCCTGCTCGATCCAAGCGAGGATTGATGTTCGCGATCGGCTTCGACTTGATCGTTCGGCAAACTGAGGCCAACCATCCGAATAGCGTCAGCCAGGCCTATGCCGACATCGGCGCGGCGTTGAACCATTACGGCTTCGATCGCGTGCAGGGTAGTGTCTATGTCTCGCGGTCGGATAGCCTCGTCAACGTCACGCAGGCGATGAACGCGCTCAAGGCGCTGCCTTGGTTTCCGACCTGCGTCCGCGATGTCCGCGCGTTCAAGGTCGAGCATTGGAGCGACTTCACCGATTTCATGAAGAGCTGATTGCATGGCGACGTTGCTGAACATGACTCGCGATCAATGGGCTGGTCGTGCGATGCTCATGGCTTTCCTGTTTCTATGGATCGAGATGGCCTTTTTTGCCCGCAATCTGAATTTGACGAACCTATCCCTTCTGATCTTGCCAGCCGTTCTGATGGCTGTCCCGACATGGGCGGGTGCGACAATGGGCGCGCGGGCGGGCTCGTCGATCACTCGGGGGGTAGCAGCCGTCGCGGCGTCGATCGTTTTCATCCTATCTGCCAAGGCGGCTTACGATATCATCACGTCAGAATCTTCGACGGCGGGGATCGCATTCTTTTTCTGGCCGATCATCGCAGCCGCGGTGCTTGGCCTAGTGGTCGCAGTCGCGGCGGCGCTCGCTTGGCTTTTGGAACGGCGTTCTCGCGATTGACCGACGACCGCATCCTCACCCCCGCGCGCAAGCCCGAGGACGTCGACGCCGCGCTGCGGCCCAAGACGCTCGACGAGTTCGTCGGGCAGAAGGCCGCGCGCGAGAATCTGCGTATCTTCGTCGCCGCTGCCAAGGCGCGCGGGGAGGCGCTCGATCATGTGCTGCTGTTCGGCCCGCCGGGGCTGGGCAAGACCACCTTGGCGCAGATCGTCGCGCGCGAGATGGGAGTCGGCTTCCGCGCCACCTCCGGCCCGGTCATCGCCAAGTCCGGCGATCTCGCCGCGCTGCTCACCAACCTCGAGGACGGCGACGTCCTGTTCATCGACGAGATCCACCGCCTCCAGCCCGCGGTCGAGGAAATCCTCTATCCCGCGATGGAGGACCGTGCGCTCGACCTGATGATCGGCGAGGGGCCGTCGGCGCGCTCGGTGCGGATCGACCTGCCGCGCTTCACGCTCGTCGGCGCGACCACCCGGCAGGGGCTGCTGACGACCCCGCTCAGGGACCGCTTCGGCATTCCGGTGCGCCTGCAATTCTACACCGTCGACGAACTCGAACGCGTGGTTACCCGCGCTGCCGGGCTGCTCGGCCTGGCGATCGCGCCCGACGGCGCGGTGGAGGTCGCGCGGCGCGCTCGCGGCACCCCCCGCATCGCCGGCCGCCTGCTGCGCCGCGTGCGCGATTTCGCGGATGTCGCGGGCGAGCCTGTCGTCGACAGGAAGGTCGCCGACGCCGCGCTCCTGCGCCTGGAGGTCGATGCGCTTGGGCTCGATGCGATGGACCGCCGCTACCTGACGATGATCGCCGACATCTACCGCGGCGGACCGGTCGGTGTGGAGACGCTGGCGGCGGGTCTTAGCGAGCCGCGCGACACGATCGAGGAAGTGATCGAACCCTATCTGATCCAGCTCGGCCTCGTCGCCCGCACGGCGCGAGGGCGATGCCTGAACGCGGGCGGGTGGAAGCATCTCGGCCTGAACCCGCCGACGGGGGCGCAGGACGGGCTGTTCGACGCCGCGCCGAACACGTGACCGCCCCATCCGCCCGCATCGTGCCGCTGGCCTATGCCGACGAAGTTCTGGCCACGCTCGACTTCCCCGAACGCCCGCTGATCGTGACGCGCGGTCTGGGCTCCGGCCTGGCGTACCGCCGCGGCGACCCGCCCGGCACGATCTGGGCGGTCGGCGACCGCGGCCCCAATCTGAAGGTTCCGTTCGCGATTTCGCGCTACGGCATCCGTCACCTCCGCCGCTTCGCCGATGTCGAAGGCGCCAAGGTGATGCCGTGCTTGGGCATCGGCCCGGCGATGTCGGAGCTTCGCGTCGAGGCCGACCGCGTGGTCTGCGTCCGTACCATTCCGTTGCGCAACCGCGACGGCAGCCCGGTGTCGGGCGTTCCCATCCCCGGTGGCTTCAGCGAACCCGCGATCGACGGTCACGGTCACCGCATCGCGCCCGATCCGGGCGGTGCGGACAGCGAAGGCATTGCGGCGGCATCGGACGGGACGTTCTGGATCGCCGACGAATATGGTCCGTCGCTCCTCCATGTCGCGGCCGACGGGATGGTGTTGGCGCGCTGGGTTCCCGAGGGGTGCGGTCACTGGTTCCGGGATGCGGGTTATCCGATCGTCGAGGCCTTGCCGGCGATCGCAACCCAGCGGCAACTCAACCGGGGGTTCGAGGCCCTGACGCTGTCGGCGGACGAGGCGTCGCTCTATCTGGCGTTCCAGAGCCCCCTCGCGCATCCCGACGAGAAGGCGTACCGGCATGGGCGACACGTCCGCGTCTGGCAGCTCGATCTCGCGAGCCGGTCGGTGATCGCGCAATATCTCTATCCGCTCGACGATTCCGACACCTTCCTGCGCGATTGTGCGCTCGGAAAGATGCACCGGTCGGACGTCAAGGTGAGCGAGATGCTGGCGCTCGACGACGAGCGCCTGGCGGTGCTGGAACGCGGTTCGGCGACGACCAAGCTCTACGTCGTCGGGCCGGACCCCGCGAACCTCATCGACCCTGCGCATCTCGACATTGCGACGGCACCGACCCTGGAGCAGCGCAGTGGCGGGCACGATCTGGGCAAGCACATCCGGCCGCTGGCCAAGACGCTGCTCCTGTCGTCGGACGACCACCCGGAGCTGGGCGCCGACCTGGAGGGACTGGCGGCGATCGGACCCACGTCGCTGCTGATCGTCAACGACAACGACTTCGGCGTCGCGGGCGTCGCCACCCGCTTCTGGCGCATAGAGCTGGACGCATGGCCCTCCGGCGGGTGATCGCTCAGGCGTCGATCGTTGCAGGCTGCGGCAAGCGGCCAAGCTCCTCGGCGAACCAACGGCAGGTCTGTTCGAGCCCGTCCTCGATCGACACGACCGGCGTCCAGCCCAGCCGCTCCTGCGCGCGCGAGATGTCGGGACGGCGGCGGCGCGGATCGTCCTGGGGCAGGGGGCGGTAGACGATGCGGTTGCCCGTGCCCGTCATTGCGACGACCCGTTCGGCCAGTTCCTGAACCGTCAGCTCGATCGGGTTCCCCAGATTGACCGGCTCGCTGCCGTCGATGTCCGATTCCATCAGCCGGATCAGCGCCTCGACCATGTCGGAGACGTAGCAGAAGCTGCGCGTCTGGCTGCCGTCGCCATAGATGGTGATGTCGCGGCCCGACAGCGCCTGGCAGATCAGGTTCGACACGACGCGGCCGTCGTCGCAGTGCATCTGCGGGCCATAGGTGTTGAAGATGCGCGCGACCCGCACCTCGGCACGGTTCAGGCGGACATAGTCGAACGCCAGCGCTTCGGCCGCGCGCTTGCCTTCGTCGTAGCAGGCGCGGGGCCCCGTGCAGCTGACCCAGCCGCGATACCCCTCGACCTGCGGATGGATCTCGGGATCGCCGTAAACCTCGCTCGTCGAGGTCAGCAGGAAGCGTGCGCCCGCCTTTTCGGCCAGGCGAAGCAGATGGTGGGTGCCGACGACGTTGGTCAGCATCGTATGCTCGGGATCGGCCTGATATTGCGGCGGCGACGCGGCGCAGGCGCAATTGTAGATGCGGGTGATCCGGTGCGCCTGTTCTGTCACCGCCTCGGGAAGCGGCGCGACGATATCGCCCTCGACGAAGGTGAAGCCTGGACGATCCTCCAGCAGCCGCAGATTCGATGGGCGTGCGGTCTGCAGGTTGTCGAGGCACAGCACAGCGTTGCCTTCGCGCAGCAGCCGGTCGCACAGATGCGAGCCGATGAAGCCCGCGCCGCCGGCCACCAGGATCAGATCGGGTTCGGATCGCGCCATGGTCTTCTCTCCCTGGCCGCTCAAGCGGCGCTCTTGCGTTCGGCGGCGGCGCAGGCCTCCGCCAGATGGTGTTCCAGTTCGCCCGCCCGGATAGCGGCGGTGTGTTCGGCGAGAACACGTTGCTGCGCCGCCCTGCCCAGGGCGCTCGCGTCTGCGCCTTCGAGCGCGGCGATCACCTGTTCGGGGCTTGTCGCCAGGATGATCTCGCGGCCGGGAGCGAACAGGCGGTCGAGCCCTTCCCACACGTCCGACACGATCGGCGTCGCACAGGCTGCGGCCTCGAACAGCCGCACTGACGGCGACCAGCCCGCGGCGATCATGTCGGCGCGGGTGACGTTCAGCGTGAAGCGCGAGGCGGAGTAGAAGGCGGCGTGCTCGGCGGGGGGCAGATGCTCGATCCGCTCGACGTTGGCGGGCCAGTCGATGTCGCCGGGATATTGCGGCCCCGCGACGACGAAGCGGCGGTCCGGCAGTGCGCGGGCGGGTTCGATCAGCAGGCGTTCGAGCGTGGGCTGGCGATCCGGGCTGTAGGTGCCCAGATAAGAGAGGTCCCAGCGCTTGGCGGCGCCGGTCGGGGCGTAGAGCGCCGGATCGACCGAACAGTAGAGCGCGCGCGCCGCAGGGCTGCGGTACGTGCGCTCGATCAGGTCGAGGGTGGGGCCGCCGGTGAACGACAGGTACACGTCGTAGCCGGGGATGACCTCGGGGCTCAGATATTCGAAGTCGCCGCGTGCGAGTTTTGCCAGCGTGACCGGCGTGTCGATGTCGTAGAAGGCGGTGGTGCCGCCCGCGACCTCCTGGACGAAATGCGCGACCGCGACGCCTTCGGGGACGTAGGATCCGACGATCACCGCGTCGGCTTCGGCGATCTCGGGGGTGAAGCGCGCGAGGTCGTCGAGGTCGTCGTAGAAGCAGAGCCGGCAGAAATCGGGATCGGCGAGGTCGCGCTGGTCGCGGTACCAGGCGACGTCGCGTTCGAGGAACAGGATGTCGTGGCCGCGGGCGGCAAACGCCTTGAGCAACGCGCGGAAGGTAGTGGCATGGCCGTTGCCCCAGGCGGACGACAGGCTGAGCCCCAGGACGACGAGCCTCATGCCGCCTCCCTCGCGCGGGCGGCGTGCTCGCGGAAGAGGACGTCGACCTGCGCGCCGCGCAGCGCATAGGTGTGTTCGGCGAGCACGCGGGCGAGTGCGGCTTGGCCGATCGCCTTCGCGCGCGCAGGGGTGAGTGCGGCCATGTGGTCGACGACGTCCTGGCCGTCGCGAGCGACGAGGACCTCGGTGTCGGGCCGCAGGAACTGTTCGATGCCTTCCCATGCGTCGGTGATCAGGCACGCCGCGGCGCCTGCGGCCTCGAACACGCGGGTCGCCGGCGAGAAGCCGATGTGCGCCATCGAATCGCGCGCGACGTTCAGCACCGCCTTGGGGGTGCAGTTGAAGGCGTTGTGCTCGGCGGTATAGACGTGGCCGCGGTGGCGGACGTTGGCGGGCATGGCCTTCGACTCCCAGCCGTTGCCGCCGATCAGGAACTGGCGCTCCGGCAGCGATGCCGCGGGTTTCAGGAAAAACTTCTCCACGCGAGCCTCGCGGTCGGGAAGGCGGTTGCCGAGGAAGGCGAGGTCGCAGGCGAAACGATCGTCGGGGGCGACGGGGAAGTGCGTCGATGGGTCGAGCGCGTTGTAGATGGGGACGCACCGCGTGGCGCCGAACGCGTGATAGGCGTCGATTACCGGCGGGCCGCCGCCGTAGGTGAGGACCATGTCGAGGTCCGGCAGTGCCGCGAGCACCGGGTGCGACGGGTCGGCGCGCATCTCGTCGAGGGTAGCGGCGGCGTCGACGTCCCAGAACACTTTCAGTGCATGGGGCGCGGCGTGCGCGATGGCGCCTTCGAGCAGCTCCTTGTCGAACACGCCGACGCCGTTGGCCTTGACGACGATGTCGGCGGCGCCGGCTTTGGCGATGACGCCGCGCATCGCGGCTTCTGTGGCGGGGTAGACGACGACGCGGGCCCATTCGGGTGGGTCGATGTCGCGATGGAGCTGGCGGTCGAAGGCATCGGGCTCGTAGAAGGTGATGTCGTAACCGCGGCCTGCAAGATCGCGCAGGATGCCGCGGTAATAGGTGGCGGCGCCGTTCCAGTAGGAGGACAGCAGGCTGGAGCCGTAGAAGGCCATCTTCATGATGCAGTTTCCGCTAGTTCGTCACCCCAACGCAAGCCGGGGTCTTTCCGTGATGAAGCGGTGCCCGCTTCATCGGGAGGTCCCAGCCTTCGCTGGGATGACGTGATTTGGCTAAGGATCGCCAGCAACTCGTCGGCACGGTGGGAGCAAGTGTGGCGGGTGCGGATGGTCTCGAGGCCCGAAGCGACGAGAGCCGCGCGGAGGTCGCGATCCTCTCTTACGTCGCGCAGACAGGCGGTCGTCGCTTTGCCGTCCGATGCGTCGAGATAGTCACGACCCGGCCTGAATAAATGTTCGTTGTCATCCCACGGAGCGCTGACGAGTGGTATTCCGCAAGCGAGCGCTTCGAAGACGCGGATTGTCGGGATGCCGGGCAGGATCGTGGCGTAATAGCGCCGGGGGACGTGGACCGTTGCTAAGTGCCGGGCGAAGATTTGCGGCGCGGTCGCGTTGGGCGCCCAGCCGCGATAGCGCGCGCCGTGCTTCGCCAGCATCGCCTTGGCTTCGTCGGGGTAGCGGACACCGTAGATGTCGAGCGGCAGCCCGGCGGCCTGAGCGGGCGCGAACAGGAAGCCTTCGAGCTCGGCAGTGCGCTCGCCGTCCCCCCAATTGCCGATCCAGACCAGGCCTTCACGCTCGCCTTCGGCCGCGGGCGGGTGGAACAGGCGAGTGTCGGCGGCCTCGTGCCAGGTCCAGACCCGGTCGCGCCAGCCCCAGCCGCGGTAGACCTCGGACAGCGTCTCGCCGAACGCGAGGATGCCGTCGTAGGCGGAGAGGTCGAACGCCTGCATCTCTTCGGGCGCGCTGACCGCGCGGTGGTGGGTGTCGTGGAACAGCAATGTGAAGCGGGCCCCGCGCGCGCGCAGCTTTCCCACCTCGGCGACGAGCGCGGGCTCGTTCCATTCGTGGACGATGACAAGGTCCGCGTCCTCGACCAAGGCGTCGACCGGCTCGGCGGGGTCGTAGGCTACCGGCGACAGCTCGGGGTAGCTTTCTCGGAACGGCGCGAGCCCCGCGTCGCCGCCGTCGGCGAGGAGGTTGGCGAGGCTCCAGTTTCCTGCGGGCTCGCACGCCTGGACGTCGTGGCCCTTGGCGATCAGCTCGCGCAGCACGCCGCGCAGGAAATGCGCGTTGCCGTGGTTCCAGCAGGAGAGCAGCGAATGGGTAAAGTAGACGA
Organism: Sphingomonas sp.; assembly: GCF_964263785.1. Classification (GTDB taxonomy): domain Bacteria; phylum Pseudomonadota; class Alphaproteobacteria; order Sphingomonadales; family Sphingomonadaceae; genus Sphingomonas. The sequence continues at coordinate 31,856 of NZ_CAXVWL010000120.1, forward strand.
TTCTCATGCGGCGGCCTGCCGCGGTGCGCCGATGAGCCCGGCGTAGATCGACGCCATCGCGCTCGCCATCGCGGTGGGGGTGTAGCGCTGCGCCCGGATACGGGCCGCTTCGCCGAGATGCGCGCGCAGGGCGGCATCGCCGAGGATGCGCTCGATCGCGGCGGCGTAGGCGGCATCGTCCTGCTCCTCGACGATCAGCGCCGCGCCGGTCCACAATTCGCGGAAGGTGTCGATGCCGGACAGCACCAGCGGGCAGCCCGCCTGCGCGGCCTCCAGCACCGCCAGCCCGAACGGCTCGAAGCGTGCCGCCGAGACGAAGACCGGGCGGCCTGCCAGTTCGCGCGCCATCGCGGGGGCGTCGAGCTGACCAAGGCGGTGCAGATGGTCGAGCTGCAGGCGTTCGCCGTGCGGGCCCTCGGCGCTGCCCGCGGCGCGGAAGGGAACGCTGAGCCGGGCGGCGGTGCGATCGAGCAGCGCGGTCGCCTTGACCTCGTCCCACAAGCGCCCGGCGGTGAACGCGTGTGCTACCGGTTCGGCATCGGCGTCAGTCGGTTGAGACTGGCTGATTTCCCGTTCGCCCTGAGCGAAGTCGAAGGGCAGGTGGCTTGGCGATGTGCTTCGACTTCGCTCAGCACGAACGGAGGGAGGTGGATCGGCATCGTGGGGCCGTGCGATGAATGGCGCGCGGCCGTTGTGGACCGCCAGCGGGACCGCCGGGAGCGTGTAGTAGCGCGCGACAGTTTCGGCGTAGCTCTGGCTGGGCGCGACCACTGCGTCGGCGGCAAGCAGCCCGGCGCGGACCAGCGCGTCCTGCCAGGCATAGGCGGGATCGGGGCGGGTACCGCGAGCGGCTTCCCACCAGGTGCCGACGCAGCCGTGCGCGACCGCGACGACCGGCACGCCGAAGCGTGCGCGTGCGCCAAGCGACGGCATGTTGAGCTGGACGAGGTCGACGCGCTCGCGTGCCGCCAATGCGGCGATCGCATCGCCTGCCGCCAGAACCTTGTCGGGGCCGTCGCTGAGCCAGTCGAGCGGCAGGCCGGTTTCGATAAGCGTTACGCCCGCCCCATCGCGCCGCTGCGCTGCGGTGAGGGATGGACCCAGCAACGCTACGATTGCCTCGACGCCCATCGGCCGGAGCGCTGCCACGAGGTCGAGCGTATATTGCCAGACGCCGCCGACCGCATCTGCGGTGATGAGGATGCGCATCAGGCGGCCGCGACGGATCGGCGCTGGCCGATCGGCAGGTTGAGGCGGCGCTCGCTCGCCAGCCAGCGCGCGAGTTCGGCGACGCCGTCGCGCCAGTCGATCCTGGGGGCGAGCCCGAGTGCGGCCTCTGCTGCGCGCGTGTCGGCGACGAAATAGCGTTGGTCGCCCGCGCGCCAGTCCGCATAGGTCACGTCGACGTCGCGGCCGGTGAGGTCGGCGATGTGGGCGAGGAGCTGGCGCAGGCTGATCGCGTTGGCGGGGCCGCCGCCGAGATTGAACGCGCGGCCCTTGACCGTGTCGATGCGAGCCCAAGCGCGGACATAGGCGTCGACCGCGTCCGAGACGTCGAGGATGTCGCGGACCTGGTGGCCGTCGCCGTAGAGCGTGATCGGCTTGCCTTCGAGCGCGCGGATGAGGAAGTGCGCGACCCAGCCCTGGTCCTCGGTCCCCATCTGGCGGCGGCCGTAGATGCAGCTCATCCTGAGCACCGCGGTGGGCACGCCGAAGCTGCGCGCGTAGTCGAGGACGTATTGGTCCGCGGCGCCCTTGGAGCAGCCGTAAGGGGTGTGGAAATCGAGCGGGCGCGCTTCGCCGACGCCGTGTGCGCGGATGCCGGGGTCGGTCGGGACGTAGGCGTCTCCTTGGAGGTCGAAGGAGAGATCGGCGAGGTCGCCATAGACCTTGTTAGTGGACGCGAAAATCAGCGGCGTGGCGTCACCCCGCTTGCGCAGCGCCTCCAGCAGGTTGAGCGTGCCGGCGATGTTGATCGTGAAATCGGCGGCCGGATCGACCATGCTGGTGGTGACAGCAACCTGCGCGGCCAGGTGGAACACGGCTTGCACGTGCGCCGCCGCCTCGCCCAGGCGCGCGTCGTCGCGGATGTCGGCGTGGATGAAGTCGATCCGGTCGCCGTGGTTCTCCTGGAGCCAGGCGAGGTTGCGTTCGGTGCCGGGGCGGCTGAGCGCGTCGTAGATGCGGACGCGGTGGCCTTCGCCCGCGAGGCGATCGGCGAGGTTGGCGCCGATGAAGCCGGCGCCGCCGGTGATGAGGATGGTCAACGTCGTTCCTCCCCGGAATGGGGAGGGGGACCGTCGGCGAAGCCGATGGTGGAGGGGCAGCCACAAGCGACTGTCCTGCTGGGCTGCCCCTCCACCAGCCTGCGGCTGGTCCCCCTCCCCGTTCCGGGGAGTAATGAGAAGAAGCCCCTCACGCCACCAGGCCCCGGGCGTCGAGTTCCGCGCGCATCTGTTCGACCTTGTCGGTCGCGGTCTGTTCGCCGACCCAGTCGGCCAGCGCCGCCAGGCCTTCGCCGAAGTCCTGCTGCGCGCGGAAATCCAGACGCTCGGCGGCGAGCGTCGTGTCGCAGAAGCAGTGGCGGATGTCGCCGATGCGGGCCTTGCCGACGATGATCGGGGTCAGATCGTTCTTGCCCATCGCGCGCGCCAATTCGGTCGCGACCTCGGTCACCGAGCGGTCGTGGCCCGATCCGATGTTGAAGGTGCCCCCGACCGCACGCGGGTCGACCAGCGCATCGGCGAAGGCGCGCGCGACGTCCGACACATGGACGAAGTCGCGGCGCTGCTCGCCATCCTCGAAGATCATCGGCTGCTGGCCATTGAGCAGGCGCGAGGCGAAGATCGCCAGCACGCCGGTGTAGGGATTGGAGAGCGCCTGGCCGGGGCCGTAGACGTTGAACAGCCGCAGGCACACGCCCTCGATCCCATAGGGCGCGGCCATGATGTGGGTGGTGCGCTCCTGAACGTATTTGTTGAGCGCGTAGATCGACGACAGATTGGGGCGCTTCCACTCAGGGGTGGCGACCGGCGACAGCGGGCGGCCCTGCGCGTCGACGGGTTCCCAATTGCTCAGGCCGTCACGCAGGCCCTTGCGCTCGGCATCCTCCACGCTCGCGCCATCGGCGTCGCGGTACAGGCCTTCGCCGTAGATCGACATCGACGAGGCGGTGACGACGCGGCGGACGGGGTTGTCGATCAAGGCCTCGAACAGCACCGCGGTGCCGACGTCGTTGGTCGAGGTGTAGCGTTCGACCTCGTACATCGACTGGCCCACGCCGACCTCTGCGGCGAGGTGGATCACGCTGTCGACGCCCTTGAGCGCACCCGCGACCGCGGCTTTGTCACGTACGTCGGCTCGGATCAGATCGGCGTCGGGCGACAGCATCTTCGATCCGTCGACTTCGCCGTGGACCTGGGGGATCAGGCTGTCGAGGACGCGCACCCGGTTGCCGCGCGCGAGCAGCTCGGCGGCGACGAAGCGGCCGATGAAGCCGGCGCCGCCGGTGATCAGAACGGTTTCGCTCATGCTCGCGACTTGACCCATGTTGGTGCATGCGCGGCACCGATAGTGCTCGAAGGTGTCATTGGTCGTCCGCCCCCTGGTCGTCGTCGGCTGTCGTCACGGCTGCGTAACCGGCCTTCTTCATCTTTGTTCCTCTCTATGGCATCAGGAACATAGAAGCTGCAAGCGGTGTTGTGGCGGCGCAATTTTGAGGCTTGAGCGACGCGTGGCGACTGACTTCCTTCTGATCCGGCATGCCGCGCATGTCCATCTCGACCGCCTGCTGTCGGGCCGGCTCGACGGCGTGCCGCTAAGCGCGGCCGGTCGCGATCAGGCGGCGCGGCTGGGAGCAAGGCTGGCGCGCGAGCGGGTCGACCGGGCGATGTGCAGCCCGCTCGAGCGGACGCGCGAGACCGCCGACGCCATCGCCGCCGCGTGCGGATTGCGCGCCGAGCCCGTCGCGGCGCTCGTCGAGATCGACATGGGCGAATGGACTGGGCGGGCGATGGCGGAGCTGGACGGTGATCCCGCATGGGACGCGTGGAACGCCCGTCGCGGCACCGCGCGCATTCCCGGTGGCGAGACGATGCGGCAAGCGCAGGCGCGGATCGTCGGCGCGCTGGGCGACGTGGCGCGTGAGGCGGACGGGCAGACGGTGGCGGTGGTCAGCCATTCCGACATGATCCGTGCCGCGGTGGCGCATGTGCTGGGGCTGTCGCTCGACCATCTGCTGCGCTTCGATATCGCGCCGGCATCGGTGACGCGGGTCGTGTGGGGAGACTGGGGCGCGCGGCTGGTGACGCTGAACGTGGCGTGCGCGTGACCCGTCAGTTGCGGGTCGGCGCCGCCTCGATCGCGTCGAGGACGCGTTCGGGCTGCACGTCGCGCTCGATCTCGCCGATGTCCGCGGCGTCGATATCGACGTCGAGCTTGCGCGCGATGCCGGCGACCAACGTGGTCAGCCGCGACAGTTCGTGTTCGGTGAGCAGATTGATGTGGAGGTCGAGGTCGGCGCGGCGATCCGCGACCGCGGCCATGCGATTCTGGCTGATGAGGACGAAGGTGGAGAGGAAGATCGCTTCCACCGACGCGATCATCGCCAGCATCACGAAGCTCGGATCGAACGGCTTTGCGATCGGCAGCCAGCCGAGATTGACGAGGATCCAGCCGCCAAAGACAATGAGGTGCAGCACGACGAACGGCATCGATCCAGCGAAGGCGGTGATCGCGTCGGACACCCGCTCGCTGACCGGCGCGGCGGCGGCGGTCTGGCGCCGGCGCGCGGCGAGCCGCTCGATATTGTCCTCGAGCGTGCGGGTCATGCCCGGCGGGGGCTGGTCGGCGGCTGCCATCACCCGCTAAGCCGGATTTTTGACGAAAGGTTCCTTGCTTGACCGAGACGATGCAGGCCGCGGTGCTGAACGGCCCCGCGGCGATGGCGGTGACGCAGGTCGCGCGACCCGAGCCGGGTGCGGGCGAGGTGCGCGTGCGGCTGGAGGGATGCGGCGTGTGCGCGTCCAACGTAGAGCCCTACGAAGGGCAGCCGTGGTCGACCTTTCCCGGCGACGCGGGCGGGCTGGGGCACGAGGGCTGGGGCGTGATCGACGCGGTCGGCGACGGGGTGACCGGGGTAATGATCGGCGACAGGGTCGCGACGCTCGCCGGGCGGAGTTTTGCCGAATACGACATCGCCGCGGCCGATGCGGTGGCCGTGCTGCCGCCCGAGATGGCGGGCAAGCCGTTTCCAGGCGAGCCGCTGGGGTGCGCGATGAACATCTTTCGCCGCGCCGACATCCACGCCGGGCAGACTGTCGCGATCGTCGGCATCGGCTTCCTGGGCGCGGTGCTGACCCGGCTCGCGACCGACGCGGGGGCGCAGGTGATCGCGATCTCGCGGCGCCAATCGTCGCTCGACCTGGCGCGCGCGTTCGGGGCGGCCGAGACGATCGTGATGGACGACCACTACCGGATCATCGAAGACGTCAAGGCGATCACCGGCGAAGGATTGTGCGAGCGGGTGATCGAGGCGGTCGGCAAGCAATGGCCGCTCGATCTGGCGGGCGAGCTGGTCGGCTATGGCGGCAAGCTGATCGTCGCGGGCTATCACCAGGACGGGCCGCGGCAGGTGAGCATGCAGATGTGGAACTGGAAGGGGATCGACGTGATCAACGCGCACGAGCGCGATCCCGCGGTGAACATGCGGGGGTTGCGCGAGGCGGTGGACGCGGTGGCGAGCGGGCGGATCGACCCGGCGCCGCTCTATACCCACCGTTATCCGCTCGCGCGGGTGGCCGAGGCGATCGAGGCGACGCGCGACAAGCCCGATGGGTTCGTGAAGGCGCTGGTGACGTATGAATAAGCCGCGGGTCGCCTTCCTGGGGACGGGGTGGATCGGCCGCCACCGGATGGAGGCGATGCTGGCGACCGGCGTGGTCGAGGCGGTTGCGATCGGCGATCCTTCGGCAGAGACGGCGGCGCAGGCGCACGCGCTCGCGCCAGACGCCACTTTGGTCGCATCGCTCGACGACATGCTGGCGCTCAAGCCCGACGGGGTGGTGATCGCGACGCCGAGTGCGCTCCACACCGCGCAGTCGATCCGGGCGCTGGAGGCGGGGGCGGCGGTGTTCTGCCAGAAACCGCTCGGGCGATCGGCCGACGAGGCCGCCGCGGTGGTCGCTGCGGCACGAGGCGCGGACCGGCTGCTGTCGGTCGATTTCTCCTACCGCTTCACCGCGGGGATGGCGCGGATCGCCGAACTGGTGCGCGGGCGAGCGCTCGGCCACATCCATGCGGTCGATCTGGTGTTCCACAACGCCTACGGGCCCGACAAGCCGTGGTTCTACGACCGGGCGCAGTCGGGCGGCGGGTGCGTGATGGACCTGGGCGTGCATCTGGTCGACCTGGCGCTGTGGACGCTCGGTTTTCCCGAGGTGGTGGACGTGACGTCGAACCTTTTTGCAGGGGGGCAGCCGCTTGCGGGCGACCAGGTCGAGGATTTCGCGCTGGCGACGATCACGCTGGCGAACGGCACCGCGATCCGGCTGACCTGTTCGTGGCGTGCCAGCGTCGGTCGTGACGCGGAGATTTCGGCGAGCTTTTTCGGCGATGCGGGCGGCGCTGCGCTGCGCAACGTCGACGGATCGTTCTACGACTTCCGCGCCGAGCATCATCGCGGAACCGGCTCCGAGGTGCTGGTGTCGCCCCCTGACGATTGGGGCGGGCGTGCCGCGATCGACTGGGCCCGACGGCTCGCCGCGGGGGAGCGGTTCGACGCGGGGTGCGAGCACCTGGTCACCGTCGCGCGGGTGCTCGACCGCATCTACGCAAGCTGACCGCCGCGACATACCAGGGTGGTTGGTAGCGGCTCACCATCTATTGTCGTTGCGGGTGTGCAACGGTGGGACACAATTTCGCCACCGAGTGGTTGAGCGGGCCGAACTGCAAGGTCAGCCATGCCCAACGATCGCGTCATTCCGATTATCGAAGAACAGGCGCACGTCACCAAGCGTAGTGCAGAGACCGAGCGCGTCTCCGTGCGGACGTCGCCCGTCGTCGAGGATGTGCTGATCCGCGAAATGCTCAATCACGAGCATGTCGAGGTGACCCGCGTCGCCGTCGATCGCGAGGTCGATGCGGCGCCGGCGATCCGCACCGAGGGCGACGTGACGATCGTTCCCGTGTTCGAGGAGCGGCTGGTCGTCGAGAAGCGGCTGTTCGTGGTCGAGGAGCTGCACCTGCGGCGCACCACGCGCACCGAGCAGGTCGAATTGCCGACGACGCTGCGCCGCATGCACGTCGAGGTGACGCGTGAAGATCTGAATCCACAGGAGGAACATTGATGGCCGATCCCAACGACACCAGGCCCGACGGCGCCCCCCATCACATCCACATCGAGAAGAAGGACAAGGGGTTCAACTGGCTGCCCTGGCTGCTGCTCGCGCTCGGGCTGCTCGCGTTGCTCTTTGCGCTCAGCCGCTGCAATCGCAACGATAGTGCCGCGGTCGTGCCGGTCGCCGCCAACACCTCGGACGCGGTCGTCGCGGAAACTCCGAACGCGCCCAAGGCCGACGCGCTGGCCGGTACCGCTGGTCTGGGCACGTACCTGGCCGGCAACGAGCCCGCACCGCGAACGTTCGTGTTCGAAAAGCTCAACTTCGACACCGCCAAGAGCGAGGTTCGTGCCGCGGATGCCGCCGAGGTCGACCAGGTGGCCGGTGTGCTGAAGCAATATGGCACCGCCAAGATCCGCATCGCCGGCTATGCCGACGCGCGCGGGACCGACGCCGCCAACATGGCGCTCGGCAAGGCGCGCGCCGATTCCATCAAGGCGGCGCTCGTCGCCAAGGGCATCGACGGTAGCCGGATCGAGACCACGACGGGCGGTGAAACCGACCCTGTCGACACGAATTCGACCGCCGGCGGCCGCTTCGAGAACCGCCGCACCGAGCTCGTCGTCACCGCACGTTAATCAAACCACAACCCGCAGGAGAAGACCCATGTCCAGCACCATCACCGCCCTGTTCGATACCCGCGCCGAAGCCGAAGCCGCCAAGGATCGCCTGAAGAGCGCGCGCGTCGATGCCGACAACGTCCATGTCCACGACAAGTCGAGCAAAGGCTATAACGAGCAAAGCTATTCCACCCACGAGGATCGCGGCATCTGGGATTCGATCAAGAACGCCTTCGCCCCCGACGAGGATCGCCACACCTATGAGGAAGGCATTCGCCGCGGCGGCGCGCTGCTGACCGCCGATGTGGACGACGATTGCGTCGACGAGGCGGTGCGCGTCCTGGAGGAGGCCAATTCGGTCGACATCGACGACCGTTCGAGCCAGTGGCGCTCGCAGGGCTGGGACTATCCGGCAACGGGCGCGGCAACCGGCGCAGGCCTGGGCACTGCATCGGCGTTCGGCGGCTTCGGCAAGGGCGACGACGACCGCGATCTCGACCGTGATCGCGACACGAACCTGGGCACGCGGGGCAACGATCGCGAAGAGGTGATCCCGATCGTCGAGGAGAACCTGGTCGTCGGCAAGCGCGACGTCGATCGCGGCGGGGTGCGCGTGCGCTCCTATGTCACCGAGACGCCGGTGTCCGAGCAGATCCGCCTGCGCAACGAGCGCGTCAAAGTCGAGCGTCGCGCGGTCGATCAGCCGCTTTCGGCAGCCGATGGCGACGCGTTCCGCGAGCGGACGATCGCGATGACGGCGACCGGCGAAGAAGCCGTGGTCGGCAAGAATGCACGCGTCGTCGAGGAAGTGGTGGTCTCCAAGACCGCCGACGAGCGGACCGAAACGGTGTCCGACACGGTCCGCAAGACCGAAGTCGACATCGACCGCGACACCGACGTCGATACCAAGAGGGACTCGACCTTCGGGACGACCGACACGCGTCGCTGATCCGGGACGCTTCGTGCCGGCAAGGCCCGGCGCGAGATCGCAGAGCGGGAAGACGGGAGGCACCCCAGAGTGCCTCCCGTTTTTGTTTGCGAGCCCGCCGATCCGCAACGCCGGAGCGGTCGATTTGGGCGGCGTCGGCGTGGTCTGTTGAGAGCCGGACTCGGTATCGACGCGGTGCGGCACACACCGGGGAACGGGATAGAATTGGGACAACGCGGCGGCGTTCGATTACGAGGGTAGCGGCGCGCTGCCCCCATTTCAGTTCCTCAGTCATCGCAACTTGGCGCGATCCGAGGCACAAAGCGGACGCGCGACTACGGGGCGAAGCAGGGCGGCTTGGTTTGATGTCCTCGTCAGTGACGTCGCGAAATCGTATATCTCCGTCTACTCTATCCGTTAGACCTATGGGCAGGTAAGCGCCCATGCGTTCAAGGAGGACAATCATGGCCGCAGCCGTAGAACCGATCGCGTCGGAATTCCTCATCAACACGGTCACGGCGGGCGCCCAATCTACGCCTTCCACGGCGCGGCTCACGAACGGCAACATCGCGGTAGTCTGGCGCAGCGCCGAGAACGGCGGCGACCTGAAAGCGCAAATTCTCGATGCCAGCGGTGCAAAGATCGGCGGAGAGTTTCTTATCGATCCTACCGGTCAGGTCAGCGACATCGAAATGACGTCGGTGGCCGCACTCGACACGGGAGGTTTCGCGGTCGCCTATACCGTGCCAGGCGATCCGAGGATCGTTGGCCGCATATACGACAACTCGGGCGTACAAGTCGGTTCGGATTTCAGCCTGCCTACGACCTCCGGTAACCTCGGCAACGGAACGCCGATGGATATCTGTATCGTTGACGTTCCGGGCGCTGGCTTCGGCGTCACATGGGCCGAGCGTGAACCCACGTTCTCCACTCGAAACTTCATTTATTCGGTCAAGGCCGGCTTCGTCTCCGACACGGGAACGATCACCTCTGCTCCGACCGTGATTGCACAACGGGCAGGGCCGGTGCTGCTCGACAGCGCGCCGCTTTCCGGTGGCAAGATCGTCACGATCTTTGGCAACAATACGCTTGAGGGAAGGATCGTCGATGCTGCCGGAACGGCGGGACCGGTATTTTTCGTAGCACCAGGCGCCTCCGCCGATCCCAGCGTGGCCGTGTTGCAGTCGGGCGGTTTCGTGGTGGCTTATGCCGGATCCGGCGGTGTCTCGGTGCAACGCTTCGACTCGAACGGCGCGCAGGTGGGGCCGTTGCAGATCGTTCCCGTCCCGGTCGGCTCCGCACGCCCGGAAGTGACAGCCCTCGGCGACGCATTCCTGGTCACCTTCGACGTCGCCGAAGCCAATTCGACGCTGGGGGTTCGGGGTCAACTGTTCGGCGCGGATGCGCTGGCGGTCGGCGATGTGTTCGTCGTCAATGACGCACCGGCCGGCAATCAAACCGCGCCGGAAATCGTGTCCTTGCGCGACGGGCATGTCTTCATCACCTGGCAGGATAGCAGCGGCGCGGGCGGCGATCCGGACGTCGGCATCAAGGGGCGCATTTTCCAGATCAACGCCCTGCTCGGCACCGGGGGCGCCGACACGCTCACCGGCACCGCGGCTGGCAACGAATTCTATGGCGCGGGTGGCGGCGATACGCTGATCGGCGGCGCTGGCGACGATGTGTACCGGGTATATGCGGGCGACGTCGTCGTCGAGCGCGCGGGCGAGGGGACCGATATCGTTGCCGCGGTCGGCAGCTACACGCTGGGCGTCGACGCCGCTGTCGAGGTGCTCGCGACCTTCAGCGCCGCGGGCACCGCCGCGGTGTCTCTCACCGGCAACGACTTCGCGCAGGCGATCTACGGCAATGCGGGCGACAACGTCCTGACGGGTCTGGGCGGTGCCGATGCCATCGTCGCGGGCGCAGGCGCGGACCAGCTGTTCGGCGGGGCGGGCGCGGACGAACTCTACGGCGATGCGGGCAACGATTATGTCGAGGGCGGCGTCGATGCCGACCGGCTCTACGGCGGCGTGGGTCTCGATACGCTGGTCGGCGGCACCGGCGCCGACCAGCTTTACGGGCAGGACGATGCGGACCAGCTCTACGGCCGCGAGGACGACGACTTTCTCGACGGCGGCGCGGGCGACGACGGCGTCTACGGCGATGCGGGAACCGATACGCTGGTCGGCGGGGCGGGCTCGGACGAGCTCTATGGCGGCGACGGCAACGACGATTTGTTCGGCGGCGACGACGGCGACACGCTGGACGGCGGCGCGGGCGCGAACCGGCTCTTCGGCGGCGTGGGCAACGACACGCTGATCGGCGGCGACGATGCCGAGCAGCTGTATGGCGAGGATGGCGACGATATCCTGCTGGGCCGCGGCGGCGCCGATTTCCTCGATGGCGGCGCGGGTACGAACCGGCTGTACGGCGACGCGGGTGCCGACACGCTTGTCGGCGGCACGGATGCCGACCAACTGTATGGCGGCAGCGAGGACGACCAGCTGTTCGGGCGCGCGGGCGACGATTTCCTCGACGGCGGCGCGGGTGACGACCGGGTGTACGGCGACGTCGGCAACGATCGGATCTCGGGTGACGTCGGCAACGACCAGCTCTATGGCGAGGGCGGCGACGATGAGCTGTTGGGGCGCGATGGCGACGACTTCGTCGACGGCGGCATCGGCAACGACCGGGTGTTCGGCGAAGCGGGCACCGACACGATGCTGGGCGGCACCGGCACCGACGAACTCTACGGCGGCGACGGCGGCGATACGCTCTTCGGGCAGGATGGCGCCGACGTCATCGATGGCGGCAGCGGCACCGATATCCTTTACGGCGGCAATGGCGCGGATACGCTGATCGGCGGCACCGAGGCCGATCAGCTGTATGGCGAGGCCGACGGCGACGTGATCCTGGGCCAGGACGGCGACGATGTCGCGCGCGGCGACGATGGGGACGACTATATCGACGGCGGCACCGGACGCGACCAGCTCTATGGCGGCGTCGGCGCGGACACCGTCATCGGCGGCGCGGACGACGATCAGCTCTATGGCGAGGAGGGCAGCGACCGGCTGTTCGGCGGCGACGGCAGCGATTACCTCGACGGCGGCGCCGGTCTCGACCGAATTTATGGCGGCGCCGGCGCCGACGTGGCGGTCGCCGGCGCCGATTCGACCGAGCTCTACGGCGACGATGGCGACGACGAGCTGATCGGCAATGCGGGCAGCGACTATCTCGACGGCGGTGCGGGTGCCGATCGCCTCTATGGCGGCGCGGGCGGTGACGTGTTGCTGGGCAATGCCGATGCCGATCAGCTCTACGGCGGCGAGGGCGGCGATCAGCTCCAGGGTGGCGAAGGGGCCGATTACCTCGACGGCGGCGGGGGTGCGGATATCCTGCTCGGCGGCGGCGCCAACGACTTGGCGATCGGCGGCGCGGGCAACGACCAGCTGTATGGTGAAGCCGGGGACGACGAGCTGCAGGGCGGCGACGGCGACGATTATCTGGTCGGCGCAGAGGGCAACGATACGCTGTACGGCGGCGCGGGCACCGACACGCTGATCGGCGGCACTGGTTCGGACCGGATGTATGGCGGCGCGGGCGCGGACATGTTCGTCTTCACCGCGATCGGCGAAGGCGCGGGCGTGGCGGACCAGGTGCTCGATTTCGACGGCGCCGCCGGGGACCGGATCGATCTCACTGCGATCGACGCCGATGCCTTTGTCGAGGGCAACCAGGCGTTCGCCTTTCTCGGCACCGGCGCGTTCACCGGGCGCGCGGGAGAGTTGCGCTACGCCGTGGTCGACGGCCAGGCGCGCGTGTTCGGCGACGTCAACGGCGACGGGGCGGCCGACTTCACCTTGCTGGTTGGCACGACGACGCTGCAGGCGAGCGACTTCCTGTTATAGGATCTTTTCCGGGCTATTCGCCGAGCGCCTCGAGCAATCGCTCGACGCGCTCGGCGCGGTCGTCGTCGCCGGTCTCTTCCTTGAGCAGCCACCGCGCGTCCTTCTGGACGAGCCCCAGCGCCGCCGGATCGCCCGCGAAATCCTTGCGCGGGGTCAGTGCGATCGCCGCCGGGCCCGCGTCGATGCGCGCGATCCGGGCGGCGCGGGCCTGCAACCCCAGGCGGACGCGCGAGATCAGCGCCGCGGCGGGCGGGGGCAGCGGGCCGAAGCGGTCGATCAGTTCCTCCTCGAACCCTTCCAGCTCGGCGTCCGCGCCGATCCGCGCGAGGCGGACGTAGAGGCCCAGGCGCAGGTCGGCTTCGGGTATCCACTCCGGCGGCAGGTGCCCCGCGGCTCCGATGTTGAGCTCAGGCGTCCAGTCGTCGACATTCTCACCGCGCACCTGCCGGAGCGCGAGTGCGAGCAGGTGCTGGTACAGGTCGATGCCGATCAGCTTCATGTGGCCCGCCTGCGTCTCCCCCAGCAGGTCGCCGCCGCCGCGCATGTCGAGGTCCTGCGCGCTGATCTCGAACCCTGCGCCGAGCCGGTCGAAGGTGGCGAGCGTGCGGAGCCGCTTCATCGTGCGCTCGCCGATCGGGTGGTCTGCGTCGGTCAGCAGGATCACCTGGCCGCGGCGGTTGCCGCGCCCGACGCGGCCGCGAAGCTGGTGGAGTTGCGCCAGGCCGAAGCGGTCGGCGCGCCAGACGATCATCGTATTGGCGCGCGGTACGTCGAGCCCTGCCTCGATGATGTTGGTCGCCAGCAGCACGTCGCCGTCGCCGCGCGCGAAATCGACCATGACCGCGTCGATCTCGCCCGCGGGCATCTTGCCGTGCGCCTGGACCAGGCTGAGGTCCGGAACAATGCGGTGGAGCCGTTCGGCCATCGCCGCCATGTCCTCGATCCGCGGCACGACGACGAAGCTCTGGCCGCCGCGATCCTTCTCACGCAGCAGGGCGGTGCGGATACGCGCGTCGTCGAAGGTGTCGAGACTGGTGCGGATCGGCTTGCGGCGCGCGGGCGGGGTAGCGATCACCGCCATCTGCTGCAATCCGACCATCGCCATCTGGAGCGTGCGCGGGATCGGCGTGGCGCTGAGCGAGAGCAGGTGCACCCCGCCGTCCCCACGCAGCCGCGCCTTGTCGGCGGCGCCGAAGCGCTGCTCCTCGTCGATGATGACCAGGCCCAGTCTGGCGTAGGTCACCCCCTTGCCCATCACCGCGCCGGTGCCGACCACGACGCCGACCGAACCGTCCGCAAGCCCCGCCTTGACCGCCTTCTTCTCGGCCGCCGAGGACAGCCGCGACAGGCCGCATACGGTGATGCCGGTGCCCTCGAACCGTCGCCGGAACGTCTCCAGATGCTGGCGGACCAGCACGGTCGTCGGCGCGGCGAGGACGACCTGGTGCCCGGCGAGCGCCGCCATCGCCGCGACGCGCAGCGCGACCTCGGTCTTGCCGTAGCCGACGTCGCCGATCACCAGCCGGTCCATCGGTTTGCCGCTCGCCAGATCGTCGCGCACTGCCGCAATCGCGCGCGCCTGGTCGGCGGTTTCGTTGAAAGGAAAGGTGCCTGCGAAGCGCTCGTAGGCGGCGTCGTCGGGAACCAGCGCGGGTGCGGTCAGCTCGGCACGCGCCTCGGCCAGCGCGGCCAGCCCCTGCGCGCTTTCGGTGATCGTGCGGCTGATGTCGGCGCGGCGCTTGGTCCAGCTGGTGCCGTCGAGCTTGTCGAGCGTCACCGCATCGGCATCCGCGCCGTAGCGCCAGATCCGGTTCGCCTCGGCCACCGCCACCAGCCGCCGTGCGCCGCCCGCATAGTCGAGTGCGATCAACTCGCCCGCCTCGTGCTCAGGCGCGGGCTCGAGTCCCGCGACGCAGCCGATGCCGTGATCTTCGTGGATGACGACATCGCCGATGCGGATGTCGCTGCCCATGATCGCCAACGGGTCGGTGGCGGGGCCGGCGACGTGGCCCAGGACCGCGCGGCTGCCGAGCAGGTCCCCCGCGGCGATCACGACGCGCGCCGGATCGACGAAGCCGCGGTCGACTGGCATGTCTAGCGCGGCGGCGGCGCCCGCCGGGAGCGCGGCGATGTCCTGCCAGGTCGCCGCGGCGGACAGTTCGATGCCGAGCCGCTTGGCGACCTTGGGCCGGAGAAAACGGAGGTCGCGTGCGCTGCCCGCGAGGACGAAGGCGCGGCCCTCGTCGAGCAGCGGCTTGGCGAAGCGGGCCATCGCCGCCAGCGGCGTGCGCTTCTCGATGAAGCGCGGCACGGGCGCGGCGTCGCCGCTGTCGAAATCGTGTGCACGCCACGGCTTGCACGCCGCCTTCCAGGTCTTGGCGTCGACCGCGTCGAGGGTCGCGCCGCGGCGCTTGGCGGCATCGGCGGCGAGCGCCACGAAGCGCTCGCGCCGGGCGTCCGCCTGTTCCGACCGGCCGATCAGCCCGGGCGCGAGGTGCCCCAAAATCGGCACCGGCTCGCTCAGCGCCGGATCGGCGGCGCGGCCGATCGCCAGCGTCTCGCGCTCGTCGGTGGTGCGCTGCGACACCGCGTCATAGGCGCGGATCGCGACGATGCGGCCGTCGGCGATCTCGATCCGCACCGGGCTCCCTGCGTCGGCGGGAAAGATGTCGATCACGTCGCCGCGGATCGCGACTTCGCCGGGTTCGTCGACGCGGTCCTCGGCGAAATAGCCGATATCCGCGACTTGCGCGGCGAACGCCTCGACGTCGATCGCCTCGCCCAGCGTCAATCGGGGCGGCGCCAGATCGAAGGCTTGCGGCGCGGGATAGCGCCGCGCCGCGGCCTCACCACTCATGATGCACGCGATCCGGGCGCGCTTCTCGGCGGCCTGGGTCTGGCGCAGGGTCAGCAGCGCGGCGACGCGGCGGCCGATGTTGGCGGGGGAGGCGGGCGCGGTGTCGCCGGGAAGCGCATCGCTCGATGGCAGGAAGACGACGGTCGCTTGCGGCACGATCGCCGCCAGTGCGGCAGCCAGCGCCTCGGCCTGCTGCTCGTCGTCTGCCAGATAGACGATGTCGTCGCGGTCGAGCGCCGCCGCCATCGCCATCGCGGTCTGAGCGATATTCGTCATGCTTTCGCTCCGTGCGCTTCGTCGGGGTCGCCGGGCCAGTCGCCCGCGGCCAGCGGCGCGAGCGCACACAGATGCGCTTGGTCGAACGCCAGTCTCAGACGATCGCAGCCGAAGGAGACCGCGTCGCGGCTGACCGCGCGCAGCTCCTCCGCGATGCCGCCGACCCCACCCGACGCCACGACGACATAGGCGACGCTGCCCGACGCGCATTCGACCAGCGCCTCGACCGCCTTGCCGACCGGCTGTCCCTCGCTGTCGACGACCGCCATCCCGGCGATGCCGGTGGCGGTGAACAGGTTCGGGACCGCCGAGCGGCGGCTCGCCTGCTTGGCGGTCTCGCCACCCTGCTCGTAGACCCGCTGACGCCCGAGCCAGCGCCAGATGCCGGCGAAATTGACGAGCGTCAGGAAGGCGTTGGTCGCGACGAGATTGGTCTGGCCGGTACTCAGGCCGACGATCGACCAGCACACCGATCCGATCGTGAACACCACGAACCCCCAGCCGGTCACCCGCGCGCCCAGGTTGGCGGCGGTCATCATCGCGGCGATCGTCGTCGCGACCGGCGCGATCCACCCGGCTATGTCGTCCAGCGTTCCATCCTCTCGAGCGTTGCCGCCTCCGAACGCGCGGACGCGAAGTTTGCACCAAGGAATCTGCCATGCGTCACAACGTCACCGTCACGTCCGCATGGACGGTACGTTGCGGGAAGGGGTGGAAGAGGAAATAGCGATCGTTGCCGGCATTATCGACGCCTAGCGCGAAGGTGTAGCGGTCGGTCGCTCGCACGGTCGCGCGCAGATCGACGACAAGGTATTTGTAGAAGCCCTGATAGGTGTTCCCCACCGTGTCGCTGTTGTCGAGCGTCGCATAGTTGCGGCTGGCGTAGCGGGCCGCCGCGGTCAGCGCAAAGCGGTCGACGGGTCGCCACGTCGCGACCGCAGTCGCCTTCCACCGCGGCACCGACGGTAGGCGCTGGCCGACCGCGGCGGGGAAGGCGGTGTCCTTGCGCGTGACGGCGTCGGCATAGGTGACGCTGCCCGACAGGTCGAACCGCCCGAGCGTCTGCTGCGCCGCCGCTTCGATGCCGCGGGCGCGGGTGCGGTCGACGTTCTGGACATAGGTAAACGCCGCCGACGATCCCGGCACCAGCACCGCCGATTGCGAGATCAGCGCATCGCGGATCGTCTCGTTGAACAGCGACAATCGGAGGCTCCCGTTGGCGTTGCGATGCTCGACCGCCAGCTCCTCCGACAGCGCGCGTTCGGGGCGCAGATTGGGGTCGGGCACGGTCAGGACGGTGCCGGTGGTGATCGCCTGGTACAGTTCGCCGACGGTGGGGAAACGATACGCCTTGCCGAACGACGCGCGCACCGTCCATCCAGGTGCGGCAGTGTAGGCGAGCGAGGCCTTGGGCGAAAAGCCGTGCGCGGTGCGCGCCGGCTGGTTCACCGACAGCGCAGGCGCCAGCGAATAGTTGAACCCGTCGTACGCACGCCACCATTCGTACCGCCCGCCGAGCGTCAGCGTCAGCGGGGTGGCCAAGCGGACTTCGTCCTGCGCCCACAGCGCCGCCGTGCGGGTCTTGCCCTGCGACGCCTGGTTGCGCGCGCCTTGCGCGCCGCGCAGCCAATCGACGGTGGCGTAGCGTTGGCTGTTCACCTCGAACCGGTCGAGGTGCGCGCCTGCGCTCAGCGTGCCGAGGCCGGACGTCCAGGCGCCCTTGGCATCGAGCGTCGCCCAGCCGGTGCCGTCGAGCCGCACGATGTTGCCCGCGCCGCCTGCGAACCCACCCGGCAGCGCGGCGGTCGGCGTGCGCTGCACGTCGTGCGCGAAATCGTACAGCGTGCCGATCACCTGCCAGTCGAAGCGTGCGCCGGTGCCGGTCGCCGACAGCGCATGGCTCCAGTGGCGCTCGTCGTAGCGGTACACCCCGCCCGAGAACGCACCCGCCGCCGACGGATAGGCACTCGTGGCATAAGCGGGCAGGCCGGTCGCGGTGTTCCTCAAGTACGTCTGCACGGTCGATTCGGTATCGTTGACGAACAGCCCGCCGACATAGGTCAGCCGCAGCGACGGCGAGACGTCGAGCGCCAGCTTGAGCTTGGCATTGTCCTGTCGCTGGTGCTCGAAGCCGGTCGCGCCGAGGACGCGGATCGGCTGGCCGGTGCGATTGACGTCGTCGAAGCCGCCGGCCGTGTTGCTCGTCGCGGTGGAGCGCAACGCCGTGACATAGGCGAGCGGCTGGCCGTTGCTGGTCGTGCGGCTGAAGCTGCCGAACACCGCCAGCGGGCCGAAGCGGTCACCGAGCGTCGCGCCGATTTGGTACGCCGGAAGTGTCCGGTGGGTGTCGTATTGGTCGTACTGCTGAATGCTGGTGCCCGCGACGATCGTGCCCTCCAGCCGGTCGGGCAGCCGCGTCGTGATGTTGACCACCGCGCCGATCGAATTGCCCGCGTACGCCGCCGAGAACGGTCCGTAGAGGACGTCGATCCGCGCGATCTCCTGCGGGCTGACCAGGCTCCAGCGCGGCGACGCGGAGGTGTTGTTGTTACCGATCAACGATGACAGCAATGCGCCATCGGCGAAGATCAGGCTGCGCGCACTCGACCCCAGGCCGGAGGTGCGGGTGGCGAGTGGCGCCTGGGTGTCGCCAATGTGGCGTTTGCGGATGACGAGGCTGGGCAGGTATTTGAGCGTATCCTCGACGTTCACCGCATTGACGGTGTCGGCGATCTGCGCGGCGGTGACGGTGGCGCGAGTGGAGGGGGCGTTCTCGATCGACTCCGCTTGCTTGTGCGCGACGACCAATATGTCGGCGGGGGGGCGGGCGGTCTGCGCCGTTGCTGAAGTGGCGGCGGCGAGCACGGGAATAGCCGACGCGCAGGCGCGAAGGCGGGAATGGAGAGTCATGGAATGTACCTGTACGCAGCACGCCGCAGGCGGCGCGCGGGACGACGGAGCCTGTCACGGCCCGGCGGAATCAGAACGCGCCAGCGGTCGTGGCGCGTTTCGGTCAGGCGGCGCTCGGTGGTCCCCGCAGGTGCGGGCGCAGGTAGGCCGTTTGTCGTCTCGGCGGCGGTGTCGCGAAGAGCAATCCCACAACAACCGCGACCGCGAAGGCGAGCGCAAGCTGGAGCGGATCGACCGCACCCAGGATCGGCGCGGCGATGCCTGCGCCCAAGCACGGCGAGTCCGGTTTCGCCGGTGCGTGGTCGCCGCCTTCATGCCCGGCCATGCCCGGCATCGCGGTCATGTCCGCCGCCCCCATGCCGGTGCACGCGACGATCGCCAAGGCCCGGCCCGATGCGGTGTCGACCATCGCGGGCATGAAGCCGACCGGCACGACCACCTTCATCGCCAGCGTCAGCGCGATCAGCAGCCACGCCGCGCGCAGGTGCCGACGGATCAGCCGCCGCATCATCCGGCCTCGAGCATGTCGCGGATGCGGGTCGCCAGCGCCTCGACCGCGAACGGCTTGGTGATCATCTCCATGCCCGGCTCCAGGAAGCCGTTCGCCAGTGTCGCATTCTCGGCATAGCCGGTCATGAACAGCACCTTCAGGTCGGGCCTGGCCACCCGCGCGGCATCGGCGAGCTGGCGGCCGTTCAGCCCGGGCAGGCCGATGTCGGTGACGAGCAGGTCGACGCGCATGTCCGATTGCAGCAGCTTCAGCCCCGCCGGCCCATCCGCCGCCTCGACCGCGCGGTAGCCCAGGTCGCCGAGCAGGTCGACGACCAGGTCGCGCACCGCCGCCTCGTCCTCGACGACCAGCACCACTTCGCCGTCTTCGGCAAGCGGCGCGTCGGCCACGCCGTCGACCGTCTCGTCGGCCTCCTCCGCCTCGCCGTAATAGCGCGGCAGGTAGAGTTTGACGGTCGTGCCCTGGCCGACCTCCGAATAGATGCGCGCATAGCCTTCGGACTGGCGCGCGAAGCCGTAGATCATCGACAGGCCCAGCCCCGTCCCCTGGCCGATCGGCTTGGTGGTGAAGAACGGCTCGAACACCTTGGCGATCGTGTCCTTGTCCATGCCGGTGCCGGTGTCGGTCACGCAGATGCACACATATTGGCCCGGACGCACGTCGCGGGTCTGCGCGGCATAAGCGCTGTCGAGATGCGCGTTGCAGGTCTCGATCGTCAGATGCCCGCCGTCCGGCATCGCATCGCGCGCATTGATCGCCAGATTGAGGATCGCGCTTTCGAGCTGGTGCGGATCGCACAAGGTCTGCCACAAGCCGCCCGCGGTCACGATCTCCAGCGCGATCGCCTCGCCGATGGTGCGGCGCAGCAGCTCCTCCATCCCGGTCACCAGCCGGTTGGCGCCGACCGGCCTGGGATCGAGCGGCTGGCGGCGCGAAAAGGCGAGCAGCCGGTGGGTCAGCGCCGCGGCGCGGTTGGCCGACGTCATCGCGATCGCGATGTAGCGTTCGACCCGGTCGGTCTCGCCCTTGGCCATTCGCCGCTGCATCATGTCGAGCGAACCGATCACCCCGGTCAGCAGGTTGTTGAAATCGTGTGCGATGCCGCCGGTCAGCTGACCCACCGCCTCCATCTTCTGCGCCTGGCGCAGCGCCTCCTGCGTCGCGGCGAGCTCGTCCGCCTGCTGCTTCTCGGCGGTGATGTTGCGCCCGCTGGCATAGATCAGCGCATCCTCGGGCGCCGCGACCCACGATATGCAGCGGAAGCTGCCGTCCTTGTGACGGTAGCGGTTCTCGAAGGTCGGCAGCACATCCCGCCGCGCGTGCGCCAGTGCGTCGCCGGTCGGCGCTTTGTCATCCGCGATCACGAAGTGGAACACCGTCCGGCCGATGACCTCGTCGGGCGACCAGCCGAGTATCGTCGTGAACGCCGGATTGATCGCGCGAAAGGTGCCGTCTCCGTCGATGACGACCTGGATATCCTGGGTATTGCGCCACAGCCGGTCGCGCTCCGCAGTGCGCGCGGCGAGGGCCTGCGCGCGCTCCTTGTCCTCGGTGATGTCGCGCGCGCTGCAATACACCTTGGCGTCGTCGGGCACCGCCACCCACGACAGCCACCGCCAGCCGCCGTCCTTGTGTCGATAGCGGTTCTCGAAGTGCAGCGCGGGAAGCTCGCGATCGACCAAATCTGCCCAGACTGCCTGCGTCCGGGCGATGTCGTCGGGGTGGATGAAGTCGAAGAACGGCCGCGAAGCGACCTCCTCCTCCGACCAGCCGAGCATCGTCGCCCACGCCGGATTGGCGCTTTCGAAAACGCCTTGCGCGTTGATGACGCCCATGATCTCCGGGCTGAGTTGCCAGGTCCGTCCGCGCGACAGCGCCCGTTCGGTGACCCGACGTTCCAGATCGGCGTTCAGCTCGCGCAGCGCCAGCTCGGCGCGGCGCTCGCGATCGACATCGAGCGAGGCGACCACGCCGCCCACCGGCTGCCCGTCTTCGCCGCGGATGGCCGACGCGATGAACCGCACCCAGGCATCGCGTCCGTCGCCGCGGCGGTACAGCACCTCGAGCTCGGCGTGGTCGGCGCCCGCGACCACCTGGGCCAGCGGGTATTCGCGTCCTTCCACCCGCCGCCCGCCGGGGTGGAAGCCGACCCATTCGCCGTAGGCGTCGATGTCGGGCGAGGGCAGCACGGCGTGCCCCAGGATGTGCTCGACATGCGCATTGCCGCCGGTGATCCGGCCGCTCGCATCGGCGAACACCAGTCCGATCGGCGCGGCATCGATCACCGCCCGCAGCCGCGCCTCGCTGCCGCGCAATTCCGCCTCGGCGCGGACCCGTTCGGTCACGTCGTAGCCGCCCGCGAAGATGCCCGTGACAATGCCCGCATCGTCGCGGATCGGCTGGTAGAGCAGGTCAATGGCGCGCGGTTGCGCTTCGCCCGCCAGATGGACCGGGAGCGCTTGCGCGGTGAACGGCTCGCCGCTCGCATAGACGCGGTCGAGCAGTTCGAAGAAGCCCTGGCCGTCGAGCTCGGGGAAGACTTCGCGCACGCCGCGGCCTACGAAGTCGCGCGCCCCCGTCATGGCGACATAGGCGTCGTTGACGTAATCGAAGACGTGGGTGGGACCGGAGAGGACCGCGACGAAGCCTGGCATCTGCCCGAACAGCTGGCGCTGGCGCTCGGCCTCCTGCGCGCGGCGGCGCTCGGCCAGCACCGCGCCGGTGGTCTCGGTACACGGGCAGAACAACCCCGCGACCGTGCCGGCCTCGTCGCGCACCGGGGTGTAGGAAAAGGCAAAATGCGCCTCGCGCGGGCGTCCCGGCCGGTCCAGCAGCAGGGTAATGTCGGCCATATGGACCGGCTCGCCCGCGAACACCTGGTCGACGAGCGGGGTCAGCGCCTCGCGCACCTCATGCCATACGTCGAAGAACGATCGGCCTAGCGCGCGCGGGTGCCGGTCGGCGAGCATCGGCGCGTAGCGGTCGTTGTAGAGCAGGATGTGCTCGGGTCCCCAGGCGACGAACATCGGCTGGTCGGCCGCGAGCATCACCCCGACCAGCGTCTTGAGCGGCTGTGGCCAGCCTTCGGGCGGCCCCAGCGGCGTGGTCTGCCAATCGTGGGCACGCATCAGCGCTCCCGCCGCACCGCCGCCATCGAGGAAGGCCGCGTCAGTCATCGCGCGTGACGTGCCAAGCGATCATGCGCGGCGCCACGACCCGCCACTCCAATCACCCGGGCGAGCGGCGGGTGCGCGACGCGCTTGTCGGCAGCAGGCGAGCACGCGAGCAGGCCGTTGGGGCAATAACGGCCGTCGTCCCAGCCGGGATGGTCGAGGATCGGATACAGGCACACCCCCTCGACCGGCACGCCGAGCGCGATCGCGGCGTCGACTTCGCGCAGGATCATGGCAAGCCAATCGGCGCGGCCGTCGCCCTCGATCCCCGTCTCGGCGACAAAGATCGGGCGGCCGTAGCGGGCGTATACCTCGGCCAGGATGGCGCGGAACGGGCGCGCCAGCGGGTCGTCGAAGCGCAGCGGCGGGCCGCCGTGCAGCCACTGGTTGTTGTGATAGAAATTGACCCCGACGACATCGAGCAACCCGGGCCGTCCGCCGATCTGCGGCCATGAGCGGCCGGCGATCATGTCCCACGCCTGATATTGCGCCAGCCGGTGCCCCTCGGCATGCGCGGCTTCCCACGGGCGGTGCGGATCGGTGACGACGTTGATGACCGGGTCCGCGTGGACGAAGCGAGCATGAGGGTCGACGCGCAGGATCGCCTCCATTGCCGCGATCGACGCACGCGCCAGCTGGACCTTGAGCTCATACCCGCGGCCACGCGCGAAGGGGTTGAGGTACGCCGCGTCGCCGCCGCCCCAGGCAAAGAACGACACTTCGTTGACGGGAGCGTAGAAGCGGCGCTCGCCAGCAGGCGCGGGGCCGATGTGGCGCGCGGCGGCCGCGGCGAACCGCGCGAACCGCTCGACGAACGCAGGCGTCCAGATGTCGATGTCGTCGGGCCAGCCGTAGTGCAGCAGGTCCCAGATCACCTCGGTCCCGGCCGCCTTCGCGCCCGTCAGCTGGCGTTCGAGGCTCGACCAGTCGTAACGGCCCGGCGTCTGCTCGATCAGGTGCCAGCGCAGGCCGTCGCGCACCGTCAGGATGCCGTGGCGGGTCAATTCGCGATAATCGTGCCCGGCATGCACGTCGTGATGGCTGGCCGCGATCATGTCGAGCCGCGCCTTATCATGCGCGCGGCGGTGCGACGAGGATTCGAAGCCGCCCTGGAGGAAGCTGCGGAACAGCCCGGTCGGGCGTGCGCGAGGACGCTCCGCCAGCACGTCGGCGAACAGGCCTTCCCAATGCGGCACCACCGCCGGCACCGCATATTCGGCATCGACCTTTGCGCGCAACGCCGCCCCGAGCCGATCGCGCAGCGCGGGGTCGCCGATCAGACGGAGCACCGCGGCGGCGACGGCGGCCGGGTCCTCGTGCGGCACGAACAGGCCGCTCACCCCGTCGACGATCTGCTCGGCGGTGCCGTTGTCGCAGGTCGCGATTACGGGAAGGCGGGCTGCGCCCGCTTCGGCGATCACGTGCGGCATGCCCTCGCCGCGCGACAGCCAGACGAAGACGTCGAGCGCGGATAGCAATTCGGGCACGTCGGCGCGGTCGCCCAGGAACTGGAGAACGCCGCTCAGACCCAGTGCGGTCGCGCGCTGCCGGAGCATGTCCGCATAATGCGGCATGAAGGCGTCGGGGCCGCCGATGACCAGGAAGCGGGCGCTGGGCTGCCTGGCGTGGACCAGCGCGGCGGCCTCGATGAAATCCTCGACCCGCTTCTTCTCGTCCAGGCGGCCGAGCCAGCCGATCAGCAGCACGCCCTCCGCGATCCCCAGCGCGGCGCGGGTCGGTGCGCGGGTGCGCGGGTCGAACGCATGCGTGTCGACCATTGACGGGATCTCGATCGCATGATGCGGCCGATCGGGCATCCGGCTCGCCGCCGCATCGCGGATCGACGCGCACACGCCGACGTAGCGCGCGGTGAAATGCTTCGGCCCCGACAGCGCCTCGCGCACCAGCCCGCCATGCTCGATCAGCGGCGGGCGCAGGTGCATCCTCTCCAGCGCCGGGTAGATGTCGGCCACGTCCTGGCACGACACGACGATGTCGTAGGCGGGCACCTTGCTGGCGAGGTACGCGACCGTCTCCTCGAATCCGAGGTGGTAGGGCGTTCGGTCGACCGGCACGCCCGCGGCCTCCAACTGGTGGTGCGTCTGTTCGGGCATGCCCTCCTTACGGAAGCAGGCGACGACTTCGATCCGGTACCGCGAACGGTCGAGCGCCTGCGCGAGCAACCGCACCTCGGTCTCCTCGCCACCCACCACCAGCCAGGCGAAGACGAACAGGATGCGAATCGCGCGCTCTGGCGCGGGCCCACCGCCCGTTTCGCCGAGCGATCCGGTAAACGGGCTCAATCGCCGGCCTTGAACACGATCTGGAGGAACTCGGGGCGTTCCCTGACGAGCCGGTCGATAAACGCGGGCGCGTCGTCGTAGGGGACGACGTGGGTGATGAGCTGTGCCTTGATCTCGTCCCCGCGTGCCTGGAGCAGCTTGACCGTCTCGTTCGCCAGTCGCCTGCGATCCCATTGCTGCGCCAGCCCGCGGGGCACGCGGTTGATCTGCGCGCACCGCAGGTTGAGCCCGTTGTGATGGAACTCCTCGCCGAGGCGCAGGCGATCCGCGCCGCCCTGGTAGAAGGCGAGGTCGATCACCGTGCCCTGCGGCCGGAGCGCGCGCATCGCGGCGTGGAGGCTGGCGGCGTCGGCGCGGGTCTGGAACACCACGTCGGCACCGCGATCGTCGCCGCCGTGATGCCAGCGCGCCTTGGCATGCGCCCAGGCCTCGTCTTCGGTCATCGCGGTCAGCCCGAGGCATTCGGCGCGCAGGCGACGGAAGGGGGAGGGGTCGGCGATCACCACCTCGCTCGCGCCCGCTGCCTGCGCGAACAGCGCGGTCAGCATGCCGACGATGCCCGCGCCGATCACCAGCGCCGGGCGGCCGCGGACGCCGTCGCCGAGCCCGACGACATTGGGCCCGAGCAGCTCGGCATCGGCGTGGAGGATGCCGTTGGCCGCGATCGGCCCCATCTGCGCGACGTAGATGCCCAAGATCGGGTCCACGTCCGCGGGCAGCTTGACGAGCAGTTCGTGGAACGGGTCCGCGGTATGCCCGGTCTTGTGGCCGAATGTCGCGCCGACGACGTCGCCGGGCGTGTAATCGTAGGTGCGCGACTCGCTCACGCGCGCGCACTCCATGTAGCCGAGGAACGGCACCGGAAAATGCGCGCTCGCCTCGCCGCCCACGAACACCCCGCGCCCCGCATCCCAGCGCGAGTGCAGATAGGGGTTGGTGTTCTTGACGAAGGTCAGTTCAGTGCCCGCCGAAAAGCCGGTGTAGAGCAGGTCGAGGCGGACGAGATGCTCGGGCAGCGGGCCCTCGTCATAGCCTGCGAAATACGCCTGCCCGGGACGCTCGACGCCCAGCGAACGGACGTGCCGGTGTTCTGGGCGATGCTCAGACATGCGCAGGCTCCCGCGCAGGCGCCATATCGATCGCGCGGCCTTCGGCAGCGGATTGCTCGATCGCCAGCGCCAGCCGCAGCGTTTCGAGGGCTTGCGGGTAGGGGCAGCGGACACGGTTCTCCTTGCCCTGCACCGCGTCGATGAAGTCGCGGTCTTCGAGGACGACGGGGTCGGCGCGGTTGCCGCGCACCGGGCGGCCGTGGCCGGTGTCGATCATCACGTCGCGGTCGGTCAGCTCGACCGCGAGGCGCTCGCCGAACAGGTGCAGCCCGACGCGGTGATTCCACCCGAGCAGGCAGGTGGAAGCGAAATTGGCGATCGCACCGCCGGCGAAGGTCAGCGTCGCGGTACTCGTCGTCGCGACGTCCAGGCCGGGGAACTCGGGCCGTGCGACGTGGCCGGACTGGCCGTAGACCCGCACGACATCGCCGACGAGATAGCGGGCGAGATCGACCAGGTGGGTCGTCTGTTCGAGCATCTGCCCGCCCGACGCCCCCTGCTTCCACCACCAGCGCGGCGGCGGGGTGGAATCGAGCCAGTAGCCAGACAGCAGCCGGGCGGGCGTATGCGCGAGCAGCCCGCGGACCTCGTCGACCGTGTCGAGATAGCGCCAGTGATAGCCCACCGCGGTGACCAGCCCCAACCGGTCGACCGCCGCCGCGACGTCCTCGGCGGTGCCGATGTCGAGCGCCACCGGCTTCTCGACGAAGAACGGCAGGTTGCGGTCGATCGCCAGCCGCTCGGG
Organism: Sphingomonas sp.; assembly: GCF_964263785.1. Lineage (GTDB taxonomy): Bacteria > Pseudomonadota > Alphaproteobacteria > Sphingomonadales > Sphingomonadaceae > Sphingomonas. Next base: position 58,536 of record NZ_CAXVWL010000120.1, read on the forward strand.
CTCGCCATGCGCGAACGGCGGCACGCAGATGTAGATCGCGTCGACCTCGACCTGGTCCAGCATCGCCGCCGCATCGTCGAACGCGCGCGCACCGAACCGCGCCGACGCCTCGGTCGCGCGCGCCAGGTCGACGTCCGCCACCGCGACGATCTCGACGTCGTCGAATTGCTCCAGCACGCCGAAATGGCGGTGGGCGATGCCGCCTGCGCCGATGAACCCGATCCGTGTCCGCTCCACGCGTGCTCCTTTGGTGTGTTCGACCGCGGCATAGACCGCGCGGGTTTCGGCGATCATCCGATCGACCGTGAAAAGTTTACGTTGGCGCTCGCAGGCGGCCTGTCCCATCGCGCCGAGCCGGTCGCGGTCGCCGAGCAGATCGACCACGGCGGCTGCGAAGCTTGCAGGGTCGGTACCGCAGAGGCGCCCGGTGACGCCGTCTTCGACCGCTTCCGCGTTGCCCGGCGCGTCGGTCGCGACCACCGGCAGGCACGCCGCCATCGCCTCCAGCGCAACCAGCGGCAGCCCCTCGAACGCGGACGGGAGGACGAGCAGGTCGGCGAGCGCCATCAGATCGGGCACATCGCCGCGCGGGCCGAGCATCCGCACCGTCGCGCCGAGCCCGCGCGCGGCGATCGCCCGCGCGGTGGAGATCAGCAGCGGACCCTCGCCCGCCAGCAGCACGACCGTATCGGGATGCGCGGCGATAACCGCGGGCAGCGCATCGAGCAGCAGCTGGTGCCCCTTCTGCTCGGCGAATCGTGCGACCATCAGCAGCACCGGGGAATCGCCGAAGCCCGATTCGCGGCGCAGGTCGGCGCGCGACCGCGACGGTGCGTGCGCGGCGACCCCATTGTGAACGGTGGCGATCAGCGCCGGGTCGATCCCCGCCGCGCGGTGGCTCTCGGCAACCGCGTCCGATACGCAGATCAACCGTGCGACATCGTGCGCCATGCCGAAATGCTCGGCCCGCTGCCGCTCGTCGGTGAGCAGGTGCGGTAAATGCTCGGTGCGGACCACCGGCACGCCCGCCGCGCGCGCCGCGCGGACCGCGGCATGCCCCTCCCAACCGATCCCGGCATGGACGTGGACCAGATCGGGCGCCGAGCGCGCGAGCCACTGCGTCAGCGCATCCTCGTCGTCGCCGATCGTCTTGACCGCGAAGCCGTCGGCAACCGCGCGCTCGATCAGCCCGGTACCTGCCCGCGCCGCGACGACGACTTCGCCGCCGAGACCCTTCGCCAGGGCGAGCAGGTGTGCGCCGACCCCCGACGGGGCCGGGCTGTCGGTCAGGAGACAGATGCGGGTCATTCGGCGGCGGACAATACCGGCGAGAGCGTCTCGCGCAAGCGGCGGTACGTCGCCAGCGCCTGACCCACGACCTGATCCATGTTGTAGTAGCGATAGGTCGCGAGCCGCCCGACGAAGGTCACGTCACCTTCCGCATCCGCCAGCGCCTCGTAGCGTTTGAACAGCGCCTGGTTCTCGGGCCGCGGGATGGGATAATAAGGATCGCCCTGGTCGCTGGGAAATTCATAGGTGATGCTGGTCTTCGGGTTCGTCTGCCCGGTCAGATGCTTGTATTCGGTGATCCGGGTCTGCGGCACGCGCTCGTCGGGGTAGTTCACCACCGCGACCGGCTGGAACTGCGCGACATCGTGGGTCTCGTGGCGGAACTGCAGGCTGCGATACGGCAACTTGCCGAAGCGGAAATCGAAAAATTCGTCGATCGGTCCGGTGAAGACGATATGGTCGACGTCGACCCGCTCGATCACGTCGCGGTACTCGACCCCCAGTTCGGTCGAGATGCCCGGATGGTCGAGCATGTTGGCGAACATCCGGGTATAGCCCTCGGCGGGCATTGCCTGGAACCGGTCGGTGAAATAGCGATCGTCCTCGCTCGTCCGCGTCGGCACCCGCGCGGTCACCGCCTTGTCGAGCTCGGACGGATCGAGCCCCCATTGCTTGCGCGTATAGCCGCGAAAGAACGTCTCGTAGAGCTCGCGCCCGACCGCGGACACCACGACGTCCTCCGACGTCCGCACATCCGCTACCGGCTCCGCGCGCGCCGCCAGGAACGCCGCCGCCGCTTCGTCGCTGTCCAGCCCGCACCCGTAGAGCGCGTTCAGCGTCGTCCGGTTGATCGGCATCGGCACCAGCTTGCCCGCCACGTCGGCCAGCACCCGGTGCGCGTACGGGCGCCATTCGGTGAAGCGCGACAGATAGTCGAACACGTCCGCCGAATTGGTGTGGAAGATGTGCGGTCCGTAGCGGTGGATCAGCACCCCCGCCGCGTCATGCTCGTCATAGGCGTTGCCGCCGATGTGCGGGCGGCGGTCGACCACCAGCACCCGCTGCCCCGCGTCCGCCGCCAGCCGCTCCGCCAGGACCGATCCGGCAAACCCTGCGCCGACGACCAACGTGTCGTAGCGCTCGCGCCGTATTGGGCGGATGGGGGTTGCGGCGCGCGTTCGGCGCGCGGTTGTCACGCGGTCGATCTCCGCCGCCATCGCCGCTTGCGTGCAGTCCCACGACTGGCGGGCGAGCACGCGGTCCGCCTCGGCCTGCCAGACGCCCTCGCGCGGCAAGGCGAGTGCCGCTTCGCACGCCGCAATAAAGGCCCCGGCACCGTCAGCGATCGCCACCGCCTGCATGTCGCCATAATGGCGGATCACGTCGACGATCGGCGTCGACACCACCGGCAGCCCGCCGGCGAGATATTCCGGCGTCTTGGTCGGACTGATGAACCGCGTCGCCTCGTTGATCGCGAACGGCATCAGCGCCGCGTTCCACCCCGACAGGTACGCCGGCAGGTCGCGGTAGTCGCGCCCGCCGAGCCAGTGGATGTTGTCGCGCCGCGGCAGCGATGCGGGGTCGATCTTGGCGACCGGCCCGATCATCACCAGTGACCAGTCGGGCCGCGCCGCCGCCACCGCGTCGATCAGCGCCAGGTCGATACGCTCGTCGATCACGCCGTAAAAGCCGAGCTTGGGCCCCGCGATGCCGCGCTGATCCTCGGGCTCGCGGTCGCGCGTGCGGGCCTGCGCGAAATGGCCCACTTCGACCGCCGACGGGAACGGGTGGATGTCGGCGTGGCGGTGGCGCTTGGCTTCGTACAGGCTGTAGCCGCCGGTGAAGACCAGGTCGGCACACGCCAGCAGCGCGCTCTCGCGCTCCATCAGCGCCGGGTCGGCGAAGCGAAACGCCGACAGTTCGTCCATGCAGTCGTACACCACCGCCGATGCCGCCAGATGCCCGGCAAAGCCGAACATCACCGGCGTGTAGAACCACAGCAGCGGGTCGCCGCGCACGCTTGTCTTCACGAACGCGTCGAGCAGCGTGCTGAGGCCCGCCTCGACATCCTCGCGGCTCCACCAATGCGGCAGGCGCGGCCGCAGCGCGACCACGCCGTCGGCGGCGAAGGCGTGATGCTCCAGAAAGGGCAGCGGGTGGTCGCAGGGGATATGCTCTTCCCACATGAACACCGGCCGGGTCTGCGCGAAACGCCGCATCAGATGCTGCGGGCGCTGCGTTACGAAATCCCACCGCAAGTGCGAAAAGCACAGGAGCGGCGGCTGGTCGGGAATCGGGGCGTCGATGCGAGCGGAGGTCGGGCAAAGTCCTGCTTTGTACACTCGCGTCCCCATCTTTCCGGTCATGGCGTCACAGACTCGGACGGTGCGACTAGGCCGCCCCGTAACGTACGTCCCTGCTTCATGTTGCATAAAGGCGCGATAAGCCGGTGGAGTCGTTCGATGCTATGCGGCCAGGTCCAGCGCTCCAGCACCGCCCCGCGCGCATCGAAGGTGTGCGCGCGTGCTCGCAGGTCCATGATCGCGTCGGCGAAGTCCTCCGCAGACGCCGCCACGCCGGTCTCCGGCAGGATGAACTGCAATCCGCACCGCAGTGCAGCATTTGCGAGCACCGGCAGCCCGGCGAGCATATATTCGGTAAGGATCGCCGGCGCGCCGTCGTCGACGCCGCACACCACGCCGAAGCGGGCGCGGTTCATCAGCCGGTTGACCTCTTCGATCGGCACGCCGGGCGGGCCGACGAATTCGACGTTCAATCCTTGCCTGGCGGCCCGTGCGCGCAAGGTATCTCCATCTTCGCCATAGCCGAAGACGCACAGCGCGCTGACATCGCGCGGGAGTTGCGCCATCGCGTCGAACAGGATGTCGTGACGCTTGTAGGATTGCGCGGCGGCGACGTAGATCAGGTCGACGTCCTTGGCCGTCCCCAGCGGCCGGAACTGGTCGGTCGCCGCGAACTCGGGCCCGATCGGCATGACGACGGTCGCCATCTCAGGATGGCGTGCGGTCACTTCTTCCGATTGCCACTGCGCGCCGGTAATGACGAGGTCGAAGCGCGCGCTGACCGCGGGTGGCACACGCAGGGCGGGGGCGTCGATCGAATTGTAGAGGATCACGCTGTTCGTGCAGGCATCGAGCACGTCTGTCGCCACGCCGAGCCCGAGCACCACCAGGATGTGCGGCGCGCCGAAGGTCTCGACGAAGGCGATCATGTCCGCCGAGGCGAACGGCGCGTTTTCGACATCGAGGCGAAAGGCGCGCCGCGCGAGCACGGGACTCTCGCGGCGGAACGGCGGCTGGCCCTCGCCGCGCCAATGGTGCCAGATCTCGACCTGGTCGACCACGCCCGCCGCGACCAGCGCCAGCGGCAAGCGTTCGAGATATCCTCCAGCGACTTCGCCGCGCGCGTCGCCGCCGTCCGGCCAGGGGCGCGCATCGTGCTCCAGCGATCGCCACCGCGCGCATGCATTGTCGCGGCTGGGCACGGCGCTGGCGGGCGGCCAGCCCTCGACCCAGTCGCTGATCACCACGGCCGTGCGCTTGGAAGTGAGGAGGGGAGGGAAGGCCCTCGACCGATCGTCAACGATTTGCGCCTCCTCGGACTTGCTGGCCGCCGTGCCCTAATCGCCCGACCGTTGCTTCGCTATCGGCATCGTGCGGTGTCGAACGGGTGCGCTCCGCCTTGTGTTCGGCGCACGATCCGCCACATCGCGCGGACCGCAACCGATTTGGTGGAGCCTGCCATGACCGAGACCTATGTGCCGCCCGCCTATGTGCCCCCTAGGGTTTGGATCTGGACCAAGGAGAGCGGCGGCCGCTTCGCCGCGATCAATCGCCCGGTCGCGGGCGCGACGCACGACAAGGATTTGGCCCGAGGCAAGCACCCGCTCCAGCTCTATTCGCTCGCCACCCCCAATGGGGTGAAGGTGACGGTGATGCTGGAGGAGCTGCTCGCGCTCGGTCACGCCGGCGCCGAATACGACGCCTGGCTGATCCGCATCAACGACGGTGACCAGTTCGGCAGCGGCTTCGTGGCGGTCAATCCGAACTCGAAGATTCCCGCGCTGGTCGACCACAGCGGCGCCGAGCCGGTGCCGGTGTTCGAATCGGGCGCGATCCTGATGTATCTCGCCGAGAAGTTCGGCGCTTTCCTGCCGACGGACGGTGCGGAGCGTGCGCGCGTGCTGTCGTGGCTGTTCTGGCAGATGGGCAGCGCGCCGTATCTCGGCGGCGGCTTCGGCCATTTCTACGCCTATGCGCCGACCAAGATCGAATATGCGATCGACCGCTTCGCGATGGAGATCAAGCGTCAGCTCGACGTGCTCGACCGGCGCCTGGCGGACGCGCGATTCCTCGGCGGCGACGAGTACACGATCGCCGATATCGCCACCTGGCCGTGGTATGGCTCGCTGGCGAAAGGGCTGGCGTACGACGCGGGCGAATTCCTCGACGTCGCCAGCTATACCAACGTCGTCCGCTGGGCAGACGAGATCGGCGCGCGCCCTGCGGTGAAGCGCGGGCGCATGGTCAACCGTGTCATGGGCGATCCCGCCAGCCAGCTTCACGAACGCCACGACGCGAGCGATTTCGACACCAAGACGCAGGACAAGCTCCAGCCGTCGGGCGATGCCGCATGAAGCTCTACGACAGCCGCCGCGCCCCCAATCCGCGCCGCGTGCGCTGGGCCATGGCGGAAAAGGGCATCGACGATATCGAGATCGTCCAGGTCGACATCATGAAGGGCGAACACCGCGCCAGCGATTACGTCGCGCGTGCGGGACTCGCGAACGTGCCCGCTCTCGAACTCGACGACGGCACCGCGATTACCGAATCGATCGCGATCTGCCGCTATCTCGAAAGCCTGTATCCCGAGCCCAATCTGTTCGGTCGGAACCCGCGCGAGATGGCGGAGATCGAGATGTGGATCAGGCGAACCGAAATGATGCTCGCCACCCCGCTGATGCTGTCGGTTCGCCACGCGCATCCGGCGCTGGCGGCGCTGGAGAACCAGGTTCCGGAAGTCGCGGAGACCAACCGCGCCGCGGCCGTGCGCGCGCTCGGCGTGTTCGACCGGCGGCTGGGGGAAAGCGCCTTTATCGCCACGGACCGCGTGACGATGGCCGATATCATCGCGATCACCGGCATCGACTTTTCCCGCATGATCCAGTTCGCGCCGCCGGCCGAATTCACCCACGTCGCGCGCTGGGTTGCGGCGATGCGCGCACGACCGGCAGCGGCGGCCGGGATGTAGCGGTCAGATCTTGCGTGCGCCGGCGACCGGCCGGCCGGTGCCGCGCTGGACCAGCATTGCCGATGCCAGTCCACGCTCGGCCGGTGCGGGGAGCCGGAACGTCGCGGCACCCCGCTGCACGTGCCCAGCCCGACGAGCGCGCGGACGACATTGCGGTGCGACCGCGAACGACGGCGCGAGTACCTCCGGGCGGTTGGACAGCGTCTTCGGCATGGTGTCGCCTGTCTGAACGGTTCGGCGATCGGGCCGCCTGCCGTTCGATGATCCTCCACGGGATGGTTAGTCAAATCTCAAGCCTTCGCGCCTATCGGTACATGTCGAGTTATGAAGGACTGGGCATGAGCGCGTTCGGACGCCGGAGCGGAACAGGTAGCGGATCGCCAAGGCCGGCGTTCGGCGTGGCGCGTCCGATGCAGGGCGGCGGCAGCGTGCCGCGCGAGGCCGAGGGCGGCCAGCAATTCCCGCCCTATGACGCGGTGCCGATGCCCGGCGAGGATGCGTTCGGCGCGGACATGATGCCGCAGGGCGATGCTATGCAGCGCCTGGCCGACCGCCAGGCCGCCAGCGCCGAATCGGGCAGCAGCAAGGTCGAAGGGTTCGAGTCGTCGATCCACAAGATCAAGGAGCAGGTCCTCCCCCGCCTGTTGGAGCGCGTCGATCCCGAGGCCGCGGCAACGCTGGGCAAGGACGAGCTGGCTGAGGAATTCCGCCCGATCATCGGCGAAGTGCTCGCCGAATTGAAGCTGACGCTCAACCGCCGCGAACAGTTCGCCCTCGAAAAGGTGCTCGTCGACGAGCTGCTCGGACTTGGGCCGCTCGAGGAATTGCTCGCCGATCCCAACATCTCGGACATCATGGTCAACGGCCCCGACCAGACCTATGTCGAGCGCAAGGGCAAGCTGGAGCTGGCGCAGGTCCAGTTCCGCGACGAGGAACATCTGTTCCAGATCGCGCAGCGCATCTGCAACTCGGTCGGCCGCCGCGTCGACCAGACCACGCCGCTGGCCGACGCGCGGCTCAAGGACGGCTCCCGCGTCAACGTCATCGTCCCGCCGCTGTCGCTGCGCGGCACCGCGATCTCGATCCGCAAGTTCTCCGCCAAGCCGATCACGCTCGACATGATGGCGGGCTTCGGCAGCATGTCGCCGAAAATGGCGACCGCGCTCAAGATCGCGGGCGCGTGCCGGTTCAACGTCGTGATCTCGGGCGGCACCGGCTCGGGCAAGACCACCATGCTCAACGCCCTGTCCAAGATGATCGACCCGGGCGAGCGCGTGCTGACGATCGAGGACGCCGCCGAGCTTCGCCTCCAGCAGCCGCACTGGCTGCCGCTCGAGACGCGTCCCGCCAACCTGGAGGGTCAGGGCGAGATCAGCATCCGCGACCTCGTCAAGAACGCGCTGCGCATGCGGCCGGACCGCATCATCCTGGGCGAAATCCGCGGCTCCGAGTGTTTCGACATGCTCGCGGCGATGAACACCGGGCACGACGGCTCGATGTGCACGCTCCACTCCAACTCGCCGCGCGAAGCGCTGGCGCGGATGGAAAACATGGTGATGATGTCGGACATCAAGGTGCCCAAGGAGGCGATCAGCCGCCAGATCGCCGACTCGGTCGACATGATCATCCAGGTCAAGCGCCTGCGCGACGGCAGCCGCCGCGTCACCAACATTACCGAAGTGATCGGCATGGAAGGCCCCGTCATCGTGACGCAGGAGCTGTTCAAGTTCGAGTACCTCGACGAATCCGCCGACGGCAAGATCATCGGTGAATATCGCGCCATGGGCCTGCGCCCGTACACGATCGACAAGGCCAAGCAGTTCGGCTTCGACCAGGCCTATCTGGAATCCTGCCTCTGACCGGCCGCCGCTGCGAAGCGGCAGGAACAGGTTGGTTATCGCCCCGTGCGCAGGCACCAGCGGGAAGAAGCGCACGCGCTGGCAATAGAGCGGGAAGTCGCGCGGCTCCTCGCCGCTGGCGGGCAGCCAGTCGCGACACAGGAAACAGCGCCGCGGTTCGAGATCGTCGCCGGCGATGCCGAGGACGCGCAGCACCGCGACCCGGCCGCCCGGTATCAGCCCGGCCTCCACGCCGTCGTCGTTGGGCGCGACCGGCGCATCGCTCGCGACGCAGATGTCCCTCCGGAACGCCTCTGGCGCGGTGGCCCGCATGTCGGTCGGGAGATCCCTAAGATCGTGCGGTCGCCCCCGAACACGCCGCTCCGTTGCCGCCAGGCGATGAACCGCCGCACCGTGGCGTGGACGGTGTCCGGATCGCCG
>NZ_CAXVWL010000121.1:0-69727 GCF_964263785.1 Sphingomonas sp.
AGCGCGACGAGAAACACGTGGGCGCGCGATCCGCTCATCCCCATCCGTCACCCCGGACTTGTTCCGGGGCCCAGCGATCGGCGGGCGAGCCGACTGGAGGCTCATAGGGCATTACTCGCGGCACCCTGGACCCCGGAACAAGTCCGGGGTGACGAATTACAGGTCAGGTGCTATTAAGCTCGCCCCCCCCGAAACGGCACCAGCGTCGCGTACCGCTCGACCCCCGGCGCCCCCGGCACCGTCGCGCCGTTGCGCAGCAAGAACGCATGGCGGACGATCTCCGCCTGCTGCTCGATGCCGTAGCGCGCGAATGCCTGTCCCGGCTTGAACGCATAATCGTACCGGCACCACGGATGCCGTGCGAGCGGCAGGAAGACGCCGCGCTGGTGCTGCCAGACATGGACCATCTCGTGGATGAACAGCCCTTGCGCATCGAGCGGCGCCGCGGCGAAATCGTCGCGCCACTGGTCGCCCGCCGGGTGGAAGTGGATGTGCCCGCGCGGCGCCATGACGACATCGCGGGGTTGGAAGAACGCCCACTTGCGCCGGACAAGCGTCACCTGCCCATAGTCGATCGCCGTTCCGAACACCGAAGCCGCCAGCGCGGTCTCGCCCGCGGTCAGCGTGCGCTTCATACGGCGACGGTCATTCGGGTGCCGGGTCGCCCGCCGCGAACACGGTCGCCTTGCGCGACACGCGGGTGCCGTCGGAAAAGGACAGGGTCAGCAGCACCGGGCGCCCGCCCGGCACGATCCCGGGGTTCATGTCGAACAGCATCACGTGCCGCCCGCCCGGCTTGAACACGACATCAGTGTTCGCGGGCACCGGCACGCTGGCGAGGGGCGCCATCGTCATCATTCCCCCGCTCTTCATGCTTTCGTGCATCTCCGACCGGATCGAAACGTCGCTGGTGATCGCGATGATCGTCTTGTCGACGGGCCCGCCGTGGACGGCGAAATACGCCGCCGCGGGCCGCCCCTTCACCGCGCCGAGCCGGACCCAGGCATCGTCGACGCTCAGTTCGGGCGCCATGCCGCAACCTGCGAGCAGCGCGACGGCGGCGAAGGGCAGTAGACGGATCAAGCGAACTCCTTCGCGCGTTTGGAAAATCACATATCGCCACTAGGCCGGGCGCAATCTTGCAGCAAGCGCAACCCCCCCTATATCGCGCCCATCACCGGTAAGTTGCGTTGCCGTAACGGGACGCCGCTTCCCACTTTTTTACGTTCGTGAGGGGCTAGAAGAGCACACATGGCAAAAGTTATCGGCATCGACCTCGGCACCACCAACAGCTGCGTCGCAGTGATGGAGGGCGGCAAGCCCAAGGTCATCGAGAATGCGGAGGGCGCGCGCACCACGCCATCGATCGTCGCCTTCGCCAAGGACGGCGAGCGGCTGGTCGGCCAGCCGGCCAAGCGCCAGGCGGTCACCAACGGCGACAACACGATCTTTGCGGTCAAGCGCCTGATCGGCCGCCGTTTCGACGACCCGATCACCAAGAAGGACACCGAGCTGGTCCCCTACAAGATCGCACGCGGGCCGAATGGTGACGCGTGGGTCTCGGCAGGCGGCAAGGACTACAGCCCGTCGCAGATCAGCGCCTTCACGCTGCAGAAGATGAAGGAAACCGCCGAGTCCTACCTCGGCGAGACGGTGACCCAGGCGGTTATCACCGTGCCCGCGTACTTCAACGACGCGCAGCGGCAGGCGACCAAGGACGCCGGCCAGATCGCCGGCCTTGAAGTGCTGCGCATCATCAACGAGCCGACCGCGGCGGCGCTCGCGTACGGGCTTGAGAAGCAGGACGGCAAGACGATCGCGGTCTACGATCTCGGCGGCGGCACGTTCGACGTGTCGATCCTGGAGATCGGCGACGGCGTGTTCGAGGTGAAGGCGACCAACGGCGACACCTTCCTGGGCGGCGAGGACTTCGACAACAAGATCGTCCAGTTCCTGGCGGATTCGTTCAAGAAGGACGAGGGCATCGACCTCGCCAAGGACAAGCTCGCGCTCCAGCGCTTGAAGGAAGCCGCCGAGAAGGCCAAGATCGAGCTGTCCTCGGCAGTATCGACCGAAGTCAATCTGCCCTTCATCACTGCCGATCAGAATGGCCCGAAGCATCTGGTGAAGACGATCACCCGCGCCGATCTGGAGCGTCTGGTCGACGACCTGATCAAGCGCACCATCGAGCCGATGAAGAAGGCGCTGGCGGATGCGGGCGTCAAGACCGACGACATCAGCGAAGTGGTGCTGGTCGGCGGCATGACCCGCATGCCCAAGGTGCGCGAGGCGGTGAAGGCGTTCTTCGGCAAGGAGCCGCACACCGGCGTCAACCCCGACGAGGTCGTCGCGATGGGGGCCGCGATCCAGGCCGGCGTGCTGCAGGGTGACGTCAAGGACGTGCTGCTGCTCGATGTGACCCCGCTGTCGCTCGGCATCGAGACGCTGGGCGGCGTGTTCACCCGGATGATCGACCGCAACACGACGATCCCGACCAAGAAGTCGCAGACCTACTCGACCGCGGACGATAACCAGGGCGCAGTAACCATCCGCGTGTTCCAGGGCGAGCGCGAGATGGCGGCCGACAACAAGATGCTCGGCAATTTCGATCTCGTCGGCATCCCGCCGGCACCGCGCGGCGTGCCGCAGATCGAGGTCACGTTCGACATCGACGCGAACGGGCTGGTCAACGTCAGCGCCAAGGACAAGGGCACCGGCAAGGAGCAGCAGATCCGCATCCAGGCGAGCGGCGGTCTGTCGGACGCCGATATCGACCAGATGGTCCGCGATGCCGAGCAGTTCGCCGAGGAGGACAAGAAGCGCCGTGCGTCGGCGGAGGCGAAGAACAACGCCGAATCGCTGATCCACACCACCGAGCGCCAGCTGGCGGACAATGGCGACAAGGTCGACGAATCCTTGAAGACCGAGATCCAGGCGGCGATCGACGAGGCGAAGGCCGCGGTCGAGAGCAACGACGCCGACCGGATGACCGAAAAGGCGCAGGCGCTCGCCACCGTGGCGATGAAGCTGGGCCAGGCGATCTACGAGAAGCAGGCCGCGTCCGAGGCCTCTCCGGCGTCGTCCGAGGAAGCGCCCAAGGAAGACGTGGTCGACGCGGAATTCTCCGAAGTCGACGATCACAAAGCGTAAAGACTAAGATGACCCGCAGCCCTCATCCCCGCGCAAGCAGGGGTGGGGGCTGTGTCGTCCGGGGGCGTACATGACCACCACGATCGACTATTACGAGCTGCTGGAATGCGAGCGGACCGCGGACGCGGGCACGCTCAAGTCCTCATACCGCAAGCTCGCGATGAAATACCATCCCGACAAGAACGCGGGCTGCAAGGATTCCGAGGGCAAGTTCAAGGCGGTCAGCGAAGCCTATGAGGTCCTGAAGGACCCGCAGAAGCGCGCCGCCTACGATCGCTACGGTCATGCCGCGTTCCAGCAGCAGGGTGGCGGCGGCGCCCAGGACTTCGGCGGCTTTTCCGACATTTTCGAAAGCGTTTTCGGTGAGTTCATGGGCGGCGGGCGCGGCGGCGGGCGCGGGCAGGCGCGGCACGGTGCCGATCTGCGCTACGACATGGAGATCGGCCTGGAGGAGGCCTTTCACGGTAAGGCGACCGAGATCACCGTCGATGTCTCCGCGCAGTGCGACACCTGCCACGGATCGGGCGCGCGGCCGGGGACGCAGGCCAAGACCTGCCAGCATTGCCACGGTCACGGCAAGGTCCGCGCGCAGCAGGGATTCTTCGTGGTCGAGCGGCCTTGCCCGATCTGCAACGGCGCAGGCCAGGTGATCGCCGATCCATGCCCCGATTGCCGCGGCGAGGGCCGGGTCGACCGCACCAAGACGCTCAAGGTCAACGTGCCCGCCGGTGTCGACGAGGGCACCCGCATCCGCCTGTCTGGCGAAGGCGAAGCGGGACCGCGCGGGAGCCCGCCGGGCGACCTCTACATCTTTCTGCACGTCAAACGCCACAATCTGTTCGAGCGCGAAGGCACGACGCTGTTCGCGCGCGCGCCGATCAGCTTCACGACAGCGTCGCTCGGCGGATCGCTGTCGATCCCGGGGCTAGACGGCCGCACACATGAGGTGAAGATCCCGCCCGGCATCCAGTCGGGCAAGCAGCTGCGTCAGCGTGGCGCGGGCATGCCGGTGCTACAGGGCCGCGGCTCGGGCGACCTGGTCATCCAAATCGACGTCGAGACCCCCACCAAGCTGTCGACCCGCCAGCGCGAATTGCTGGAAATGTTCCGCGAGACCGAGACCGGCGACGAATGCCCCGCCAGCCAGGGGTTCTTTTCCAAGCTGAAGGCGGTGATCGCGGGCGAATAGGCGGCGCGCCGGCAACGCGTCGGGGGCGACGGGTCAGCAAGTGTCGGTTGATCGCCGCCCCGGATGCGACGTTGCGCTATAGGCGACGACAGGCCGTCCCCACGTCCGCGGCTCGCTCCACTGGGCATAGGCCAGCACCCTGAGCACCCGTTCGACCGGCCCCATCGCAAAGCGCGCCAGCCACCAGCGGCAGAACAGCGCGGTCGCGATCCACATCGCCACGGTGATCGTCCACAGCCCCGGCAGCGAGAAGCGGCCGACCAGCCCCAGGCCGTAGAACAGCGCCGATCCGATCGCCGATTGCAGGCAATAGACGGTGAGCGCCATGCGTCCGAGCGCGCGCAACGTGTCCGCACGACCGAACGCTCCGCGTTGCAGCAGCGCCAGCGCGAGCCCCGCGTGGCCCAGCGTGACCAGCAGCCGCGCCGGTTCGAACATCGCCAGCGCCAGTGTCCACTGCCACGTCGCGACCGCAGGATTGCCCATGTCCCATCCGGTTCGCGCGGCCAGCAGCACCGGCACCGCACGCCACGCCAGCCCGCCGCCATATCCGATCAGGATCATCCGCCGGTAGGTCGACGGCGGCGCCGCACCGGTCAGCACGCCGGTGCGGAACAGCGCCATGCCGATCATCATGAATGCAAGGCTCTCGGCGATGTCGAGCCAGCCGGTGATGCCGATGTTCTCGCGCGCCCAATAGGCGGCACTCCAGCGGAGCAGCGAGACGAAGTGGGTCCGCTGCGCCAGCCGTTCGACCGTGGTGGCGGGCCGCGGATGGATGGCGGCGCGCTGCGCCTCCAGCGCGGTCGCGGCATCGCGTCGCTCGGCGGTCAGCGGCGATCCGGCGTCGCGCAGCGCAATCGCGGCGGTACCGTCGTGATATTGGTCGACCTGCTGGTGGGTCCAGTATGCGGTGTTGGCGGACAGCCCCGCGATCAGCAGCCCGGCGGCGATCACCAGCGTGCGGACGTTGGCGGTGCGCACTGCCAGCAGGAACAGGCCGCTGACCCCGTAATTCCACAGGATCTCGCCCGGCCACAGCAGCACGGCCCATTGCAGCGTGCCCAGCGCCATCAGCACCAGCGCGCGGCGTGCCCAGACGTCGATCGGTGCGGCGCGTCCGTCCTCGCCCTCCGCCCGGCGCAGCATCAGCAGCATGCCCGCGCCGAACAGCATCGTGAACAGCCCGCGCATCGCGCCCTGTACGAACACGGTCTGCAAGCCCCAGGTGATCCACTCGGCGTTCGGGCGCGCGGGAAAGGTGGTGAGCGGATATTCGTCGAGTCCGCCCATGCCGAAGATATTCATCAGCAGGATGCCGCACACCGCGATACCCCGCAGCACGTCGAGCGCGTCGATCCGCGGTTGCGCGGCGGGTAGCGGGTTTTTGCGGGCGATCGTCACCCGCAGCGGATTACGTCAATGGGGTTAATATTCGGTAAGATATCGAACGGCCATCAGGCGGCGGCCTGTCCGCCCCTCGCATGCAAGGGGCGGGTGGCCGATGGATCAGAAAGTGGTGATGACCACCCCGACCACCAGCGCCTGGACCGCGATCGCCAGCATCGAGCTGGTCACGGTTTCAAACATACGCATGGTTGGTTCTCCGATGCCGGAGAAATATCCGGCACGGACATAAATGCAGCTTGTTACAGAAGTGCGCAACATTGTTGCGCGCAATGACGATTGCAGTTCGTGCAATCAAGTAGTGCCGAACACGCGTTTGAAAATCGTGTCGACGTGCTTGAAGTGATAGCCCAGATCAAACTTGTCCTCCAGCTCCGCGTCCGGGAGCGTTACCTCGGGGTCGGCCTTGAGCAGCTCCAGCAGCGACAGCGCGCCGTCGGACTCCCACACCCGCATCGCATTGCGCTGGACCAGCCGGTACGCGTCCTCGCGGCTCACCCCCGCCTGGGTCAGCGCCAGCAGCACCCGCTGCGAATGGACGAGCCCGCCCATCCGGTCGAGATTGCGCCCCATCCGTTCGGGATAGACGACCAGCTTGTCGATCACCCCGGTCAGCCGCGCGAGCGCGAAATCAAGGGTGATCGTCGCGTCGGGGCCGATATAGCGCTCCACCGACGAATGGCTGATGTCGCGCTCGTGCCATAGCGCGACATTCTCCAGCGCGGGCGTGACGTAGCCGCGCACCATTCGCGCCAGACCGGTCAGGTTCTCGGTCAGTACCGGATTGCACTTGTGCGGCATCGCGGACGACCCCTTCTGCCCCGGCGCGAAATATTCCTCTGCCTCCAGAACCTCGGTGCGCTGGAGGTGCCGCACCTCGGTCGCCAGCCGCTCGATCGATCCCGCGATCACGCCCAAGGTCGCAAAGAACATCGCGTGGCGGTCGCGCGGGATGACCTGGGTCGAGACCGGCTCGACGCTCAGCCCGAGCTTGCCCGCGACATACTCCTCCACGAACGGATCGATATTGGCGAACGTCCCCACCGCGCCCGAGATCGCGCAAGTCGCGATATCCGCGCGCGCTGCGACCAGCCGTTCTCGGTTGCGCGCAAACTCGGCATAGGCCTGCGCCAGTTTCAACCCGAAGGTCACCGGCTCGGCATGGATGCCGTGGCTGCGCCCGATCGTCGGCGTCATCCTGTGCTCGCGCGCGCGTCGTTCGATGACGACCAGCAACGCGTCGATATCGGCGAGCAGGATGTCGGACGCGCGCGCCAGTTGCACCGCCAGCGCGGTGTCGAGCACGTCGGACGAGGTCATGCCCTGGTGCAGGAAGCGCGCTTCCGGCCCCGTGCGTTCGGACACGTGGGTCAGGAAGGCGATGACGTCGTGCCTGGTCTCCGCCTCGATCGCGTCGATCCGCGCGACGTCGAACGGCCCGGCTGCGGCGTCCGCCTCCCAGATGCGCGCGGCGGCTTCGTGCGGGACCACGCCCAGTTCGGCAAGTGCGTCGGCCGCGTGCGCCTCGATCTCGAACCAGATGCGAAAGCGCGTCTCGGGGGTCCAGATGTCCGCCATCTGGGGGCGGGAATAGCGCGGAATCATCAGTTTTCCCGATCGTAGCTATGGCACGGCTCATCGCGACCTTCGACGGCGGAATCGCGGTTTTCCGCGGATAGCAGGGCCGCGCCGATGATCCAACCGGCAAGGCGGTGAAACCATCGCGGCGACCATCCGTTGACTATTCCGAACGCCGCACAGGCGGTATTCGACCATTTCACGACTTCACCTCAGACATGGATGGAGCAATATGATGCTGAAATATGCACTTCTGGGCGCCGCAATGGCGATGACTGCCCCCGCACTGGCGCAGACTGCGCCCACGACTTCGCCCGACACAGCGATGCCTACGCAAACCGCTCCGACGACTGTCGGCGCAACGCCACAGACTTCGCCCGCACCGGGCGATCCGATGCAGCAGGCACCCGCCACGAGCCCGGCGCCCGCCGAAACCGCGGCACAGCCCGCCGCCGGAGCCGACCAGGTCGCGTCAGTCGTCGATTCGCAGTTCGGCACCTACGACAAGGACGCCAACGGCACGCTGAGCGCGACCGAATTCGGCGCCTGGATGGTCGCGTTGAAGTCGCAGACCGATCCTGCGACCGACGCCAACAGCCCGGCCACCAGGAAGTGGAACCAGGCGGCGTTCGCGCAAGCCGACAAGGACAAGAGCAAGTCGCTCTCCAAGACCGAGGTGACGGGCTTCCTGGCCCCCGCCAAGTCGTAATCCCTGCGACTTCCCACCGAACCGCCGGGTGCAAGCCCGGCGGCTTTTTCGTGTCCGGGTCAGATCAGCCCCTGCGCACGCAACGACACATGCCCGCTGGTCCCCATGATCAGGTGATCGTGGACAGCGATTCCCATCCGCTTGCCCGCCTCGGCGATCGCGCGGGTCACGTCGATGTCGGCGCGGCTGGGGGAGGGGTCGCCGCTCGGGTGGTTGTGGACCAGGATGATCGCCGCCGATCCGAAATCGAGCGCGCGGCGGATCACCTCGCGGACATGGACTGCGGCCTGGTCGATCGTGCCGGTGCTCATCACCTCGTCACGGATCAGCATGTTCTTCGTGTCCAGGTGGAGCACCCGGAACCGCTCGATCGCGTGATGCACCATGTCGGCACGCAGATAGTCGAGCAGCGCCTGCCAGTTCGCCAGCACCGGCCGCGCCGCCACCTCCGCGCGCAGCAGGCGGGTCGCGGCGGCATGTGCGATCTTGATCGCCGCGACCGATGTCTCGCCCATGCCCTTGACCCGCTTCAGCGCTTCGCCGTCGGCGGTCAGCACCCCGCCGATGCCGCCGAACTCGCGCAGCAGCGCCTTGGCCAGCGGCTTGGTATCCTGCCGCGGGATCGCCAGCGCGAGCAGATATTCGACCAACTCGTGGTCGAGCAGCGCCTCGCCGCCGCCGTCGGCCAGCCGCTGGCGTAGGCGTGCGCGGTGGCCTGCGGTATCGAGATCGGCATCGGCCATGCCGCCGAACCTATGCGGCGGCGCGGCGGCGTGCAATTGCGCAGGTGAGGTGTCGGCGTAGAAGGCACGGGAGCATGGAAGGGGGCGGGTGGACGATACGAGCGAAGACCGGCCCCGCGGCCGCTGGTCCACCCGCCGCCGCGTCGCGGTGGCGCTGGCGATCGTCCTCATCGCCGCGCTGGCGGTGCTGTGGCTGGTCCGCAAGCCGATCGCCGCGCATTATGTCGATCGCACCCTCGCCGCCGCGCACGTGCCCGCGCTCTACACGATCGCCGACCTGGGGTTCGGCGGCCAGCGCCTGACCAACGTCGTCATCGGTGATCCTTCCGCACCCGATCTGGTCGCAGATTGGATCGAGACGCGTACCCGCGTGACGGCGCACGGCCCGGAATTGTCGGCGGTTCGCGCGGGTCGGCTGCGCCTCCGCGCGGGGCTGGTGGACGGCAGGCTGTCGCTTGGCGCGATCGACCGCTTGCTGCCGAAGTCCACCGGCGGCGCGTTCTCGCTGCCGAAGCTCGACTTGTCGGTCGAGGACGCGCGGATGCGGCTGGAGACGCCTTATGGTCTGGCGGGCCTGTCGTTGCACGGCCAAGGCAGGCTCGACAACGGCTTCGATGGGCGGGTGGCGGTGGTCAGCGAGCGGCTGTCCGGCGGCGGCTGCGCGGGCAATCGCGTCGCGGCTGCGCTGCGGGTGCGCTCGAGCGCCCGCGGGGTCGCCTTCGACGGACCGGTCAATCTCGCGAGCGCGACCTGCGCGGGAGTCCGCGTCGCCCGCGTGCACAGCGACGTGACGGGCAACGTCCTGCTCGGCGCGTCGAGCGGATCGGCGCTGACGTTGCGTCTCGAAACCGGCACCATCGTCCACCCGAGCGCAAGCGCCGACGGCGTCGCAGGCACGCTCGCGTTCCTCCACCAGGGCGGGCGTGACATGACCGTTCGCATCGACCTCGCCGCAAGTCGCGTCCGCGGTTTCGGCGGGAGCGCAGCGCGCGTCGCGCTCGACGGCGGAGTCGAGGCGCGCGGCGGCGCCTTCAGCTACGCGGGCCAGCTGGCGGTGGTGGATGCCGACGTCGCGGCGCTGGTCCCCCAATTCGCGGGGGTCGCCGCGGGAACGCCGGTCGCGCCGCTGATCGATCGCCTCACCGCAGCCACGCGTACGGCCGCGCGGCACTTGTCGGGCGAGGCGGAGCTCGGGCTGTTCCGCGGCGGCGACCTGCGGCTGTCGGTGCGCGACGCGACTCTGCGTTCGGCAAGCGGCGCCCGGCTGGCGTTCGAGCCCGGATCGGTCGTCGCTTGGCGGTCTCCGGCCGCGCTGTCGCTCGAGGGCGGCGTGACGCTCGCGGGCGGCGGCCTGCCCGAACTGCACGTGCGCGGCGTCCGGGCAGCGGGCGAAGCGGTCCGCGCGACGCTCACGATGACCCCCTACGTCGCGGGCGGCGCCAGCCTGGCGCTGACGCCGGTGAGCGTCGTCGACGGGCGCATCGTCACGCGCGCGACGCTGTCCGGCCCGCTCGGCGACGGTCGCGTCGAGCGATTGACCGTGCCGCTCGATCTGCGTCCGACGCGCGGCGGACTGGCGGCGAACCCCGCATGCACCCCGATCGCATTCGACCGCCTGGTGATATCCGGCCTGTCACTGCGCCCGGCGCGCCTGTCGCTGTGTCCGACCAGAGGCGCGCTGGTTCGAGCGATCGGCGGCGAACTGAAGGGCGGCGCACGGCTTGCCGCAGCACGCCTGTCGGGAACGCTCGGCAGCACCCCCGTCGCGCTCGCCTCGTCCGGCGCGACGCTTCGCCTCGCCGGCCGGAGCTTCGCGGTCGATGGCGTCGCGACCCGCATCGGCTCGCCCGACCGCGTCACTCGCCTCGACTTCGCCCGCATCGAAGGTCGCGTGAGCGGCGGTGGCGTTGCGGGACGGTTCGCGGGCGGCGCGGGCCGGATCGCCAACGTACCGCTGCTGCTGTCCGGCGCCGCAGGCGACTGGCGCTTCGCGGGCGGCGCGCTGCGCCTCGGCGGCGCGCTCGGGGTCAGCGACGCGCAGACCACGAGTCCACGGTTCCAGCCGATGCAGGCCCGCGCCGTGTCGCTGTCGCTCGTCGACGGCCTGATCGGTGCGCGGGGTACGCTCCACGAACCCACCACCGGCACGAAGGTCGCCGATGTCGCGATCCGCCACGCGCTCGGCCCGGGGGCAGGCTCGGCCGACCTCATCGTTCCCGCGCTCGCCTTCGCCAAGGGGTTCCAGCCCGAGCTGCTCACTCGCCTCACCTTCGGCGTCATCGCCGACGTCCGCGGCACCGTGTCGGGGGAAGGGCACATCGCCTGGAACGCGCAGGGCGTCACCTCGACCGGCACCTTCCGCACCGCGGGCACCGATCTCGCCGCCGCCTTCGGGCCCGTCACCGGCATCGCCACCGAAATCCGCTTCACCGACCTCCTCGCCCTGGAAAGCGCGCCGGGGCAGGTCGCCACGATCAAGTCGGTCAACCCCGGCATCGCGGTGACCGACGGCGCCATCCGCTACCGGACGCTCGCCGATTCGCGCGTGCAGGTGGAGGGCGGCGCCTGGCCGTTCGCGGGCGGGCGGCTGACGCTCGCCCCGACCCTGCTCGATTTCTCGCAGGCCGCACAGCGCCGAATGACGTTTCACGTCGACGGCATCGCCGCGGACCGCTTCCTCCAGCAATTCGACTTCAAGAACCTCGACGCGACCGGCACCTTCGACGGCGTCCTGCCGATGGTGTTCGACGAGGCCGGCGGCCGGATTGAGCGCGGCAACATGACCGTGAGACAAGGCGGCGGCACGATCCGCTACGTCGGCGAGATCGGCGAGAAGGACGTCGGCTTCTGGGGCAATGTCGCGTTCCAGGCGCTGAAGTCGCTGAAATACCGCAGCCTGACCTTGACCATGAACGGGCCACTGGCGGGCGAGATGGTCACCGACGTCCGCTTCGCCGGGGTCAGCCAGGGCGAAGGCGCGAAAGGCAATTTCATCATCCGCCGCCTCCAGCGGTTGCCGTTCGTGTTCAACGTGCGGATCAAGGCGCCGTTTCGCGGCCTGATCGATTCGGCGCAGTCCTTTTACGACCCCCGCCGCCTGATCCAGCGCAACCTGCCCGCGCTGCTGGAAGACCGGAACAAGCGTGCGGCCCCGCCCGCAAGCACCCGGCCCGTTCAGCCCCCCGCAAGCGCTTCCCCGGTAACAAAGGATTGACGATGATGAAAAGGATCACGACCTTGGCGCTGGTGACGGGAATGATGCCGATGGCCGCCTGCGTGAATGTGTCCGCGCCGACCAAACCGATCGAGATCAACCTCAACATCAACGTCACGCAGGAAGTCGTCTACCGCCTCGACGGCGAGGCAAAATCGCTGATCCAGCAGAACCCGGGGATTTTTTGACATGCGCAAGGTCTTGGTGATTGCAGGAGCATTGGTCCTCGCCGGGCTTGCGACCGCGGCGTACGCCCAGCGCGATCCCGCCTATGCCGCCGCGCGCGCGAGTGGGCAGGTCGGCGAGCAGCCCGACGGCTATCTAGGCATCGTCGGCGCAGGGGGCGCAGATTTGCGCGCACTGGTCGGCAACATCAACATCCAGCGCAAGGCGGCGTACACGCAAAAGGCGGCGGCGAGCGGTGCGACCGTCGAGCAGCTGGCGTTCACCAGCGGCTGCAACTTGATCGCGCAGACTGGCGCAGGCGAGAAGTACAAGTCCCCCGACGGCGTGTGGAAGACCCGCACTGCGGCGGCGCCTGAGCGCGATGGACGCTGTGCGTGAGAGGATGGGAGGTGACACGTGACACGTTCCCCACGTACTCCGTCACCGCGACCTGTTCCGGGGTCCAGGGTTCCACAAGTGCCGTCCCTTGAGCCTCTGACCGTTTAGCCTGCCGCACCCTGGACCCCGGAACAGGTTCGGGGTGACGGTCATCTCGGGGCGTGTCGTCTGATCTCACGCGGTTGACTTGGCCGGTTCGCTTTTCTAAATGCGCCCCCAAGCCGAGGGTTCGCCCCCGGATCCTGTCGCCGCGTCCTACGCTCGGCGGCTTTTTCTTATCCGCGAAGGTTCCGCGTGGCCGACGACCGCCCGAATGACGATCTCGATCGCCGTATCGCCGCCGCGAAAGCGGCTGAGGCGGCGCGTGCGTCGGGCGCGCCGTCGGGCAAGCCCGCCAAGGGCTATGGGCAGGGCTCGCGCGTCCTGGCCGAACTGGTCGGAGCGCCGATCGGTGGCGGCATCCTGGGCTGGGCGCTCGACCGGTGGCTGGGCACCAGCCCGTGGCTGCTGCTCGTGTTCATCGCGCTCGCGATCGTCGTCGCGTTTCGCAACATCTTTCGTATTTCCAAGGAGCGTGCCGAGTAATGGCCGGTGCAATCGACCCGATGGAACAGTTCATGGTCGAGCCCGTGCTCGGTCGACACCTGTCGCTGTTCGGCTACGACGTGTCCTTCACCAACTCGGCGCTGTTCATGGTCGTCGTGTTCGTGCTGCTGGCGCTGTTCATGGCGGGCGGGCTCCGCCGCCAATTGGTGCCGGGCCGCTGGCAGGTCGCGGTCGAGAGCGCGGTCGCGTTCATCGACAACATGGTGACCGTGAACATCGGCCAGGGCGGCAAGAAGTTCGCGCCATACATTTTCTCGCTGTTCTTCTTCATTCTGTTCGCCAATCTGGTCGGCGTGCTGCCGCTGGCGATCCTGCCGGGTCTCCACACCTTTGCGGTGACCAGCCACATCACCGTTACTGCGGTGCTGGCCTTCTTTTCCTTTGCGATCGTCCTGATCGTCGGCTTCGCCAAGCATGGCCTGAAATTCTTCTCGCTGTTCGTGCCGCACGGTGCGCCGCTGTGGCTGATGCCGGTCATCATCCCGGTCGAGTTCGTGTCCTTCATGGTCCGCCCGTTCAGCCTCGGCCTGCGGCTGTTCGTCGCGATGACGGCGGGGCACATCCTGCTCGAAGTGTTCGGCTCGTTCGCGGTTCAGGGCCTGAGCGCGGGTAGCGGGCTGGGCGTCGGCGTCTGGTTCGCCAGCATGCTGATGATCATCGGCGTCTCCGCGCTCGAACTGCTGGTCTGCGCGATCCAGGCGTATGTGTTCGCGCTGCTGACCTCGCTCTACCTCCACGACGCGGTGCACCTGCACTAGGCGTATGTGCGACTTTACTGTGACCTTTGAATAACTGGGAGCTTGAAATGACTGATCTTGGTGCACTGTACATCGGTGCCGGCCTTGCGGCGATCGGCGTCGGCATGGCCGCGCTCGGCGTGGGCAACGTGTTCGGCTCGTTCCTCGAAGGCGCGCTGCGCAATCCGGGTGCGGCTGACGGTCAGCAGGGCCGCCTGTTCATCGGCTTCGCGGCCGCCGAGCTGCTCGGCCTGATCGCGTTCGTCGTCGCGATCCTCATCCTCTTCGTCGTCAAGTAAGAAGAGCCGCCCGCATGCCGCAGCTATCCCAGGTCGGGGCCATCTATGCATCGCAGCTGTTCTGGCTCGCGATCGTGTTCGCCCTGATCTATTTCGGGATCGGCAAGGCGATGGTCCCCCGCATCGAACGCACGATCGACGATCGTAACGGTCGGGTCGCGGGAGACCTCGCCGCGGCGGAAGCGGCGCGCGCCACGGTGACGGCGCAGGACAGCGCGTACCATGCGGGCCTCGACACCGCCCGCTCGCAGGCGCTCCACACCACCGCCGAGGCCAAGATGGCGGCGACGCTGGCTGCCGAGCAACGCTTGAAGGCGAGCGACGCGGCGACCGAAGCGCGGATGGCGGAAGCCATGGCACGGGTCGACGCCGCCAAGCATCACGCGGTCGACGAGATCGAGCAGGCCACCGTCGAAGCGGTCGAGCAGATCGTCGCGCGCGTGTCGGGCGTAGCGGTCGACCGCGGCCTGATCGAACAGCGGGTAAGGGCGGAGCTGGCGCATGGCGGCTGATACCGTAAACACCGTGGCGCATACCGGCGTCGCCGAACTCCATCACGAGCCGTCGGCGCTCGGCATCACCGCGCCCGGCTGGGTCGCGCTGTCGATGCTGATCGTTGTCGGCATCATGCTCTGGCAGAAAGTGCCTGCGCTCGTCGCGCGGATGCTCGACGGCCGGATCGCGACGATCCGCAGCCAGCTCGATGAGGCATCGGCCTTGCGCGCGGAAGCCGAGAAGCTCCTGGCCGACGCCAAGGTCCGCGACGCGGCCAGCGCCGGCGATGCCGCGGCGATCGTCGCCAATGCGCAAGCCGAAGCCGCGCACGTCCGCGCCAAGGCGGAGGCCGACAGCGCCGACCTGATCGCGCGTCGCGGCAAGATGGCCGAGGACAAGATCGCCGCCGCCGAACGCGCCGCGATTGCCGAGGTCCGCGCGCGCGCAGCGGATGCCGCCGCGAAGGCTGCGGCGTCGATCATCGCCGAACGCCACGACGCGAACGCCGACCGCGCACTCACCGACCGCGCGATCGCAGGGATCGGCCGGCTGAACTGACGGACGGTCGCCCTCACCCTATCGGCGCTACGCGCCTCTTCCCTCTCCCGGTAGGAGAGGGAGGGAGCGGCGAAGCCGCAGAAGGGTGAGGGCGACGCCGCTGGCGTTCGGGAAGGCGCATCCCTAGATCGCCCTCATGTCCTCCCCCAACGCTCCCGACCGATTCAACGAAGCGCAGACCACCTACACCGTTCGCGGCAGCGAGGCGCCGGACCTGGAAGCGGGCGTCGCCGCGATCCGCAACGTCGTCGCCACGCTCCCCCTGCGCCCCGGCGTCTACCGCATGCAGGACGCCAAGGGCGACGTCCTCTACGTCGGCAAGGCGCGCCAGCTGAAGAGCCGGGTCACCAACTACACCCAGTTCAAGACGCTCTCGAAGCGGCTCCAGCGGATGGTGTCCCAGACCCGCTCGATGACGATCGTCACCACCAACAACGAGGCCGAGGCGCTGCTGCTCGAAGCGCAGCTCATCAAGCGCTACCGCCCAGCGTACAACGTGCTGCTCCGCGACGACAAGAGCTTCCCCTTCATCCTCCTGCGCGCCGACCACGATTTCCCGCGCATCCAGAAGCACCGGGGTGCCAGGCGGGCCAAAGGCAATTACTACGGCCCCTTCGCAAGCGCCGGATCGGTCAACAACACGCTAAACGCCTTGCAGAAACTGTTCCTGCTGCGCTCGTGCACCGACGGTTTCTTCAAGACTCGCGACCGGCCATGCCTGCTGTACCAGATCAAGCGCTGCTCGGCGCCGTGCGTCGGCAAGATCGACCCTGCGGGCTATGCCGAGCTGGTCGATGATTCCAAGAGCTTCCTCGCGGGCAAGGCAACCGACGTCCAGGCCAAGCTGGGCGCCGAGATGCAGCAAGCCGCCGAGGCGATGGACTTCGAACGCGCCACCGTGCTGCGCGACCGCCTCCGCGCGCTCACCTTCATCCAGGGCACGCAGGCGATCAACGCGGAAGGGGTCGGCGACGCCGACATCTTCGCGCTCGCCTGCCACGAGGGGGTGATGGGCATCCAGGCGTTCTTCATCCGCGGCGGCCAGAATTGGGGCCACCGCAGCTTCTTCCCCGCGCACACCGCCGACGTGCCGCAGGACGAGGTGCTCAGCCAGTTCCTGATGCAATTCTACGAGGAAGTGCCGCCCGCGAAACAGGTGCTGCTGGACCGTGAGCTGCCGGAAGCCGAACTGCTCGCCCAGGCGCTCGGCGAAGCGGCCGGCTACCGGGTCGCGCTCTCCGTCCCCCAGCGCGGCGACCGCCGCCGTCTTATGGAGCAGGCCACCCGCAACGCGAAGGAAGCGCTCGAACGTCGCCTCGCGGAATCGACGACCCAGGCCAGGCTGCTGCGCGAGGTGGCGGAGCTGTTCGACCTCGCCGAGCCTCCCGCCCGCATCGAGGTGTACGACAACAGCCACATCCAGGGCACCAACGCGCTCGGCGCGATGGTCGTCGCCGGGCCCGAGGGCTTCCGCAAGGGCCAGTATCGCAAGTTCAACATCAAGGGGAACGAAGCGGCGACCGACGACGATTTCGGGATGATGCGCGAGGTGTTCCGCCGCCGGTTCGCCCGCCAGCTGGAGGAGAACCCCGACCGCGACGGCGACACCTGGCCCGACCTGGTCCTGGTCGACGGCGGCCGTGGCCAGCTGAACGCCGCCAAGGCGGTATTGGAGGACCTCGGCATCGAGGACGTCTGCCTCGTCGGCGTCGCCAAAGGGCCGCACCATGGCCGCGACGGGCGCGAGGTGTTCCACTTGGCCGACGGCCGCGAATTCCAGCTGCCCGTCAACTCGCCCGTCCTGTTCTACCTCCAGCGGTTGCGCGACGAGGTCCACCGCTTCGCCATCGGCGCCCACCGCGACAAGCGCGCCAAGGCGATCGGCGCCTCGCCGCTCGACGAGGTTCCCGGCATCGGCCCCGCGCGCAAGAAGGCGCTGCTGATGCATTTCGGCACCGGCCGCGCGGTGAGGAACGCCAGCCTGGCGGACCTGCAACAGGCACCGGGCGTGTCGGCGGCCGTGGCGCAACAGGTCTATGACTTTTACCACGCGCGTTGACGCGGGCTTAGGCCCGCATCATCTTGGGAGCGGGAGGACACGATGAACGCACAGGTGAAGATCGAGGGTGTGCCGATCGATCAGGCTATGATCGCCGAAGCCGATGCGCGCGGTATCGACGTGGTCCGTGCCTGTGAAGCGGGCTTGCACGCCGCCATCAGGCGCGCTGCCGATCCGCGGTCGGCGGAGGAGAAGCGCGCCGCCGACGCCAAATGGGCCGAGGAAAACCGTCAGGCAATGGAGGCATGGAATGACTGGCTAGACCGGAATGGCATGCCGTTTGCTGAGTATCGTATTGTTTGATGGCGCGTCTGGACGTGCGTCGTGGCCGTGCGACCGGCAAGCTGTTCCTTGAGGTGCAAGCGGACAGATTTTCGTATCTCAAGACACGACTTGTTGTCCCGCTATCGCTCGAGGAGGACGTTCCCGACCGTGCCGGAGCCCTGCACCCTTCGATGGTGGTTCGCGGAGAAGCGATGGTGCTCGTGACGCACTTGGCGGTAGCAGTCCCGGTAGGTGACCTCGGCGAAGTCGTAGCTACCCTCGCGGACGACGATTACCGCATCGTTACCGCGCTCGACACCCTCATCGGCACAGCCTGACGCGCTTGCCCCGCCGCTCGCACCCCGCCACAAGCGCGCGATGACGCTCGAGCAATTGCTGAAGAAATGGGTCGGCAAGACCGGTGCGGGGGAGCGAGCCGAATACCAGCTCTTCCTCACCGAATTCGCGCAGGCCTTGGGCGTGCCCGTCCCCGGCGACGCAGGGTTCGCAACCGAGGATTACCGCTTCGAGGCGCCGGTCCGCTCCGAAGCGGTGTTCGGCACCAGATCCACCAAGCGCATCGACCTCTACAAGCGCAACTGCTTCGTGCTGGAGGCCAAGCAGAGCCAGCCGGGTGCCGCAGCGGCCCCGCCCGAACCCGCCGCGCCGCCGCCGGTGCCGATCCTCGACCTCTTCGGCAACCCCGTCGGTTTCGCCGAGCCGAGCAAGGCGACGCCGCGTTACGACCGGCTGATGGCCGAC
The DNA here is from genome assembly GCF_964263785.1 of Sphingomonas sp. GTDB lineage: Bacteria > Pseudomonadota > Alphaproteobacteria > Sphingomonadales > Sphingomonadaceae > Sphingomonas. The sequence continues at coordinate 18,335 of NZ_CAXVWL010000121.1, forward strand.
GCGCGGCTCCAGGCGGAGCGCTACGCGCTGGCGCTGCCCGATCATCACCGCGCGCCGCCGTTCCTCCTCGTCGCCGACATCGGCCGCACGTTCGAACTGTATTTCGACTGGGGCGGCAACGGCCGCGGCTACGGCCCGTTCCCCGACGAGCGGCAGTACCGCATCGCGCTCGCCGATCTCGCCAGCGACAAGGCCTTGGCCGGGCTCGGCAAGTCCGCGGCGCAAGTCCTCCGCGCGATCTGGACCGACCCAGCGAGCGTCGATCCCCGCCTGCGCGCGGCGGAAGTCACCCGCGACATCGCCGAGCGCCTCAGCCGCGTCGCCGCGCAGCTCGAACAGGACCAGCGCCGCCTGCGCCCCGGCGACGCCGAGGTCGCGCTGGGGATCGAGGCGACCAGCCTGTTCCTGATGCGCACCCTGTTCTGCATGTTCGCCGAGGACACCGGGCTGCTGCCCGCCGACAGCTTCAAGACCTTCCTCGGCGATGCGGAGGGCCGCTCCGACCAGTTCTGGCGCCGCGGCCTCGAAGACCTGTGGAGCCGGATGAACGACCCGCAGGAGGTCAATCGTTACTGGTCGCAGGGCGATGCGGTGGTCCGCTATTTCAACGGCAATCTGTTCGCCGGCGCGCGAGTCTACGATCTCGATGCCAGCTCCAAGCGCGAGCTGCTGGTCGCCGCGGGCAAGGACTGGCGTAGCGTCGAGCCCGCGATCTTCGGCACCCTGCTCGAACAGGTCCTCACCGCCGCCGACCGCGCCAAGCTCGGCGCGCATTACACCCCGCGCGCCTATGTCGAGCGGCTGGTCCAGGCGACGATGACCGACGTGCTCGCGGCGGAATGGGAGAGCGTGCGGGCGGAGGCGATGGCCCTTCTTGATCCTCCCTGGAACGGGGAGGGGGACCAGCCGCAGGCTGGTGGAGGGGCAGCCCCAAGCCATGCAGTCCGTGGAACTGCCCCTCCACCATCGCTTCGCGACGGTCCCCCTCCCCGTGCCGGGGAGGAACAGGCGCAGGCCATCGCGCTCGCCACCGCCTTCCACGATCGCCTCGTGCATATCCGTGTCCTCGATCCCGCTTGCGGCACCGGCAATTTCCTCTACGTCGCAATGGAGCAGTTGCTGCGGCTGGAGGGCGAGGTGCGCCAGTTCGTCACCGGCCTGGGCGGCACGCTCGCCCCCGCGGTCCATCCCAACCAGTTCCTGGGCCTGGAGCTCAACCCGCGCGCCGCGGTGATTGCGGAGCTGGTGCTGTGGATCGGCTGGCTGCGCTACCGCCTTGCCAACACCCCCGACGCGATCGGTGAGCCCGTCCTGCCCCCCTTGAGCAACATCAACGAAGGCACCCACGGCGGCTACGACGCAGTGCTGGTCCGCACCGCCACCGGCGAGCCCGACACCGCCAATCCACGCCGCCCCGAATGGCCGGAGGCGGACTTCATCGTCGGCAACCCACCGTTCATCGGTGGCAAGGACGTGCGCGACCGGCTCGGCGGGGCCTATGCCGAGGCGCTGTGGCGCGCCAACCCGCGCGTGCCCAAATCCGCCGATTTCGTCATGCACTGGTGGGACCGCGCCGCCGACATCCTTACCCGTCCCGGCACCCGCCTCAAGCGCTTCGGCTTCGTCACGACCAACAGCATCACCCAGGTGTTTTCGCGCCGGGTGATCGAGGCGTGGCTGGCTCCCTCTCCCCTTGTGGGAGAGGGAAGGGGCCCGCTCGCGCCAGCGAGTGGGAAGGGTGAGGGGAACGTCACGAGCGATCCGCCCGAGACTCCCCCTCACCCTTCCGCGACTGCGTCGCTCCAGCTCGGGGTGAACCCTGCCCCGCAGGGTTCAGATCATGCCGGGGGCATGATCGACCCCGAACTCTCTCCCACAAGGGGAGAGGGAGAAGTAGGCAAGCTCCACCTCGTCCTCGCCATCCCCGATCACCCCCTGGACCCGCGTCGGCAAGGACGCCGCCGCGGTCCGCATCGCGATGACCGTGGCCCAGAAGAGCGATGCTTCGGGGGCAGGGGAGGGCCGCGTGGTGACGATCACCGGCGAGCGCATGCTTCACACCGACGCGCCCGAACTGGACGAGAGCGTGCAGCACGGCGCGATCAACGCCGATCTCAGCGTCGGCACCGACGTGACGCGGGTCGTGCCGTTGAAGGCGAACGACGGACTATGCTCCCCCGGCGTCAAGCTGCACGGCGCAGGCTTCATCGTCACGCCTGAGCAGGCAAAGGCGCTGGGCCTCGGCACGCGCGCGGGGCTGGAGGCGCACATCCGCGACTATCGCAACGGCCGCGACCTGCTCCAGCGCCCGCGCGGCGCGATGGTGATCGACCTCTTCGGCCTGTCCGAGAACGAGGTGATGGACCGCTTCCCGGAGGTGTATCAGCATCTGCTGACGACCGTTCGCGCAGGACGCGCGGCGCAGGTCGAGCGATCGCCCACCGCCGACGCGCGCGCCTATCTCGACAGATGGTGGATCTTCGGCAAGCCGCGAACCGAGCTGCGGCCCGCGCTGGCGGGGCTATCCCGCTACATCGGCACGACCGAGACCGCGAAGCATCGCCTGTTCCAGTTCCTCGATGCCAGCGTCGTGCCCGACAACATGGTCGTTGCGCTGGCGTCGGCCGATCCGTTTCACCTTGGCGTGCTGTCGTCTTCCACCCACCTGTTGTGGACCTATGCCAAGTGCTCGTTGCTTGGCGTTGCCACTTTCGAGCAAGGTCACCGGTACAACAAGTCTTTGATATTCGATCCTTTCCCCTTTCCCGACCCCAGCGAGGCCGTCGCGCAGATCGCCGAGCGCCTCGATGCGCTCCGCCGCACCGCGCTCGCCGAGAACCCGTCGCTCACCATGACCGGCCTCTACAACCTGGTCGAGGACGTCCGCTCGGGCGCCACCCTTCCGCCCGAGCGCGAGGGCGCGGCGGTGAAGGCGCGCGCGCGGATCGTCGCCAAGCTCCACGACGACCTCGATGCGGCGGTCGCCGACGCCTACGGCTGGGGCGAGGACTGGCGCCGCGAGCCGCTCCCCGCCGCCGAGATCGTCGCCCGCCTGGTCGCCCTCAACGCGCAGCGCGCCGCAGAGGAAGCCGCCGGCCACATCCGCTGGCTCCGCCCGGAGTATCAGCAGCCGCGCTTCGGGTGACGCGCTCACTCCTCCCCCGGAGGGGGAGGAGTGGTGCACCGGCACAACCCGCTGTCCTACAACCCACGACCCGTGCCACGATCCGCGAATGCCCGGCCGACTCCCAACTCCGTTCGCCCTGAGCGAAGTCGAAGGGCTGCTATCCGCGGGCGGGCCGCTCATGGCGAAGTGTGCTTCGATTGCGCTCGGCACGAACGGATCTTGGGTGTTCACCCGTCAACCAGTGTCAACGTCTTCGCCTCCTGAACGCGCTGACCGTAAAATCCTCAGGTCGGGCCAACCCCGTACCTCCGTTCGCCCTGAGCGAAGTCGAAGGGCTACTATCCGCAGGCGGGCCGCTCGTGGCGACGTGTGCTTCGACTGCGCTCAGCACGAACGGGGGATGGGCGTTCACCCGTCAACCAGTGTCAACGTCGCCCCCGCTTCTACGTGTCAACCGGTGTCAACGCCTTCACCTCCTGAACGCGTTGACCATACCCTCTTCAGGCTGGGCCGCCCCCCCACTTCCGTTCGCCCTGAGCGAAGTCGAAGGGCACGCCTGCCCCAAGTGCTTCGACTGCGCTCGGCACGAACGGGTGGTGGGCGCACGCGTCAACCAGTGTCAACGTCGTCGCCCCCGGAGCCCGGCAACCAACTCTTCACCATGTCCTCTTACGATTCGTGGCATGACCCCAGTCTTCCTCACCGTCGACACCGAATTCGCGTGGCGCCACCATGCCGCCGGGCACGACGCCGCCGCGATCTACGCGCGCTCGATCGAGCCCGCCGGAGTCGGCCTGTCCTACCAGCTCGGCCTGCTCAGACGGCACGGGCTCAAGGCGTGCTTCTTCGTCGATCCGATGCCGTCGCTCCTCTTCGGGCTGGAGCCGTTCCGCCGCCTGGTCGGAACGATCCTCGATGCCGGGCAGGAGGTGCAGCTGCATCTCCATCCCAATTGGGCCGGCGCGGTCGCGGGCGACGGCGCCGCCGCTTATGCCCGCTTCGAGCTGGTCGAATACGATCTCGACGAACAGCGCGATCTGCTGTCGGGCGCCGCCGACCTGCTGGTCGCCGCAGGCGCACCGGCGCCGGTCGCGTTCCGCGCGGGGTCCTATGCCGCCAACGACGACACGCTGGCCGCGCTGGCGCAGCTCGGTTTCGCCTACGACAGCAGCCACAATGGTGCCGCGGTGCCGTGGCCGAGCCAGGTCGGGCTGCCCGCGCGCCACATCGCGCCGGTCTGGCGCGGGGTGGTCGAGGTGCCGGTGACGGTGATCGAGGACGCGCCGGGATCCTTGCGGACGTTCCAGCTGTGCGCATTGTCGGTGGCCGAAGCGCGCGATGCGCTGGAGCACGCCGCCGCCAACGCCCACGCCGCGGTGACGATCGTCAGCCACGGCTTCGAGCTCGCCAACCGCGCGGGCACCCGCGCCAACGCGGTCCACGTCCGCCGGTTCGAGCGGCTGTGCGAGATGCTCGACGAGCGCCGCGAGGCGCTGCCCACCACCCATTTCGCCGCCCGCCCGGCGCTGTCGCTGGGGCAGGACGACGCGCCGCTCGGCCCCAATCTGCTGCGCACCCGCTGGCGCCAGGCCGAGCAATTATGGTCCAACATGGTCGAGGAACGCGCCCGGTGACGATGCCGGCAAGCTTCGCGGTCGACGCACCGCTGCGCTTCCAAGTCGGCGCGCGGACGCTCGCCGCGATCCCGCGCCGCATGGTCCGCGTCGCGTGGTCGCTCGACGACGTGCTCTCGGGCACCACCCGATCGCTCCCGCCGCTGGGCGATGCCGACGGCTATCTGCTCACCTCGATGCCCGAAGCGCTCGTCGCCACGCTGCGCGCCGACGGCTTCGTCGCGCGGGTCCGCCACCGCTACGTCCGTCACTACACCGACCTGACGATCGGCCACGAAGCCTGGCTCGCCGCGCTCTCCGCCAACGCCCGCTCGGCGGTTCGCCGCAAGACCAAGCGGCTGGCAGACGGCAAGGCGCTCGACGTCCGTGCATACCGCACCCCTGCGGAGTTGGCGGATTTCTATGCCCTCGCCCGGCCGCTGTCGGCGCTGACTTACCAGGAACGCCTGCTCGACGCCGGACTGCCCGAGGACGTCGCGGTCCTCGACACCCTCGCGGCCCAAGATTCGGTTCGCGCGTGGTTGCTGTTCCATGACGGCGCGCCGATCGCCTATCTGTGCTGCACCGCCGACGGATCGACGCTGCGCTACGACCACGTCGGCCACGACCCCGCCTTCGCGCATGCGTCGCCGGGCACCGTCCTCCACGCCGAAGCGATGCGGCAGCTGTTCGACGACCGCTTCACCCGGTTCGACTTCACCGAAGGCGAGGGCCAGCACAAGCGCCAGTTCGCTACCGCCGGCGCCGCCTGCGCCGACGTGATCCTGCTCCGCCCGACGCTCGCCAACCGCGCGGCACTGGCGGCGCTCGCCGGGTTGGACCGCGCGGTGGCGGTGACCAAGCGGCTGGCGGGGAGCGGTCGGGCCAAACGGCTCGCGGATCGCATCCGCCGTGCCTGAGTTGCGGTATCCGCCCGCATCGCCGACAAGCGCGCGATGCACCTGTCCGCCCTCGCCATCGTCCTCGCGGTCCGTGCACATGGCGAGCATGGTGCGATCGTGCGTGCGCTGACCCGCGATGACGGCGTGCAGCCGGGCTATGTCCGCGGCGGCCGCTCGCGTGCGCTCCGCCCCGTGCTGCTACCCGGCAACACCGTCCAGGCCGAATGGCGCGCCCGCACCGCGGAGCAATTGCCCGCGCTCACCGTGGAGCTGGCGACCACGCTTGCGCCCCTCCACGACGAACCGCTCGCCGCCGCCGCCATCGCCTGGGCCACCGCGCTCACCGCCACCGCGCTGCCCGAAGCACAGGCCTATCCGAGGGTGCACGACGCGCTCGCCGGGCTGCTCGGCGCGATTGCAGCGGCGCCGTCGGCGCGCGGCTGGGCGGCGGCGTGCGCGCGCTACGAACTGCTGCTGCTCGCCGAGCTCGGCTTCGGGCTCGACCTCGACCGCTGCGTCGCGAGCGGCGGCGCGGAGGATCTCGCCTTCGTCAGCCCACGCAGCGGTGCCGCGGTCTCGCGCGCCGCCGCCGCCGGGTACGAGGACCGGCTGATGCCGCTGCCCGCTTTCCTTCGCACCGGCGGCGAGGCGGGATGGGACGACATCTTCGCCGGCTTGCGGATCACCGGCCATTTTCTCGCCCGCGACCTGCTGGTCGGTCGCGCCGCCGACGTGCTGGCGGGGCGCGAGCGGCTGGTCGACCGGCTCAAGAGAGCGGTTGCGTGACGCGGCCGGGGGCGGCAAGGCGCGCGCCAACAGCAGAGACCGGGAACGGAGACGGGACGAACATGGCCACGCCGTTGATTGCGATCCTCGCCGGCGACGGCATCGGCCCGGAGGTGACGCGCGAGGCGCGCCGCGTGCTGGACGCGCTCGGGCTCGACCTGCGCTTTACCGAGGCGCCGGTCGGCGGCGCGGCCTACCGTGTGGCCGGCCACCCGCTGCCGCCCGACACGCTCGATCTGGCGAAGCGCGCCGATGCGGTGCTGTTCGGCGCGGTCGGCGATCCGGCCTTTGACGCGCTCGAACGCGATCTGCGCCCCGAACAGGCGATCCTGGGGCTGCGCAAGGAGCTCGGTCTGTTCGCCAACCTGCGCCCCGCGCGGCTGTTCGACGGGCTGGAGGATGCCTCCTCGCTCAAGCCCGAGATCGCACGGCGGATCGACGTGATGATCGTCCGGGAACTGACCGGCGACATCTATTTCGGCGACAAGGGTCACCGGATGACCAAGACGGGCCTGCGCGAAGGCTACGACCTGATGCGCTACGACGAGGTCGAGATCGCGCGCATCGTCCGCGTCGGCTTCGAGACTGCCCTGACCCGCAAGCGCAAACTGCTCTCGGTAGACAAGGCCAACGTGCTCGAAACCTCGCAGCTCTGGCGCGACGTGGTGAACGAGGTCGCCCGCGATTACCGCGAGGTGACGCTCACCCATATGTACGTCGACAATTGCGCGATGCAGATGGTCCGCGATCCCGGCCAGTTCGACGTCATCGTCACCGGCAATCTGTTCGGCGACATCCTGTCCGATCAGGCATCGATGTGCGCCGGGTCGATCGGCATGCTGCCCTCGGCCGCGCTCGATGGCGAGGGGCGGGGCCTGTACGAGCCGATCCACGGCTCGGCACCCGACATCGCCGGGCAGGGCAAGGCTAATCCGTGCGCCGCCATCCTGTCCGCGGCGATGATGCTGCGTCATTCGCTCGGGGACCCGCAAGCGGCCGACCGTATCGACGTCGCGGTCGGCGCCGCGATCCTCGGCGGTGCGCGCACCGCCGACCTCGGCGGCACGATGGCGACAGAAGCGATGACCGACGCGGTGCTCGCGGGGCTGGAGTGACCGCCGACCGCCTCGAACTTGCGATCGTCGTTCCGACCTTCAACGAACGCGCCAACGTTCCCGTCCTGATCGCCAGGCTCGACGCGGCGCTGACGGGCATTCGGTGGGAAGCGATCGTCGTTGACGACGACAGCCCGGACGGCACTGCCGACGCCGCCCGCGATCTCGCCCGCGCCGATGCACGCGTCCGCGTCATCCAGCGGATCGGCCGCCGCGGCCTGTCGTCGGCGTGTATCGAGGGGATGTGCGCCACCGCCGCGCCGCTCGTCGCGGTGATCGACGGCGACCTCCAGCACGACGAGACGTTGCTCCCGGCGATGCTGGGCGCGCTGCACGACGACCCGCGCCTCGACCTCGCCATCGGCTCGCGCTTCGTCGCCGGCGGCGGCACCGGCGAGTGGGACCGCGACCGCGTCGCCAAGTCCGCGTTCGCGACCCGGCTGGCTCGTCGGGTGCTGAAGGCGGACCTGACCGATCCGATGAGCGGCTTCTTCATGGTCCGCACCGCGGTCGTCCGCGCCATCGTCCCCGATCTGTCCGCGATCGGCTTCAAGATCCTGCTCGACATCATGACGACCAGCCCGCGCCCGCTCGCTTTCGTCGAATTGCCCTACACCTTTCGCGTTCGCACCGCTGGCGAGAGCAAGCTCGATCACGTCGTTGCGATGGAATATCTGATCGCGCTGTACGACCGGATGTTCGGGCGCTTCGTGCCGGTGCGCTTCGCGATGTTCTCCGCGATCGGCGCGCTCGGCGCGGCGCTGCATCTGTCCACCGTGTGGCTGTTCTTTCGGGCGATCGGCACCAGTTTCCTGCTCGCCACGATCATTGCGACCATGACCGCGATGACCTTCAACTTCTGTCTTAACAACGCGCTCACCTACCGCGACCGGCGGCTAAAGGGATGGCGCCCGCTGCTCGACGGTTGGATGTCGTTCTGCGTCGTTTGCTCGGTCGGCGCGGTCGCCAACATCGGCATCGCCGCCTTCGTTCACGACGTCCGTCAGGGCGCGTGGGCGGCCTCGGCGCTGATCGGGGTGCTCGTCGGCGCTGTGTGGAATTATGCGCTGTCGTCGCGTTTCACCTGGGGGCGCTACTGATCCGCCATTACCGCCAGCTGTCGAACCACATCCACCGCTGGAACGCCTGCGGTCCCGACAGCGCCGACGCCGAGAGGATCGGGTAGAACCACACGAACAGCGCGGCCGCGGCCAGCAGCACGGCCTCGTCCCACACCCGCCTGCGGCCGTACCGGTGAAGCGCCGCCGCGATGACGACGGGAAGCCAGATGCTGGGCAGGTAGTAATAATAGAAGAAGCTCGGCGATTTGGGAACGATCGCCCAGACGGCATAGCTGCCGATCCACAGCATGGCGACCGGCCCGAGCTTGGCGTCGCGCGCGCGCGCCCAAGCCCAAAGGCACGCTGCGACGGCGACCAGCCCGCTCCACATCACGACTGGATTGCCGAGCATCAACACTCCGCGCTGCGCGCCGTCGACGGGCTCGTACAGATACCAGACCGGCCGGATATCGAGCGCCCACGTCCACCACGCCGACTGATAGGTATGCGCGGGTAGCACCTGCGTCTGGCGCGCATACATGTCGGCCTGGAACGGCAGAAAGGTGCGCCACGTCATCGGGTCGCTCGCATAGAAGAAGGCGGGCGCAAAGGTCGCGGTGTAAGTCGCCGCAACACTGGCACCCAGAATCGCCCAAGCCCGAAACCAGCCGAGCCCCGGCCAGGCGTGCGGGCAGGTCCGCTTCACCGCCACGAACGCCAGCGCGGCAAAGGCTACATAGGGCACCGCGGTCCATTTCGTCCCGCACGCGCTACCCAGCAGCACCCCGCCAACCAGCCACCGCCACGCGACGGCTCGCCCTTGGCCGCGCGCCGCCCACAGCATCGCCGCGACCGCGAGCACGACGAATGCGGCCATGAACCCATCGAGCATCGCGATCCGCGCCTGAACGAACACGGTGAAGTTCACGAGCACCAGCAATCCGCCGAGCAATGCGGTCCGTATCGAGCGGAAGGTCAGCCACAGGATTGCGAAAACACCCATCACTACTGCGGTCGCCGCGACGCTCGAGAACGCACGCCAGCCGAGCGCATCGTCGCCGAAGACCGCGATGCAGAGCGCGACGATGGCCTTGCCGAGCAGCGGATCATCGATGTTCGCCGGGCCGGACAGCGCGGCGAGGGTACGCGCGGCGGGGACGTAATGGACCTCGTCGAACACGAGCGTGTGCGGGGTGGTCAGCCTCCACGCGAACAGCGCCTGCGCCAGCGCACCCAGCGCAAGCGCAACGGGGAGGGGGCGGGACGCAAGGCGCTGCATCGGGCACGCCTGCAACAGCCTCACCCTTGCGGCAAGCCCGCCTTCGCGGCAAAGCGCAACCCATGAAGCGCAAGACCGGGCAGGACCGCAGCATCACCTCGACCTGGCGCCCCGCGACCAAGGCGATCCGCGGCGGCACCGCGCGTTCGGAATGGGGAGAGACGTCGGAGGCGCTGTTCCTGACATCGGGCTATGCCTACGATTGCGCGGGCGATGCGGCGGCGCGGTTCGCGGGGGAGCAGGTCGGAATGACCTACAGCCGCCTCCAGAACCCGACGGTCGAGATGCTCGAGGAGCGGATCGCGCTGCTCGAAGGCGCCGAGGCGTGCCGGTCGATGGCGACGGGCATGGCGGCGATGACCGCGGTGCTGCTGTGCCAGTTGCAGCAGGGCGATCACATGGTCGGCGGCCGCGCCGCGTTCGGGTCGTGCCGCTGGCTGACCGATACCTTGCTGCCGAAGTTCGGCATCGCCACGACGGTGGTCGATGCGCGCGATCCGCAGGCGTTCCTCGACGCGGTGCGGCCAGAGACCAAGGTGTTCTTTTTCGAAACTCCCGCCAATCCGACGATGGACATCGTCGACTTGAAGGCGGTGTGCGACGTCGCGCGCGAGCGGGGGATCGTGACGGTGGTCGACAACGCCTTCGCGACGCCCGCGCTGCAACGCCCGATGGAGTTTGGGGCCGACGTCACCGCCTATAGCGCGACCAAGATGATGGACGGGCAGGGGCGGGTGCTCGCGGGGGCGGTGTGCGGGTCGAAGGACTTCATCGACAACACTTTGCTGCCCTTTACCCGCAACACCGGGCCGACGCTGTCGCCATTCAACGCCTGGGTGGTGATGAAGGGCCTGGAGACGCTCGACCTGCGCATCCGCCGTCAGTCGGAGAACGCGCTGAAGGTCGCGACCTTCCTCGAAGGCCGGGTGCCGCGGGTGCTATGCCCGTTCCTGCCGAGCCACCCACAGCATAACCTCGCGGTCAGCCAGATGGATGCGGGCGGGCCGATTTTCGCGATCGAGCTCGACGGCGGGCGTATCCAGGCGCACGCGGTGCTGGACGCGCTGCAACTGGTCGACATCTCGAACAACATCGGCGATTCGCGCTCGCTGATGACCCATCCCGCATCGACCACCCACGCCAGCGTCGCCGAGGACAAGCGCCGCGAGATGGGGATCGGCGAAGGGATGCTCCGCCTCAACGTCGGCCTTGAAGACCCGCAGGACGTGATCGACGATCTAGATCACGCGCTGAGCGCGGCAGGCCTGTGAAGGCGCTCTTCCCCTATCACGAGACCACCCGCGGTGTGACCGTCCGCGTCGCGGTCAGCTATCTGGCCGAACAGTCCGAGCCCGAGCGCGGGCGCTGGTTCTGGGCGTATCACATCCGCATCGAGAACGACGGCGACGCCGCAGTCCAGCTCCTCACCCGCCACTGGGTCATCATCGACGGCCGCGGCGCGCGGCATACCGTGGAAGGCGAGGGCGTCGTCGGCGAACAGCCGATGATCGCACCGGGCGCTGCCTACGACTACGTCTCGGGCTGCCCGCTCTCGACCCCGACCGGCGCGATGCAGGGAAGCTACCGGATGGTCGGCGAGGACGGCGCGGCGTTCGACGCCGCGATCCCGCGCTTCATGCTGATTGCGCCTGCGGTGCTGCAGTGAGGCTCGCCGCCTGCTCGCCCCATATCCGTCACCCCAGCGAAGGCTGGGGTCTCCTTGTGGAGAGGGTCACGCGCGCCGTTGGGGAGACCCCAGCCTTCGCTGGGGTGACAAAGGGGGTGAAAGCCGAAGCGAGAGGCGGCGCGCGTTCATGAAGCGCACCCACCTCCCCCTCAACGGCCTGCGCGTCCTCGACGCCGCCGCGCGCCACCTGTCCTTCACCCGCGCCGCCGACGAGCTCGCGGTCACCCCCGCCGCGGTCGGGCAGCAGATCCGCGCGCTGGAGGACACGCTGGGCGTCGTCCTGTTCCGCCGCACCACCCGCGGGCTGGAGCTGACGCCGGAGGCCGAGGCGGGGCTGGCACCTCTACGCGACGGCTTCCTCCACTTCGAGGAAGCGGTGCGCGCGATGCAGGCGGGGCAATCGTCCAAGTCGCTGACCATCGCCGCCCCGAGGGACCTGACCGAAAAGTGGCTGCTCCCCCGCCTGGCGGCCTACGCCGCGCGAGAGCCCGACGTGCGCTTCGTCCTGCTGTCGGACACCGACGGCGTCGACTTCGCCCAAGCCAACCTCGACCTCGCGATCCGCTGGGGCGACGGCCCCGGCGAGCATGAGGGCGAGGCGATCGAATCCGACGGCATGGTCACCGTCGCGGTCGAAGGCGCGCCCGACACGACGATCGGCTGGGATGGCCTGGAGGCGCACATCCGCGTCGCCGACGCTGGCCTGGCGATCGACGCCGCCGCCGCGGGGCTGGGCCGCGCGATGGTGCCGCAGATGCTCGCCGAACGCGACATCGCCGCGGGACGGGTGACGATGCTGGGCGACGCCGTGCCGTCGCACGGAGGCTATTGGCTGGTCGCCCCACTCCCGCAATGGCGGCAGGCCAAGGTCAAGGCGCTGGTCGAGGCGCTGGCGGGATAGAAGGTAGGGTATCATAATGATTGCAGCCTTATTGATTGCCGCCGTTGCTGGCGGTCAGCTACGAATCGTGGAGCGCGCCGATCCGATCAGTGACGCTAAATCAGTTTACGCCATCGTGGGCGGCGGCAACGAGTATTTAGCGATGGGCTGCGATAACGTAGCCGAACGGTCCTCAATTCGTGTTGTAGTTCACTACAACCGCTATATTGGTAACAATCAGCCCGGATTAATTTTAGGCGGTACAGACGTCCAATATCGATTCGATCAACGACCACCTGAAACAGTGCGCTGGTACTCGCACGATCGCGAAGTTACATCAGAAACCGATAGAACTGATCCTATCAAATTCATTATTGCAATGAAGGGCAGCAGTACCGTCTTTATACGATCGGCAAATTTCGACGCCGATGCGGTAGATGTTCGCTTCAGCTACAGCACCCCCGATGCAATCGTTGACGATATGCTGGTCAGATGCGGGTTCAATCCGGATGGATCCGATCCATCTAAACTGAAAAAGAAGCGTCGATAGTAGCCCTAGCTGGGAGTTCTATCTCCGCTGCTAATGCTCGATATTACCGCGCCACCAGCGCCACCGCCCGCGCCATGATCGCCGCGAACGCCGCGTCATCGACCGCCGCGTCCCCCCGATGCCAGTTCCCCGTCACGGCATACCAATGCCCGTCGCGCGTGTTCAGCAGGTGATTCATCGCGATCACCCCCGGCTCCGACCCGCCCTTATACCCCGCATAGCCGAAGGCGCGCGCGCTGCCCGGGGCGATGCCGGGGTTGATCGCCAGCATCGCCTGGGTCGGGCCGTCGCCGTGCATCCGCAGCCAGTCTAGCGTGCGCGCCATGTCGCGCGGGGACGCGAACCATTCCACCCCGTCGGGAGCGACCGGGGCGCCGTCGAACATCGCGACGTCGAGCGGCATGGCTGCGATCTTCGCGCGGTTGGCCAGCAGCAGGGTGCGCCGCCCGGCGACGCCGCTGCGGGTCCACGCCGCGAGCAGCGTGGGGTCGGCCTTGATCGCCGCGGCCTCGCGGGTCGTCAGCAGCGGCAGCGTCCGCGCCGGATCGGCCACGCCGACGGTCGCGACCATCGCATCGACCCGCGCCCGGGCGAGTGTGGCCATCAGCGTGTCGGTGGCGGTATTGTCGCTGATCGACACCATCATCGTCGCCAGCGTCTGCAACGTCACCGGCGCCCCCGCGGGCCATGCCTGCATCTGGCCGCTGGGCAGCGAGCGGGGGCCGAGCGTCACCACGTCGCTCCACCGCCGCATGCCGGTGCGGACCTGGCGCACCGCTTCGGCGAGCACCCACAGTTTGAACGAAGACCCGATCGGCGCCACGCCGCCGGCGTTGACCTCGATCACCGGCCGCGGCCCGCGGCCCTCCAGCGCATAGACGCCGAAGCCGACTGACCCCGGCAAAGCGCGCAGGTCGGCGGCGATGTGCGCGAAGGTGTCGTCGCGGTACTGCGTGCCGGTGATCCGCAAGCCGATGATGCGGTACGGCGCGGTGGGCTCGATCTGGAGGGTGATCGATGCGGTGCCGTGGTCGAAGCCGAGCGTGACGTCGGCCAGCCAAGCGCCGGTCGCCTGTACGCGCTCGATAGCGAGCGGCTTGCCGAACTGGTCGCGCAGCTTGGCGGTGACGACCGCCATCTGCTCGGGCGAGATAGCGGCGCGGAAGCGGTCGGCGAAATCCGCTTCGAAATCGCCGCCACCTGCAAACAGCACCACCAGCGCCTCGACGCGGCTCTGGAGCGGGGTTGCGGGGGCCTTGGCAACCGGCGCCGGTGCCTGCGCCTGCGCGACCGTGGGCGCGAGCGCGAGGAGGGCGAGCGGGCGCGCCCTCAATTCCTAAGCTTCCAGCCGCTCTTGAGCAGCAGGTAGCAGGCGAGCCCGAGCGCGACGTCGATCGCCAGGATCACGACGCTGCCGAGCAGCACCGGCGAATCCGCGGCGCCCAGGAACCCGTAGCGAAAGCCCGAGATGACGTAGAAGATCGGGTTGAGGTGGCTCACCGCGCGGAACGCAGGCGCCAGCCGATCGACCGAATAGAAGGTGCCCGACAGCAGAGCGAGCGGCGCGACGACGAAATTGGTGACCGCGGCGGCATGATCGAATTTCTCCGCCCAAATGGACGTCAGCAGCCCGAGCAATGCCATGAATACCGATCCCAGCAGCCCGAACCACGCGATCGCGGGCAGCATCTGCGGGGTGACGTGGACCCCGGGCCACAGCGCCATCGCCAGCCAGATCGCCCCGCCGACGCAGAACGCGCGCGTGACTGCGCCACCGACCAGCCCCGCGAGCAGCTCGGCGGTCGACAGCGGCGGCATTAGGTAATCGACGATCGTGCCCTGTATCTTGCCGACGAGCAGCGAGAAACTGGCGTTGGCGAAGGCATTGTTGAGCATCCCCATCACGATCAGCCCGGGCGCGATGAAGTCCGCGAACGGAACGACAGCGCCGCCGACATGGACCTCTCCGCGCGCGCCGAGTGCGGTCGTGAACACCACCAGCAGCAGCAGTTGCGAGATCGCGGGCGCCCAGATCGTCTGGAGCTGCACCTTGAAGAACCGGCGCACCTCCTTGATATAGAGCGTGGTCAGCCCACCCCAATTGACGCTCCTGATCGTGGGAACGCCGGGGGCGGAACGGATCGCTGAAGGTTTCTCGCCGATGGGGGACTGGCTGGACATGCCGCACTGCGGTAGTCGCTGGCCACGCTGCGCGCAATGTAAGGATAACGGGAATGTCGTGGACCGACGAGCGGATCGATACGCTCAAGGGCATGTGGGAAGCGGGCAAGACCGCGAGCCAGATCGCCGAGGAACTGGGCGGGGTCAGCCGCAACGCGGTGATCGGCAAGGCGCACCGGCTGGGGCTGCAGGCGCGTCCGTCGCCGGTGAAGCCCAACGAGCCGGTGAAGGTGGCCGAGCCGGGCAAGGCTGTCGAGCCGGTGCAACCTGTCGAGCCGGCACCGATCGCTGCCGCGCCGCCTCCGCCACCGCCGCCCGCGCCGCCTGTGATCGAACCCGTCGTGCGCGCCGCACCTGCGCCCGAGACGGACGTCGATATGGATGACGAGGAGGAGGAGGAGGAGGAGTTGGAGGCCCCCGCGGCCGTTGCTGCTCCGGCCGCGCCGCCGCAGCCGATCCTGCGCTCGGTCGGCCCGGGCGGGTTCCTGCGTCAGGCACCCGGCGAGCAGCAGCCGCCCAGCACCCCTGCGCCGCCGCGCCGCCTGGTTCCCGCCAAGCCTTCGGCGGAGATCGCGGGCAAGACGAGTCTGCTCGAGCTCAACGACCGCATCTGCAAATGGCCGCTGGGGCATCCCGGCGAGCCCGATTTCCATTTTTGCGGCGAGAAGGTGAACCCCGGGTTTCCCTATTGCGTCTCGCACTGCGGGCATGCGTATCAGGCGCAGCTGCCCCGGCGCGACCGGCGGCCGCCGCCGCCGTTGCCATTCGGCGGGCCCAGGGCACGATAGGACCGCGACGCGGTCCACGCGCGCTGGGCCCGCCGAACGGCCGACGCGGCCCCAAGCCGCGGTCGACGAATCGCCGGCTTTGCCGGTGATCGGGCCACATATGAAGAAGCCCGCCGATCGCGAGACCGGCGGGCTTTTCGTTGGTCACAGCGCCGCGGCAAAGCCGCGTCGTCAGTCGTAGCTGGCGCTACGCTGGCCGCGCTTGCGCGAGTCTTGCAGCGGGGGCGCTGCAAGCCGCGCTGCGCCTTAAAACCTGAACGCCACTGTCGCGCGCAGTGAATTCCAGCTGAACTGCGGGTCGGAACGGCGGAAGTCGGTCCCCCGGGTATTCGGCGCGAGCACGAACGGGTTGGCCGCCAGCAAGACCGGGCTTCCCGCAATTCCGGCGCCTGCGGTCGCCCGGACACGGAAATCGTTGTCCTGGTATTCGTGGTAAAGATATTCCAGGCCGATCGAGATGTTGGGGGTCAGCTTCTGCTCGATGCCGCCACCGCCGATGAAGCCCCACTGCCGGTTCTTGCCGCTGGTGGCGAAGGCGTTGGCGGTGTTGGTCGTCGCGAACGAGCTGTCGATCTTGGCATAAGCCGCGCCGAACGTGCCATAGAATAGCGTCTTGTTCGCCGCAAAGCCCGCACGACCGCGGATCGAGGCCTCCCAGTCGACGCTGCGCGTCATCACGTAGCTGGCGGGCGTCGTCGAGAAGCCGGTGACGCTGTCGGTGATCTCCGAGCGGCCGAACTCGCCGACCGCGCCATAAACGATCGGACCGGACTGGTGATCGACGCCGACCCGGCCGTAATAGGACCAGCCGTCACGGTCGTTGCGGCACGACCCGCCCGCGGCCGGCGACAATTGAGTCCGCGCGCTGCCGTTGCAGAAGCCGGTCGAAAACGCATTGGCGCCTGTCGGGGTCGTAACCGTGTCGCGGAACCCGCCATCCAGGTTGCGGTCGAACAGGATGCTGGCCCCGACATCGTTCTTCTGGATATCATAGCCGCCGGACGCACCGACATAGATACCGGAGAACGGCGTGTCGCTGCTGTCCTGGGCGAAGGCGGGTGCCGCCGCCAGCGGCATGGTTCCTGCCAGAGCGGCAATGAAGATCTTTCGCATGGGAACTCCCGAGAAGTGTTGCAGTCGTCGACGGAACACGAGCATACACCGAAATATCCCGGCTGTGGGAAAACCTTTTTGCATGTGGCGAAACGGCAACAGTTTTGCAGTTGGCGGCGGACGCGGTATAGCTGCCGGCAATGGCCGATGACCTCTTCGCCTCCACATCCGGAATCTCGCCCGCACCGTCTTCCAGCTACGACGCGTCGTCGATCGAAGTCCTCGAGGGACTCGAGCCCGTCCGCCGCCGCCCCGGCATGTACGTCGGTGGCACCGACGAGCGCGCGCTCCACCATCTCGCCGCCGAGGTGATCGACAACGCGATGGACGAAGCGGTCGCGGGCCATGCGACGCGGATCGAGGTGACGCTGGAGCCCGGCAACCGGCTGACCGTCGTGGACAACGGCCGTGGCATCCCGGTCGATCCGCACCCCAAGTTTCCCAACAAGTCGGCGCTGGAGGTCATCCTCTCCACCCTCCATTCGGGCGGCAAGTTCGCAGGGAAAGCCTATGCGACGTCCGGCGGACTGCACGGGGTCGGCGTGTCGGTGGTCAACGCGCTCTCGTCGGATACTGTCGTCGAGGTCGCGCGAGACCGCAGATTGTACCGCCAGCGCTTCTCGCGCGGGGTCACGATGGGCGCGCTGGAGGAACTCGGCCACACGCCCAACCGCCGCGGTACCTCGGTCGCCTTCATTCCCGATTCCGAGATTTTCGGTCCCGAACTGTTGTTCAAGCCTGCACGGCTGTACCGCCTAGCGCGCTCCAAGGCGTATCTGTTCGCGGGCGTGGAAATCCGCTGGAAGTGTGCGCCCGAGCTCATTGCCGACGACACGCCCGCCGAGGCGGTGTTCCAGTTCCCCGGCGGGCTCGGCGATCATCTGCGCGAACAGATCGGCGACCGCGAATGCGCGACCAGCGACTTCTTCGCCGGGACTCAGGACTTTCCCGGCACGGCGATGGGCCGGGTCGAATGGGCGGTGGCCTGGCCATTGTGGAGCGACGGCAGCTTCAGCTGGTATTGCAACACCATTCCAACGCCGGACGGCGGCACCCACGAGCAGGGGCTCAGGCAGGCGCTCGTCCGCGGGCTCCGCGCCTTTGCCGATCTGGTGAAGGACAAGCGCGCGAAGGATTTGAGCGCGGACGACGTGATGGTCGGGGCTGAGCTGATGCTGTCGGTCTTCATCCGCGAACCGCAATTCCAGAGCCAGACCAAGGATCGGCTGACCAGTCCCGAGGCGGCGGGGCTCGTCGAGCGCGCCGTCCGCGACCATTTCGATCATTTCCTTGCGTCTCACATGGATCGCGGCAAGGCGCTGCTCGGCTATGTGCTGGAGCGGATGGACGACCGCCTGCGCCGCAAGCAGGAGCGCGAGGTCAAGCGCAAGACGGCGACCTCGGGCCGCAAGTTGCGGCTGCCCGGCAAGCTGACCGATTGCTCGACCGACGATCCCAAGGGCACCGAGATCTTCATCGTCGAGGGCGATTCGGCGGGCGGCTCCGCCAAGCAGGCGCGGGACCGCAAGACGCAGGCGATCCTGCCCATCCGCGGCAAGATCCTGAACGTCGCCAGCGCGACCAGCGCCAAGATCGCGGCAAACAGCGAGATCGCCGACCTGATCCAGGCGCTGGGATGCGGCACCCGCAAGGACTGCAACCCCGATCTGCTGCGCTACGAACGCGTCGTCATCATGACCGACGCCGATGTCGACGGCGCGCACATCGCGACGCTCTTGATGACGTTCTTTTTCCAGGAAATGCCCGAACTCGTCCGCCGCGGCCACCTCCACCTCGCGCAACCGCCGCTGTATCGGCTGACCGCGGGGGCGAAATCGCTTTACGCGATGGACGAGGCCGAGCGCGAGAAGATCGAACGCGGCGTGTTCAAGGGCAGACACGTCGACGTCGCGCGCTTCAAGGGGCTGGGCGAGATGAACCCCCAGCAATTGCGCGAAACGACGATGGACCCCGCCAAACGCAGCATGCTCCGCATCACCCTGCCGCAGGAATATGAGGAGCGGGCAGGGGTGAGGGACCTAGTCGACCGCCTGATGGGCACCAACCCCGCACACCGCTTCGCCTTCATCCAGGAGAATGCGGCGCGGGTGGAGGACGAGGCGATCGACGCTTGACGCGTTGATGATCGCGTCGGCATCATTACTATCGGTGCATGGACATCAACATTGAAGATTGGCCTGTTGCGGTGTTCGTTGATCGGTACCGCGGCGTGTATAGCGGGGGCGCTTGGTTTGCCGTGCGTAACGCAGATGCGCTAGTAAATGAAACATCCCGTGCAGCTTGGGTAATGCGTGACGGCCCTTGTGGCGGCGACGTCGAGGCCGCGGAGTTCTGGGCAAATCCGCCGGGCTGGATCGCTGTCGGAAGGACACCAGATCAAGCCGTCACGAACCTAAACCTAGCTGCGTCATCGCGACTATCTACGGTGAAGAGTGGATTTCTGGCCTGAAAGCCAGAAGCTTGAAGAAATTGCAGAGTACAGCGTATTGGTGGTGCCCGTCGTGGCTGGCCAGGGCACCACCAGCAGTCATCAGAGCTTCTTCATCTGGTTGGCAATCGTCGTCTCAGCCCGAGTGATCTGCGCGTCAGCTTTGCCCCGATAACTTGCCGCTGTAGCGCTGTCGCCGCGTGCAGCAGCTCTATTAGCGATCTCGTCACAACGTCCGGCGCTTGAGATTGCGCTATCGATGAACCCTATGGCTTGCTTGAACGTGTCCTTCACGAATGGCTCCTTATGAGAGGAGGCGCGAAGCTATCATCTCTTTGCGAAGGCGCAAGCGAGATAGCCGAGAGCCGCGGCAGTTAAACTATTTTGATCGTTCCCCCGATGAAGTCTCTAAGTCCGCCCAGCACCGACCCTTCGCCCCGGTTCCCCCCGCCACGCGATCCCGCAGCCGCCAGCATCCGCCCGGCAAGCCGTGAGAAGGGCACCGACTGAATCCACACCGTCCCCGGGCCCCGCAGCCGGGCGAAGAACACGCCTTCGCCGCCGCCGATCATCGACTTGATCCCGCCGATGCTGACCAGGTCCAAGTCGACGCCCGGCGTGTAGGCGGCGAGTCAGCCCGTATCGACGTGGAGTTCCTCGCTACTCCGTAACCAGCGTGCCGTCCAAGTCACCGAGCCGGATCGGCGGGATCGCGCCGGGCTCCGCCGCGGCCAAGGCGACCCGTGCCTTACCGTGCCTCTGATGCGTGAGGCCCGTGATAAACAGGCTCTCCCCGTCACCGGCCGCTTGCCCGCGCCGAGCAGCTTGCCCATGAAGCCGCCGCCCTGGTCCGCCGATCCGTTGCCAAACACCGTCGTCATCTCGATATTGGCGTCCTTACAGACGAACGCGCCGGCTTCAGCGATCGCGCTCTCGTCGGTGTCGAGCTCGATCTCGACGAACTGGAGCTCCTGCCCTCGGGCTCGAAGCCGATGTCGTCGGCAACGCCCGCGCTGCGTATGTGGGACTAGGGGTGGCTTGACACGGATCGCCCTCCTCGATTTCAGATGTGTGTTGGCAAGGCAACACACTACAGAGGCGCAACCGTGTTGACCCGGTCGAGGGCGCGCCGTTATGGGAAGGCTCGGGCGGCCCATCGGTCGCCCTTCTCGTTTGGAGGAAGGAACCGCTCGTGCCGATCACCCCATTGATGCCCGTCTATCCGCGGTGCGGGGTGCGTCCGGTGCGAGGGCAGGGCGTGTACCTCTACGGCGAGGACGGCGCGCAATATCTCGATTTCGCCAGCGGCATCGCGGTCAACGCGCTCGGCCACGCCCACCCCGCGCTGACGAAGGCGATCGCCGACCAGGCCGCGACGCTGATGCACGTGTCCAACCTTTACGGCAGCCCGCAGGGCGAGCATCTGGCGCAGCGGCTGGTCGATGCGACCTTTGCCGACACCGTGTTCTTCACCAATTCGGGCGCGGAGGCGGTGGAATGCGCGATCAAGACCGCACGCCGCTATCATTTCGCCAATGGCCATCCTGAGCGCAACACGCTCATCACCTTCGACACCGCGTTTCACGGGCGGACGCTGGGCGCAATCTCGGCGACCAACCAGGCCAAGATGCGCGATGGGTTCGAGCCGCTGCTGCCCGGCTTCAAATACGCGACGTTCAACGATCTGGACGGTGCGCTGGCGATGATCGACGACAGCGTTGCCGGGTTCCTGGTCGAGCCGATCCAGGGCGAAGGCGGCATCCGCGTCGCCACGCCGGAGTTCCTGGCCGGGCTGCGCAAGGCCTGCGACGAGCACGGCCTGCTGCTCGTCCTGGACGAGGTCCAGTGCGGCTACGGCCGGACGGGCAAATTCTTCGCGCACGAACTGTACGGCATCACCCCCGACATCATGTCGGTGGCCAAGGGCATCGGTGGCGGCTTTCCCCTGGGCGCGTGCCTGGCGACCGAGGAAGCCGCCAAGGGCATGGTGTTCGGCACCCACGGGTCGACCTATGGCGGCAACCCGCTGGCGATGGCGGCGGCCGGAGCGGTGCTCGACGTGGTGCTGGCGGACGGCTTCCTGGCGAACGTCGAGGCGATGGGCGCGCGGTTGCGCGCGTCGCTCGAGCAGATGATCCCCAACCACGATCACCTGTTCGATTCGGTGCGCGGCCACGGCCTGATGCTCGGCCTGAAGCTCAAGAGCGACAGCCGCCGCTTCGTCGAACATTGCCGCGACAACTACGGATTGCTGCTGGTGTCGGCGGGCGAGAACGTCGTCCGCATCCTGCCGCCGCTGGTAGTGGACGAGACGCACATCGCCGAATGCGTCGAGAAGCTGAGCGACGCGGCGCGGGTGTATGTGCCGGTGAGCGATGACTAACTCCCTCTCCCTCCGGAAGAGGGAATGGGCCCGCGCCGACGGCGACGGAAGGGTGAGTGCGACGTATCGTTCTTCAGTCGCCCTCACCCTTCCGTCGCTTCGCTCCTCCCTCCCTCTCCCGAAGGGAGAGGAACTGTAATGCGCCATTTCCTGAACCTCGCCGACGCCGGCTCCGATGGCATCGCCGCGATGCTGGCCGACGCGCTCGACCGCAAGGCCGCGCGCACCGGATGGCCCAAGGGCAGGCCCGATGCCGACGCTCCGCTCGCCGGGTACGTCCTCGCGCTGGTGTTCGAGAAGAACTCCACGCGCACCCGCGTGTCGTTCGACATGGCCATCCGCCAGCTCGGCGGCACTTCGATCGTCATGGATGCAGGCACCATGCAACTCGGCCGCGGCGAGAGCGTGGCCGACACGGCGCGGGTGCTGTCGGGCTACGTCGACGCGATCATGATCCGCACCGACGATCATGCCAAGGTCGAGGAAATGGCGCATTACGCGAGCGTGCCCGTCATCAACGGCCTCACCGATGCTTCGCATCCGTGCCAGATCATGGCCGACCTGCTGACCATGATCGAAGCGGGCAAGGCGCTTCCCGGCCTGAAGGTCGCGTGGCTGGGCGACGGCAACAACGTGCTCGCTTCGATCGTCGAAGCGGCGTCGCTGATGCACTTCGACGTCGTCGCGGCCTGCCCGCAAGGATTCGCCCCCGAGGAAGAAGCGATCGTCCGCGCCTCGGGCCGCGCGCGCGTCGTCGCGTCGCCGCGTGAGGCGGTCGAGGACGCCGACATCGTCGTCACCGATACCTGGATCTCGATGGGCCAAGCGCATGCCGAGACCAAGCTAGCGGCGCTCGCGCCGTATCAGGTCGACGCCGCACTGATGGCGCTCGCCAAGCCGGACGCGAAGTTCCTCCACTGCCTCCCCGCCCACCGCGGCGAGGAAGTGACGCCCGAGGTCATCGACGGGCCGCAATCGTTGATCTGGGCGGAGGCGGAGAACCGGCTGCACGCGCAGAAATCCATCCTGCGCTGGTGCTTCGGCCAGATCGGATGAAGTCCCTTTCCCGCTCGTGCTGAGCGAAGTCGAAGCACCTGAGTCCCATGCCCTTCGACTTCGCTCAGGGCGAACGATGGGGTAGTGCCAGCAGGACGTTGAACCTGCGCAGCCGGAACCCATATCGCCCGAGCATGTCTACAGAAACTATCGAAATCGACCAGGCGCTGGGCTTCGCCATCCCGTCGCGCAGCGCCCGCGGCCGACTCGTTCGCCTCGGGCCCACGCTCGACACCGTGCTCGCCGCGCACGCCTATCCACCCGCGATCGAGGCGCTGCTTGCCGAGGCGCTGACCCTCGTCGCGCTGGTCGGATCGACGCTGAAGGATGCGGCGGGCCAGCTGACGATGCAGACCCGCACCGAGAACGGCGTCGTTCAGCTGCTCGTCTGCGACTATCGCGGCGGCGAGCTGCGCGGATACATCCAGTACGACGCCGACAAACTGGCTGCCGCGCCCGAGCAGCCGACGCTGTTCGCGCTGTTCGGGCAGGGGTATCTCGCGATCACCTTCGATCTCGAAACCACCGGCGGGCGCTATCAGGGCATTGTGCCGCTCGACGGCGAGACGCTGGCGCAAGCGGTCGAGAGCTATTTCGTTCAGTCCGAGCAGATCCCGACGCTGGTGCGGATCGGCGTGCGGCGCGGTACCGACGGGCGCCATGTCGCAGGCGGGCTGTTCCTCCAGCACCTGCCCGAGGGCGAGGACGGGCGCGAACGGCTCCATACCCGGCTCGACCATCCCGCATGGGAGCATGTCCAGGCGCTGGGATCGACGATGGGGGTCGACGAGCTCGCCGACGCCGCGCTGCCGCTGGAGACGCTGGTCTGGCGGCTGTTCAACGAGGAGCAGGACGTCCGCGTTCTCGCGCGCACCACGCTGGCGCGCGGATGCCGGTGCACGCCCGATCACGTCGCATCGGTGCTCGCCAAGTTCTCGGACGACGATCGGCGGTCGATGGCAGACGATAACGGTGTTATCGAGGTCGACTGCGCTTTTTGTGCGACCAAGTTCCCGATACCTTCCTGAGCCGCCGCTCGTCTATTCCTTACACAAACGTATGTTCTTTCTTTATATTGGTTTATTTGTACCCGGCACCCTGGTTTCTTTGATGATCTGTTAACGCTCGTGCGCTATGGGCGCAGGACGTGCTTCTCTTCGGCACGGTTTTCTCCCTTGATGGGCGGCAACGCTCGTACTGGGCCGCTTTCGGGCGGCCCTTCTTTTGCGGGCCTTGCAGGGTGCCTCGGCATTGCGGTCCAGCCCAGTCTGGCCTAGCGCGCCGACGATCATGTCAACATCCCAACCGCTCGTCGTCGCGCTCGTCTCGGGCGGGCTCGACTCCATGGTCGCTGCCGCGATGATGCGGAGCCGTGGCCACCGGCTGCTCGCGCTGTCGATCAACTACAACCAGCGCCACCAGATCGAGATCGCCGCCGCGCGGCGCGTCGCGCACATGCTCGACGCCGAGCGTCACATCGTGCTGCCGCTCGACTTGTCGACCTTCGGTGGATCGGCGCTGACCGCCGATATCGCGGTGCCCAAGGACGGGGTGGGAGAGGGCATCCCGGTTACCTACGTGCCCGCGCGCAACACCATCTTTCTCAGCCTGGCGCTCGGCTGGGCCGAGGCGGCGGGCGCGCGCGACCTGTGCATCGGCGTCAACGCGCTCGATTACTCGGGCTATCCCGACTGTCGCTCGGAATTCATCGCCGGGTTCGAGACGCTTGCCGAACTGGCGACCAAAGCCGGCGTGGAGGGCGAGCGCTTTCGCGTCCACGCGCCGCTGCAAGCGATGACCAAGGCGCAGATCGTGCTGGAGGGTACACGGTTAGGCCTCGACATGGGGCTCAGCTGGTCGTGCTACGATCCGACCCCTGAAGGGCTGCATTGCGGCGCCTGCGACAGCTGCCGGTTGCGCGCGAAGGGGTTCGTCGAGGCGGGCGTCGCCGATCCGACGCGCTACGCCGCCTGAGATGGCCTATGCGGTCAAGGAAATGTTCCTGACGCTTCAGGGCGAGGGGGTGAATGCGGGCACCCGCGCGGTGTTCGTGCGCTTTGCCGGCTGCAACCTGTGGTCGGGGCGCGAGCGCGACCGCGCAACCGCGGTGTGCCGCTTCTGCGACACCGACTTCGTCGGCACCGACGGTGAGGGCGGCGGGCGTTTCGTCGATGCCGCGACCCTCGTCGCGTCGGTGGAAGGGCATTGGGGGGAGGGGCGCGATCACCGCTTCGTCGTACTGACGGGGGGCGAGCCGATGCTTCAGGTCGACGACGCGCTCGTCTTGGCGCTCCACGCCGCAGGCTTTCGGATCGCGATCGAGAGCAACGGCACGCTTGCCGTCCACCCCGGCATAGATTGGGTGTGCATCAGCCCCAAGGCGGGGGCCGACGTGGTCCAGACGCGCGGCGACGAATTGAAGCTGGTGTGGCCGCAGGCGGGCATCGACCTCGACACCGTCGAACGCTGGGATTTCGCGCACCGGCTCATCCAGCCGCTCGACGATGCCGATGCGGCGGCGAACCACCGCGACGCGATGGCACTGGTGATGGCGCGGCCGTGGTGGCGCTTGACGCTGCAGACCCACAAGCTTCTGGGGATACGATAGGCTCGGCCTACCGCGCCGCCATCCCGACGCCCACCGGCGGCCAGTTCTGCGCGCCGCACTTCTTGGTCACCCATTCGCCCTTCTTGTTCCAGCAGATCGCCTCCAGCCGGGGAACCGGGGTCGCCACGGTGCTGAGCCGCATGTAGCGCGGGAACATCTGCTCGCCGTAGGGCACCAAGCTATTGCGCAATTCGCGCATCCGCGTTTCGGCCAGCTCACCGAAATGGCCGCGCGGGGTGAACACCGCGTCGCGCCCGATCATGTGCGCGGTCTCACAGAAATTGCGTTGCGCGGCCACTGTGGCGAACGCGGAATAGGTGCGCGTGCCATATTGGTCGAGCGCGGACTGCCCCGCCGCCTTGGTCTTGGCGGTCCGGATGAAATATTTTGTGAGCGTGTCGAAGGCACCCTTCAGCTCGGGCCCGTGATCGAGCAGGATGCCGTTGTAGTGACCGACGGTCAGCAGGGTCGGCTCGAATTGGCATTGCAGCGCGGCGACGTTGAGCGCCGCGCGCATCGTCCACACCAGTCCTGCGCGCCGCTCCGCGTCGGTCGCGCCCGGCAGGGGCAGCGCAATGCCGGGTTCGTCGCCCTTCACCGGCGTGCCCGCCATTTCCTTTGGCTGGAGATAGAATTGCGCGGTGGCCGGCATTGCGGCCAAAACCGCCGCTGCCAGAGCGCATCCCCCCAAGACGTTACGCACAACCCTCATCCCACCGTCCCCGAAAAGCCCAGGCCCGTGATTCTACGGCCTTTTCGACTCGGGCCCAAACGCTTTTTTAACCACGATGCGACGAAGCGCTTCGTCGCATCGCCCGGGACAGCATCCGTGGTGCGCCCCAAAAGCAAAGGGCCACCCGGGTCGATGCGTCCGGCAAAGTCATGCTTTGCCGAGCGCTCGCCCGAGCGGCCCTTGCCCGAAAACCGGGCCCAGCAACGCCGGGCCCGTGCTTCGATGTGCGATTACATCGCGTTCGTGGTCGTCGTGGTGTTCGACATCATCATGGTGTCGTTGCCGCCCGACATCATGCCGCTGTCGTTCGCCATCATGCCACCGTTCGACGCGCCATCGACGGCGGTCATGTTGTCGGTCATGGTGTCCATGCCCTCGGTGGCGTTCATGTCGGTGACCATCGTGTTCTCGGTCGTGGTGTCGGTCTTGGGACCGCAAGCCGAAACCGCCAGAGCGGCGCCCGCGATCATCGAACCGGTCAGAACCTTGGAAATCAGTGCACGCATCGGAAGCTCCCTAGATAGAGGATTTGGAAAAGGCCTCGCTGGCCCCGTTAAAGCCCCAAATCAACGTGGACATTAAACGACTCGGGGGTTGCCCTCAAGCCTCGTTTTTCAGCGGGCAAGAAAGAGTTTGCAGGAATGCCGGAACCGTTGCGGCGAGCGCGGCGTCCAGTGCTGCCATGTCGCCGGCGCCGGTCAGCCGCGCGATGCTCGTCACGGCGAAATCCGGCAGTCCGCACGGCACGATGCCGCCGAAATGCGTCAGGTCGGGGGCGACGTTGACCGCGAAGCCGTGCAGCGTCACCCAGCGCCGCACCCGGACTCCGATCGCACCGATCTTGGCTTCCTTCCCGTCATCCACCGTCCAGATGCCGACCCGCCCCTCGGCGCGAAACGCCGCGATGCCGAGGCGTGCGAGCGCAGCGATCACCCAGCCTTCGAGCGCATGGACGTAGCCGCGCACGTCCTTGCCGCGCCGCGCCAGGTCGAGCACCGGATACCCCACCCGCTGCCCCGGCCCGTGATAGGTGTACCGCCCGCCGCGCCCGCTGGCGAACACCGGAAAGCGCGCTTCGATCAGCTCGGCGGGGTCGGCACTCGTCCCCGCGGTGTAGAGCGGCGGGTGCTCGACCAACCAGATCAACTCGCGTGCCTCCCGCGCCAGCACGGCCGCGGCGCGCGCCTCCATCGTCGCGAGCGCTTGGCGGTAGGGCACAAGCCGCGGCTCCACGCGCCAGTCGATATCGGCAAGATCGGGCGGGTTCGGCACGGACGACGCTCTCGCGCAGCACGGCCGCGCTGGCAAGCCGGCACGCGGTGCGTTAGGTGCCGCGCAAGCGAACGGGGGTCGGCATGGTTTCGATGAGCAATGTGTGGGATCGGGCGATGGACGTCGTGCGCGGGCGCACCGGCGTGCTCGCGAGTATCGCGGCGTCGACGCTGTTCTTGCCCGCGCTGGTGCGCGATGCGGTCACGCTGCTGCTGACGCCGGGCTCGACCGGCTTCGCGCTGGCGGGTGGCCTGCTCGCGATCGTCGCCGCGCTCATCGCTTTGTGGGGCCAATTGGCGCTGCTGGCAGTCGCCACCGATCCCGCGACCACCCACGCCGATGCGACCCGCCAGGCGACCGCTCGCTTCCCGGTGGCGCTGGCAGTCACGATCGTCGCGATCCTGGTCGTGATGATGCTGTTGGTGCCGGTCGGGGTCGTCGTCGGCCTGTCGGGCGCAGACTTCACCGCAATGGGGACGCGCGGAACGCTGCCCGACATCGGTGGCGGCACCGCCGCGTTCCTCGCACTCTATGCGCTGGCGCTGCTGATCGCCGGCTTGCTGATCGGCGTGCGGCTGGTGCTGACCAATGCCGTCGTGCTCAACGAACGCCGCGGCCTCGGCGCATTCCGTCGCTCGTGGGAGCTGACCCGCGGACTGACGTGGCGGCTCGTCGGGGTGGTCCTGCTCTATCTGGTCGTCATCGGAGTAGCGGTCAGTGCCGCGCAGTTCATCACCGGTGCGGTGTTCGGCCTGCTGCTCGACAGCTCCGCCACCGTCGCCTTCCTGGCCGCCGCCGCCGCGGGCGTGGTGACGACGATCTTCTCCGTCATCGCCGCCGCTTTCACCGCGCAGCTCTACGTCGCGGTGACGCAGCGAGGGGTGGCGGCGGTTTTCGCATGACGCTCGATCTCGCCGCGATCCTGCGCCATGTCCGCGCGCTGTGGCGGCGCGACCGGGCGATCCTGTCGCCGGTGTCGGCGCTGCTGGTCTTCCTGCCGCAATATGCGCTGCTGCTGCTTGTCCCACCGATGCCTGCCGGTGCGCCGGGTACGGGCGTGGAGACGTGGGCCCAGGCGCTCGAGCCCTGGATCGCGGCCTATGGCGGCTGGTACGTTGCTGCCACGCTCGTCGGCCAATATGGTGCGCTCGCGATCGTCTCGCTCTACGCTGCGCCTACGCGCGCGACCGGTGCGGCGCTGGCGCGCGCCGCGCTGCTGTTCCCCCGCGCGTTCCTCGCCACGGCGCTGGTGTCGCTGCCCTGCGGAGTTGTGGCGCTGATCGCGCTCTCGATCCCGTTCGCGCCGGTCGTCGTGCTGCCCGCCATCGTCTACGTCCTCGCCCGCACCGTGCTGATCGGCCCGGTGGTGATCGGCGAACGCGGCACCGGCGCGGTGACTGCGATCGCGCGCAGCTGGCGATCCACCCGCGGCCACGGGCTGGCGATCGGGCTGCTGGTCGGCGCGGCGATGGTCGGCGGGCAGGTGCTCGGCGCATCGGTGATCGCCGCCGAGCACGGCGTTCGCGCCGGCACCTTCGCCAACCCGGTGCTGCTCGCGATGATCGACGCCGCCGCCGCCGGGGTGGCGTGGGTGGCAGCACTCGTACTCGCACTCGCCCAGGTCGCGCTCTACCGGCGGCTCGCCAGATAGGGCGTTTGCGGTGCCGCGTCGGGCGGCAGCAGTCCCAGCGCGCGCGGATCGGGGAAGGTCTCCAGCGTGCGCGCCGTCGCCGCGAACCCTTGCGCGCGATAGAAGCCGAGCGCCGACGGATGATCCAGCGTACAGGTGTTCACCCGCACCCGGACGACCCCCGCGGTCCAGGCCCGTGCCAGCGTTTCGGCCATCAGCCATCGCCCGTGCCCGTGCCCGGCCAATTCGGGCACCAGCCCGAAATAGGCGATGTCGCAATCGCCTGCGGTTCGGACGTCGAGCTCGACCATGCCCACTTCGATTCCCGCGCGATCCACCACCGCGAACACCGAGACGCGCGGGTGGTGGACGATTCGCACGAGTGCGGCATCGTCGAGCGCGAGGCGCGAATACCAGAGCCACCGCGCGCCGACCCGCCGGAACAGCGCGCGATATCGCTCCGGCGCAGGTCGCTGCCATGTCACCAGCCGCAGCGGGGAGGCGGGAAGGGGCCTCAAGGCCGGTCGCTGCGTCATCTCGAGCGAGGTCACCACCGTCGCGACATGATCCGCCGCGACCGGCGTCAGTCCCATGTCGCAACCGGGGGCAGGCTCATCAGGATCGCGTCGATGTTGCCCCCGGTCTTCAGCCCGAACAGCGTGCCGCGGTCGTAGACCAGGTTGAACTCGGCGTAGCGCCCCCGCCATGCCCGCATCGCCGCGATGTCGGCCTCGTCGAACGGATCGTGCATGCGCCGCCGCACGATTCGCGGATAGGCGTCGACAAACGCCTCGCCGACATCGCGCACGAACGCGAAGTCGGCATCGAACCCGCTCTCCAAGTGATCGAAGAAAATGCCACCGACGCCGCGGTGGACCTGGCGATGCGGCAGCCAAAAATACGCGTCCGCCCACGCCTTGAACTTGGGGTAATACTCCGCGTCATGGGCGTCGCACACGCGTTGCAACGTTGCGTGGAAATCGGCGGTGTCCTCGGCCACCGGCAGCGGCGGATTGAGGTCGGCGCCGCCACCGAACCAGCGCTTGGTCGTGACCAGATAGCGGCAGTTCATGTGCACCGCGGGGACGTGCGGATTGGCCATGTGCGCGACCAGGCTGATCCCGGTCGCGAAGAACGCCGGGTTCTCGCCGGCGCCATGAATCGACCTGGCGAAGTCGCCCTCGAACGTGCCGCCGACGGTCGATACGTTGACCCCGACCTTCTCGAACACCCGCCCCTTCATCACCCCGCGCACGCCGCCGCCGCCCGGCTCTCCCGAGGGATCGACGCGGTCCCAGGAGAGATAGTCGAACGCGGCGTCCGACCCGGCCTCGCGCTCGATGCCCTCGAAGACGGCGCAAATCCGCGTCCGCAGCGATTCGAACCAGGTGCGTGCGGCGGCTTGTTGCGGGTCGAGCGGGTGCATGGGGAAAGGCTTACGCAAGCCGCGAGCCCACCGCAATTCCTCCCCGAACAAGCTCGAAAAGGACCTACAAAACCCATCCCGTTTGGCGCATGGCCTCCGCCACCACGATCGCCGCGGTGGCTGCGACGTTGAGCGAGCGGAACCCGTCTCGCATCGGCACCCGCACCCGAAGGTCGACGGCGGCGTGAATGTGGTCCGGCACGCCCGACCCTTCCGAACCCAACACGAACACATCGTCGCGCTCGAACCGTGCCTCGGGCAGGTCGATCGCCCCGGTCGTGGTCAGCAACACCAGCCGCCCGTCCGTCGCGTTCCGGAACGCCGCCCAGTCGGCATGCCGCGCCACCTCGGCCCGGCTCGCATAGTCCATACCCGCGCGCGCCAGCGAGCGGCTGCTCCACGGAAAGCCTGCGGGCTCGATCACGTCGACCGCCACCCCGAAGCATGCCGCGGTGCGCAGAATCGTGCCGACATTTCCCGCGATGTCGGGTTCGTACAAGGCGATGCGCATCCGTCTCCCTCCCGCGGACCGGTCCGTCCCCACAAATGCTGTTGGCAAACCCGCGTGTCCGCGTCTATCAGGCCCGTGCCTTTCGCGGGACCGAAGGGCATCGAAGCGGGCAGTCGCGCGAAAGCACGGCGGGTCCGCTGCAAGGCTTTCCAAGTTCAAGGTAACGGGTCCAGGTGAATGGCGACTGACGCAGACATGGTTCCTCCCGGTGAATCGCCCGAGCCGTTCAACGAGGACGTCCACGATCCCCGCCGCCGTGATTTTATCAACATCGCCGCTGTCGCCTTCGCGGGCGTCGGCGCGGTCGCGATCGTGCTGCCGCTGGTCAACCAGATGAACCCAAGCGCGGACGTGCTGGCGCAATCGACCACGGAGGTCGATGTCAGCAAGATCGAACCCGGGCAGGGCATCGTCACCACCTTCCGCAAACAGCCGCTGTTCGTCCGCAATCTGACGCCGAAGGAAATCGCGGAGGCCAATGCGGTCGACATCGGGTCGCTGCGCGATCCGCAGACGCTCGCCGAACGGACCAAGGCGGGCAAGCAGAACTGGCTCATCACGCTCGGCGTCTGCACCCATCTCGGCTGCATCCCGCTGGGCATCCACGAAGGCGACAATCGCGGCCCGTTCGGCGGATATTTCTGCCCATGCCACGGCTCTGCCTACGACACCGCGGCGCGCATCCGTCAGGGCCCGGCACCGAAGAACCTCTTCGTTCCCGAATACACCTTCAACTCCGACACGACCGTCACGGTCGGCTGAGGCACTTATGAGCTTTCCCTGGGCCAAGCACTACGAGCCGAAGCAGCCGCTGATGCGGTGGCTCGACGAGAAACTGCCGTTGCCGCGCCTCGTCTACAATGCGGTCGGCGCAGGCTATCCGGTACCGCGCAACCTCAACTATTTCTGGAACTTCGGCGTCCTCGCCGGCATGGCGCTGACGCTGCAGATCGTCACCGGGGTCGTGCTGGCGATGCATTTCGCCGCCAACGCCGGCGTCGCCTTCGGCTCGGTCGAAAGCATCATGCGCGACGTCAACGCAGGCTGGTTCCTGCGCTATGCGCACGCGAACGGCGCGTCGATGTTCCTGCTGGTCGTCTACATCCACATCGGCCGCGGCCTGTATTATGGGTCGTACAAGGCGCCGCGCGAGATGGTGTGGCTGCTCGGCGTCGTCATCTTCCTGCTGATGATGGCCACCGCCTTCATGGGCTACGTGCTGCCTTGGGGGCAGATGAGCTTCTGGGGCGCGCAGGTCATCACCGGCTTCTTCTCGGCGATCCCGCTTGTCGGGGAAAGCATCCGCATCTGGCTGCTCGGCGGCTTCGCGCCCGATAACGCCGCGCTCAACCGCTTTTTCTCGCTCCACTATCTGCTGCCGTTCGTGACGATGGGAGTCATCATCCTCCACATCTGGGCGCTGCACATTCCGGGGTCGAACAACCCGACCGGCGTCGACGTCAAGGGCGAGCAGGACACCGTGCCGTTCCACCCCTATTACACCGCGAAGGACGCGGTCGGGGTGGGCGTGTTCATGCTGATCTTCGCCGCCCTCATCTTCTTCTCGCCGAACCTGCTGGGCCACCCGGACAATTACATCGAGGCGAACCCGCTCTCGACGCCTGCGCACATCGTGCCTGAATGGTATTTCCTGCCGTTCTACGCGATCCTGAAGTCGTTCACCGCAGACTTCATCCTGCCCGCCAAGCTGTGGGGCGTGCTAGCGATGTTCGGGTCGATCCTGCTGCTGTTCTTCCTGCCGTGGCTCGATTCGTCGCCGGTCCGCTCGGCGAACTACCGCCCGAAATACCGGGTGTTCCTCATCGTGCTGCTCTTCGACATCCTCCTGCTCGGCTATGTCGGCGGTGCCGAGGCGAATGCGCGCAACGTGATCCTGGGGCAGCTCGCCTCGGCCTATTATTTCGCGCACTTTCTTATCATCCTGCCGCTGGTCGCACGCTCGGAGCGCCCGCGCCCGCTGCCCCATTCGATCACCGAGGCGGTTCTGGGCAAGCACGGCGGCACCAGCCCCGCGCAGACCGCAATGGCGCATTGAGCACGAGCGTTTAGAAAAGTTCGGGGACGAAAGACAAAACATGGTTCGTGCAATCTCCTACCTGATCGGGCTCGCCTTCGTCGGCGTGCTGGCGATCGCGCTGTTCGGCACGGTGAAGACCGCGATCACCGATCCGGCGCCGCCCTCTGCGCAGCATGAGTTCCGCGTCGAGCCGGAGAGCATCGGGCTGGCGTCCGACGGCATGTTCGGCCGTTTCGACCGCCGCCAGGTCCAGCGCGGCTTCCAGGTGTACAAGGAAGTCTGCTCGGCCTGCCACAGCCTAAAGTTCGTGTCGTTCCGCGATCTGCAGAAGATCGGCTATTCGGAGGCCGAGGTGAAGGCGATCGCCAACCAGTGGGCGATCGAGCAGCCGACGGTGAACCCGGAGACCGGCGAGGCGTCGACCCGCAAGAACGTGCCGTCCGATCGCTTTCCCTGGGCGTTCGCCAACGAGACCGCCGCGCGTGCCGCCAACAACAACGCGCTGCCGCCAGACCTCTCGCTGATGGCCAAGGCGCGCGAGGGCGGGGCGAACTATGTCCATGCGCTGCTGCTCGGCTACCGCGACCAGGCAGGTTACAAGAACGAGCACGGCGAGGAATTGCTGAAGAAGTTCCCCGATGCCAAGACGCCGGAAGGATTGTATTTCAATCCGGTCTATCCGAACCTGAACATCGCGATGCCGCCGCCGCTGACCTCCGACGGGCAGGTGGGCTATGCCGACGGCACCAAGGCCACCAAGGACCAGATGGCACGCGACATCTCCGCCTTCCTGATGTGGACCGCCGAGCCGAACCTCGAGGCGCGGCATGGCGCCGGGCTGGCTGCGGTGCTGTTCCTGGTGATCTTCTGCTTCCTGGCATGGGGCGCGTACCAGAACGTGTGGCGCGGGGTGAAGCACTAGGCGCAGCGCAGGCGCAGCCACGCCCCGCCGCCCGCGCAAGCCCGGCCGGCGCAGCATAGCCCGCCACGGATCCCATCAAAGTAATACTTTGAGGGGTGCCCCGGGCGGGTTGCATGCGGCGGGCGCCCCCCGCCGGAACCCACAACACCCGTTCGCGTTATCCGAAGAGCGGCAGCGCGTATCCGCTGCATGCCCCGGGTATGGGAGCGACGACATGATCTCCAGACGCATCGGCGGCCTGTGCGCCGCGGTCGGCTTGGCCCTCGGGCTCGGCGCGTGCACCGACGGTTACGGCTATGGCGGCCTCGAGACGGGGTATGGCAGCGGCTACGGCGACTATTACGGCAACGGATATTACGACAGCGGCTATGGCGGGTACGCGGGCTATTCGCCATCGTACTTCGGCTGGTACGGCGACTATTATTATCCCGGCACCGGCATCTACGTCTACGACAGCTACCGCCGCCCCTACCGCTGGAACAACGCCCAGCAACGCTATTGGAGCGGACAGCAGCGGTATCGCAGTCGCGACTGGAACGGCCAGGGATCGTGGAACGGCTTCTACCGCAACGATCGCGGTGACCGCGGCGGCAACTGGCAGGGTCGCGGCGACGGCAACGATGGCCGCTGGCAGGGTCGCGGTGACGGCCGCGGCCGCGGCGACCGCAACGGTTATGCGCCGGGCGCGCAAGGCTATCGCGGGACGCCGGGCAATCAGGGCTATGGCGGCGGACCGGGAACACAGGGTTACCGCGGCGACCGAGGTACACAGACCGATCGCGGCACCCCTGGCGCCCAGACCTACCGCGGCAACCCCGGTGCGGAAGGCTTTCGCGGGTCTCGCAGCGATGGCGCGCAGGGCTATCGCGGCAATCCCGGCGGCCAAGGGTATCGGGGCCGGAGCGATGGCGGGCAGGGGTTTCGCGGCAATCGTTCCAGCGCAACGCCCACCGGCAATCCGGGAGGCGGTCAGTGGGGCGGCCGCAGCGGCGGCGGCGGACGATCCGCGGCCGCAACGCGGGATACGCCGATCCGCGCGAATTAAGGCGGCAGTATCGTGGCTTCGATGCTGACGCGCCTGGATCGGCGAGTCCGGCAGCGGTTCGATGGGCCATAGCGGCCCGCCGCTGCTGGCGTTTCGCGGCCCCGCCCTCTATGGCGCAGCGCTTTGCGGCACGAAGGACTGAGATGGGTTTCCGCTGTGGTATCGTCGGGCTGCCGAATGTCGGCAAGTCCACGCTGTTCAACGCGCTGACGCAGACCGCGGCGGCGCAGGCGGCGAACTACCCGTTCTGCACGATCGAGCCCAACGTCGGCAACGTTGCGGTCCCTGACGAACGGCTCGATTCGCTGGCCGCCATCGCCAGCGCCGCCAAGATCATCGAAACGCAGCTCGCCTTCGTCGACATCGCCGGGCTGGTCCGCGGCGCGTCGAAGGGGGAGGGGCTCGGCAACCAGTTCCTCGGCAACATTCGCGAGGTCGACGCGATCGTCCACGTGCTGCGCTGCTTCGAGGACGGCGACATCACCCATGTCGAGGGCAAGGTCGATCCGATCGCCGATGCCGAGACGGTCGAGACCGAACTGATGCTCGCCGACCTGGAGAGCCTGGAGAAGCGGGTCCCCAATCTCGCGAAAAAGGCGCAGCAGGGCGACAAGGAGTCCAAGATCGGCGCCGTTGTCCTCGGTCGAGCGCTGGACCTGCTCCGTCGGGGCAAGCCCGCGCGGCTCACCCAGCCGAAGGACGACGAGGAAGCCCGCGTCTTCGCGCAGGCGCAGCTGCTGACCGCCAAGCCGGTGCTCTACGTCTGCAACGTCGACGAGGCGCATGCCGCCGAGGGCAACGACTTTTCCGCGCGGGTTTTCGAGAAGGCGAAGGCCGAGGGCGCGCAGGCGGTTGTCGTGTCGGCGGCGATCGAGGCCGAGATCGCGACGATGGCACCCGAGGATCGCAGCGAGTTCCTGTCCGACCTCGGGCTGTCGGAAACCGGCCTCACCCGCGTGATCCGCGCCGGCTACACCTTGCTCGATCTGCTGACCTTCTTCACCGTCGGTCCCAAAGAGGCACGCGCCTGGACCGTCCACGCGGGCGCCCGTGCGCCGCAAGCTGCGGGCGAGATCCACACCGACTTCGAACGCGGCTTCATCCGTGCCGAGACGATCGCCTTTGCCGATTACGTCGCGTGCAAGGGCGAGAGCGGCGCGCGCGATGCGGGCAAATTGCGGCAGGAAGGCAAGGACTATGTCGTCCACGACGGCGACGTGATGCTGTTCCGCTTCAACGTTTGAAGCGTTTTGGACGGAATCGCATTCTTATATTCCGTTCGCCCTGAGCGAAGTCGAAGGGCATGGTTCCGGGCAATGTGCTTCGACTTCGCTCAGCACGAACGGAGTCGGGGTCGTCCGGTTCGAGAGGTTCGTACTCGAGGTGTCGGCAGCGGAGGTGATTATGCGCAAGGTGACGGCGATCCTCTCGGCTCTGGCGCTGCAGGCATGCGCCTATCCCCACACCCCGCCCGCGCTCGCCCCCGTCACCCGGCCCGCGGGTCCCGCCACCGGCGTGCTGGCGAACACCCAGGCGCGAACGCCGGTCACCATATTGGTATCGATCGACGGCTTTCGCCCGGACTATCTCAATCGCGGCGTGACGCCCGTGCTGAACCGCTTGGCATCCGGCGGCGTGACCGGCCCAATGCGGCCGTCCTTCCCGTCCAAGACCTTCCCCAATCACTGGACGCTCGTGACCGGCGACGTACCCGATCGCCACGGCATCGTTGCGAATACGATGGAGGATGCCGCGCGCCCCGGCGAGACCTTCACGATGGCCACCGACGACCCGTTCTGGTGGAACGCCGCCGAGCCGGTCTGGGTCGCGGCCGAGCGCGCCGGCATCCGCACCGCGACGATGTTGTGGCCCGGCTCCAACGTCGCCTGGGGATCGACCGAAAAGAAGGGCGACCACGGCATTACCGCCGGCGGCACGCGCCCGCAGGATTGGCAGCAGTTCAACGCCAACCTGACGGCACGCCAGCGGGTCGATACCGTGATCGACTGGCTGCGGCGCCCCGCGGCGACCCGCCCCCGGCTGGTGATGCTGTACTTCGACACCGTCGACAGCGCCGGCCACGAATTCGGCCCCGCGGCGCCGCAGACAACCGCCGCGGTCGCTGCCGTCGACACCGCGATCGGATCGCTGGTCGACGGGCTCGCCGGGATCGGCCAGCCCGCCAACCTGGTGATCGTCGCCGACCACGGCATGGCCGCAACCGCGACCGAGCGGACGATCGCGCTCGACGCCATCGCCCCCGCCGCCGACTATCGCGTGATCGAGAGCGGACCTTATGCCACGTTGGTGCCCGCAGCGACCCGCGAAGTCGCGGTCGAACGTGCGATGACCGCGCGGCACCCGCACATGACCTGCTGGCCCAAGCGCGCGATCCCTGCCCGGTTGCACTATGGCACCAACCCACGCGTTCCGCCGATCCTGTGCCTCGCCGAATCTGGCTGGCTGATTCTTAAATCGCCGCCATCGAAGCCGGTCGATCTCGGCAATCACGGCTACGACAACCGCGCGCCCGACATGCGCGCGCTGTTCGTCGCCAACGGCCCCGCCTTCGTGCCGGGCAAGCGCATCGGCGCGTTCGACAACGTCGCCATCTACCCCCTCCTGCGCGACCTCATCGGTCTGCCCCCCGCAACCGGTATCGACGGCACCGACTCGCCCTTTCGCCGTGTGCTGGTGAGGAATCCAGGCTGATGCAGTATTTCGAGGACATCGCGGTCGGCGCGAAGGCGAGCTTCGGCGCGTACGAGGTGACCCGCGAAGACGTAATCGCGTTCGCGAGCAAGTTCGATCCGCAGCCCTTCCATTTGTCCGAGGAGGCCGCCGCGCAGACCCATTTCGGCCGGTTGTCGGCGAGCGGCTGGCATACCTGCGCGATGATGATGGCGATGCTCGTCGCCAATCTGAAGGAGAACCGCCAGGCCGGGCTCGGCTCGCCCGGCATCGACGAGCTGCGCTGGCTGAAACCGGTCTATCCGGGCGACACGCTGCGCGTCGAGAGCGAGGTGCTGGAGGCGCGCGCATCGGCGTCGCGGCCCGAGATGGGCATTTTCAAGAGCCGAGTGACGGTGTTCAACCAGCACGACGTCGCGGTGATGACGCTGATCTCGAACGGGCTGGTCGCGACCCGCCCCAAGGATGCTACCAGCGGTAGTTGAAGCTGACGCTCACCCGCTCGCTCCTGGCGGCATTGGGCATCACCTCGTGGCGGAGCCAGCTCTCCCACAGGAACACGTGGCCCACCGCCGGCTCGGCATAGACGAAGGTGCCGGGGCGTGGCGGCGCCGCCATCAGCATCGGCAGCCGAGGATCCTCCAGCTTGATCGCGCCCGATCCAGGCGGCACTGCGACATAGACCGTCCCCGAAACGACGCTGTGCGGATGCAAATGCCCCGAATGCGTGCCGCCGGGTTTGAGGACGTTGACCCACAGGCTGTCGAGCTTCAGCCGCCTGCCACCGAGCTCAAATCCGCATTCGGCCGCGAAATGCGCGACGTGGCGGTCGAGCGCGCGCTTCAGATCGGCGAACGCCGGATCGCGCTGCGGCAGGTCGTTCAGCGACGCATAGCTGGTATAGCCGCGATAGCCGTTCGCCTTCGACCATTGCCGCCCCGCGACATCGTCGATCGCAAGCTGCCGGATCGACGCGTCGAGATCGCCGACCAGCGCCGCATTCTCCAGCCCCGCCTCGTAGAACAACGTCGCGAACAGCGCCCGCGAACTCATGCGTCCTGCATCCTGAGCGCGACCTCGTTCATGAACCGCACGTCGTCGCCCGCCGCAAGCCACGCCGCCTCCGCGGCCAGCGCGCCGAGCACGTCGGACAGCGGCTCCATCTCCGCCTTCGCGTAATTGCCCAGCACGTGGCCGGTCACCCGGTCCTTGTGCCCGGGATGGCCGATACCGATCCGCACGCGGCGGAAGTCGGGCCCCAGGTGCTGGTCGGTCGATCGCAAGCCGTTGTGCCCCGCGGTGCCACCGCCGCGCTTCACCTTGACCCGGAACGGATCGAGGTCGAGCTCGTCATGGAACACCGTCAGGGCTTCGACGCCCAATTTGTAGAAGCGCAGTGCCTCGCCGATCGAGCGCCCGCTGTCGTTCATGAAGGTCGCGGGCTTGAGCAGCAGCACCTTGTCCGCGCCGATCCGCCCCTCCTGCGTCCATCCCTGAAATTGTTTTTTCACCGCGCCGAAGCCGTGCACGGCCGCGATCGCATCGACCGCCATGAAGCCGACATTGTGGCGATGCATCGCATATTGCCCGCCGGGATTGCCTAGGCCCGCCCAGATCTGCACGTCCAACCTCTCCTGTGCGGCACATCCTAGTCCGTTCGTGCTGAGCGAAGTCGAAGCACAGCCCCAAGCCATGCCTTTCGACTTCGCTCAGGGCGAACGGAAAAGTATGAAACGCAAACGGGCGGGAAAGCCTTCGCCTCCCGCCCGTCCGAAATCACGACAACGAAGGAATCAGCCCTCCGCCGTACCCTCGCCCTCCGCGGACGCGGTCGCCGCGGTCTCGGCGACTTCGGCATCCGCCGCATCGTCCGCGGTGGTCGGCACCGTCGGGGGCACGATCGTCGCGATCGCGAAATCGCGGTCGTCGATCGCGGGCTTGGCGCCGTTCGGCAGCGTCACGTCCGAAATGTGGATCGCCGCACCGATCTCCAGGCCCTTGAGTGAGATCACGATCTCGCCCGGGATGTCGGCCGCATCGACCACGATCTCGATCTCATGGCGCGTGATGTTGAGCACGCCGCCCTGCGCGATGCCGCGGCATTCGTCCTCGTCCGCGAATACGATCGGCACCGCGACGGTGACGGTCGAATGCTCGCCGATGCGCAGGAAGTCGACGTGGATCGGACGGTCGGTCACCGGGTGGAACGCCACGTCCTTGGGCAGCGTCCGCATGCCGCCGACCATCACGACGGTGTTCATGAAGTGCCCGGTCGACAGCGCCTTGCGCAGCGCCTTCTCCTCGAGGTGAACCGCTGTAGGGTCCTGATTCTGGCCGTAGATCACGGCAGGCACGCGGCCATCACGACGCAGCGCCCGGGAGGCTCCCTTGCCAACCCGGTCGCGCGTCTCGGCTGCGAGCGTCAAAAGGTCGCTCATTGCATTCTCCGAATTGCGCTAGTGTTCGTGAAACTTCCGCCACGCCTCCAGGGATGACCATGAACGGAAGCGGGCGCGCATAGCGGAAGGGGAGGGGGAAGGCAACCAACTCCCTCTCCCACTGGGAGAGGGAAGGGGCCCGCTGCCGCAGGCAGTGGGAAGGGTGAGGGTGACGGCTCGATCACCCTCACCCTTCCGGCGCTGCGCGCCTCCCTCCCTCTCCCGGTGGGAGAGGGAATTCAGTACCGAACCCGCGTCACCCTGATCCCATCCCTACCCAGCACCGCCAGCACGCTCTGCGCCCCCGCGAGATGCCCCGCACCCACCGCCACGAACACCGTACCCGGCCGGGCCAACCGCGCCTCGACCCAATTCGCCCAGCGCGCGTTACGGTCGGTCAGCAACACCTTGGCCACCTCGGGCGAGTCCTTCAGGTCGGCGTTCATCTGCTCGGCCAGCGCCTCGGGCTTGCCCGCCGCCCAGTCGCGCACCATCGTCGCCATCGTGCTGCCAACGCTCGGCAACTCGTCCACGGTCGAGGTCAGGAACTGCACCTGCGCCGCCTGCGAAAGTCCCGCGAAATAGCCGATCTGCTGCTCGGCGGTCTCCAGCCCGATCACCGGCTTGCCCGCCGCCTTGGCCGCATCCGCGATCGCGGTTTCCGGCCCGTTGGCGGGATCGTAGCCGAGCTTCTCCAGCGGCAGCAGCGACAGGTTGGTCGCCGCGAACCACGGCCGCATTCGGTCGAACGCGGTCGCTGGCAGCCCCAGACCGACCACCGCCTTGGTGTACGCCGCGCGCTTGTCCGCGGGCAATTGCTCGGTCAGCGTCGGGCCCGCCGCGCTCACCCCCTTGCTCATCACCAGCGCCTGCATCGCGGCGGGCTCGGGCATCACCAGCTCGAGCACGACCTCGTCCGACCGGTCGAACGCCGCGCGCACTGCCTCGTCGAACCACGTCAGTCCGGGTTTGAGGACATGGATCGTCCCGAACAGATAGACGGTGGTGTCCTTGTCCTTGACCACCCACAAAGCCGGATCGGCGTCGTTCGCCGCCCGCTTCGGCGGCTCCTTGGCGCAGGCAGGCAGCGCCAGCAGCAGCGCCAGCGCGCCGAAAGTCGATTTCACGATCACCCTCATGCCTGAACTCCTCGGGCCGGGCGATAGCCGCTCGCGCCCGCCCGCGCCACGCGCTTGACCGCCCCGGACCCATCCGCCAAAGCCCCGCCCGTAATGCCCGGCATGTCTTTCCAGAGAATGATCCTCACGCTCCACGACTATTGGAGCGCAAACGGCTGCGTCATATTGCAGCCGTACGACATGGAGATGGGCGCCGGCACCTTCCACCCGGCCACCACGCTGCGCGCGCTCGGCCCCGACACGTGGAACGCCGCCTTCGTCCAGCCCTGCCGCCGGCCGACCGACGGGCGCTATGGCGAGAATCCCAACCGGCTCCAGCATTACTACCAATACCAGGTCATCCTGAAACCGTCGCCCGGCGACCTTCAGGACCTTTACCTCGCCAGCCTGGCGGCGATCGGCGTCGACATGACGCTGCACGACATCCGCTTTGTCGAGGACGATTGGGAATCGCCGACGCTCGGCGCTTGGGGCCTGGGCTGGGAAGTCTGGTGCGATGGCATGGAAGTGACGCAGTTCACTTACTTCCAGCAGATGGGCGGCTTCGACATGAAGCCGGTCGCGGGCGAGCTGACCTACGGCCTCGAACGCCTCGCGATGTACATCCAGGACGTCGACAACGTGTACGATCTGCGCTTCGATGAGCGCGGCACCAGCTATGGCGACGTTTTCCTCGAAAACGAGCGCCAGATGTCGAAATGGAATTTCGAGGTCGCCGACACCGACACGCTGTTCGACGCCTTCCGCAAGCACGTCGCCGAATGCGAGAACTCGCTGGAGGCCAAGCTCCCGATCCCAGCCTACGAACAGGCGATCAAGGCCAGCCACGTCTTCAACCTCCTCCAGGCTCGCGGCGTCATCTCGGTCGCCGAACGCCAGGCCTACATGGGCCGCGTCCGCGACCTGGCGAAGGGCGCGTGCGG
This sequence comes from Sphingomonas sp., assembly GCF_964263785.1. GTDB lineage: Bacteria > Pseudomonadota > Alphaproteobacteria > Sphingomonadales > Sphingomonadaceae > Sphingomonas. The sequence continues at coordinate 60,681 of NZ_CAXVWL010000121.1, forward strand.
GGCGTGGATGGCGCATAACGGGTGGGCGGCGTGATCTCCCTCTCCCTTCGGGAGACGGAAGGGGCCCGCCGCGCCAGCGGTGGGAAGGGTGAGGGCGATCGGCTCGTCACCCTCACCCTCACCCTCCCGCAGCTTCGCTGCTCCTTCCCTCTCCCGGAGGGAGAGGGACAGTGACCGACTTCCTCCTCGAACTCCGCTCCGAAGAAATCCCCGCGCGCATGCAGGCCAAGGCGCGCGACGACCTCGCCCGCCTGTTCGCCGCCGAGCTCGCCAAGGCCGGGATCGTCGCAGGCGAAGTCGTCACCTACGCCACGCCCCGCCGTCTCGCGCTGATCGCCCGCGATCTGCCGGACGCGACCGAGGCGGTGTCCGAAGAGATCAAGGGCCCCAAGACCGCCGCCCCCCCCCAAGCGCTCGAAGGCTTCCTCCGCAAAACCGGCCTTACCCGCGAGCAACTGACCGAACGCGACGGTATCCTTTTCGCGGTCACCCAAAAACCCGGCCGCGCCACCGCCGACGTGCTCGCCGAGGCCATCCCCGCGATCGTCCGCGCCTTTCCCTGGCCGAAGTCGATGCGCTGGGGCACCGCCTCCACCAGCACCGAAAGCCCGCGCTGGGTCCGTCCGCTGCAAGGCATCGTCGCGCTGTTCGGCGACGAGATCGTGCCCTGCGAGATCGCGGGCGTGGCCAGCGGCGCGGCGACGCTCGGCCACCGTTTCCACCACCCCGGCGTCATCACGATCGGCAGCGCCCACGACTATGTCGAGAAGCTCCGCGCCTGCCACGTCGTCGTCGACCAGGACGAACGCGCCACCCTCATCCGCGATCGCGCCCACGCGTTGGCACATGAGGCCGGCCTCCTATTGGTCGAAGACGAAGGCCTCGTCGCCGAGAACGCCGGCCTCACCGAATGGCCGGTGCCCCTGCTCGGCCGCTTCGGCCGAGCCTTCCTCGACGTCCCCCCCGAAGTGATCCAGCTCACCGCCCGCGTGAACCAGAAGTATTTCGTCTGCCGGGACGGCGCGGGGCGGTTGGCCAACGCCTTCATCTGCACCGCCAACATCGACGCCACCGACGGCGGCACCAAGATCGTCGACGGCAACCGCAAGGTCCTCGCCGCGCGCCTGTCCGACGCCAAGTTCTTCTACGACACCGACCTCAAGGTGCTGCTCGAGCAGCAGGCGAACAAGCTGTCGAAGATCGTCTTCCACGAAAAGCTCGGCACGCTCGCCGATAAGGTCGATCGCGTCGCGAAGCTGGCGCGCTGGCTGGTGGAAGAGGGTATCGTCAAATCCTCCCCCACAGGGGGAGGGGGACCGCCGCCGAAGGCGGTGGTGGAGGGGGCTGCGCCAAGCGGATCGCCCGCGGCAAGCCCCCTCCACCAACCAGCGGATGGTCCCCCACCCCCACCGGGGGAGGATTTGGCAAACCTCGCCCACCGCGCCGCCCTCCTCTGCAAGGCCGACCTCGTCACCGGCATGGTCGGCGAGTTCCCCGAACTGCAGGGCCTGATGGGCGGCTATTACGCGCTCGCGCAGGGCGAAGACCCCCAGGTCGCCGAAGCGATCCGCGACCATTACAAGCCGGTCGGGCAGGGGGACGACGTCCCGACCGCGCCGGTGACCGTGGCGGTGTCGCTGGCGGACAAGCTTGATACGATTTGCAGCTTCTTCCGAGTTGATATTAGGCCATCGGGATCCAGAGACCCATTCGCGCTTCGACGCGCGGCACTCGGCTTTATCAACCTTGTGCTCGTGAACGACCTTCGACTGCCACTGTTTGTGTTCGTAGCTCAAGAGGTTGGCGGCAACTTGGTTGATGCGGTCCTGAACGCCGCTGACGAACGTCTTGAAAGCGTGGCGTCTGAGGTGGCCACCATGTCCCCCAACTTTGAACATCTTCCCCGTTTGATCGACGCGTTGCGCGTCGCCGGGCGGGACTCTGCCGTTGAGCAATTCGCAAAAGCTGCGGCATCGGTTGCCGAGCGTGTTTACGCAGTCATCGACTTCTTCGCCGACCGCCTCAAGGTCCAGCAACGCGAAGCGGGCGTCCGCCACGACCTGATCGACGCGGTGTTCGCGCTCGGGGGCGAGGACGATCTCGTTCGTCTTCTCGCCCGCGTCCATGCGCTGCAGGCGTTCGTCGGCACCGAGGACGGGGCGAACCTCCTCGCCGGGTACAAGCGCGCGGCGAATATCCTGAAGAAGGAGGGATGGACCAATACCCCTCTCCCCCCGGGAGAGGGGCAAGGCGCGCCAGCGCCGCGGGGTGAGGGTGAGTGGGATGCCGCCGACGTCGGTCACCCTCACCCTTCCGCGACTGCGTCGCTCCCTCCTTCTCCCACAAGGAGAGAAGGAAATACTCTGTCCTACACGCCCGAACCCTGCGAAGCCGCGCTCCACGCCGCGCTCGACTCGGCCGAACCCGCCGCCGCGCGCGCAGTCGCGGTGGAGGATTTCGAAGCGGCGATGGCGGCGCTCGCTTCGTTGCGGGCACCGATCGATGCGTTCTTTGACAGCGTGACCGTCAACGACCCCGACGCGGCCAAGCGCCAGAGCCGCCTCGCGCTGCTCGCCCGCGTCCGCGCCGCGGTCCACACTGTCGCCGATTTCTCGCGGATCGAGGGCTGATCTTCTCGCGAAACCACGTGACCTTCGTTACCTTCGCGCAGGTCTTGCTCCGTCATCCTTCGTGCTGCAATGCACAACATACGAATGTATCGAGAGGGCGCACATGGCGACGACAGCACCGCAAGCCGACACCCGCTACGTCTACCGTTTCGGCGGCGGCGTCTCCGATGGCGGCAAAGGCGACCGCAACCTGCTCGGCGGCAAGGGCGCGAACCTGGCCGAGATGGCGTCGATCGGCCTGCCCGTGCCCCCCGGCTTCACCGTCTCCACCGCAATGTGCGCGCGCTATTACGACGAGGGTGGCCAGTTCCCGCAGAGCCTGCGCGACGAGGTCGCTAGCGGCCTGGCCCATATCGAGCAGGTCACCGGCAAGACGTTCGGCGACGCGTCGGACCCGCTCCTCGTCTCGGTCCGCTCGGGCGCGCGCGCGTCGATGCCCGGCATGATGGACACCGTCCTCAACCTCGGCCTCAACGACCGGACCGTCGAAGGCCTCGCCGCCGCATCGGGCGACGCCCGCTTCGCCTGGGACAGCTATCGCCGCTTCATCCAGATGTACGCCGACGTCGTTCTCGAGCTCGACCACGGCGCGTTCGAGGAGGCGCTGGAGGTCGCCAAGGAGGACCGCGGCTTCACCCTCGACACCGAACTCTCCGCCGACGACCTCCGTGCGCTCGTCGCCGAGTACAAGACGCTGGTGCAGCAGCAGTGGAACAAGCCGTTCCCGCAGGACGTCCACGACCAGCTCTGGGGCGCGATCGGCGCGGTGTTCGGATCGTGGCAGTCGGACCGTGCGAAAGTCTACCGTCGTCTTAACGACATCCCGGCAAGCTGGGGCACCGCGGTCAACGTCCAGGCGATGGTGTTCGGCAACATGGGCGAGACCTCGGCGACCGGCGTCGCCTTCACCCGCGATCCTGCCAAGGGCGACCGCGCCTATTACGGCGAGTTCCTGATCAACGCGCAGGGCGAGGACGTCGTCGCGGGCATCCGCACCCCCCAATACCTCACGCGCGCGGCTCGGGAAGAAGCAGGGGCCAAGCCGCTGTCGATGGAAGAGGCGCTGCCTGAGGTGTACGCCGAACTCGCCGCGGTATTCGACCGGCTCGAAACCCACTACCGCGACATGCAGGACATCGAGTTCACCGTCCAGCAGGGCAAGCTCTGGATGCTCCAGACCCGCTCGGGCAAGCGCACTGCCAAGGCCGCGCTGAAGATCGCGGTCGACATGGCGAGCGAGGGCCTGATCACCCGCGACGAGGCGATCGGCCGCGTCGACCCAATGGCGCTAGACCAATTGCTCCACCCGACGCTCGACCCGAAGGCGAAGCGCGACGTCCTGACCAAAGGCCTGCCCGCATCACCCGGCGCGGCCTCGGGCACCGTCGTCTTCGACGCCGATACCGCCGAGAAGCGAGCCGCCGCGGGCGAATCGGTGATCCTCGTCCGCACCGAAACCTCGCCTGAGGACATCCACGGCATGCACGCCGCCAAGGGCATCCTCACCGCGCGCGGCGGCATGACCAGCCACGCCGCGGTCGTCGCACGCGGCATGGGCCGCCCGTGCGTCTCGGGCGCGGGCACGCTGTCGATCGACGCCAAGGCCAAGGTGATGCGCTGTGCCGGGCGCGAGTTGCGCGAAGGCGACACGCTGACCATCGACGGCACGACAGGCGAAGTGATGGTCGGCGAGGTCGCCACCGTCCTCCCCGAGCTGTCGGGCGATTTCGGCACCCTGATGGAATGGGCCGACGCGGTCCGCCGCCTCAAGGTCCGCGCCAATGCCGAGACCCCGCTCGACTGCCGCACCGCGCGCGATTTCGGCGCGGAGGGCGTCGGCCTGTGCCGCACCGAGCACATGTTTTTCGAATCGACTCGCATCACCGCGGTCCGCCAGATGATCCTCGCCGAAGACGAAGCGGGCCGCCGCGCCGCGCTGGAACGGCTCCTTCCCGAACAGCGCAAGGATTTTGCCGAGATTTTCGAGGTCATGGCGGGCCTGCCCGTCACCATCCGCCTCCTCGACCCGCCGCTGCATGAATTCCTGCCCCACCAGGATTCCGAATTCGCCGAAGTCGCCGCCGCCGCCGGAATCGACGTCGACACCCTCAAGCGCCGCGCCGAGGCGCTCCACGAATTCAACCCCATGCTCGGCCACCGCGGCTGCCGCCTGGGCGTGACCTATCCCGAAATCTACGAGATCCAGGCGCGCGCGATCTTCGAAGCCGCGATCCAGGTTGCGGAGACATCGGGCAACGCCCCGATCCCCGAAGTGATGATCCCGCTGGTCGCCACCCGCCGCGAGCTCGAGCTGATGAAGGCGGTCGTCGACGAGGCCGCACAAGCGGTGTTCGCCGACAAGGGCCGCGAGATCGAGTATCTGGTCGGCACGATGATCGAACTCCCGCGCGCCGCGCTCAAGGCGGGCGAGATCGCCGAGGTCGGCGAGTTCTTCTCCTTCGGCACCAATGACCTGACCCAGACGACGCTCGGCGTAAGCCGCGACGACGCTGCGCGCTTCCTGGGCGTGTACGTCGAACGGGGCATCTACGCGCGTGATCCGTTCGTCAGCATCGACGTCGAGGGTGTCGGCGAGCTGATCGAGCTCGCGGTCGAACGCGGCCGCAAGGCCCGCCCCGACATCAAGCTCGGCATCTGCGGCGAGCACGGCGGCGATCCGGCCAGCATCGCCTTCTGCGAGAAGATCGGCCTCGATTACGTCAGCGCCTCGCCCTACCGCGTCCCCATCGCACGGCTCGCGGCGGCGCAGGCGGCTTTGAAATAGTCCCTCTCCCTGCGGGAGAGGGAGGGAGCGGCGAAGCCGCGGAAGGGTGAGGACGACGCTGGCGGTCCGCACCCACCCTCACCGGGCGCCGCTACGCGGCTTGCCCCTCTCCTGGAGGGAAAGGGTAGGAATTCACCGCCCGGCGCGATCGCCCCAGTCGAACCAACCACGCCGCTCGCCCGCAGCATGGGCGGGCCGCGCGGCCGTGCTCGCGGTCGGACGCATGACGACCCGCTCGCCGGTCGCCAGACCGGGCTGCACCGCCACCCGCTCGCGCGGCGCGATCGTCTGTGCGGTCACCGGCGCCGCCTGAGCCAGTCGCGCATTCTCGCGCTCCAACTCGGCGATCCGCGCGCGTGCGTCGGCCAGCGCAGTGTCGTGGCCGGTGCGCGTGTCGGTCAGCCGCGCGTCGGTTTCGCTCCGATAACGCGCGTTGGCATCGCGCTCGGCGGCGTAGCGCGCCTTCCATTTGCGTCCGCCGGGATGGCTCGCCAGCCCGAACAACCACCCAGCGATCAGAACCAGCGCAAGGATCAGCCACTGCGTCGGCGTGAAGAAGAGCATCGCATATTCTCCTGTTACGGAGCGACAACGATCCGCCCGCGCCGCGGTTGCGTCACCCGGTCAGCAGCGCATCCTTGATCGAGCAGGCGGCGGGGCCGAGAATGACGACGAACAGCACCGGCAGGATGAAGCAGATCAGCGGCACCGTCATGATCGCCGGCAGCCGCGCGGCCTTTTCCTCGGCGCGCATCCTCCGCTCGTTGCGAAATTCGGCCGATAGCACCCGCAGCGCGGAGGCAAGCGGCGTGCCGTATTTCTCGGTCTGGATCATCGTCGTGACGACCCCCTTCACCGCATCCAGGTCGACCCGCATCGCCAGATTCTCGAACGCCGCGCGCCGCTCGGTCAGGAAGCCCAGCTCGATCGCGGTCAGCGTGAACTCGTCGCCCAGCTCGGGGTATGCCCGCCCCAGCTCGCGCGCGACCCGGTGAAACGCCGCGTCGACGGTCAGCCCCGCCTCGGCGCAGATAACCAGCAGGTCGAGCGCGTCGGGCAGGCCCTTGCGGATCGCGTGAGACCGCTTCGTAATCTTGTTCTTGAGGAACATGTCGGGCGCCTTGTACGCGCCGATGAAGCTGACCGCGACCAGGCCATAGCGCTTCAGCGGCGTCCACGTCGCGAAACCGTCGGTGCCGTAGACCCAGTAGAGCATGATCCCGCCGATGACGATCGGCAGCACCATGCGCCCGAAGATCACCGCGACCGCCCATTCCTTGGACCGGATCCCCGCCTGCATCAGCTTGCGCTGCGCGGCTTTCAGCTGCTCGTCCTGAAGCACCTTCATCGACGACAGCACGCCGCGCATCTTGTCGGCGGTGTCGTTCTTCTGGACCAGCTTGGCACGGCGCTTGGTCGATGCGGTGATGCCGGCCTTCAACTGCTCGCGGCGATCGTTGAGCGCCTTGACGCGCTTGGCCATCGGATCGCGCACCGTTGTCGCCGCATAGATCGCGGTCATTACTGCAAACGCCGCGACGCCCGCCAGCAGCGTCGCCACCCAGAGCACGTCGACCCCCAGGATCGTCGGACCAGCCGTCTCGCCCATCGTCTCGTCCTCAGATTTCGAAGTTGATCATCTTGGCCATGATGAAGGCGCCGACCCCCATCCACACCAGGCCGCCGGCGCCCGTGACCATCAGCCGTTCGTCGGTGAAGAACTTCTGCATGTAGCTGGTGTTGATGAACCAGATCATGATGAAGACGATGAAGGGCAGCGATCCGATGATGTAGGCCGACGCCTTCGATTCCGACGACATCGCCTTGATCTTCAGCTTCATCTGCCCACGCATGCGCAGCACGTTGGCAAGGTTAGCGAGCGTCTCGGCCAGGTTGCCGCCGGTCTCGCGCTGGATCGCGATGGTGATGACAAAGAACTGGAATTCGGGCGTGCCGAGCCGATCGGCGGTTTCCTGCAGCGCGGCGTCCATCGTCCGGCCGATCTTCATCTTGTCGGCGACGGTACGGAACTCGTCGCCGACCGGGCCGCTCAGCTCGTGTCCGACGACGCCGATCGTTTCGCTGATCGGCAGGCCGGAGCGCAGGCCGCGGACGAGCAGCTCGATCGCGTCGGGAAACTTGGCGGTGAATTGCGCGATCCGCCGCTTGATGAAATAGCCCACCCCCATGTGCGGCAGCCCGAGTCCGATCAGCAGCCCGACGAACAGCGCCAGCAGCACGGGCGCACCCTTGAGCAGCAGCAGCGCGGCGATGACGATCGCCAGCCCGGCGCTCACCAGCCCGTATTTGCCGACCGTCCAGTCCTTGCCGGTCATCGCCAGCCGCTTGGCCAGCAACGCGCGGTTGGGCAGGATTCGGCCGAATACGGTATCCATCTTGGTCGCGCGCGACTGAGTAATGCGGCGCAGCTGCGCGTCGACCTTATCGGTCGCCGCACCCGAATGGCGCACCCGCACCGACGACAGCCGCCGGGCCTGCGCGCGCTGAGGGGAGGGGCCGGCGAACGCGAACGCCAGCATCCCCAGCACCATCAGCGCGCCGGTCGACAACACCATTATCGGCAGCAGGTCCATCGCGCGTGGCTCCTAGTTGGTCTTGGGCGCGCGCTTGGCCATCAACCCCTTGAGGTCGAACTTGCCAAGCAACGAGGTGCCGGACTTGGTCTTGCCCTTCGCGGGCGCCGCCTCGGCGGTGGCATCCGCAGCACCTGCCAGCCGCCGCGCAAGGTCGACGATCGGGGCCACGGTCTTGGCGTTCTTGCCCGCCTCGGCCAGCGGCTTGCCGAGCTTGGCCGCAGTGGCCGCCAGCTTCTGGTCGAACGGCACCAGCAGGTCGATCTTGCGCTCGATCGAGCCTTCGAAATCCTTGCGCGCGATCTCGATCTGGCCGCCTGCATGAACCTTGTTCGCGACAACAAAGACCTGGGTCTGCGGCGCGTTCGACTTCAGCCACGACAGCAGGCGAATGGTGTCGCGTGCGGACGCCAGCGTGAACTCGGTCACCAGCACCGCCAGCTGGACGTCGCTGATCAAATGCGGGTGCTGGACCAGCATCGCGCGCGGCAGGTCGACGATCGTGCATTCGAACGCCGCGCGCATCTCCTCCTGCAACTGGTAGAAAGCGGCGCCGTCGGTCATCAGCGGCGCATTGATCGGCGCCTCGGCGCTGAGCACCGCCAGCTTCTCCGATGCCTTGACCATCGCGCGTTCGATGAACAGCCCGTCGATCCGGCTCGGATTCTCGATCGCATCGGTCAGCCCGCGCCCCGGCTCGATATCGAGCGCCAGTGCACCGGTGCCGAAATGGATGTCGAGATCGAGCAAGGCGGTCGATCGCCCCTCCTTCTCCGCCAGCAGCCACGCCAGCGAGGTCGCGACCGTGGACGCGCCGACGCCGCCGCGCGTGCCGATGATCGCGGTCGAGCAATGCGGGCGTTCCACCGACGCATCGACCAGCTTGGGCGCATTGAGCATCGCCTGCGCGTGCGTGAAGGAATCGCGCAGCATGTCGGGCGACAACGGCTTGAGCAGGTAATCCTGAATGCCGCTGGCGACTAGGTCGCGGTACAGCCGGACGTCGTTGACCTGCCCGCTGGCGATCACCACCGTGCC
>NZ_CAXVWL010000122.1:0-4924 GCF_964263785.1 Sphingomonas sp.
ACTCCATGGCGATGAGCGAACTGAACGCAAACTTCGTCGATCCCGAGCGAGTCAATCGCTATATCGAGCAAGGGCCGCCCGCCTTCGCGCCGGGTCATGGCGGGATGCTGCAAATGATCGGCGTGCTGCTCGCGGAGCGTATGCCGGATGACGGCCGGCTCCTGGTCGTTGGCGCGGGCGGCGGGCTTGAAACGCGCTACTTGGCCGGGATTGAGACGGGTTGGCGGTTTGTCGGCGTTGACCCCGCAAGCGCGATGCTCGATCTGGCGCGCGCAACCGCCGGGTCTGTGGCGGGTGATCGGCTGGAACTGATCGAAGGAACGGTGCTGGACGCACCTGCCGGCCCGTTCGATGCGGCGACGTGCATCCTGGTGATGGGCCTGATTCCCGACGATGGAAGCAAGCTGGCGACACTGCGGGGAATACGGCGTCGTCTCAAGCCGGCTGCGCCATTCATTCTCGTCGACCAGTGCATCGACCGTTCCGATCCGGATTTCGAACGCCGGCTCGATCGTTACGCCAACTATGCCCGCCGCTCGGGTGTCGATGCCGCTACCGTCGCCGAAGCAAGAGCCGCTGTCGGGGCGCTCGAAAGCATGGTGCCCGCACGACGAAACGTACAGTTGCTCCGTGAGGCTGCGTTCCATGACGTAGAGGTCTTCTATGTTGGCTTCGCCTGGCGCGGCTGGGTCGCTTACGCATAGAATATCCGGTCGCGCCCGGGCCTGCCGGGTGACTTGTGCCTCGCCCGCGACTAGGAACCTCTCGTGACCGGGCTTCGCCAATATCTTCTGTGCCATCGGGCGCTCGCGGCCTCGCTGGTCGCGCTGGCGTTGCTGATGAAGGTGCTGGTCCCGACTGGCTATATGCTCGGCACGTCGACCGGCTCGATCACGGTCGAGCTTTGCAGCGGCTACGGCCCGGCGAAAATGACAATGCCGGGCATGGCGCATCATGGAGGCGACAAGAGCGATCACGGCAAGGCCGAGCAGCCCTGCGCCTTCTCGGGTCTGTCGGCACCATCACTCGCCGCGACCGATCCGATCCTGTTGGCGCTGGCCCTCGCGTTCATCATCGCCACCGCGTTTCGCGCGCCCACCCCTGTCCTTGTCCAGGCACGGGCCTTTCTGCGACCTCCGACAACAGGGCCGCCAGTTCACTCCTGATCCTTTTCGTCAATCCCACAAGCGGCGCGCGATGGCGCGCCCGGATCAGGACACCGCCATGCACCTCATTCGCACCGCCGCGCTCGCGGCGACGGCGCTCGTCGCCGTCCCGGCCGCGGCGCAAGATACCGGCGACGCCGGGCGACCGCCTTCCCGCGTCGCCGGCGATAAGCCCGATAGAAACACCGTCGTCGTGATCGGTCACAACTTCGTGGTCGACAACGCCGCCTCCGCGACCAAAACGGACACGCCGATTATCGAAACGCCGCAAGCGGTTTCGGTGGTCGACTCCGATTTTATCCAGACGCTCAACCTGCGGACGGTCGCGGAAGCGCTGAACTACACCTCCGGAGTCCGCGCCCAGGCGTTCGGGAGTGACACTCGGATCGAATATTACCAGCTCCGCGGCTTTGCCAACCAGAACTTCTTCAAGGACGGGCTGGTCCTCTACAATTCCGGGCCGTTCCTGTCCTGGGCCACGCCGGCCGAAGGCATCGAGCGGCTGGAAGTGGTAAAGGGCCCGGCCTCTGTCCTCTATGGCAGCGGCAGCGCCGGGGGACTGGTCAACATCGTCTCCAAGCCGCCGGTCGCGCGCACGATCGTCGGGCTGGAAGCGGGCGCGGACGAATATGGCAGCGCCTATGCCTCGGCCGATCTGGGCGGACGCATCTCCGACACGCTCGCCGTGCGCGCTGTCGGCCTGATCCGGCGCGGCGATACGCAGGTCGAGCTGGCGGAGGATAACCGCACCTATGGTTCGCTCGCGCTGGGTTGGACGCCAATGGAAGGCACCTCTCTCACCCTGCGGGGAAGCTACACCCGCGACCGCTCGAACCGCCCCACGGGATTCGTGCCCTATGCCGGGTTCGTCACCCCGCTCGCCGATGGGCGCAAAATCCCGATCGACCTGTTCGTCAGCGACCCTGGCGTCGATCGCTACGACCGCGACCAATATGAAGCGGGCTACAGCTTTGAAACGAGGCTTGGCGACGCGCTCCGCTTCGTCTCGAACGGTCGCTACGCCCGGATAGACCTGACCTATGCCGGGCTGTTCGGCAACTTCACCGGCAACCCGGTCCTGGCGGGTGGGCGCTATTATCTGAACCGCTCGAACTCGCGGCAGGACGCCTATCTCGACAACATCACGATCGACAATCACCTGTCGGCCGCCTTCGCGACAGGGCCGATCCGTCATACGGTGCTGGCCGGGCTCGATTACAGCTTCTCGCGGACGCAGAGTAGTCAGCGCGCCGGCACCGCACCGCGGCTCGACATATTCGATCCCCAATATGGCGTGCCGATCCCGGCCCTGGGAAATCCGACGACCACACGCCAGAAGCTCGATCAGACCGGCCTCTACGTTCAGGACCAGCTCATGGCTGGCGGGTTCGTCGCGTTGGTCTCGGCGCGGCGGGATTGGGTCGGGATCACCTCGATCAACGCGGCTGCGGCGATCGCGACGGGCTCGCCCGCGCGAACGAGCTACCGCGGCGGGCTGGTCTATGTCTCGGCCGTGGGGATCGCCCCCTACGTCAACTACACGACCTCGTTCACGCCGGTGATCGGGGTGGAGGCCGCGACGGGCAATTTCTACCGGCCCGAAACGGGGAGGCAATGGGAGGTGGGCCTTCGCTACCAGGCCAAAGCGTTCCCGCTGCTCGCCACGGCGTCCCTGTTCACGATCGACCGCGACGGCGTGCTGGTGGCTAACCCGCAACCGGGGTTCCCTACCAACCAAACTCAACTCGGCCTTCAACGCTCGCGGGGTGGCGAGGTCGAGATCCAGGCCCGGCCGGTGCCGATGCTCAACATCACCGCGTCGCTCACCCGGTTCGACATCGAGAACCGGCGCGGTCTCGCCAGCTCGATCGGCAAGGCTCCCACCGCAACGCCCGAGTTCACCGCCTCGGTCTTTGCCGATTACACCCTGCCGGAAGGGACGTTCCTCGCCGGCTTCGGGCTCGGCGCTGGCGTGCGCCATGTTGGCAAGAGCTACGCCGACACGATCAACACGCTCGTCGTGCCCTCGGCGACCGTGTTCGACCTTGCCGCGCACTATCAGTTCGGCCCGTTCCGCGCCGCGGTGAACGTCTCCAACCTGTTCGACAAAGCCTACGCCGCCGCCTGTCCGGCCGCGGGCACCTGCTACGCCGCGAACCTGCGCCGGGCCACGTTCAGCCTCGGCTATCGCCTGTGAAGGGCCTCACCAAATTTTCCAAGACGAAGGAAGTGACCATGAACACCGATCAATCGCACCTGAGCCGTCGCGAGTTCGCGACCGCCGCGGCTCTCGCCGCCGCGGGCCTGTCCACTATGGCCCCGGCCGCGAACGCGCAGAACGCACCCGCGCCGGCCGGATTGCCCAGTCACGCAGACTATCTCGCCAGCATCCCGCTCATCCGGATCGGGCTGCTGATCTTTCCGCAGATGACCGCGATGGACATGGTGGCGCCCCAGCTCTGCATGCACATGATGATGAAGACGGACATGCACATCGTCGCCCAGACCGCTGCGCCGGTGATGGCCGACAGCGGCTTTGCGATCGTGCCCACCACGACGTTCGTGGACTGCCCCAGAGACCTGGACGTGTTGTTCGTACCGGGTGGCCCGAAAGGGACCGAGTTGGCAATGCGCAACGATGCGCTGCTCGATTTCGTCGCCGATCGGGGGGCGCGGGCGCGGTACGTTACCAGCGTCTGCACCGGGTCGATGATCCTGGGTGCGGCAGGGCTGCTCAAGGGCTATCGCGCCGCCTCGCACTGGATGACGCGCGATATGCTGCCGATGTTCGGCGCGACGCCGATCGACGAACGGGTGGTGATCGACCGGAACCGGATGACGGGCGGCGGGATCACTGCCGGCCTCGATTTTGGACTCCAACTCGTCGCCACGCTGCGCAGCGAGAGGACGGCCCGCCTGGCGGAGCTCGCGCTCGAATATGATCCGCAACCGCCATTCAAGGGTGGCGGCTCCATGAAAACCGCATTGCCTGAAACCCGCGCCATCGCGCTCAGCGTCACGGAAGCGCAGCGGCGCGCGTTGCGCGAAACGGGCGAACAGGCTCGCGCGCGGCGTTCGATCTAGGAAAGGACCACAACATGATTGACGCTCTGGACCGCCGCGCACTGCTCGCGTTGGGAACACTGATGGGAGCGGGGGCGGCCATGCCCGCGCTCGCGCAGGAGGAAACTCGCGAACAGCATATGCGAAGCATGATGGCGATTGCGCCCGATGCGCCCAAGGTGGCGATGCTGATCTACCCCAAAATGGTCGCGCTCGATCTGATCGGGCCAATGACGGTGTTCAACATCATGCGCTGGAACGTCCAGCTCGTGTGGAAGGACAAGTCCTCCGTCCCTACGGACGTAGGCATCCCGTTCGCGGCGACGCGCACGTTCGCCGAAACCCCGAGCGACCTCGATGTTCTGTTCGTGCCTGGTGGGATCATGGGCACGACCGACTGCATGAACGATCCTGAAGTTTGCGGCTTCCTCGCCGATCGCGGCGCGCGCGCGAAATGGGTCACAAGCGTTTGCACCGGAAGCCTGGTGCTCGGCGCGGCTGGTCTCCTCAAAGGTTATGATGCGACCGCCCATTGGGCAGTCGCCGATCTGCTTCCGCTGATGGGCGCGCGACACGTCGATAAGCGCGTGGTGCGCGACCGCAACAGGATGACGGGAGGCGGCGTCACCGCCGGCATCGACTTCGGCCTGACACTCGCCGCGACGATCAAGGGCGAGGAAGCCGCGCGGCGCGTC
>NZ_CAXVWL010000123.1:0-18048 GCF_964263785.1 Sphingomonas sp.
AGTTCGCGCTTGATCTCCAGCCCGACGAGCAGGAAGAACAATGCCATCAATCCGTCGTTGATCCAATGCTCGACGCTCAGCCCGCCGAGCTTCTGGTGGAGCAGCGCGAAATAGGCGGGCGCCGCCGGGGAGTTGGCGACCAGCAGGGCCAGCACCGCCGCGCCCATCAGGACGATGCCGCTCGCCGCCTCCGACGACAGCAGGCCGCGGAACGCGGAAGGGGTGACACGGCGCTTCATGACGGGTTGGTAGCCGCGCGGCCGTGCCCGGTCCCGTCAAATCGGGAGCGGCGGCACGTTTTGCGGACTTACGGCACCAGCACCGTATCCACCGCCTTCCCAAGCGTCTCCGGATAATCGAGCGTGTAGTGGAGCCCGCGGCTCTCCTTGCGGTGGAGGGCGGAGCGGACGATCAGGTCGGCGGTCTCGACCAGGTTGCGCAGCTCGATCAGGTCGGGGGTGACGCGGAAGTGGCCGTAATAATCCTCGACCTCGCTGGTCAGCAGGCGGATGCGGTGCTGGGCGCGCTGGAGTCGTTTGGTCGTGCGGACGATGCCGACGTAATTCCACATGAAGCGGCGGATCTCGGTCCAATTCTGTTTGATGACGACTTCCTCGTCGGAATCGGCGACGCGGCTCTCGTCCCAGGCGCGGATGGCGGGGACGGGGGGCAGATCGTCCCAGCACTTGGCGATGTGGCGCGCCGCGGCCTCGCCGAAGACGAAGCATTCCAGCAGGGAGTTCGACGCGAGCCGGTTGGCGCCGTGGAGGCCCGACTGGGTGCATTCGCCCGCCGCGTAGAGTCCGGGCAGATCGGTGCGGCCGTCGCGGTCGACGACGACGCCGCCGCAGGTATAATGCTGGGCGGGGACGACGGGGATCGGCTGCGTCGTCATGTCGATGCCGAGGCCGAGCAATTTTTCGTGGATGTTCGGGAAGTGTCCGCGGATGAAATCGGCGGGCATATGGCTGATGTCGAGGTGGACGTAGTCGAGGCCGTCGCGCTTGATCTCGGCGTCGATCGCGCGCGCTACGACGTCGCGCGGCGCGAGCTCGGCGCGGGGATCGACGTCGGGCATGAAGCGGTGCCCGGTCTTCGGGTTCAACAGCCGCCCGCCTTCGCCGCGCACCGCTTCGGTGATGAGGAAGTTCTTGACGTCGAGATTGTAGAGGCAGGTCGGGTGGAATTGCATGAATTCCATGTTCGACACGCGTGCGCCCGCGCGCCAGGCCATGGCGATGCCGTCGCCGGTGGCGCCGCGCGGGGCGGTGGAGAACAGATAGGTGCGCCCGGCGCCGCCGGTGGCGAGGATCGTCGCGCGGGCGGTGTACAGGTTCACGCCGCCGGTGCGCTTGTCGACCGCGTAGACGCCCCAGACGTTGCCCGCGCCCGAATAGCGATCCTCGTGGCGGCCGGTGGCGAGATCGATCGCGACCTGATCGGGGACGAGGGTGATGTTGGAGTGCGCTTCCGCCGCGCGCTGGAGCGCTTCCTGCACTGCCCATCCGGTCGCGTCGGCGACGTGAACGATGCGGCGATGGCTGTGGCCGCCCTCGCGGGTGAGGTGCAAGGCGTTGCCCTCCGTGGCGAAGGGCACGCCGAGTTGCGTCAGCCGCTCGATGGCGGCGGGTGCGCCCTCGACGACGAATTCGACGACGCTGCGGTCGTTGAGGCCGGCGCCGGCGACCATCGTGTCCTCGACATGGTTATCGAACGTGTCGCCGGGTTCGAGCACCGCGGCGATGCCGCCTTGCGCCCACGCGGTGGAGCCTTCGTTGAGCGCGCCCTTGGCGAGCACGGTGACGCGGAAGCGGTCGGCGAGGTTGAGCGCGGCGGTGAGGCCCGCGGCGCCCGAGCCGATGATGAGGACGTCCGATTGGGTCATGACGGGCCCACCCCGGCGGCTGCGCCGCCTGCCCCTCCCGCAAGCGGGAGGGGAGAGGCTCGGGTCAGCGACAGGAAGACGTCTTCCAGGTCGGGTTCGCGGGTGCTCACGTCGACGATGCCGAAGCCCGATCCCTGCACCGCGGCCAAGACTTCGCCCGCGTTGACGCGGTCCTTGGCGTAGGTGATTTCAAGAGTCCGGGCGCCCTTCAGCACGATCTTCTGGAAGCAGATGTTGTCCGGGACGGTCGCAACGTCGCGGTCGACCGTCACCGCCACGACCTTTTCCTGTGCCTTGCCGACCAGCTCTCGCGTGGGTTCGTTGGCGATCAGGCGGCCGTGGTTGATGATCGCGATCCGGTCGCACAGCTCCTCGGCTTCCTCGAGGTAATGGGTGGTGAGGACGACGGTGACCCCGCCGGCGTTCAGTTCGCGAACATAGCTCCACAATTGCTGGCGCAGCTCGATGTCGACGCCCGCGGTCGGTTCGTCGAGGACCAATACGGGCGGCGCGTGGACCATCGCTTTCGCAACCATCAGGCGGCGCTTCATGCCGCCGGACAGGGTGCGGGCGTAGGCGTTGGCCTTGTCCTCGAGGTGCACCGCGCGCAGCAGCTCGAGGCTGCGGCGCTCCTTCTTGGGCACCCCGTACAGACCGGCCTGGATCTCCAGCGTCTCGACGGGGGTGAAGAAGGGGTCGAACAGGATTTCCTGGTTGACGATGCCGATCGCCGCCTTGGCGTTGCGGGGATGCGCGTCGATGTCGAAGCCCCAGATCGACGCGGTGCCGCTGGTCTTGTTCACCAGCCCGGCGAGGATGTTGATGAGCGTCGACTTGCCCGCGCCGTTGGGGCCGAGCAGGCCGAAGATCGAGCCTTGCGGCACGTCGAAGGTGATGTCGTCGAGGGCTTGCTTGCCGCCCGCGTAGATCTTGCTGAGACGGTCGATCGAGATGGCGGCGCTGGTCATGGCGGCGGGATAGGCGCGCAGACGGCGAGCGCCAACCGGGAATTGCGAGACGTTGCCTGTCCCGCTATGCCGCCGCCATGAACCCGCCGCTCGAAACCGTTCGCGTCACCCAGCCCCGCGTCGCCTGCGACGGGGCCACCGACATCCCCGGCGGCGCTGCGCTAGGGCATCCGCGGGTGTGGTTGCAGATCGACGAGCACGGCTATGTCGATTGCGGCTATTGCGACCGGCGGTTCATCCTGGCGGGCGGTCCGGCCGACGGTGCGGACCAGTCGCGGCTGCCCGACATTTCGGAAGGCGCGAGCCCGGAAATACGGTAGCGCTTTCCCGCGCAGGCCGGCGCGCCTATATCGGCGCGATGACCAGCCATGCCGATCCCCGCGCGTTCCTGTATCGCGATACGCTCGACCCCGATGCCGCACGCGCGTTGACCGCTACCGCTCTGGCCAGGGCCGACGATGGCGAGCTGTATCTGCAATATCGCAAGGCCGAGGCGTTCGGCTTCGACGACGGGCGGCTGAAGACCGCGAGCTACGACACCAATGCGGGCTTCGGCCTGCGCGCGGTATCGGGCGAGACGACCGCGTTCGCGCATGCCAACGAGCTGAGCGAGGCGGCGATCAAGCGTGCTGCCGAAACGATGGCGCTGATCGATCCGAGCGATGCGCCCAAGGCTGCGCCGCCGCAGGGCAACAACCGGCATCTGTACACCGCCGCCGATCCGCTCGACCTGGTGCCCTTCGCTGACAAGGTGAACCTGTGCCAGACCATCGACGCCGCGGCGCGGGCACGTGACGCGCGGGTGGTGCAGGTCTCCGTCGGCTTGTCGGGCACGTGGAGCGTCGTCGAGATCGTCCGCGCCGACGGCTTCGTCGCGACCGACGTGCGCCCGCTGGTGCGGCTCAATATCCAGATCGTCGCCGAACAGAACGGCAAGCGCGAGACGGGGACGTTCGGGATCGGCGGGCGCTATCTCTACGATCGGCTGATGGACGAGGCGGTCTGGAACCGCGGCATCGACGAGGCGCTGGCGCAGGCGCTGGTCAACCTCGAGTCGGTCGCCGCGCCTGCGGGGGAGATGACGGTGCTGCTCGGGCCGGGCTGGCCGGGCGTGCTGCTCCACGAGGCGATCGGCCACGGGCTGGAGGGCGACTTCAACCGCAAGGGCACCAGCGCGTTTTCGGGGCGGATCGGCGAGCGGGTGGCGGCGCCGGGGATCACGATCGTCGACGACGGATCGATCCAGGACCGCCGCGGGTCGCTCAGCATCGACGACGAGGGCACGCCGACCCGCGAGACGATCCTGATCGAGGACGGCATCCTGAAGGGCTATATGCAGGATCGGCTCAACGCACGGCTGATGGGGGTGCCCGCGACCGGCAACGGACGGCGCGAGAGTTTTGCGCATGCGCCGATGCCGCGGATGACCAACACCTTCATGAAGGCCGGGCGCGACAACCCGGCCGAGCTGCTTTCGCGGGTCAAGCGCGGCATTTTCGCCAAGTCCTTCGGCGGCGGCCAGGTCGACATCGTGTCGGGCAAGTTCGTGTTCAGCTGTACCGAGGCGTACCGAATCGAGGACGGCAGGCTGGGCGCGCCGATCAAGGGCGCGACGCTGATCGGCGACGGGCCGACGGTGCTGACCAAGGTGACCGGCATCGGCGACGATTTCGCTTTGGATGAAGGCATCGGGGTGTGCGGCAAGGGTGGGCAGTCGGTGCCTGCGGGCGTGGGGCAGCCGACGTTGCTGGTCGAGGGGCTGACGGTCGGGGGGACGGCGGTTTAGGCTTGGTGAACGCATGCAGGACGCTGTGAATCCATGCGCTCCCAACCTCCGTTCGCCCTGAGCGAAGTCGAAGGGCAGGCTGCTTGGCCATGTGCTTCGACTTCGCTCAGCACGAACGGAATTTTGCTGGTTCGCTAACCCCCCAGCTTCGCCTTCAGTCCCGCCAACGCGCCGAACGGGCCCGCTTCGCCTTCGCCGACTACGCCTGCCGCGCGCAATGCCTCTTCAGCTCCAGGCGCGCGCGGGAACGGGTCGAGCGCCAGCGCCATCGTTTCCGCCGCGGCTTCGCCGAGATCGATCGCGCCGTCTTCGATCGGGAGGGTGTCGAGCGCGTCGTCGGAGAGTTCGATCTCCTCGTCCGCCGCGATCTCCTCGACGAAGCGCAGCGACACCGCCTCGTCGACGGTCGCTGCCAGCGGGTCGCCGGTGACCGAGCAGGCCTGAACCACATCCGCGGCGACGGTGCCGACAGCCAGGATGCCGCGCTCGTCGCGGCGGACGGCGAAGCGCGCGGTGAGCGTGTCGATGGCGACGAGCGCGAAGCGTGCGGCGAGGCGGCGGCGCTCGTCCGCATCGGCCTCGATCTCGATCGTACGGTCGGCCTCGCCGATCGTGTCGACTGTCACGGGACGGCTGAATTCGGGCGTCACGGCAGGTCGCCCTCCAGGATCTGCGCGGTGGGCAGCGCCGCGAGCCCGGCGCGCAACGCCAGCAGCGAATCACGGGCATGCGCCACGGCTTGCGGCGCGGGCGCGTCGCCCCGGTAGAGATTGCGGACCAGCGCGTCGTCGATCCCGTCCCCCGCCAGCCCGTCGCGGTAGGCGCCGAGCCGACCGCCGAGCATCGCCATCATCTTGCCGATATGCTTGCCGACGACGATGTCGCCGATCCCCATCTGGCGCAGCTGCCCGTCCATGTCGTCGACGAAGCGCTCGGCAAGCGCGGCCGACGGTGCGGCGCCTTCGGGGGTCTCCTCCAGCCGCATCAGCACGAACGACAGCACCGCGGCGATCATGTCGAAGCGCCCGTCGACGGTGTCGGGCACCGCACCCTCGACATACCAATGCGGTTCGCGCGCCCGCACGACGACCGCATTGTACAGCGGCAGCAGCGCCTCCGCGTGCTTCGATCCCAACAGATTGCCCAGCCACCCCAAGACGCCATCCTTCTCGCGCGCTTGTTTGCGCGCCCGTCCTCGCATATCGAGCGCATCGGGCGCCGATGCAATCGCGCGCGCCTGCCGGAGTATGATATGCGTGTAATCGTTGCCGCCCTGATCGCCGCCGCCCCGATCGCCGCGACGCTGGGGGCGTGTTCGCCGCTGCCGTCGCACCAGGGCTATATCGTCGATGCCGATCTGGTGAATTCGGTCCAGCCGGGCGTCGACAACCGCGATTCGGTGCTCCAGACGCTCGGGCGGCCAAGCTTCGCGAGCCAGTTCAACCAGGGCGACTGGTATTATATCGCCCGCGAAAGCAAGTCCTACGGCTTCCAGAAGCCGCACGCCAAGGCGCAGCTGACGGTGCAGATCAGCTTCGACGCCGCGGGCAACGTCGCGACGATCCGGCGGGGTTCTGCCGAGCAGATCGCCTCGATCACACCATCGGGCAAGAAGACGCCGACGCTCGGGCGCGAGCGCGGCTTCTTCTCCGACCTGTTCGGCAACATCGGCACGGTGGGCGCGCCGGGTGCAGGTGGGCAGGGCCAGGGTCAGGGCGGCAGCGGACGCGACCGGCCCTGATCCGATCCGCCTGACGTCGGGCTCGGCACACCGAAATGGCCGCGCCGCGGAATACGCGTCGGCGCGGCCTGTGCCGTGCTTGGGTCGGCACCGATCCCGAAAGGGGGGATGGGATCATCCGCGCAACGCACACGTGCGATTTTGGTTCGCGGCTCGTGCAAAATCGTCGGCAGCCAAAAACCTTCAGCGGATGGTGAAGCGGACCTGATCGACGACGTGCCCGGCCACGTCGACCAGCCTCAGCCGGTGGACGCCCGGACCGGGGAGCACCAGCGGCTTGGCATCCGCTGCGCCGAGGTCGCGTGCGTCGAGAACGACGCGGTGTCGGGCGGCGTCGCCCGAAACCGAGACCGCGATGCGCTGACGGTCGATGGGGATGTCGGGGTCGAGCGCATAGACGCTGCCCGCGGCGGGATTGACGAAGCGCGGGCGGCGGGACGCCGGTGGTGCGGCGGCGATCAGCGACTGCGCGGTGCCGCGGACGAACCATTCGCGGCGGGGCCGTTCGCGCGCGTCGGCGAAGACGATGCGGCGGGGCTCGACGCCCGGCGGGGGCGGTGCAGGCGGCACGCGATGCCCGGCCGCCAGCGCGGTCATCACGTCGCGCCACACCGGGGCGGCACCGCTGGTGCCCGAGACGCCGCGCATCGGATCGCCCTCGGCATTGCCGACCCAGACGCCGACGGTGAAGTGGTCGGTGAAGCCGATGCACCAATTGTCGCGCATCGCCTTCGACGTGCCGGTTTTCACGCCGGCGCGGAACGGCAGGCGCAGCGCGGAGTCGCTGCCGAAGGTCGCCGCGCGTGCGTCGTTGTCGGCGAGCATGTCGGTGACGATCCACGCGGCGGCGGGGGTGGTGGTCGCTCGATCCTTGGGCCGCGGGTCGGTCACGGTTACGCGCAGCGGCGACCAGCGGCCGCCCCGGGCGAGCGCACGGTAGGCGGCGACCTGTTCGGCGAGCGTCACTTCCGCCGAGCCGAGCGCCAGGCTGAAGCCGTAGTACCCGCCGTCTTCGACCAGCCCCGCATAGCCGGTGTCCCACAATCGGTCGCGGAACGGTTCCACCCCGACGATCAGCAAGGTGCGCACCGCGGGGACGTTGAGCGAGCCCGCCAGCGCGACGCGGGCGGACACCGGCCCCTTGAACGCGCGGTCGTAATTCTGGGGGACGTAGAGGCCGCTGGCGGTGTCGAGCTGGACGGGGGAATCGTCGAGGATCGAGGCAGCGGTCAGGTAGCCGCGCTCGATCGCCTGCGCGTAGAGGAAGGGCTTGAGCGTCGATCCGGCCTGACGGTACGCGCGTGCGTTGTCGACCAAGGGTGCGGTCGAAGCGCCGCCGATGCCGCCGACCCAGGCGAGGACGTCGCCGCTGGCGTTGTCGACGACGATCACCGCACCGTCGCGCGCGCGGGTGCCGCCGAGCCCGAGGAGTTGGCGGGTGAGCGCGGCGGCGGCGAGGCGCTGAACGGTCGCGTCGAGCGTGGTCCCGATGCGCGCGCCGGGTTGGGTCAGCAGATGATCGGCGAGGTGGGGCGCGAGGCCGGGGTCGAGCGCGAGGCTGCGCGCCGGGCCGAGCATCGACGCGGCCATGCCGGCGAAGCGGGCGCAGTTGCCGCTGCCCGACAGCGCGCAAGCGCGGCGGGCGAGCTGCTCGGGCGACGCCTGCGGCCGGGGCAGGAGCGCCGCGAGCAGCAGCGCGTCGTCGCGCGACAAGGCCGCGGGAGTCTTGCCGAACAGCCCCAGCGCCGCCGCCCCGATGCCCTGCGCTTCGCCGCGGAAACCCGCGAGGTTGAGATAGGCTTCGAGGATCCGGTCCTTCGACCACGTGGCTTCGAGCGCGCGGGCGGCGCGGGCCTGACGGACCTTGTCGCGCCAGCCGCGCTTGCCCGGAGCGGCGAGCGCGGGGTTGAGGAAGCCGGCGACCTGCATCGACAGCGTGCTCGCGCCGCGCGTCGGCTTGCCGGTCAGCCGATCGCGCAGGCTTGCGGCGATCGCGATCCAGTCGACGCCGCCATGGGTGCGGAAGCGGTGATCCTCGGCGGCGACGATCGTGTCGGCAACTGCCGGTGCGACCGCGGCAAGCGGGGTCCAGGCGAGACGGCGACGGGCGAAATCGACGCGGACGGAGCCGATGAGCGCGCCGTGGCGGTCGTAGAGCCATGCCTCGGACGAACGCCAATGGGCGCGGACCGCGGCGTAGCTGGGGAGCGGGGGCGGGCGGGTGCCCAGGTCGAGGATGGCGGTGACGAGGATGAAGGCGGCGGTTACCGCGAGTACCAAGCGCGCGCTGCGGGTCACGGTTGTCGCTCGGCCAGGAGTGCTCCGTCACCCCGGACTTGTTCCGGGGTCCAGCGGGCGGCGGGCGATGCGGTTCGTGCCTCCATCCGCATCGCTTGCGGAACCCTGGACCCCGGAACGAGTCCGGGATGACGGGTCGGCGTAGGCTTCACCGCGTCGCCACCTCCACCGGCCCGTTCGGCAAGGCCGCCCGGATCGACGGCGCGTACATCGCCTCGACCGTCGTCGGGGGCAGGCTGAAACGGCCTGCCCCGTTCAGCCGCAGCGTGTAGCTGACGCTGGTGCGTCCGCGCGGGAGCCAGGCGAAATAGCCGCGCCAGGCTTCGCGACCGCGTTCGATGTAAGAGGTGGCCGTGCCTTCGCCGCCAGCGCTCGCGCCGAGCATCTGCGATTGGCCGCCGAGATCGCCGACGATCGTCGCGCCCGCGGGAACGGGGTCGCTTACGACCACCCAGTTGCGCTCGGCTGTGGCATCGACGGTGATGGTGATGCGCAGCACGTCGCCGCGGGTGAGGTGCCCGGGGTTGCGCGCCTGGACCCTTTCGACACGGCGCGAGAGGCGGTAGCCGGCGAATAGCGGCGAGCGCAGCGGCACCGCGGCGCGGATCGCGACGCTCGCCCACGGGCCCGCGCCGCCCGACTGGCGAAGCGTGAGCGACGCACGGGCGGGGAGCGCGAACGACGCCGCGCGCGCTTCGGTCGCCAGCGGCCAGCCTCTGGCGATGGTGCGGCCTGCCAGCGACAACGTTGTCGTGCCCGCGATTCGCTCCGCCGGATACACTTGCGCGAAGCGGCGCGCGGCGATCGCGCCCCAGGCGTTGGCGGTGGTCGTGTCCCAATGCCCGCGGCGCTGACGCGCGGCGGCGCCGACCATCATGCGGGGGGCTTCGTCCTGCCAGCCGGGGCGGCCGATCGCCAGCAGCGCCGCCTTCGCCGCCGTCTCGTCGCCCGATTGCATCAGCCACCATGCCGACGTGGTCTGGTCGGTGAGGTCGAGCCTGGTGCCTTCGTAGGCGAGGCGGGCGCGGAGCGCGGCCTCCGCCTGGCTACGCAGCGCGGGGGCATTGGCGAGGCCGGGGATGCGGTCGATCGCCGCGATCCAGTCGACCAGCGCCGCGGTCGGCATCTCGCCCGTGCCCATACCGATCTGACCGAGCATGGCGGGCGTCGCCGCGCCTGCGCGGGCGAGCGCCGCCAGGGCCGCGATCTTGCGGAGGCGGACGTCGCCATAATCCTCCTGCCGCAAGCGGCCGTCGAGCACCGCTTTCAACGCGTCGATCATCCGCGCGCGGGCCGTGTCGGGGATCGCGAGACCGGCTTCGGCGGTGAGCGACAGGACGTAGCTCGTCAGGGTTTCCGACCCTTGCAGCGAACCGCTCGGCCAGTAGCGGAGCAGGCCGTCGGGGGCTTGATAGGTCGGGATGTCGCCCGCGAGCCGCGTCCACGCCGCCGCGTCTCCGAGCGCGACCGCGCGGGACAATTGCTGCTCGAAACATTGGTAGGGGTAAGCTGCCATGTACGCGCGGACACCGGTGAGCGGCGGCGCGAGCGTGTCGGCGAGCGTGATGTCGACCGATCCGCGACCCGGCAGCGCACCCGCGGGGGCCATGATCGGGATCGTCGTGTCCGCGCCGACGCGCGCAAGCGTCGCTGCCCAAGTCTCGGTCGGGATCGCTGGCACGACATCCTGGGTCGCGGTGATCCGGTCGGCGGCGCGGCCGTCGGCGGTGCGGGCGGCGACTTGCCAGCGCAGGCCGGGGACATTGTCCGGCGCTGTCAGGTTCCACGCGATCGGGACCGCGGCGCCTGCGGGGATCGTGACGGTGATCGGGTGGCCTTGCGCGACGCGCGGGGTGACGTCGACCGTCGCGGTGACGGTCATCGCCTTCGCCGATCCGTTGCGCAGCGTGAACTGCGCCTGGTATTCATCACCCGAGCGGACCAGCGGCGGGAGGCCGGCGTAGAGCGACAGGTCCTGTGCGGTGCGGATGTCGGCCTGGCCGGTGCCGAACAGCCCCGCGCCGTCGGTCGCGACCGCGACGAGGCGGAAGGAGGACAGCGCGTCGGACAGCGGCACCGCGACCTTGGCATAGCCGCGCGCATCGAGCGGCAGCGTGCCGCGCCAGAGCAGGACGGGCTGGAAATTCTCGCGGTTGAGCGCCGACGCATCGCCGCCGCCGCCGCCCGCCTCCACCGCCTTGCGGCCGTAGTGGCGCTTGCCGACGACCTGCATCTGCGCGGTGGAGGTGAGCACCGACAGGGGCCGCTCGCCCATCATCGCGGTGAGCACGTCCCAGGAGTCGTTTGGCGCAAGCTGGAGCAGCGCCCGATCGACCGCGACGAAGGCGACGTCGGCGGTGCGCGCGGGGCTCCCGTCGGGGTGGAGGACGCGGACCGCGACCTGCGCGGTGTCGCGGGCGGCGTAGCGTTCGCGGTCGGCCCTGACCCCGACCCGGAGCTGGTGGCCTTCCCAGCCGACCTTCACCTTGGCGACGCCCATCCGGTATGCGGGCTTAGACAGGTCGACCAGCGCGGTCGGCGGCGGGGCGGGGTCGGGTCCGCTGACGAGGCCGATACTTCGTCCTAATCCGCGCAGCCACGACCAGAAGCCGGGCTCGACGCGACCCCGCACCGCGAGCACCGAGACGAAGACGTCGGGGGCGTAGGACGCGGGCATCTTGACCTCGACCACCGGATCGGTGCCCGACAATTCGGTGACGAAGCTCGACAGCACGCCCTCGCGCTCGACGGTGACCAGCGCGGTTGCCGAGCGGAAGGGCATGCGGACCTGGAAACGCGCGGTCTCGCCCGCCTTGTAGGATGTCTGCTCGGGAACGACGTCCATCCGGTCGCCGTTGTCGCCGCCGAACCACCAATCCTCGTCGCCCGCCAACCATACCGATCGGACGGCGCGGGACATGTTGCCGTCGGCGTCCTTCGTGGTCGCGACCGCATAGACTTCGCCCGACACGCCGGGGTCGATCGCGCATTGCGCCAGCCCTTGCGCATCGGTCGTGGCCGAGCATGTCGGGCTCAGCTTGGTCGTCCGCATCTGGTTGTCGTAGGCGTAGAAGCCGCCGATCAGCCGCCGCCGCGCAGTCAGGATCTGTCGGCTGTAGAGCGCGACCTCGACCCGCTGGCCCTTGACCGGCTTGCCCTCGGTGTCGAGCGCGACGAAGCGGAGGCGCAGATCGTCCTGCTTCATCATCCAGCCGTCGGTGCGCATCCCGAGCTGGACCGCGGCGGGGTGGATCGGGATCGTCTTCGACGCGGTCAGCACCTCGCCGTTGGCGTCGCGATAGTCCATCTCGACGCGCATGTCGGTAAGGCCGTCGAGCGTGGGGATGTCGATCGCGGTGCGCTGGGTGCCGTCGCTGCGCAGCGTGACGGGGAGCGTCTGGGTCGGGGGCAGCGTCACGGGCGTATCGTTGCCGTCGCCGTCGAGCGCGCGGACGCCTTCGCTCACCGCCGCACCGCCGAAGGTGTAGGTCTCGTAGCCATCGGGTGCGCCACCGTGCGCGAACCAGCCGATGCGCAGGTCGACGGGCAGGTTCGACGCGCCGCCGCCCGACAGATACCCTGCGAACAGGTCTAGCGGCAGCGATTTTGGGCGCACCGCGGCGGTCTTCGGGCCGGAAACGCTCGCGCGCATCGTCGGCAGGCGGTATTCGTCGACCTTGAACGACTGGCCGGTGTAGAGCGTCGTGCCGTCGGCCAGCATCGCCTGGATGTCGTAATCGCCCATCGGCGCGGCGGCGGGGGCGGTCCACTGCGTCTCGCCGCGCCCGCGTGCGTCGATCTTCAGCGGCAGGTCGAACTGCGTCTCGGAGCCTCGGTGCGAGAGGCGCAGCGTACCGCTGAACGCTGTCGGGATCGTGAAGCCCTGGCCCGCCGGGCGGCGGACAAGGTGCTTCATGTGGATCGTCTCGCCCTGGCGGACCAGCATGCGGTCGAAGATCGTGTGGACCGTCGTCGCGGGCGGCTCGTAGCCGTAGGGCATCTCGAAATCGTACGGGCGCAGCCCCTCGCCCCAGTCGGTCGTCGCGAAGCTGAAGTCGCCGCCGCTGCGGGCCGAGATCATCAGTGGATGCGCCTCGCCGTCGCAGCTGCCATAGGTCTCGGGTTGCGGGAGCCCGGCGGGGATCATCAGCCCGCCGCTGCGGTCGGTGCGGCCCTTCGCCAGCGCGCGGCCGGTGCAGGCGTCGCTGACCTGGACATCGGCATTGGCGACCGGTCTGCCGGTAGACAGCGCTGTCACCCAGGCAAGGCTGCGCTCGCGGCCCCATTTGAAGTGGACCGCCATGTCGGTGACGAGCGCCGCCGTGGCAACGTAGCGCGGGGCGTCGCGGCCGAGCAATGCGCGACCGAGCGTACGGCTTTCGAGCTCGACGACGTAGAAGCCCGGCTTGCCGAGCGGGATGCCGACCACCTCGAAATCGCGGCCCTTGCCAGGCAGCGCGACCGACAGCGGCTTGCCCTGCCCCGCGGGCAGGATCGGGCGCGATGCGGTGGTGTTGATGCGCGCGCCGCCCTTGCGTTCGTCGACCGCGTAATCGTCGGAGTCGTCGACCGTGCGCAGCCAGCGTGCGACCTCCGCGTCCGACTCGCCGACTCGCAACGCGCGCCCGCCGACCGGCGACATGCGGCCCTGGAGCGCGGGTTCGACGTTGCGGACGGTGACCGGCAGGACGCCGCCTTGCTTCGATTCTAGGATGCCGAACTTGGCGGCAAACTTCACGAGCGGCGGAGCGCGGTCGAAGCGGACCGCCAGCGGAAAACGCGCGGCGTTGGCGAGCGGACGACCGCTTTCGTCCTTGAGGCCCGCAGGCAGCTCCACGCGCCCCGCCATGTCCGCGGGGAGTGGTGCTGCAAAGGTCAGGTCGCCGATCGTCGCCTTCTTTGCCTCGTCGTCGCTGATCTTCGGCGCAATGGTGCGTCCGTCGGCCAGGCGGATGCGGATCGCGCGGGCGCTCGCCATCGGGATGGGCGCGGTCAGGCGGACGAACGCCTGCTCCACCGGACTGCATCCCGCCTGCGGATTGACCCGTGTGCATTCGAAGCGTGCGGTGAACGGCTCGCGAACGGTGAAGTCGAAGCGGCGATCGGTGCCCGCGGTCTTGCCCGAGGCGCTGGCGACGCCTGCGCCCCAGACGAGCGCGACGTCGTGGCCGGGGGGCAGCGGGCGGCGGCAGCGCAGCGCGACGACGGTGCCGAGCATCCGCTGGCGATCGGCGGCGGAGGCGGGGATCGCGGCGGGGAGCCCCGCCTCGTCGAGGAAGCGCTGCACCGGCCACATCGTCGTGCCGAGCCCGGCGAGCACCTTGCCCGCGACATCCTCGCCGAGCAGGTCGACCGGCACCTTCTCGCCGATGCCCTCGATCGCGCAATACGCGTTGGCGGCGATCGACTGGCGGGTGGCGGGCATGTTGGCGGCGACAAGGAAGGTCTGGTCCTCCTCGATCTCGCCGTCTGCGGGCAGGATCGCGCGTGCGGTCGGTCCGCCCGCGTCGACGATGAAGCGACGCTGGCCGGTCAGTTCCACGCCGCTAACGCTGCGCACCTCGCTACGCGCGTCGAAGATGCAGGCCGTGCCGCCTGCCAAGGGGCCCGCAAAATCGTACACCCAGCTCTGCGCGTCGACCCAGCGCCCGGTGCCCGGGCACGTCGTCGCGAAAGGCGCGGCCGCGCGCGGATCGCCAAGCGGCACCATCGGCTGGCTGAAACGCAGTGTGAAGCGCTCGATCGATCCGGCGCCGACGCCGGGCACCGCGACGATCACCTGCGGACTGGAATCGCCGAGTGCGGCAACAGGCGCCAGCGCGAGCGCCAGCATCGCCACTCGCCCCCACAGCCGCATCGCCCGCTCCCTCCCGATCGCTGGAGACGCTAGAATGGCTCACGCCGGGACGCCAGCAGGGATTGCATCACGGCGACACGCCAGCAATGCTGACGGTCCGGGGGGTCGGGGCATGATCTGGTTTGTCGATTCGGTGGCACGCGAGGCGATGCTGTTCGCGGCCGTCGGCTTGCTGATCGGCGGGCTCGACGACATCGCGGTCGATGCGGTCTATTGGACGCGGCGGCTGTTCGGGCGCGACCGGGCGGTGCCGATCGCGCAGCTGCCGGCGGTCGAGACGCCGGGACGCATGGCGGTGTTCGTGCCTGCGTGGGACGAGGCCGCGGTGATCGGCGACATGCTCGCCGCCGCGACCGCGCGGTTCCGGCATCCGGATTACCGGATCTACGTCGGCCTCTATCCCAACGACCCCGCGACGATCGAGGCGGTCGTGCGTGTCGCCAGGCGTGATCCGCGGGTGCACGCCGTCATCGGCGCGCGCGACGGACCGACAACCAAGGCCGATTGCCTCAACACGCTATGGCACGCGTTGCGGCGCGATGACCGAACCGCGCGTGCGGTGGTGTTGCATGACGCCGAGGACGTGGTGCACCCCGACGAGCTGACCGTGTTCGACGCGCTGCTCGACCGCCATGCCGTCGTCCAGCTGCCTGTGGTGCCGCTGATCGCTGCGGGCTCGCTGGTGTCGGGGGTGTATGCGGACGAATTCGCCGAAAGCCACGGACGCAACATGGTCGTGCGCGTCGCGCTCGGGGCCGGGATGCCGTTGGCCGGGGTCGGCTGCGCGATCCGGGTCGACATGCTCGGGCGGATCGCGACGGCGCGGGGTGGCGATCCGTTTGATGCCGACAGCCTGACCGAAGACTATGAGCTCGGCATGCGTGTCGCGGCGTTCGGCGGGTGCGGCACCTTCGCGCAGGTTATCGACGCGGTCGGCGAGCCGGTCGCGGTGCGCGCGTATTTTCCCGCCGACGTACGCTCGGCCGTCCGGCAAAAGGCGCGGTGGATGATCGGCATCGCGCTGGCCGGGTGGGACCGGATCGGATGGGCGCGGTGGAGCGCGGTCGGCGACCACTGGATGCGCGCGCACGATCGCCGTGCGCCGCTGGCGGTGGTGGTGCTGGCGGCGGCCTATGTGGCGCTGCTCGCCTGGCCGCTGAGCGCAGTGGCGCATGTGCTGACGGGCACGCCGGCGCCTGCGGTCGGCGGCGGCATGACGATCGTCCTTGCGATCAACGCAGCGATGCTGCTGTGGCGGCTGGCGTCGCGCTCCGTCTTTACCACGCGCGCTTATGGCTTCGGCGAGGGGTTGCTGTCGCTGCCGCGCTTCGTGGTCGGCAACATCGTCGCGCTGATGGCGGCGCGGCGTGCGGTGGTGCGCTACGTCGGCATGCTGCGCGGCCGGGCGCCGGTGTGGGACAAGACCCAACACGTCTTTCCCGATGCGGACGTGCTGGCGCAGCGGTGAGGCGTGGCGGGCGGCCCCTGCGGTTTCTCGGCGCGACGCTGGGCGGCTGGGTGGTGCTGCGCGTGGGCATGCTGTGGCCGACCATCGAGACCCCGCACGACCTGATCCGGCTGTTCGCGCCCCCCGCCGCCGCTGCGATACGCGCGCCGCTCGTCGTGATCGCGGTGCCGCCGCGTGCGCAACGCGCGCCGGCGATCGCTGCGGCCGAGGTCGCGCCGGTGGTGCTGGACGTTGCCCCGCGGCGGGTTGCGGCGGATCGAGCCACCGCCGTGCTCGCGGAGGTCGGGACGGTCAGCGTCGGGCAGGACGCTGGCGTGGACCAGGCCGGCGCCATTCCGCCGCCGCTCCGACCGACGCCGGCCGATGCGCCGGGGCGTCTGACCGCAAGCGCCTGGGCGATCGTGCGCGCGGGCGTTGCCGCAGGGCTGCGCGGTGGCCAGCTCGGCAGCCAGCTCGGCGGATCGCAGGCGGGGGTGCGGTTCGCCTATGCGCTCGGCGAATCGCGGAGACTGGCGTTGGCGGCGCGGCTATCGGCGCCGCTGGAGGGGCGCGGCGGCGAGGCGGCGATCGGTGTCGAGTTCCGCCCGGCGCATTTGCCGCTGCGCTTCATCGCCGAGCAGCGGGTGGCGCTCGACGGCGGGCGCGGCGGACAGGCGCTGTACGCGGTCGGCGGCACGGCGCCGGTGCCGGTCGCCGCGGGGTTCCGGCTGGAAGGCTATGCGCAGGGCGGTGTGGTGGTGCGTGGACGGGCGCTGGGGTTCGCGGACGGCGCAGCGCGCCTGACCCGGCCGGTGACGCGCACCTTCGACATTGGCGTCGGCGCGTGGGCCGGGGTGCAGCCCGGCGTCGCGCGCGTCGATGTCGGGCCGACGCTCGGTGTCGCGCTGCCGGTCGCGCGTCGCCGCATCCGGGTCTCGCTCGACTGGCGGCAGCGCGTGGGCGGCCGGGCGCGGCCCGGATCTGGGCCGGCGTTGTCGATCGGCGGCGATTTCTAGCCGCTTGCGCGGACGGGGACTTCTGGCGCGCGCGCGCCAGCCGAGGTAACCCGCCGCCGTGGCCCTGTATCTTCCCATCGCCAATCTGTCGGTCAATGCGCTCGTCATCGTGCTGCTCGGCGGCGGAGTCGGGTTCCTGTCGGGAATGTTCGGGGTGGGCGGAGGGTTCCTCACCACGCCGCTGCTGATCGTCTACGGCATCCCGCCGACCGTCGCCGCCGCCTCTTCCGCAAGCCAGGTGACCGGCGCCAGCGTGTCGGGGGTCTTCGCGCACTGGCGGCGTGGCGGGGTGGACGCCAAGATGGGGGGCGTGCTCGTCGCCGGCGGAGTGCTGGGGGCGTTCGCGGGCGCATGGGTGTTCCGCTGGCTCCAGCAACTGGGACAGATCGATACCGTCATCGCGGTCGTCTACGTCGTCATGCTCGGGTCGATCGGCGGAATGATGGCGCGCGAATCGCTTGGCGCCATCGTGGCGGTGCGGCGCGGCGGGCGCCCGCGCGCGGCCAAGCGGCGGCACCATCCGCTGGTCGCGGCGCTGCCGTTCCGGACGCGCTTCTACCGGTCTGGGCTCTACATCTCGCCGATCGCGCCGCTGATCCTAGGGTTCGGGGTCGGCGTGCTGACGATCCTGCTCGGCATCGGCGGCGGCTTCATCCTGGTGCCGGCGATGATCTACCTGCTCGGCATGGCGACGCAGGTGGTCGTCGGCACGTCGTTGTTCCAAACGCTGTTCGTCACCGCGGTCGCGACGATGGTCCACGCGACGACGACCAAGGCGGTGGATATCGTCTTGGCCGCGCTGCTGCTGGTGGGATCGGTCACCGGTGCGCAGGTCGGCGCGCGGTTCGCGACGCGGTTTCGGCCGGAATATCTGCGGTTGGCGCTGGCGGTGATGGTGCTGCTCGTCGGCGCGCGGATCCTGCTGGGGCTCGTGTGGCGGCCCGAGGAGATCTTCTCGGTCGAATTGTCGTGAAGCCGTGGCCTTTCGACGCGCTCACGCGCGTGGTGCGGTGCCGGCCCGCTCCCCCACCCGGCCACCCATCAGGATAC
>NZ_CAXVWL010000124.1:0-85991 GCF_964263785.1 Sphingomonas sp.
GCCCGCGCCCACGCATCGACGGCTCGATCGGCAGCAGGTCCCGCAAAACCTGCCACTCCGCCTCGCTCAGATCACCGCGGCTCAATCACGCCTCCAAAAGGAAGCCTTGAATCAACCGCTCGATCCAGCGTCAACCAATTCGTCCACGCCGCCTAGCGAAGCTGATTGAGGGGGGTTTGCCACAGGCGAGCCGCTCGGAACCGCGTTGTCCGGCCCGGACCCGCTATCTCGCATTGCCAAGAAATAATGCTGTCCTACACGTGCCTGCTGTGCTTCTCGTTCGGGAAGGGCCGCCGCGACCCTCTCCGCTCATTCTCCCCGTCGGAATATCCGCACGCACGCAACGGCAATCGTGCGCGATCGATCCGACACGGCCCGAGCCAATCCCGAACGCACCGCCGCGACGCGCATCGGCCTCACCTTAGCCTCACCTTCCGGCTCCGCACCCCGTCACAACGCCGGGCGCATCCCCAACGCGGTCGCTTCCTCCGCCGACAGCACCACCAGCGTCGTATTGTCCGGCGCGCCGCGCTCCAAAGCCTCGGCGATCAGGCGGTCCGCGGCGGCTTCGATGCTGCCGGCCGACAGAATCGCGGCCATCAATGGGTCGGAAACGACCTTGGTCAGCCCATCGCTGCACAGCAGGTAGCGGTCGCCGGCCTGCGCCTTGTCGACCACGCTATCGTAGCGCAACTCGGGCTCGGTGCCGACCGCGCGGCTGAGCACATGGCTCATCGGATGCGTCTCCGCTTCGTGCGGATCGAGCGCCCCGCGATCGACCAGGTCCTGCACCATCGTGTGGTCGCGGGTCATCTGCGCCAGTTCGGTGCCGCGCAGCCGGTAGATGCGGCTGTCCCCGACCCAGAGCAGCAGCAC
This sequence comes from Sphingomonas sp., assembly GCF_964263785.1. GTDB lineage: Bacteria > Pseudomonadota > Alphaproteobacteria > Sphingomonadales > Sphingomonadaceae > Sphingomonas. The sequence goes on from NZ_CAXVWL010000124.1 coordinate 877, forward strand.
GTCGTCGCCGTCGCAGTGGACGACGACCGCAGTCGTGCCCATCTGCTTGTTCGCCGCCATCGCCGCATCGTTGATCGCGCGATTGCCGTCCCGGATCGCACCGACGATGGCGGCACCGCGGGCGCTGCGGCTCATCTGCAGGTCCAATTGCGCGAATTGCGCGACCAGAGTCTGCGATGCCCATTGGCCATTGTCGTGCCCGCCCATCCCGTCCGCGACGATCCACAGCAACGCATCGTCGCGCGCCAGCACCGCATCCTCGTTCACCTTGCGCACGAGCCCGACATGGGTGCGCGGCGCCGAGCGGTAGCGTAGCTGCATCAGGATTGTCCTTCGCACAGCAGGCGTTCGAGCAGCGCGGAGTCGATCGCCTCGGTCTCCAGCACCGGCGCGTCCTCTGCGGGCGACCCGAGCCACCAGGCCGAACGGGCGGGTGCGTCGCCGGCGTGATCCACGGGAGCCCGAGTCGCGATCGCGTCGACAAGCCCGTCGGCATCGACCCGCCCCGCAAGCGCATCGTAGATGGCGGTGTCGAGCACCGCGCCGAACCCGGTCGACACCCGCTTCCAGGTGGCGTCCGCATCACCCGCAACCCCCGCGGCGATCGGGAACAATCGCCCCGCACGGTCGATCGACGGCGCCAGGCCGATGTGAAGCGCCAGCGGCCCGAGCATGCCCGGCGGCACATAGCCCAACCATAGCGGCGCGCCGTGCATCCACGCCGCGAAGTCCGTATCGTCGCGAGTCTCGCGCGCCACCGCGATGCCGTCCGTCAGCCAGCGATCTACCGCATCCACGGTCTCGTCGGGCCAGCCGCGACGGACGAAGTCGCCGTGCGCCGGCAGCTTGCCGAACAGCCCAGGAACCGGCCCAGCGACTGGCGCGCCCATTACAATTGCGCCGGGCAGCGCAAGGAAAACGGGCCATCCGCGGCGAACGGATCGGGGCCCCCCGCGACGCCCACGTCGATCGCGGTCGCGGGCGAAAAGGTGAAGCGGTACTGCCCCGGGCCCGTCGCCGCTTTGCCGCCCTTGCCCAGCAGCCGGAACAGCGCCCACGGGCCCTCCTCGCGCAACGGCGGCGTCGCGGCGTCGCCGGTCGCGATCAGCTCGGCGACCTGGCTCCCGCCGGTCGACCAGCTCATCCGCTCGGGGGGCGCGGCCGGGGCCAAGTCCATCGGCACCCCGGCCACGCGCAGCCGGATTGCGGTCTTGTTGGTCGGCGCGGCGGATATCCGCAGCACCAGATTGCCCCCCATCATCGCCTGCACCTCCGACGCGCGCTGGAACGCACGGGCGGAAGCAGGCGCGAACGACGCGACGGTCGGCTCCTTGATCCACGCCCACGCCGCTGCGCTGCGATCGACGTAGGTACCAAGCTGGTCACGCCCGAAGCCGTCGACGATCCCCGCCACGCGTGAAACGTCGGCGGGCTGCAGGTCGGCGCCGGTGCCGAACGGATAGCCCGCGCCCATCACCTGAGTGCACGTCGCCGCGACCGTTTTGGCATAGGCGTCGCGCAGCTCGCTCGTCTTCTGCGTCTCGCTCTGCTTGCTCGATCCGCCCGCGACCTGGCTGACGAAGGTACCGAGTTGCGGCACGGTCGCTCCGGCATTCTGCGCCGCGACACTCAATTCCGCCGCTGCCGCCGCGATCTGGCCCGATGCGCCGCCGCCTGGCGCTCCGGGGGCACCGCCGCCACCGCCGACCGACGCCGCCGCAAGCGCCAGCTGGTACTTGCCGAGCGCTTCGAGCAACTGGTTCATCGGCGCCGTCGGTCCTGCAGCGTAACCCCGCAGCCCCGCGAACGCGCCCTCGATCTCCCCCGCCGCCAGGATCGACGCCGACGCCCCCGAGCGTTCCGCCACCGCGCCGCGGATCGCACCGCCTGCTGCCTTGCCAAGCGCACCGCCCGGCAGCTTCGGACCCTTGGGCGCCTTCAACCCCTTGGGGCTCAGCCCCGCGGTGTTGGCGAGCACCTGGTCGGTGATCTTCTTCAGCGGCGATGCCGAGGTGTTGGCAAGCCGCGCCAGCGCGGTCGGGTTGCGCGCGTAATCGCTCGGCTGCGGCAGCGCGAGCATCGCATTCCACGCCTTGACGTAATCCGCCGCATACAGCCGCCCGAGTTCGGCCATGTCGAGCGGTGCCTGCGCCTCGATCGACCCGCCGAGCATCCAGCGATCCTTGTCGAGCTCGGCCCCGATCGTCGCGACCTGCGGCACGAAGCCCTTCTGGAAGCCCGTCTTGGTGAACAGATACGGCACCTTGGCCGCCGCCACTTCCTGCGGGTTACCGAATGCGTCGGCCTCGCCCGGCAGCAGCGCGCCGCCGACCATCGTCCAGTCCTCGCCCTGCACCTGCTGGCGCATCAGCGCGAGCGCACGCTGCGCCGGGCTCATCGCCGCGACGGTCGCCTGCGCCGACTGGACCAGTGCGCCGTCGAGCACCGGCCCCGTCAGCTGCCGTCCGAACCGCCCGGTGTCGCCAAGCAGCGCCTCGGCATGGCGCAGCACCCGCTTGCGCTGCGCTGCATTCTCCTCGCCGGGCAGGTCGCGCGCCTCGAGTTCGCGCTCCAGCCAGCCGAGAATATAGCGGGGATCGCGCGCCGCGCCCGCGCGGTTACCGAGCATCAGATAGATTTTCAGCGGATCGTACGCTGCGATCGGATCGCTTCCCGCCGCCGCCAGCGCCCGCTCGGTGGTCACGATCACGCGCGGCAGCAGATAGCGCTGCAGCGCGTCGTTATACGCGCGCGCGCTCTCGTCGGCGAGGTTGCCGCGGTACAGCCCGAACCGCTCGCCGAGCGGCGGGCTGGCCGCGTTGGTGACGCCGTACGGCAGCTTGTCGCGCAGCGAATCGAGCAGGTCGAGCACTTCGGCGGTGCCGGCGCTGGTCGACACCCGGTCGCCCGCATCGAGCGCCCGCGTGCTCTCGGCGATCTGCGTCGCGGCGAGCGCGGTCGCGCGCTGTCCCCCCATGTTCGCGAACAGGCTCCAGATCCACGCGCCGAGCAGCAGCACCGCGATCACCCCGATCGCCGCAAAGGCTGCCGTCTGTGCCCGCCTCTCGCGCCCCTGCCGCCCGGCATCGCCGCCTGCCAGCCCGGCTTCCGCGATCATCACGTCCTTGAGCAGCCGATTGACGAAGAACGCGCGCGGGGTCGACGGCTTGGCGCGCACGCTCCGGCCAAGCGTCGCCGCCATGCCGCCGAGCAGCCGGTCGAACGGCGTCCCCTGCTGCACGCCGCTGGTCAGGTAGAAGCCGCGCAGCTTGCCCGGCGCGGTGCCGCCCCCGAAGATGCCGTCGAGCAGCCGTACGGCGCGCGCGCGCAATTCGATGATCCGCGCCGGGAAGTTGAGTGCGGCTCCGCGCCGGACGGTGTCGGTCTCGGTCTGCAAACGCCGCGGCACACGGTCCGCCAAAGCCTGCGCGACCGCATCGAACCCCGCCGTCAGCTCCGCCTCGTCCGCATGCTCGCCGAGCGGCAACGTATGCCCGAGCACCGAACGCCGCCCCTCGACGGTCAGATCGTCGAAGAACTCAACGAAGCCCGCGACCAGATCGGCCTTGGTGAACAGCACGTACACCGGCAGCTCGAGCCCGAGCTGGCGCGAAAGCTCGGACAATCGCGCCCGGATCGCGACAACGTGGCGGTCGAGCGCGTCGGCAGACGCAGTGCCGATCTCGTCGAGCCCGATCGCGACGATCACGCCGTTCAAGGGCTGCAACGGCCGCGCCTTCTTGAGCGTGGCAAGGAAATTCTCCCACCCCTTGGCATCGCGCGCGCCCTGCGAGTCCTGGCTTGTGTAGCGTCCGGCGGTGTCGATCAGCACCGCCTCGTCGGTGAACCACCAATCGCAATTGCGCGTGCCGCCGACCCCGGCCGCCGCCTCGTCGGAGATCAGCCGCAACCCCGATTTCTGGATGATCGTCGTCTTGCCCGCGCCGGGCGGGCCGATGATGACGTACCACGGCAGCGTGTAGAGCGCATCCTTGCCGCTCGCTTTCACCTTGGCGAGCGCGGCCTTCATCTTGTCGCCGACGACCTCGGCCTCGGTGTCCGCGGGCTCCATCGCTTTGGCGATCGCCGCGGAGGCGCGGCGTGCCTTGACGACGTGCCATGCCGCAAGTCCGGCGAAGATCAGCCAGACGACCAGGATCAGCCACCAGCGCAGGAACAGCGCGCTGCCGATCAGCACCCCGCACACCAGAAACACGACAAGCGTCACGAGCAGCGCCGCGCCGACCGCCAGCACCCACCAGTTCGCCAGGACTCGCTTGATCGCCGCCATCATTCGCTCCGGGGGATGATGAGTTCGACGCGCCGGTTGCGCGCCTTCGCCTCCGCCGACGTGCCGCGATCGACCGGTTCGCGGTCGCCGCGTCCCGCCGCGACCAGCCGGTCCGCGCCGGCGACGGACTGGAGCACCGACACCGCATCCTGCGCGCGCGCCGCCGACAGCGCCGCATTGTCGGGGTAGGACGCCGCCAGCGCGCCACGTATTGCGTCGCTGTCGGTATGCGCCGCGACGGTGATCTGGCCGCGTTCGGGCTTCAATGCATTACCCGCCTGGATGATGAGCTCGCGGTACGGATCGGCCAGCGTCGCCGCCCCCGCCTCGAACATGCCCGCAGGCAGGCCCGGACACGCCGACACGATCAGCCGCACCGTGGCGCCATCGTCCTGCGCCTTGATGCACGGGCTGCGCAGACGGCTTCGAATACGCACCAATTGCCCCGATTCAGTCGGCCCCACACCTCCGACACGGTCGATCTGCGCGGGTGCGAGCGGCGGCACGGAGCGCAGCGCGGTCCATGCCGACTCGTCGCGGCTGTCGAGCCACAGCTTCATCCCGAAGAACAGCACCAGCAGCACCGCCGCCACCGCCGCCAGCACCGCGACCAGCCGCGGCGCCCAACCGACCTTGCGCACCGGCGTCGGCACCCCCTGCCACTGCGGCACCAAGTCGTTTTCGGGCCGCGCATGAACATCGCCAAGCGCGGAGAAGATCGCGTTCATCTTTGCGGTCAGCTGCGCCTGCGCATCGGGAAGCACGCGGTAGCGCCCCTGAAATCCGACCGCGAGGCACGCCTGGTAGAGTTCCAGCAGGTGCCGGTACGCCGCCGGTCGTGCCAGCATGGCGTCGAGGATCGTCCAGAACTGGTCGCCGCCGAACGCCTGGCCGAAACTCTGCACGACCAGGCTCTGCCGCGCCCAGTCGGACGTCGATCCGCCGGGCAGGTTCTGGACGATGTCGTCGAGCGTCGCGAGCACCGCATAGCGCGCACGCGCATTGTCCTCGGCGTTCAGCCCGAGCTCGTTGAGCGATTTCTCGAACGCCTTGGCCTCCGCGGTCGCGGTGCGCAGCAGCCCTTGCGGGTCGGCCACCTGCCGCTCGGCCTGCACCGCCGCCGACAGCGTCAGCAACCGCGCGGCGATCGGCATGATCGGATTACGCGCTCGCATCGGCATGCTCAGCGGCGGGACGTCGTCGGTCAGCGCCGAAACCGGCGGTGCGGCGGACGGCGGCGGTGGCGCCGCAGCGGCCGCGGCCAGCGGCGAGGGGCGGAACACGGTCCGGTCGTTATCGCTCATCGCGACTGCTTCCTCACGCACCAGAGTTCGAGATCGAGTTCGGGCCATTCGCCCGCGATATGCAGTCCGAGCGCGGGCGCCGTGGCGAAATCGCGCCAGTCGGGCGAAGACCGGTCGAGTTCGAAATAGACGTAGTTCGGCATGACCCGGATCTGCGACGGCGGCGCCCCGACCGGGGTCAATGGTACGCCGGGCAGCGCCGACTGGACGAGCTGCTGCATCTTGGCGACCGATCCGATCTTCACCACCGATGGCATGGACCGCCGCACGTCGTCCGCCGGCCGCCGGGTCGACACCGCAAGGTAGAAGCGCCCCTGATCGTACAGCGTCCGGTCGGTGATCGTCGAGGCATAGGCACCCGGCTGTAGCTGCTTCAGTTCGAGCTGGATCGCGGATCGGCTGAACTCGGTCGACAGCCCTGCGCGCAACGCCTCGACGACCGGTTTGAAGCACAGTTCCAGTGCCTCGTGATCGTAATCGGGAAACGCGGTCGGTCGCCGGTCGGCGCGAGTAAAGGTCGCGAGCTCGCCCGCGAAACCGACGAAGGCGGTGAAAAGCCGTTCGGGATGCACCCGATCGAGCCGCGACAGGTGACGCAGCTCGGGTTGCCAACGGTTGAGCAATTGCAGCAGCAGATACGCCGCGAACGTCTCGGTGCCTCCTTCGGCGCCCTCGACCGCGCGCAGCGACAATTCGTCCTGGCGGCTATCGAGTCGGCCGATAACATCGGTTAGGAATCCGGCTAGCGCGGGACTCGCGCGAATGTCGAGCACCGGCGGGATGTAGGCGTCATCCCACACCACCCGGCGGCCCTGCAATTCCTTGATCCGCGCCACACCGATCCGCGTCCGCCCGGTGACGTCGGCTTCCTCGATCCCGAACCGCAGATTGGCGCGGCCGACCTCGATCGTGTCGCTGGCGCGCGCCGGATCGGTCGCGTCGATCGAATCGCGCTCGACCACGTGATAGCGCGCGATCCCCGCGTCCGCCGCATCCGCATAGGCGAAGGCGACCGCACCCAACTGGTCCGCCGGAAGCGTGAGGTAGACGATCTCGCCGCGGACCTGCGAATCGACGTCGAAGGGCGCAGGCGGCGGCGCGTCGCCGGGGATGCGGACGATCTCGCCATCTGGCAGCACCGCAACCAGCCGCTCGACGCCGACCTGCCCGCCCTGCGCCAGATCTTCGGAGAGCGCGAGTTCGACGATGCCCCAGGGGTAAGCCTGTGCGCCGTCGAAGCGCGCGTGCAGCGCGGACGCGGCGCCGCGCTCCGCCAGCTGGAAATGCTGGGGACGAAGGAATAGCCCTTCCGACCAGACCGGCCGTTCACTCATGCCCTCGATCGTCCCCCTACCCCGTCCACTACCTTATGCCGCGCTCGTCCGGCACGCAACGTATCCGCCTCGACTCACTCGGCCGCGATTTGGGTTGCCATCAGCTCGGGCTCCGCCTCCTCCAGCCGACGCTCGGTGCTCACCGGCTCGCCGTCCGCCTCGACGAAATCGTAGGCGAGTTCGCCACTCTCGTCGCGGATGTGGATCTGGCTCACCGTCCGCCCTTCCGCCATTCGCCCCAGCAATTCGGTGGACAGCGTCGGCAGCATGGCATTGGTCAGGATGTTGTCGATCATGCGCCCGCCGCTCGCCAGTTCCGTGCAGCGGCTGACCACATGCTCGATCACCGACTGGTCATAGGTCAACGCGATCTTGTGGTTCTCCGCGACGCGCTTGACGATGCGGTTGAGCTGGAGCTTGACGATGCCGCCGAGCATTTCGGGTGACAGCGGGAAGTACGGCAGCACGATCAGGCGGCCGAGGAGTGCCGGCGGAAACACCTTGAGCAGGTCCGGCCGCAGCATTGCTGCCAACCCCTCTGGCTCGGGCGCGGTCTCCGGATCGGCGGCGACTTCGGTGATCAGGTCGGTGCCCGCGTTCGACGTCAGCAGGATCAGCGTGTTCTTGAAGTCGATGTGCCGCCCTTCGCTGTCGTCCATGTAGCCCTTGTCGAACACCTGGAAGAACATTTCGTGGACGTCCGGGTGCGCCTTCTCGACCTCGTCGAGCAGCACGATCGAATAGGGCCTGCGCCGCACCGCCTCGGTCAGCACGCCGCCTTGGCCGTAACCGACATAGCCCGCGGGTGCGCCCTTCAGCGTCGATACGGTGTGCGCCTCCTGAAACTCGCTCATGTTGATGACGATCATCGAATCGTCGCCCGCATACAGCAGCTCGGCGAGCGCATGCGCGGTCTCGGTCTTGCCGACGCCCGACGGACCGCACAGCATGAACACGCCGACGGGCTTGTTGGGATTGTCGAGCTTGGCCCGGCTCGTCTGCATTCGCTTGGCGATCGCCTCCATCGCGTGATCCTGACCGATCACCCGCTTTTTGAGATTGTCCGCGATCTTCAGGACGCCCGCGATCTCGTCCTTGACCATCCGCCCGACGGGCACGCCGGTCCAGTCGCCGACGACGCTGGCGACGGCGTTCGCATCGACCTGCGCGAAAACCATCGGCGAATCGCCCTGCGCTGCGGCAAGATCCGCCATCCCGGCGCACAACGGTGCATCGAAGGCGGCGCGCGCGCCCTCCTCGTCCCCAGCGTCGGCGCGGCTGGTGCGGGTCGCGATAACCGCCTCGACCGCCGCCTTCTCCGCATCCCACTTGGCGGTGACCACCGCGAGCGCGGCATGCGCCTCGACCAGCAGCGCATCGACCTCGGCCACCCGCTTCGGATCGCCCAGCCCCGAATCGGCCTCGCGCACGACGATCTCGCGCTCGACATCGAGCAGTTCGACCCGGCGTGCGCGGTCCTCGACCTCGGCCGGGCGGCCGTGCTGGCTGACCGCGACGCGCGCGCACGCGGTGTCGAGCAGGCTGACCGCCTTGTCGGGCAATTGCCGTGCCGGAATGTAGCGTTGCGACAGCTTCACCGCCGCCTCCAGCGCCTCGTCGAGCACGATCACCTTGTGGTGCTTGACCATCGCGTCCGCGACCGAGCGCAGCATCGCGATCGCCTTGTCGGTCTCGGGCTCGCCGACGTTGACCGTCTGGAAACGACGGGTAAGCGCGGGATCCTTTTCGAAATACTGGCGGTATTCCGCCCAGGTCGTCGCCGCCAGCGTCCTGAGCTTGCCGCGCGCCAGCGCGGGCTTCAGCAGGTTGGCGGCATCACCGGTGCCCGCCGCCCCGCCCGCGCCGATCAGCGTATGCGCCTCGTCGATGAACAGGATGACCGGCTTCGGGCTCGCCTCGACCTCGTCGATCACCTGGCGCAACCGCTTCTCGAACTCGCCCTTGGCGCTTGCCCCCGCCTGCAACAGCCCGATGTCGAGCGAGCGCAGCGTCACGTCCTTCAAGGGCGGCGGCACGTCGCCGTCCGCGATCCGCCGCGCGAAGCCCTCCACCACCGCGGTCTTGCCGACGCCGGCCTCGCCGGTCAGGATCGGGTTGTTCTGGCGGCGGCGCAGGAGAATATCGATCACCTGCCGGATCTCGGCGTCGCGCCCGACGATCTTGTCGATCTCGCCCGAACGCGCCTTGGCGGTGAGGTCGACCGAAAATTTCTGCAGCGCGGTGCCTTCGCCGCCCGCTTCCGGCGCGTCGCCGGGCTCGCCCGCCCCTGCGCCGCCACCCGACGTCGCCAGCGCGCCGCCCTCGTTGGATTCGCTGCTCGCCGCGGTGATCGCCGCAAAGCCCTCGGACAGCGTATCGGCGTCGATCTTGCGGAATTCCTTGGACATGCCGAGCAGCACGTTGCGCAATCCCGGCGTCTTCAGGATCGCATACAGCAGGTGTCCCGATCGCACCTTGCCCGCGCCGAATTGCAGCGAAGCGTACAGCCAGCCCTTCTCCACCGCTTCCTCAACCTGCGCCGAGAAATCCATCGCGCTCGCTCCGCGCGGCAGCCCGTCCAGCGCGGCGACGATGTCGCGCGCCAGCACGCCCTGGTCGATGTCGAACTTGGTCGCGATCGCCGCCAGATCGCCCTTGGCGTCCGCGTTCAGCGTGTGGAACCAGTGCGCCAGCTCGACATACGGATTGCCTCGCATCCGGCAAAAGCCCGTTGCGGTCTCGATCGCCTTCAACGTGCTGGGCCCCAGTCGCCCGAACAACGCCGCTCTGCTGATCTCGGTCATGCCCCTATCCCCTTCGCCTGTCGATCGATCCCCATCCGGCCGCCAAGCCGGACATCGTTGCGCAATCGGCTCCGCCCGCGCGGCGCGATCCACCCGGTCATGCCGAGCCGTGCGCCGGTGGCACCGCGGCCGATCCGGGCCGGCGCGATCGCCGCCTCGTCGATCTCGATCCGCGCGTGCCATTCGATATGCTGCGGCAGCACCGCCGTCGCCGCCTCGACCAGCAGCCGATGCACCTCGCCGCCCGGCAGCAACCGCTCCAGGTCGTCCATAGAGCGCGCACGCACCTTGAACGCGACATCCCATTCGACCGCGAAGAACCGGCCGCCCAGCGTCGCGCCGGTGCCGAGTTGATGGTGCGCCCCGCGCCTGCCGATCCGGGTCCGGGCCTCGCGCGGGATATCGCGCCAGCGCCCGACCGACTCGTCCACCCCGACCGTGCGCTCCAGCGCATGGCCGAGCAGGTCCCCTACGGCCGCTGCGCTGCGCAGGCCCGACAAGTGCCCGCCGTAAGCCAGCCGCCGCCAGTCGCCGAACCCGGGCTCGTCATCGATTTCGCGTTCCGCCCCGCTGACGAAGCGCAGCGTCGTCGCGCCGCTCGCCGCACCCAAAAAGCCCGCGAAATCGTCGTCCGGCGGTCGGTCCGCCTGCGCGCACGGATTGCCGCTGGCCCAGGCGCGGTAATAGCCTTGCAGCATGCGCGTCGACACCATGTCGAGCATGTCGCCGAGCGGGTTGCTTCCCTTCGCCGCGCGCTCGAACATCGCGATCTCGGTCATGTGGAGCGGCATCGGCCCCATCGGCCCGGTCAGCCCCAAATGCAGCGACCGCAGCCGCGGCCGCCGCCGATCGCGGTCGAACCCCGCGACCGTGGTGCGCGGAAAGGTGTTGCTCGGCTCGTGCGCCAGATCGACGGTTTCGTCGGCGGGATCGAGCGCGGTGCCGATCCGCGGCGCGTCCGGCGACACGTGCTCGATCGCGCGAACGAGCGCAAAGAACTCCCACGCGGTCGCATTCGCTTCCGCATCGTCGAGGAGCACGCTCAGATCGTCGGGCGATGTCCGGAGCATGGCTCCCACCCCCATTTCATCCCCGTATCGGTGCGCACTTCGCATTCGGTGAAGCTGTTGATTGTTGCGAACTCCGCCAGGAACTGCGCGATCACGCTGGTGAAGAGATACGCGCTGCCCGCATCGTAGCTGCCCGCCGCCAGCGTCATCACCAGCTTCTGCCCGCGCTGGAACGCCAGCCGCGCCTGCCCACCGGTGCGCCGCGTCACCGTCTCGGCGCGCAACCCGGTGATCCCCTGGATCTCGCGACGCAGCGCCGGCGTCTCGTCGCGCAGGTAAAGCGAGAGATGATCGGCGAGCAGATCGGGCGCGCCGTCCTCGCGAACGAACCCCTGGTGCCCGGGTGCCAGATGGCTGACGATCCGCCAGGCCGCGTCGCTGATCCCCAGCGGCGGCTGTGGCCGGGTCGGCCCGCGCAGGATGCGCACCGCTTCGATCCCCTGTGCCTCGTCGACCATGATCCGCAAGTTCGCCTGCCCCGGCCGCAACCGGGATGCCAGCGCGCGGTTGGTGACCAGCCCGCGGATGCCGAGCTCGGCGACGCCCTGCGCCAGCGCGGGTGTGTCGGGCGACGACAGGCTGATCCACGTCTCGGTGCCGATATAATCGCTTTCGCGCCGCTGCCGCGTCTCCATCTCGCTCAACCGGCGCAACCGCCGTCGCAGCGCATAATAGAGCGGCCGCACCCCGCGCTGCGCCCGCCTGGCATACAGCGGCAGCGCCGGTGACCCGTGCGCCTCGCCCCTCGCATAGCCGGTGACGCTGTCGAGCCGGTACACTTCATAATCGAGCAGCCCGACGCGGTCGGGAATGACCAGATGCTCGTCGCGCCGGCGATCGACCAGCACCCGGTCGAAGCGGCGCTCAAACAGGTTGATCGCTGGCGTCGCGAACAGCTTGATCGTATCGGTAGAGGCGGTGCCGACCAATGCGTCGACCGGGCGGTCGAACAGCAGAACGATGTCGATGTCCCGGTCCGCCCTGGCGAAGCCGGCGGCGAGCCCGGTCAGCCGCGCGAAGCGGAATTTCTCGGGCAGCGCGAAATACTCGCACAACAGGCGGTAACCGCGAAACGAGCGCGCTTCGTTGGGCAGCAACGCCTCGTCCACGGCAAAGCCCATCGGCTCGACCGCCCCGGCCCGCACGCTCCAGGCATCGCGGCGGCCGCGTTCGGGCGCGCAGACCCGCACGCCCACGCAATCCGCCATCATCTGCTGGAACAGCAGGTTGGCCGCATCCTGGCCGCCGTCGACGAACAGCGGCAGCGTGTCGATCGCCAGCGCCGACATCGGCGCAGGGCTGGTCGCCGTCAGCCGGATACGCAGCCCCGCCGCACCCTCGGCCGCGCCGGTCGCACCCGCCACCGCGGCGCGGGTCGGCAGATATTCCACCGCCGCCACCCGTACCGGCCAGAGCGTAACGTCGAACCCGGTGCGGAACTCCACTCGGGCATGCGTGTCGCCGTCGAGCCACGCCTGGATCGCCGACCCGCGGGGATGAACGATGCCCTTGGCCAGCGCTTCGTCGCCGGCAAGCGGCGTGTATTCCATGATCGCCATGGCAGGCGTCGGCGCCAGGTAATGCGGATATAGCGCGTCGAGCAGATATTGCGTAAACGCCGGGAATCGCTCGTCGAGCTTTAACTGGACGCGGGCGTTCAGATACGCGACCCCCTCCAGCAAGCGCTCGACGTGCGGGTCGGGATCGGTCGGCGCGTCGATCCCAAGCCGCCCCGCGACCTGGCGGTGATCCTCCGAGAATTCGACCGCGCGGCGGCGCAGATAGAGCAACTCGTTGTTGTAATGCCGCAGCAGGCGGGGATCGACCGCGGTCACGACGCGATCTCGATCGTGCCGTCATCCAGATCGACCGTCGTCTTGAACTGAACCCAGCTTTCCTCGAGCGCGTTGCGGATTTCGCCGTTGATCGAGAAATGCAGCTTGTTCTCGGCCTGGATCAGGCTGGTGTCGAACACGACCGAGATCGTTTCGGGGCGCAGCCGCTGCTCGAACGCGCGCAGCGCCGCGGTGATCTCCTGGCCACGGCGCGCCATCGCGTCGTTGTCGAGCGAGCGGCCGATCAGTTCGGGCAGCCCCTGGTTCAGCACCGACGTCCGCACTTCGGGATAATCGTCGAGCGGGACCGCGGCTTCGAACTGGACGTCGTTGAGCAGCCAGGCGATGTCCCGCTGGATGCAACCGCGCAGGTCGGCATCGCCATAGCGGTCGAGACGGGGGACGTGAAAATGCTGGTGCGCCCGAGCGCCGGCTTCCAGCGATCCGCCGAGCAACTTGTCGAGGATCGACGGCTTGGGGGGCGTCGCATTGATCATCGGGCGGTCGTCATCGGGCGATCAGCCCAGCCGGATGTCGCGAAGCGCCAATATGCCGTTCTCGGGGCCATCGCTGGTGATGAGACGCTGGCCGAGTCCGACCTCCGCGCCACCCTGCTCGACCCAGTCGGTGCGCCGTGCGAGCATCAGCTCGTTGTCTCCGGTCCGCTCGGTGCCGGGATACAGGACGGGGACGAACGCCATCGACGTCTGTCCCGATTTCGTCTCGATCTCGACCGGCAGCCATACGGTATCGCGCAGGTCGACCGGCTCCGACACCTTCAGCCGCTTGCATGCGGCAAAGGGCACGAACCCGTAATGTTCGCCGATCACCGCCTCCAGCATCGGCCCGAAGCGCAGGTCGGCGTCGGCGATCCACGCAAATGCTTCGCCGTCCATCGTTCCCGCCGTGGCAGGCGCATCGGCCAGCGCGGCCTCGGACAGGTCCGCGGCATCGCCGCCACCCTGCCCGGAGGCCTGGAGCGCATCGAGGAGCGCCTCGACCCACGGCTCGCTGCCGACCAGCGACGTGCCGCGCGTCGTCCCCGCCATCACCGCGGCGCGGGTCTTCATCGCACCTAGCACCTGGTTGTAGACGCCACCCATCATCATCGCCTTGGGCTCGGCGAGTGCGAGCGTGCGCAGCTGCTGCTCGGCCTTGTCCCACTCGCCGGCGACGGCGAGCAACTGCCAGAAAAACTGGCGGAGGTTGACGTCCGCGGGGGAGCGGCGAAGCTCCCCCGCGAGCGCGCTGCGGGCACCGGCGATGTCGCCCGATCGTAGAAGTGATTGGGCATCCATCTGCCGTACTCCGTCGCTGTCAGGCGCCCTTTACGTTCGACGCGATGTCCCAGGAATATTCCTGAGGCGTGCTCTCGGCCGTGCCGTCCGGCTTCTGCCCGGTATATTTGAACGCCACTTCCGCAAAGTTCAGCGTGACGTTCTCGGTCAACCGGTCTTCACCGCCCGAACCGCCTGTGCTGACCGACGTGATGATCAGCTCCTTCATGGTGATGACGATATATTCGATCGGATTCTCGCCGGCCTTGCGGACGGTCAGGACCGCTTCGCCATAATGCTTGCCGCTGGCGCAGGCGAGCTGCAGCTTCGCCGAGGAGGCATCGACGTACTTCGTGAGCGACAGGTCCTGGACGTTGACCTTACCGGCGCCGCCACCGCCGCCCATGTGCGTCGTTCCCGACTGGCTCATGCCCCACGACCACGCGAGGACGTCGATCTCTCCCGCGTGGGTCGTATCGAGCGACTCGCCCTTGACTTCGTCCTTCGCGCCGATGCGAATGAACATGTCGACTGCCATAACCTATCTCCTGCTGTGATTGTTGTTGAATGACGCAAACGAACAATTCAGACGTCGCGGTCGGTCCGCCCGATCAACCCGCCGCCGGACGCAGCGACGACGTCATGCTGAGGCTGATGTCCATGCCTTCCATCTGGAAATGCGGCACGAACTCGAACTTGGCCTGGTAATAGCCGGGGTTTTCCTCGTCTTCCGTCAACGCGATCTGCGCGCCCTTCAGCGGCTTGCGCGCCTTGGTCGCTTCCGACGACATGTCGGGCATGCCGTCGATATACTGCCCGATCCACGTGTTCAGCCGCTGCTCGAGTTGCTTGGCGCTGGGCGTGCCGCCGACCCAGTCGCGCACCATGCACTTCAGGTAATGCGCGAAGCGCGTGCTGGTGAACAGATAGGGGAGGCGCGCAGACAGGCGCGCGTTCGCGGTCGCGCCCTTGTCGACATACTCCTTGGGAATGTGCAATGTCTGGCCGCCGATGAAGGTCGCCTGATCGGTGTTCTTGCGGTGGATCAGGCCGATCAGCCCCGCCGCCGACAATTCGCCTTCGCGCCGATCGCTGATCGCGATCTCGGTCGGGCATTTGACCGCCGTGTCGCCATCGTCGGTCGGGAACATCGCGGTCGGTAACCCCTCGACCGTACCGCCCGACTGAACCCCGCGGATGCGCGTGCACCAGCCGAATTCCTTGTACGCCGCGTTGATCCGCACCGCCATCGCGTGCGCCGCGTTCATCCACGAATATTTGTCGTGGTCACCCGCGGTATCCTCCTCGAACGCGAATTCCTCGACCGGCTCGCACTTGGCGCCGTAGGGCTGCCGCGCCAGCACGCGCGGCATCGTCAGCGCCAGATACCGGGCATCGTCCTTGGCGCGCAGCGAGCGCCACGCCGCATATTCGGGGGTGTCGAAGATCTTGGCGAGATCGCGCGGTTTCGACAGTTCCTGCCAGTCGTCCATCCCGAACAGGACCGGCGACGTCCCCGAGATGAACGGCGCGTGCGCCGCACTGGCGACCTTCGCCATGCCCTCGAGCACCTCGACGTCGCCCGGCTGCTGGCTGAAGTAATAGTCGCCGACGAGGCAGCCGTAGGGCTGGCCGCCGAGCTGGCCGAATTCGGCCTCGTACACCTTCTTGAACAGCGGGCTCTGGTCCCAGGCGGCGCCACGGTAGCTGCTGAACATCTTGCGCAGCTCATCCTTGGTCGTGTTCATGACCTTGATCTTCAGGTCGGTCGACGTCTCGGTGTTCATCACCGTATACTGGAGACCGCGCCACGCGCTTTCGAGCGCCTGGAACTCCTCGTGGTGGATGACCAGGTTCACCTGCTCGGTCAGCTTGCGGTCGAGTTCCGATATCATGCTATCGATCGTGCCGAGCACGTCGCCGGGCATGACGCTCGATCCGGCGAGCGCCTGCTCGGCCAGCGTGCGCACCGCCAGTTCGACGCGGCCCTTGGCCTCGTCGCTGCGCGGCTTGAACTCCTTCTGCAGTAGCGCCGAGAAATCGTCGACGGTAATCTCTTCTGTCGCGACGCCCGTCTGGGTTTCGGTCGCGGTGTTCGGATTGGTTGCCATGATCGCGTCCTGCAAACTGGGGTTAGGCGTCGCTGCCCGCGCGCGCCTTGGATTCGGCGGCGAGCGAGGTCAGCAGGTCGGGGTTCTTGAGGAGCTGATCGATCACCCCCTCCGCCTTGTCCTTGCCGTCCATGTACGCGAGCAGGTCCGTCAGTTGCTGGCGCGCGTCGAGCAGCTTGGCGGTCGCGGGCAATTGCTTGGCGACCCCGCCGGGCGTAAAATCATCCATCTTGTTGAAGGTCAGATCGACCGCCAGCTTGCCTTCGCCGGTCAAGGTGTTGTCGACGTAGAAGGCGGCGCGCGGCGCGATGCTCTTCTGGAAGTCGCCGAAATTGTCCATGTCGACGTTGACGAAGTCGCGCTCCGCCATCGACTTCTTCTCCTTTTCGGACTTGCCCGACAGATCGGCCAGGACGCCCATCACGAAAGGAAGCGAAATCTTCTCGACCGACCCGTAGGTCTGAACCTCGTATTCGATATGAACACGCGGCGAACGGTTGCGCTTGATGAACTTCTGGCCGTCCTGTGCCATCAATATCCCCCTATCGGGTGTGTAATAAAACACCCGGCTGAAACTGGATGAAAAACCCCGACTCTTACCGACCAACTATGCGTCATTCGGTCGGCGTTGCCAATAGCTTTGTCGCTTCGCCAAGCCCTTGTGGTGCGATCTCGTTCAACAACTGTAGAAAATCCATCTCGACCCACTGCCGGACGCGCTGGAACATCAGCGGCACGGGGCTGGTCGGCTCGCGTTCGACGTAGAAGCGCATGATTGCATCCATCGCCGCCAGCACGTCGGCGCGCGACTGTGGCGTTGTCACGACGAAACCCTTGGCGCGCACCGATCTACCGCCCTCGCCGCCCGCCGCGCCTTCGCCGGACTCGTCGTCGCCGTCCGCCGCGTCTTCGTCGGCATCCGCGACCACTTCCTCGATCTTGAACAGCGCCAGGAACCTGGTCGAATCGCCGACGATCGTCTTGATGACGTTCAGCACCGGCCCCAGGCTCGCGCTGTCGCCCGCCCGGCGGTCGTAGATCTCGTTGATCTCGTAGAGGAGATCGGACATCGCCTGGAGCGCGTCGTGCGCCGCTTGAACCTGGTCGCGCAGCCCGAGTGCGAGCGTGTCGAGGGTGGCGGGATCCAATCCGGTGTCGTCGTTGCCGACATTGGCCGCGTCATCGGCGGCGCGCGCCGCGGGCGACAACACGCGCATGATGAGGCGCAGCGTCCGCGCGCCTTCGCGTGTGGGGCGGAACGCGCGTGCCTGCGTCGCGCTCATCTGCCCGGTCTCGACCTGCTTGGCCAGCGCGGTCTCGTCGGCCGAGCTCCATTCTGGGGTCGGCTCGCACGCCTGGGCGATCATCGATGCGGTGAAGCCCTGCAGCGAGGGCGCGGGCATCTGGGCGATCGACAGCCGCTGGAGCGGCAGCGTCATCGCCGCCGGCCGCGCCAGCGCCGACAGTTCGTTGATCCGCGCGATCGCCATCTCTTCGGCGGGGCCGGGGTGGAAATCCTCCCAATACTCCTCGGCATAGCCCTTGATAAGCTGCAATGCCGCGGTCGCCAGCGCAAGATCGCCGATCCGCAACGCCGCCTGCAACGCCACGATCGCGGGCGCCTGATCCTTGGTGCGTTGCAGGAACGCGTCGCAGCGCGCGACGACCTGCGCGAGCTCGGGTGCCTTCTGGTTGGCGAAATCGCCCGGCGCATCCTCGATGTCGCGGAATTCGGGATCGCCGCGCAGGTCCGGCCCGCACGGCTGCGCCTCGTCGAAGGGCTGGATCAGGCTGTCGTAGTCGAGCACCCGTGCGCTACCGTCCGCTCGCGCCATTGCGGCGCCCATCCGCGTCCGCGCGTCCGTCGTTCGGCGTTAAGGTCAGATAATGACTTGACATCGATCCCCGCCCCGGCGTGATCGCCCGGCATCCCCAACGATACCGAGGCCACCGCCGCGCTGCCGACCTGCACACCTTGCGGTGAGTCGCCGACCAGCACAGTAGAGACGCGCCTTGGCGTTTCGTCAAGCAGGAGCCTGCAATGGTGACGTTATCGTCACATCTTCGATAAACTGTTGTTTTGTCCGCAATACTGTTCTGTTCGGCAGTATTGCGACATAAAGACAGAGAGTATAGCATCGCGCCGGCCGATCGAAACGGGGGATCATGCGAGATCGTGGCGTGGCCGGTCCGTCCTGCTTGATACCGCTGGTCCGGTCGCTTCGAATCGGCACGTTGGAGTTTTCGTACCGACCGGCGCTCCGCCAAGCTGCGCGCGCCTCCCATCCGCAATCAGGAGCGCTTTATCATGCCCGGACGTACGTATCTGATGCCCTATCGCAATCGGCGGCTGAGCGAAGTCGTCATCCCGGGTGCACACGATGCCGGAGTGTATACGCAGAACAGCGCCAACGTGCAGACGCAATCGCTCGACATCGGCGAACAGGCGAACGCCGGATGCCGCTTCTTCGACCTGCGGATCGCGGCCTACAAGGCAAATGTGGGCGGCCAGACGGTGTACCAGAACAAGGCCTATCACCTCGACGGCAAGCTGGTGGTCAATCACTCGGTCAAGAATCAGGGCAGCATCAAATCCTATCAGAACGTCGGCCATGCCGGCGGCTGGGGCGGCGGGCTCGACGAGATGCTCGACCAGGCGAAGGCCTTCGTCGAAGCCAACGAAACCGAGTTCCTGATTCTCAAATTCTCCAAATGCAACAATTGGCCAAGTGTCGCCGAGGCCTGCGTCGCGCGGCTGGGCACCGCGCATTACAAGGATGGCGGCAACCTCAACAACAAGCTCGTTCGCCAGCTCGCCGGCAAGGTCATCACCGTGTTCGACGAGGAAGCGCGCAAGGAGCTGACCCCGGTCATCACCGCGCAGCGCGGCAGTCCGCACGGCATCCTGTTCGTCAAGGCATTGTTCGACAAGAAGACCGGCCGGAGCAAGGGCTACGAACCGGGCTATTACGGTCTGCAATATTTCGGCAAGTTCTCCAGCACGGACAAGGTCGACAAGAACACGCGCAAGCAGGCCGAGACTCTCAACGCCGGCGCGGCCACGCACATGGACGTGCTCGGGATGATGTACTGGACGACGACGGGCCTGCTCGGAAATATCCAGGCGCGCAACGCGTCGATGTGGACCGAGACCAACATCGCCTCGCTGCAGAAAACCTGGAAATCCGGGCTGGAGGCGTCGATCACGCACCGTTTCGGCAACGAGATCGACAGCGCCATGCGTCTCGCGCAGACCAGCGGCGGCGCGCTGGGCGGACGGATGAAGGCGTTCATGCCCAACATCGTAATGATGGATTTCGTCGACGACGAGAAGTGCAACGTGATCGAGGCGTTGAACACGGTCGCCGCCACGTCGCTGCTGCAATTGATGGTGCCGGCGCCCAAGGGGCCGCAGCCGACGCCCAATTCCATCCAGTCGCACAACCGGCTGGGGCAGATGGCGCGGTGACGTCGAACGAGGCTCCGCGACCGGGTTGGTCGGGAGCCTCGCTCAGGGCTTGTCAGAGGATGAAGTCGCCCGCGCCGAGGTCGACCCGGCCGTTCAGCGTCAGCACGAATTCGGCGGTGTTCGGGTTGCCGTCGGTGTTGCCGAGCACGACAGTATTGCCGCCCTCGTAATACCAGATCAGGTCGTGGCCGGCGCTGAACCGCGTCGCGTTGACCGGCGCGTCGAAATCGTGCTCGGCCGATCCCACCTTCAGGTGCGACAAATCGATCTTGTCCGCACCGTGGGTGAAGTCGGTGATCGTATCGCCGGTGTCGCGGGCGTCGACGAAGCGGAACGTGTCGGCTCCCGCGCCACCGGTCAGCCGGTCCGCGCCGAAGCCGCCGACCAGCACGTCGTTGCCTGCTTCGCCGTACAGCGTGTCCGCCCCCGAACCGCCGAACAGCGTGTCGTTGTCGGTGCCGCCCCACAAGGTGTCGGTACCCGTTCCGCCGAAGAGCTTGTCGTCGCCCGCGCCGCCGGTCAGGCAGTCGTTCCCTGCCCATCCGTACAGCGTGTCCGCGCCCGCCTTGCCGTCGAACGTGTCGCCGCCGGTGGTGCCGTAAGCCACGTTGGCATTGCTTAGCGCGCCCGACGACAGCGACGCGAAGGTGACCGCGCCGGCCTTGAACCCGTCGTTGTCGTTCACGTCGCCGGTGCCGCCGAAGGCATTGGCCAGGGTCGGACATTCGTTCTGCCCGTTGACGGTCACGCTGATCGCGTGAGTGGTGCCGTCCCCAGCCTTGATCGTGATCGTGTCGAATGCGTGCTGGCCTTCGTTCAGCGTATCGAGCTTGTCGCTGAAATTGTTGAGCAGATACACCCAGCCGCCATCCGACGTGAGCAGCACATAGCCATAGGTGCCCTTGTAGATGCCACTCGCAAAATTGTCGCAGCCGCCGGTGTCGGCATCGCGGATGGTCAGCTTGCCCGCGGCCAGGAAGTCGCAATCCTCGGTCACCGACCCGGTGTCGCAACCGCCGATCACCGCGGCGTCGTTGGTGCCCTTGATCGTCACCGCGATCGACTTGGCCGTACCGTCGGCGCTCTTGATCACCACCGTATCGGTGCGCGTCTCGCCGGTTTTCAGGAACTGCACCGCGGCATTGTCGAGCGTGTATTTCCAGGTGCCATCGGCGGCGATCGCCAGCGCGCCATAGGAGCCCGCAACGGTGCCGCTGCGGAACGAAGCCTCGCCCGCGTCCGCGTCGGCGATCGTCAGCTTGCCGGTCGCGGTCTGCTGCCCGTCCTCGACGACGGCGCCGATGGCGGTGCCGCCGATCGTCGCCAGGTCGTTGGTACCGGTCACCGCCACGCTCACGACCTTGGACGTGCCGTCGGCCGACTTCACCGTGATCGCGTCGTTCACCACCTGTCCGCCGGCAAGCGACTGTGCCGCGGCGTTGTTGAGGGTGTATGTCCACGTGCCGTCGGCTGCGAGCGCCAGCGCGCCGTAGCTGCCCGCGATCGTACCCGCCTGGAACGACGCTTCGCCGACATCGACATCGTCGACCGTCAGCTTGCCGGCCGCGGTCTGTTGCCCATCCTCGACGACCGCGCCCGTGCTGACGCCGCCGATGATCGCGGCATCGTTCGCGCCGACGACGGTGACCGCGACGGTGCCCGTCGCGGTGCGGCCGAAGGGGGTTTCGACCGTATAGGTCAGCACCACGACCGCGCTCTGCCCGGCGGGCAGATAGTCGAAGTCGGTGCCTGGATCGAAGCGGATCAGGCCGCCGTCGACGACCGCGCTGCCCTGCCCTGCGGGGGCCGCAGCCCCGGTCAGCGTCAGGGGCGATGGGCCGGTGTCGTTGGCGAGCACGTCGATCGCGACCTGGCTGTTCTCCCCCGTCGTCGCGCTGTCGGCACCGGCGACGGGCGGCAGGAACGGCTGAATCTGCACCCACGACGATCCCTGCCCGCTGGCGTCGCCGATGTTGATCGACTGGACGTGGCCGTCGGGACGCACGATCGTCAGCACCGCATTGTCGCCCTTCAGCGAATGCGCGACGCTGGCCTCGGGATGCTCTTTCAGGAACGTGCCGATATCGGCATAGCTGCGCAGCGTCAGGTCGCCGCCGTCGGTGCCGTAGCCGTCGAGGCAGATCTCGTCATGCTCGGCGAAGTTCAGGTCGGCGATGAAATCGCTGGCGCTGATCGCGGCGACGTCGCCCACATCGAAGTCGAAACAGTCCGCGCCGCCTTCGCCGAGCAGGTAATCGTCGCCCGCGCCGCCGGCGAGTACGTCGTTGCCGAGTCCGCCGAGCAGGCCGTCGTTGCCGCCGAGGCCGAAGAGCAGATTGTCGCCGGCATTGCCGTGGATGTCGTTGCCCGACGCATTGCCGGTGCCGGTCAGGTTCTGCATACCGGTCAGCGTCAGATTCTCCAGCGTATCGCCCAGTGTGTAGGAGATGCTCGCTTTGACGTGGTCCTCGGTGCCTTCGCCGTCCAGCTCGAACACCTGGTCACGGATCGAATCGACGACATAGGTGTCGTTGCCGGTGCCGCCGTACATGATGTCGTCGTCGGTGCCGCCGTCGAGCTGGTCGTTGCCCGCGCCGCCATACAGCGTATCGAACCCCGCGGTGCCGCGGACGTTATCGGCGCCATCGTAGCCGAAGATGATGTCGTCGCCTGCGCCGCCATAGATATTGTCGGCGCCCGCGGTGCCGAAGATCGTGTCGTTGCCGGCGGTGCCGTTGGTGGTTCCGCTTCCCGTCGCTTGAATCGGCATGTGCTGTTCCCCCGCATGATACGCGCGGCCGGGAGCGGTGCGGCGATCGCCGTTATCGGCGAAGGCGCCGACGAACGATGTGCCGACCGATCCAGGCCCCCCGCGCAATCGGGTAAAGGAACCATTAAACGATTCGCAACGCAGGTGTAGCAGGCACCGTCCAGCTTTGGCACGACGCAAGTTCCAGCAAATATCGGCGACTGCACAGACAACATCGTTAACCCAACAGCAACACGTTGATGTTGCAGAAGTCTTCGGCGCGTCTAACCATCAATCGCCGCGTCGCGGCGGCAGAACCGGAGCTCAACGGTTTACCCCGAAACGTCGGGCAGATGCTGCGAAAGAACTGCCGCAACATGCTGGTGCGGGCGGTCGGGCTCGAACCGACACTCCTTGCGGAACGGGATTTTGAGTCCCGCGCGTCTACCAATTTCACCACGCCCGCACGTGACGGCCCGGCTTATAGCCGGGCGCGCGCGTCACGCAACCGGGTCAGGCGAAGACGTCGCCAAGATCGACGGCGCCCGCCGGATCCTTTGGATCGGCGCCGAAGCGGTTGAACCCAGGGGTGCCGTCCAAGCAGAAGAACACGAACAGCACGACCGCCGCGATCAAACCCGCGAAGCTGAGGACGGCGCCGGCCAGCGTGACCGACGTGCCCGCGCTCGCGACCCCCGCCAGCAGGACCAGCACTCCGGCCAGGTACAACCCCACCGGAAGCA
Source organism: Sphingomonas sp. (assembly GCF_964263785.1). GTDB lineage: Bacteria > Pseudomonadota > Alphaproteobacteria > Sphingomonadales > Sphingomonadaceae > Sphingomonas. Next base: position 23,864 of record NZ_CAXVWL010000124.1, read on the forward strand.
GCAACCACCAACCGCTACGGTCGGTGTCGTGCAAGCGGCGCACCTGGACGGCGAGATTGGGGACGAACATCGCCAGCGCAAACAAGCCGGTCAAGACTCCACCACTGGTGTGGAACCCGGCACCCACCGTGGCGCCGGCGGGGCGGCCGATCACGGTCCTGCCGCCCAGCCCGAGCACCGAATCAAGGAACGACAAGGCCAGCGTCGCAACGATGATGAAAAGCGCCCACATCCAGAACTCCTTGCGGCGCGAGCGCCCCTTGAACTGCGCATATCGCTTCAGCGGCAGGACCATCCAATGCATCGTTCTTCCCTTTCATCATTCAGTTGCGCGGCGGTTGGCGCCGGTAGCTCAGCGCCTCGGCGACATGGATTCGCCCGACGTTCTCGGCCTCCGCGAGATCCGCGATCGTGCGCGCGACGCGCAGGATGCGGGTGTAGCCGCGTGCGGTCAGCCGCATCGCCTCCGCCGCCTGGGCCAGCAGCTTGCGCCCCGGCTCGTCGGGCGTCGCGACCGCATCGAGCAACAGTCCGTCGGCCTCCGCGTTGGTTCGCGCCGGGGTGTCGCGATAGCGCCGGGTCTGGACGCCGCGCGCCGCCGCCACCCGTGCCGCGACGTCGGCGGAACCCTCCACCGGCGGCGGCAGCACCAGATCGGCGGCACTCACCGCCGCCACGTCGACGTGGAGGTCGATGCGGTCGAGCAGCGGTCCCGACACCTTGGCCTGGTAATCCGCCGCACACCTTGGCGCCCGCGCGCACGCCAGCGCTGCATCGCCGAGATGCCCGCACCGGCACGGGTTCATCGCCGCGATCAACTGCACCCGCGCCGGAAAGGTGACATGCGCGTTGGCACGCGCCACGCTGACGGTGCCGGTCTCCAGCGGCTGGCGCAGCGAATCGAGCACCGCGCGGTTGAATTCGGGCAATTCGTCGAGGAACAGCACGCCCAGATGCGCCAGGCTGACCTCGCCCGGTTTCACCTTCAGCCCACCGCCGGTCAACGCCGCCATCGACGCCGAATGGTGCGGGCTGCGGAACGGCCGCCGCCGCGTCAGCCGTCCGCCGGTCAGCGTGCCCGCGACCGACTGGACCATCGACACCTCCAGCGCCTCCGACGCATCGAGCGGCGGCAGGATGCCTGGCAGGCACGACGCCATCAGCGACTTGCCCGCACCCGGCGGCCCGCACATCAGCAAATTGTGCCCGCCCGCCGCCGCGATCTCCAGCGCGCGCTTGGCGGTCTCCTGCCCGCGCACCTGGCGCAGGTCGGGGCCGTGGACCACGTCTTCGGTATCCCCCGGCTCAGGCGCGCGGAGCAGGCCGTGGCCCTTGAAATGGTTGATGAGCGCCAGCAGATCGGGCGCCGCGACGACCTCGATCGACCCCGCCCACGCCGCCTCGGACCCCTGCGCCGCGGGACAGACCAGCCCCTTGCCCTCGGCGCTTGCGTGCAGCGCCGCGAGCAGCACGCCGGGCGAAGGCGCGATCCGCGCATCGAGCCCGAGCTCGCCGACAACGACGTAATCGGCCAGCGTTTCGACATCGACCACCCCCATCGCGCCGAGCAGCGCGAGCGCGATCGGCAGGTCGAAATGCGATCCCTCCTTGGGCAGATCGGCGGGCGACAGGTTCACCGCGATGCGTTTGGGGGGGAGCGCCAGCCCCATCGCCGCGATCGCGCCCCTAACCCGCTCGCGACTTTCCCCCACCGCCTTGTCGCCGAGCCCGACGACGTTGAACGCCGGCAGCCCTGGGATCAGCTGCACCTGCACCTCCACGCCCCGCGCCTCCAGCCCCAGATACGCCACCGTGGACACGATCGCCGCCATGCACTTCCCCCCCGTAACGCCTCGTTCATAGCGGCTTTCGCAACGCTGTGAACCGTGACGCCGCGGCGTCTTGCAATCCTAACACACCGGAGCCACATGCGCGTCATGCCACGATCCCCCGCCGCTCGCATGACCCAGCTCGTCGCGGGCGTGGCGTTGATGGTCGTGGCGCCGATCACCGCGCCGCTGCCCGGCCCGGCCGCGACCTTTCTCTTCGCAGGCGGGCTGGTTCTGGTGCTGCGCAACTCGCATTACGCACGGGTGCGCTTCGCGCGCGCCAAGCGACGCTTCCCGAAGATCGGTGCGCTGCTCGACCGCGTGATGCGCCGCCCGAGCGCACTCCGACGGCGCGAACGCGACGCCGCGCGCGTTGACTTGTGAGCGTCCCTCGCTTAGGCGCTCGTCCAGCAAGGCCGTCCCCGTGGCGGCCGTCTTCTATTTCAGAATACTCTTTCAGTTTAGAATTTGGGGAATGAGTCATGAAGCGGACCTTTCAGCCGAGCAACCTGGTTCGCGCCCGCCGCCACGGCTTCCGCTCGCGAATGGCGACGGTCGGCGGCCGCTCGGTGATCCGGGCGCGCCGGAACCGCGGACGCGCCAAGCTGTCGGCCTGACGACCATCGCGCGTCGCAAGGACTTCCTTGCGGCGAATGCGGGCAAGCGCGCGCCGATGCCGGGGTTCGTCCTGCTGGTGCGTGTGCGCGAAGATGGCGAAGATACGATCCGCGTCGGCTTCACCGTCACCAAGAAGATCGGCAATGCGGTCGTCCGCAACCGGATGAAGCGCCGGCTGCGCGCGTTGGCGCGCGAGGTGTTGCCGAGTGGCGGTATCGCCGGCGCAGACCATGTGCTGATCGGCCGCAATGGCGGCATCGAGCGCGACTTCGCGACGATGCGAAGCGAACTCGCCAAGGCGCTGCGCAAGGTTTCTTCACCGCGGTGACCCTGGCGGCGCGCCTGTTCATTCTCGTCGCGCGCGCGTGGCAAGTGGGCCCGTCGGCGATCCTGCCACCGACCTGCCGCTACTCGCCGTCCTGTTCCGCCTATGCAATCACCGCGCTGCGCCGCTATGGCGCGGCAAAGGGGGGCTGGCTCGCCGTGCGGCGGATCGCGCGGTGCCATCCCTGGGGCGGCCACGGCTACGATCCCGTACCTGACATGCTGGGGCAAGACACTTGACCGAAGACCGTCGCAATTTCGTCCTCTTCGCGGTGATCGCGGCGCTCATCCTGTTCGGGTTCCCGCTCGTCCAGCAGCGCTTCTTTCCGACCGCGAACCCGCCGGTGACCAGGATCGAGGATGGCAAGACCAAGGTCCTGCCCAAGCCCGAGGCCGGTGCGGTCTCGACCACCCCCACCGCGATCCGCGACCGCCAGGTCGTGCTGCGCGAGACCCCGCGCGTCCGCATCGCGACGCCGTCGCTCGCGGGCTCGATCAACCTGAAGGGTGGCCGGATCGACGATCTGGTGCTGACCACCTACAAGGAAACGATCGCAAAGAACTCTCCGCCGATCCGCTTGCTGTCGCCTTCGGGCGCGCCGGACGCGTATTTCGCCGGGTTCGGCTGGTCGGGCGACGCTGTCACGGCGCCGGGCGCCGACACCGTGTTCACCGTCGACGCCCCCGTTCTGACCCCGGCACGCCCGGTCACGCTGTCGTGGACCAGCCCGCAGGGGCTGCGCTTCGCGCTCAGGATCGCGGTCGACGACAAGTTCCTGTTCACGGTGCGGCAGAGCGTCGGCAACGGCGGCGCCGCGCCGGTGACCGTCCGCCCCTACGCCCTGCTCTCGCGCACCGGCGTGTCGAAGGACGCGACCAGCTGGACCAACCACGTCGGCCCGATCGGGGTGTTCGACAACGGCGCCAACTACCACATCGACTATGCCAATCTGGAGGGCAACCAGTCCGGCGTCTTCGCGCGCGTGTTCGGCAACGCGTCCAAGCCGGGCGACAATTACTTCGATGCGCGCGGCGGCTGGCTTGGGTTCGCCGACAAATACTGGCTGGCCGCACTCGCTCCCGACCAGTCGGCGCAGGTCCATTCGGGTTTCCGTGGCGCCAACGGCACCGTTTTCCAGGCCGACGTCGCGCAGCAGCCGCGCACGATCGCTCCGGGCAAGGTGCTCAACACGACCACCCGCGTGTTCGCGGGCGCCAAGGAGGTCAAGACACTCGACCGGTATGAGGCCGCAGGCATCCCGCTGCTCGGCCGCGCGATCGACTGGGGATGGTTCGAGATCGTCGAGAAACCGATCTTCACCTATCTCGACTGGCTGTTCCGGATGGTCGGCAATTTCGGCGTGGCGATCATTCTTCTGACCGTCACCATCCGCGGCCTGATGTTCCCGATCGCGCAGCGCCAGTTCGCGTCGATGGCCAAGATGCGCAGCGTCCAGCCCAAGATGAAGGCGCTGCAGGAGCGCTACAAGGACGACAAGGTCAAGCAGCAGCAGGAGGTGATGGCGCTGTACAAGGCGGAAAAGGTCAACCCGCTCGCGGGCTGCCTGCCCACGCTGCTCCAGATCCCGATCTTCTATGCACTCTACAAGGTGCTGATGCTGACGATCGAGATGCGGCACCAGCCGTTCGTCGGGTGGATCAAGGACCTGTCTGCGCCCGATCCGCTGACCCCGGTCAATCTGTTCGGCCTGCTGGCGTTCACCCCGCCGCACTTCCTGGCGATCGGCGTGGTACCCATCGTGCTGGGCATCTCGATGTACTTCCAGTTCAAGCTCAATCCGCAGGTGATGGACGAGACCCAGCGTCAGGTGTTCGCGATCCTGCCGTGGGTGCTGATGTTCGTCATGGCCCCGTTCGCGGTCGGGTTGCAGGTCTATTGGATCACCTCGAATTGCCTCGCGATCCTCCAGCAGCGACTGCTCTACGCGCGGCATCCAGAACTCGCCGCAGCACCCGCCAAATGACCGACGCATTCGACGCGGACCAGTTGGAGGCAGCACGGAAGACTTTCGCCGGCCCGATCACGTTCCTCAAGTCCGCTCCGGCGCTCGAACATCTGCCCGGCGCAATCGTGCCGGAGGTGGCGTTCGCGGGCCGCTCCAACGTCGGCAAGTCGTCGCTGCTCAACGCGCTCGCCAACCGCAACGCACTGGCGCGAACGTCGAACACGCCGGGGCGCACGCAAGAGCTGAACTTCTTCGATGTCGGCGAGCCGCTCGCATTTCGCCTCGTCGACATGCCCGGCTACGGTTTTGCCAAGGCTCCCAAGGACATGGTCCGCCAGTGGCGCCATCTGGTCAACGATTTCCTGCGCGGCCGCGATGTCCTGAAGCGCGCGCTGGTGCTGATCGATTCGCGCCACGGCATCAAGGATGTCGACCGCGAGATCATGGACATGCTCGACAAGGCTGCGGTCAGCTATCGCCTGGTGCTCACCAAGGCCGACAAGATAAAGGCCACCGATCTCACCGCGGTGACCCAGGCGACCCAGGACGAAGCCCGCAAGCGGGCCGCGGCGCATCCGGACATCATCGCGACGTCGAGCGAGGGTGGCCTCGGCATTCCCGAGTTGCGCGCAGCTGTGGTCGAAGCGATCGGCTGAACCGGTTGCCCCCGGGGCACGCACGCGATACGCCCCCGCGCATGAAGCTCATCATCGGCAACAAGGCCTATTCCTCCTGGTCGCTCCGCGGCTGGCTCGCTTGCAAGCAGTCGGGGCTGCCGTTCGAGGAGGTCGTCGTGCCGCTCTACGACGCCGAATGGGACAAGCGACGCGAAGGCGACGAGTTCGCGCCGTCGTCGGGCAAGGTGCCGATCCTGTGGGACGGCGAAGCGGTGGTGTGGGACAGCCTGGCGATCGTCGACTATCTGGCCGACAAGGTCGGGCGCGATCGCTTCTGGCCCGCCGACGACGCGGCGCGTGCGATGGCGCGGTCGATGGCAGCGGAGATGCATTCGAGCTTCCAAAACCTGCGCCGCAAGCACAGCATGAACGTCCGCCAGATATTCGACCGCGTGCAACCGGACGACGACGTCCTCGCTGAACTCGGGCGCATCATGGAGCTCTGGGCTCAGGCGCGCGCGCGTTGGGGCGGCGAAGGCGATTTTCTTTTCGGGGACTTCGGCGCCGCGGACATCATGTTCGCGCCCGTCTGCACCCGCATCGTCACCTATCAACTGCCGATCGCCCGCTTCGCCGCGCCGTACATCGACGCGGTCCTCCAGCACCGCTGGATGCAGGACTGGATCGCGGGCGCGCATGAGGAAGACTGGGTCATCCAGCAATACGAGCAGCCTGCGGGCGCCTAGACCCGGTGGGCGTCGTAGTCGCTTCCGTCGCTACGCGTGTAGCGCCCATCGGCGGTGAAGGACATGTCGATATCGGAATAGCTGCCGCCCAGCGGCGTGCCCGCGCTCACCACGACGAAAACGCAATCGCTCTCGCTCCGGTTCTGGAGATGGTGGCCATTGCCGTCTGCTTTGGGAAAAGCCGCGCAATCGCCGGGCACGAGGCCATGCTCGCCCGCGTCGTCGACCAGCACCGCCTCGCCCGCCACAACGACCAGAAACTCGTCCTCGCCGTTGTGCCAGTGCCGCTGCGACGACCACGCGCCAGGCTTCAGCGTCACGTGGCTCACCCCGAAGTCGGTGAGACCGCTTGGCGGACCCAGCCTGCGATACCATCGACCCTGCACCGCATCGTCGAACGGCGCGGGATAGCCGGTCCGGTTGGTGAGCGGCAGCGCGTCGAGTTCGAGCTTTGGCAAGGGACCCTCCTGTGACGAACGCGACCATAATCGACCCGCTTGCGCTCGCCCAGACGCTGATTCGCGCCGAAAGCGTCACGCCTGCGCGCGGTGCGGCGTTCGACGTTCTCGAAGCTGCGTTGCTACCCTTAGGCTTTATGATCGAACGCTTTGTCGAAGGCGACGCACCCGAAGGCCCCGTCGAGAATCTGCTGGCAGTGCGCGCCGGCATCGGCCGCCATCTGGCGTTCGCCGGCCACCTCGATGTCGTCCCGCCGGGCGACGGCTGGAGTGGGTCCCCGTGGAGCGGCGCGGTGCACGGCGACCTGCTGTACGGCCGCGGCGCGGTGGACATGAAGGGCGCGATCGCCGCCTTCGCCGCCGCCGCCGGAGCGACGCCCGGCACGCTCAGCCTCATCATCACCGGCGACGAGGAAGGGCCCGCCACCTACGGCACGCCGCGGCTGATCGAGCGCATGGCCGAGCTCGGCGTGAAGCCCGACCTGTGCCTCGTCGGCGAGCCGACCTCGGTCGCGCGGCTGGGCGATACGGTGAAGATCGGCCGTCGCGGATCGGTCAACATCTGGATCGACGTGCCGGGCAAGCAGGGCCACGTCGCCTACCCGCACCTGGCCAATAATCCGATCCCGCGGCTGGTCGCGGCATTGTCAGCGATCCAGGCCATCGTCCTCGATCATGGCAATGCCTGGTTCCAGCCCTCGAACGTCGAGATCACCGACCTCAACGTGGGCAATCCCGCGGCCAACGTCGTCCCGGCGAAGGCGTCGGCGCGGATCAGCATCCGCTTCAACGACGAACAGCGTGGCGATGCGCTGGTCGAGCGGATTGCCGCCGTGGTGCAATCGCACGCACCCGGCGCGAAGGTCACCGCCAAGGTCTCGGGCGAAGCATTCCTGACGCCGCCCGGCGCGCTCTCGCAGCTCGTTGCCGACGCGATCCACGACGTAACCGGGATCGAGCCCGATCTGTCGACCACCGGCGGCACATCCGACGCACGCTTCCTGTCGCGGCTGTGCCCGACGGTCGAGTTCGGGCTGGTCAACGCGACGATGCACCAGTGCGACGAAGCCGTGGCGGTCGACGATCTGCGCGCGCTCGCCGCGATCTATGGGGCCATCATCGCGCGCGCCTGCGGCTGAGCCCTGCGTGCATCGATCCAATCGAGCAGCACGGCGCCGTCCATCGGTTCGGCGATGCCGTGGCCCTGCAGCGTGTCGCAGCCGATGACCCGCAAGACCTCGGCCTGCGCCGGCCGTTCGATCCCCGATGCCACCGCCTCGCAGCCGAGCGCGTGGATCAGCCCGATCGCGGCATGCGCCACCGTCCGTGCCTCGCGCCGCGCCGCGACGTGCTCGACGATGCTGCGGTCGAGCTTGATGCGGTCGATCGGGAGGTCGCGCAGCCGCGCGATGTTCGAATAGCCTGTGCCGAAATCGTCGATGGCCACGCGTGCCCCCTCGGCGCGCAAGGCGGCGATGCTCGCGAGCGCGGAGTCGCTGCAATGCATGGCCAGCGTCTCCCCGATCTCCAATTCCAGGAGTGCCGGCGGCGCACCCGCCTCGCGCATCGCCCCGCGCAGTTCGGCGATGAAGCCGGCGTGGTCGAGCTGGCGCGCACCGACGTTCACCCCCAGCCGGTGAGTCGCGCCCCGCCGCGCCCAAAGCGCGATCGTCCGCGCGATCTCGGCAACCTCCCATTGGCCGATCTCGACGATCAGGCCATTGTCCTCGGCACGCGCGATGAAACTCGCGGCGTGCTTGACGCCCTCCACCGGATGCCGCCAGCGCAGCAACGCCTCCGCGGCGACCACCTGATCGTCGCGAGCCGACACCTGCGGCTGGAACACCAGCGCGAACTCGCGCGCGTCGATCGCGGAACGCAGGTCGGCATCGATCCGGTCGCGAGTCGCGAGTGCCGAGGCGAGCATCGGCGTGAACGCCTCGGCGCGGCCCCTGCCCTGTTCCTTGGCATGGTACATCGCGACATCCGCCGCCTTCATCAGCTCGGTCAGCGTTGTCGTCCCGCTCGCGCGATTGGCGATGCCGATCGACGCACCGACGCACGCCTGCGCGCCGCCGATGTCGAACGGCCTGACCAGCGTCGCCAGCACATCGCGGGCGACCACGCCCGCCGCCGCATCGGGCAGGCCGGGTAAGAAGATCGTGAATTCATCGCCCGCGAGCCTCCCCACCAGCGGCGCGGCGCTCATATAGAGCGCCGCCGCGCTTTCAGCCGCAACCCGCAGCCGCTGCGCGACCTGCGCCAACAGCATATCCCCCGCGGCATGGCCGCGGGTGTCGTTCACCGCTTTGAATCGATCCAGGTCGATGAACAGCAGCGTCCCCGGCATCTCCGGCATCATCGCGGCCAAAGCCTGCTCGCAGGTCCGGCGAAAGAAGGCGCGATTGGGTAAGCCGGTGACGCTGTCGTACATCGCCAGCCGCTCGACATCGGCGAGGTTGACCGACAGCTGATCGAACAGGCTTGCCATTGTAGTGGACAGCAACGGCACCGAGGCGCCGACGTCGGCAGGAATCGGGCTGGCGAGATCGCCGTCGGCTGCGTCGATCAGTCGGGCGATGGCCGAATCGATGGCCGCCGCCGTACCCGCCACGGCGCGCTCGGCCGCAGCCCAGCAGAACAATGCACAGACGATCGCCGGGATCAGCGCAGCCGTTGCGTTTGCGATATCGACGTGCCCGCTCCATGTGGCGAGCACCGCCAGAACAAAGGCAATTGCGCCGGCCGCCAGCGCGAACACCAATCCCCGGCTCCTGAGAGTGGCGCCGTCGATCATCGGATAAACGCCTCTCCCTGGCAGCAAAGCGAGCGTGTCGTCGCTGGCTTGGGAGTAACGGCCATTGGTTAATGTTTGTGAACCACGTCAAAGGTCCGGCAGCGATCGCGATGCATATTCTTACAATTCGTCGATCGCCTTCAAAGTATCGTCGCCGGATCGGATGCAATTACCATGCAACGCGCAAGCAAGTCGTCAGCGGGTCCGGCGCAGGACGATGTAGAGCGCGCCGGTACCACCGTGTCGCGGGTGGGCGCCGCGCACTGCGGCGATCGCCCCGGCATGCCGCGACACGGCCAGCCAGTCCGCGACCGCCGCGCGTATCGCGCCGCGCGCGTGCGGACGCTCACTCTCGGCGCGCGGCGGCTTGCCGGTCACCAGCAGCAACACCCGGTCGCCGCGCGCGATGGCCCGGTCGAGCCCTGCATCCAGCAACGCATGCGCCGATGCCAGGGTGTGGCCGTGAAGGTCGAGCGACGCATCGGGTTGCACCGCGCCGCGCGTGAGTCGCCGGTCCCACCCTCCGTCGAGCGTGACGCCAGGAACGGGTCGTGATGTCGGCAATTGCCTGGAGGGTAAGGATTTAAGCGTGGTCTGCGCAGGCGGCGCCACTGGCGCGGGCGGTGTCGGGGCTGCTCGTTTGGGCACTGCAACGGGGCGGAGCGGCCTCACGCTTGCCATCACCCGAGCCCAGAGCTGCGCCTCATCGGGGTGGAGCGATCGTCCCGCCATCCGCGCTCCCCTGCAATCGTGCGCCAAGACGATCAAGCGTCCCCACGGGCAGCAGCAGAAACGCGGTGCCATGCGCGGACATGCCGCCTGCGGTCGCCGCCGCCGTTTCGCCAGCGCCCCAGAAGGTATCGAAGCGATTGGCGCCTTTGATCGCCCCGCCGGTATCCTGCGTCACCCAGAGTCCGCTCGCATCGGCACGATCGAGCGACAGGAACACCGGCGCGCCGAGCGGAACGAACTTGGCGTCCGCCGCTGCGCTGACTCGCCCGGTCACCGGTTGCCCCAGCGCGCCGATCGGAGCGCCGGCAAGCTCGCGGAAGAACACGAAGCTGCGGTTCTCGCGCATCAGCGCGCGGCCTTCGTCGGGGTGCGCGTGCAGCCACGCGACGATGCCCTGCATCGACGCCTGCCCGGCGGCGAGCAATCCGCGCTGGCGCATCAGGCTGCCGATGCCGGTGTAATCGCGGCCGTTCTGGTTGTCGTAGCCGATCCGCAGGATCGACCCGTCGGGCAGCCGCAACCGCCCCGATCCCTGGATCTGGAGAAAGAAGATCTCGACCGGATCCGCGGCCCAGGCGATCACCCGTGCGCGCCCCTCGATGGCGCCGTCCTCGATCGACGCACGGTCGGGATAGGGCACCAGCGTTCCGCCCTGGACCCGGCCACGCAGCCGCTTGCCCTTCAGATCGCCCGAGAATTGCCCAAGGTCGATGTCGACCAGATCAGACGGGCGGGCATAGATCGGCACGTCGTAGCCCGGTGCGCGCACCCGCGATCCCGCGATCTCGGGCTCGTAATAGCCGGTCGCGAATGCGCGTCCGTCGCCGACCTGCACCGCTTCGAATGCGCGCGCCAGGAATTGGCGTGCTTGCCCCGCCCGAACGCCAAGCGCCGCATCGCACGTCGGTCGCCAATCGGCGTCGATCCCTGAGAGATCGGCGCGTTTCACAAGCGCGGGGCACGTTGCGACAAAGGCGGCCCGCGCAGCCTCTGCCTGCTCCTCGGTAATCGGCAATGACGCGATCGCCGGACCCGCGCTCAGCCCTGCCGCAGCGGCGGTCGCCGAACCGGGTTTGGCGGTCGCCGCAACTGCCCCGATCGGCGTGGACGGCACAATGCGTGCCGGGGGCACGATCCTAGCACGACCCATCTGCGTCGCGCTCGGCCCGCTGGACGGCGGCACGATCCGGCCACCGCACGCCGCGACACCCAGCGCCAGTACAACGACCGCAAATCCGCGGATCACGCCTCGTCGGTGTCCGCAAGCTTCCAGTTCGGATCGCCCGCGCGCAGCGTCCGCGCGAAGGTCCAGACATCGTGGGTCTCGACCGCATCGGTCATCGATCCGGCAATCACGGCGCCTTCGGCATCGCGCGTGATCGCGGCGATGTCGGCATCGAAGCGCACGGTGATCCGCGCATCACGGCCCGATAGATGTGCATCGGCGATCACCGCGCGCTCGATCGTCACCAGCCGGTTGTCCAACGTTTCGCCCGCTGCGTTGCGCGCGGCGACTGCCTCGGCGAAGCTGGCATGGACGTCGTCCTCGACCAGTTCGACCAGCGCGTCCTCGTCGCCTTTCCAGAATGCTTCCAGCGTCATCCGGTACGCCGCCTGCGCGCCCGCCAGGAACTGGCCGACGTCGAACCCCGGCTCGCCCGCGACGATCGAGCGGAGTCCCGCTTCGGCACGAGGTTCGATGTTGCGTTCAGCAACTTCGCGCACATCAGGCGTCGCGTCCATCGTTCGCGGCAAGGTGACCGGCACGGGGCGATCCTCTGCGGCGCGCGGCAGCGGCTGCTGCTCGTGCCCCGTCCGCTTGCCGAGCACGCTGTAAAGCCGCAAGGCAAGGAAGCCAGCGATCATCGCGAGAAGAATGACGTAGAACACCGCGCCTCCGATCCAATTCGGCGATATAGGCCGCTTTGCCCTGCGTTACAAATCCGCAAGGCCGCGCAGGCCGTTGAAAGGTCGCATCGCCGCTGCTAGTCGCATCGCCCATCGGATCAACGCCCGCTTGGCGGCTTTGCTCCCCTATCCTTTTCCATACGCTCGCTAAGGACAAGATTTCATGGACGGTCAGGACAACCAGCCCCCAGCGCAGCCGCTCGCAAATGGGGCCGACACCGCGCCTGCCGCCGGGCTGATCTCGCAATATGTCAAGGACCTGTCGTTCGAGAACCCCAACGCACCCGCGATCTACCAGAACCAGAACGCGCCCGGGATCGACGTCCAGTTCAACATCGGCGCAGGGCAGATCGGCGACGAGGTTCATGAGGTCATCCTCAAGATCGAGGTCCGTGCCGAGATCGAGGGCACCGTCGCCTTCATCGTCGACCTGACCTATGCTGGGCTCTTCGGGCTGCGCAACGTTCCCGACGAGCATGTCCAGCCTTTCCTGCTCGGAGAAGGCCCGCGCCTGCTGTTTCCCTTCGCCCGCCGGGTGCTGGCGGACGCGGTGCGCGATGGCGGTTTCCCGCCGCTGCTCCTCGAGCCGATCGACTTCAGCCAGCTGTACATCCAGCAGCAGGACGCCGCCGGGCAACAGCCGACCGGAGACATCGGGCAGGCATGAACCTTGCCCGCGCGCTCGGCTCGGTCGGGGGGCTGACGCTCGCCAGCCGCGTGCTCGGGCTGGTTCGCGATTCGCTGTTCGCGACCTTTGTCGGCGCGGGCTTCGCGTCCGACGCGTTCCTGATCGCATTCCGCCTGCCCAACATGTTCCGCGCACTGTTCGCGGAAGGCGCCTTCTCGGCCGCCTTCATCCCGATGTTCAACCGCAAGGTCGCCGCCCCTGGCGGCCGCGGGCTGAGCGACGGCATCGCCTTCGCCGAGGACGCGCTGTCGGTGCTTCTCCCTGCACTGATCGTCATGATCGCGGTGATGGAAGTGGCCGCCTGGCCGATCACCTGGGCCTTGTCGGGCGGCTTCCATGCGGCGGATGGTGAGAAGTTTGCCTTCGCGGTCACACTGTCTCGGCTGACGATCCCCTATCTGCTGCTCATCAGTCTCGTCTCGCTGCTCGGCGGCATCCTCAATTCGCTGCACAAATTCTGGGTCAATGCAGCCGCCCCGATCCTCCTCAACGCGACGCTGATCGCGGCATTGCTCCTGTTCCATAATCATGCGCCGATGCTCACCGCACGCAATCAGGCAATCGCGGTGACGGTGTCGGGCGTGCTCCAGCTCGGCTGGCTCGCCCATGCCTGCCGCCGCTCGGGCGTGCGTCTGCGCATAAAGGCTCCCCGGCTCAACGCCGACGTAAAGCGTCTGCTCAAACTCGTCTGGCCTGCCGCCGCCGGCACCGGCGCGGTGCAGATCAACCTTGTCGTCTCGACCGCGCTGGCCGCGACGTTGCTGCCCTCGGGCTCGGTCTCGTACATCTATTTCGCCGACCGGCTGAACCAGCTGCCGCTCGGCTTAATCGGCATCGGTCTCGGCACCGTGCTCCTGCCGACGATCAGCCAGGCGCTCGGCCGCGGTGACGAGAAGGGCGCAATGGAGACGCAGAATCGTGGCCTGGAACTGGCCCTGTTCCTCACGCTCCCAGCCACCGCCGCGCTGATCGTCTGCGGCGTTCCGATCGTCGGCGCGCTGTTCCGCCACGGCCATTTCACCGCCGCCGATGCCGCCGCTACTGCGCAGGCGCTCGCCGCCTTCTCGGTCGGTCTGCCGTCCTATATCCTCGTCAAGGTCCTGACGCCGGGCTATTATGCCCGCTCCGACACGCGAACGCCGGTACGGTATGCGACGATTTCGATGGTCGCGAACCTCTTGCTCAATCTCGTGCTGATCGTGCCGCTCCAGCACATGGGCCCGCCGCTGGCGACCGCGCTGGCGAGCACGCTCAACGTCGCCCTCCTCTACCGCACACTCTCCAAACGCGGACAATTCACCCCGGACGCACGGCTGAAGCGCCGGGTCTGGCGCCTCGCGCTGGCCGCGGTCATCATGGGCGCAGTGATGTGGTGGCTGAACGACTTGTTCCAGCCTTATGTCGCCGGTCCCTCCATCCAGCGCTGGGGTGCGATGGGGACGCTGGTCGCGACCGGCGGGGTCGTCTATGCGGCGGCGACCTTCGCGACCGGAGCCTTTCGCGTCGCCGACATACGGGCGCTGGTGCGCCGCCGATCCTAGGACCCCACGAATGCGCGTCGTCTCCGGCATCCAGCCCACCGGCAATCTGCACCTCGGCAATTACCTCGGCGCGATCCGGCAATGGGTGGCCCTTCAAGACTCCTTCGGGCAGGACCAGATGCAGGCGGACGGCGACTGCCTGTTCTTCCTGGCCGATCTCCACGCGATCACCGTTGCCGTCGATCCCGCGACGCTCGGCGCCAACACGATCGAGATGGCGGCAGCACTGCTCGCATCCGGCATCGATCCGGAACGCTCGACGCTGTTCAACCAGGCGCGCGTTCCCGCGCACGCCGAACTCCAGTGGCTGCTCGCCGGCACCGCGCGCATGGGCTGGCTGAACCGCATGACCCAGTGGAAGGACAAGGCGGGCAAGAACCGCGAAGGCGCCAGCGTCGGGCTGTTCACCTATCCCGTCCTCCAGGCGGCGGACGTGCTCGCCTATGGGGCCACGCACGTGCCCGTCGGCGACGACCAGAAACAGCATCTCGAGCTCGCTCGCGACATTGCCGCCAAATTCAACACCGACTTCGGCGTCGATCTGTTCACCTTGCCTGAACCCTTCATCTCCCCCGCTGCACCGCGGATCATGAGCCTGCGCGACGGCACCGCGAAGATGTCGAAATCCGACCCGTCGGACGCGTCGCGCATCAATCTGATCGACAGCAACGACGCGATCGCACTGAAATTCCGCAAGGCAAAGAGCGATGCGGGGGAATTGCCGGACCGTCTGGAAGGCCTGAACGAACGCCCCGAGGCGCGCAATCTGGTGACGATCTACGCCGCGCTAGCGGGCGAACCCGTCGACGCGGTGCTGGTGCGCTTCGCTGGCCAAGGCTTCGGCGCATTCAAACCTGTCCTCGCCGATCTCGCGATTGCGACGCTCGGTCCTATCCGCGACCGCATGACAAGGCTGCTCGACGATCGCGCGGCGGTGGCGAGGGTGCTGGAGAAGGGCGCCGCGAGGGCGCGCGATGTGGCGGCTCCGACGCTGTTGGCGGCACAGCGTGCGATGGGGTTGCAGGTGTAATCGGACAGGCGGCATAATCGCGTTCCAACGTTGGAGACGCAGCATGGCTCAGAACCCGATCATCGCCATCGCCAGCAAAGGCCTTGCCCAGCACCGTAAGGTCGCCATCCTGGCTTCATGCTTTCCCGAATGGGAACATCTGAAAACAATCGACGAGCCCGAGCCGGGCATCGCGCGGATGACGATCGACGCCGACACGCCGGTCGAATTCTATGCGCCCGTCGGATCGATCAGCGGCGTCAGATTTTCGGACTGAGTGGCTTCAGCCCCCCAGCTCGCTCAACAAAACCCGCACCGCCGCATCCACATCCCGGTCGGTGTCGCGCAGCGCCTCGATCCGCTTCACCGCATGGATCACGGTCGAATGATCGCGGCCGCCGAACTTGCGCCCAATCTCGGGCAGCGAGCGCGTCGTCAGCCGCTTGGCCAGATACATCGCGATCTGCCGCGGCCGGGCCACTGCGCGCGAGCGACGCGCCGATATCATGTCGAGCGGCTTCATCTCGAAATGGTCGGCCACCCGCTTCTGGATATCGTCGATCGTCACCCGCCGCTGTGCGCCCTTGAGCGTGTCGCCCAGCGTGGCCATCGCAAAATCGAGGTCGATCGTCGCGCCGGTCAGTTGCGCATAGGCGACGACCCGATTGAGTGCGCCCTCCAGCTCGCGGATGTTGGCGTGAATACGCGCCGCCAGCAGATCGCGCACGTCCACAGGCACCGCGATGCCGGCCCGTTCGCACTTGCGGTCGAGAATCGCGCGGCGCAGCGGCAGCTCGGGCGGCTTGATGTCCGCGACCAGCCCGCCGCCCAGCCGCGACACGATCCTGGGCTCGACGCCGTCAAGCGCCTGCGGGCAGCGATCCGCAGTGATGACCACGCGCTTGCCCGCGCCCATCACCTCGTTGAGGGTGTGGAAGAACTCCTCCTGGGTCGCATCCTTGCCGGCGATGAATTGCAGGTCGTCGATCAGCAGCAGGTCGCACCCGCGCAGCCGCGCCTTGAACGCAAAGGTATCGCGCGCGCGCATCGCCGAGACGAAATCGTACATGAACCGCTCGGCCGACATGCACAGCACGCGCGAATTCGGATGAGTCGCCAGGAATGCATGGCCGACCGCATGCATCAGGTGGGTCTTGCCCTGCCCCGTCCCCGAATGGAGGAACAGCGGGCTGAACCGCGGCGCGCCCGCCTCCGCCATCGCGCGCGCGGCGTTGAACGCCACCCGGTTCGACGTATCGACCACGAACGCATCGAAGGTGAAGCGCGTGTCGAGCGGCGGCCGCTCGAGGTCAACCGGCGCCTCGTTTCGCAGCGGCGGCAAATGAGACAGTTCGGCGACGATCACCGTCGGCTCGGGGCCGACCACCCGAGTCTCGATCGAAACCGAGCGCACGTGCGGCAGGATTGCACGGAACTCCAGCGCAAGCCGGTCTGCATAATGGTTGCGCACCCAATTGGTCATGAACGCCGACGGCAGCGCGAGCCGCACCGCATCGGCGTCGCCGCTGTCGATCAGCGCCATGGGTTTCAGCCATTGATCGAAGACCCGAGCGCCCGCAGACTCGCGCAAGGAGGCGCGCACGCGGGCCCAGGCCTTCGCGGCCTCGCTCGCTGCACCCGATCCTGCCTGCCAATCCGTCACGCACACCTCTCCGTCTTCCGCCCGCGTGATCGCGCAACGGACCTGTTGATCTCCGATGGTCGAACGCCCCCGATAGGCGGCCATGCCACCTTGCGCAGATACCAATCGCTATGAACGGGTCGATGGTCACCGACCCCGCAAGGAACAGTTAGGAGCGGACCGCCGAGTCGATCAAGGAAACAAAAATGTCATATCCCCATTGACAGCATCGCGACCGCGGAATCCCGTCAAACTATCTCATAAGCTCTTGAAAACTATATAGGGTTTGCGCCTTGGGCGGAGATGCACTACCCGAATCGCGAGGAATCCGTGAGTCCCGAACAGCGGTCCCGATCCGTTCCACCGACACTGCTTGTATGCCGCCCGGATGCTGCAGCGCACACGCGAAAAGGCCCGCCGGGAGTCCTCCCGGCGGGCCTTCTGGAAACGTCCGATGGGCGGCCTACGCCACCCAGCTTATGCCAGTGAGGTCAACCGCTTGGTCAGCCGCGCGAACTTGCGGCTGGCGGTGTTCTTGTGGAGCACGCCCTTGGCGACGCCGCGCATCAGCTCGGGCTGAACCGCCGCAAGCGCGGTGCTGGCCGCTGCCTTGTCGCCCGAAGCCAATGCCGCTTCGACCTTCTTGACGAAGGTACGGATGCGGCCGACCCGGTTGCCGTTCACTTCCGCGCGACGGTCGTTGCGACGGATACGCTTTTTCGCCTGCGGCGTGTTCGCCATGAAGCCCTCTGAATGCAAAAGAATTGGGGGCGTGAGGCAGATGCCTACACCCTCTCGAAGGCGCTGCCCCTAAACGAGTTGCGCAAACCGGTCAACCACGCTGGCACGCCGGGCACCAGAACGTCGATCGGCCCGATTCGACCCGCCGCTTGACCACACCGCCGCAATCGCACGCCTCGCCCTCGCGGCCGTAAGCCAGGAACTGCTTGCTGAAATACCCCAACTCCCCGTCCGGCGCGGCAAAGTCGCGTAAGGTCGAGCCCCCCGCCTCGATCGCTGCCATCAGTACCGCGTGGATCGCTGCGACCAATCGCTCCAGCCTGACCAGCGCGATCCGCCCTGCCGCCCGCGACGGCGCAATCCGCGCCATATGGAGCGCTTCACAGACATAGATATTGCCCAGTCCTGCCACGATCCGCTGGTCGAGCAGCATTGCCTTTATCGGTGCACTCCGCCCTGCCAGCGCGTCCAGCAGGTAGGCACCCGTCAACGCCGGCCCGAGCGGCTCCGGTCCCATTGCCGCGAACGGCGGATAGGTGTGGATGTCGTCGGTGCGACACAGATCGAGAAAGCCGAATCGCCGCGGATCGTTGAGGACGACGCTGCGCCCCACCCCCGTCTCGATCAACAGATGGTCGTGCGCCAACGGCTCGCTCGGATCGACTCGCCAGCGTCCCGACATGCCGAGATGGAAGATCATCGTGTCGCCGCGATCGGTGGCGATCGTTCCGTATTTCGCACGTCGCCCGAGCGCGGTCACCGTCGCACCCGTCATCCGTCGGCGCAGGTCGACCGGAATCGCCTTGCGCAGGTCGGCGCGGCGCGGCTCGACCGTGACGAGCCGCTGCCCGGCCAGCACCGGGGTCAGGCCGCGAACGGTGGTCTCGACTTCGGGGAGTTCGGGCATCCTGATCCTAGCCGCGGTGCCGGCCCGCTCCGCCACCCGGCCACCCACAGAGTATCCTGACTGGGTGGCCGGGTGGGGGAGCGGGCCGGCACCGCCTTCAAGACGCGAACTAGGTTCGGTTTGCCGCAGTCACAAGGGCGGGCTAGAGCCGCGGCCATGAGCGAAACCGTCTCCTTTGGCCACGAAGACGTGGCCCCCGCCGAGAAGACCGCCCGCGTCGGCGGCGTCTTCACCAGCGTCGCCGCCAGCTACGACCTGATGAACGATGCGATGTCGGGGGGCATGCACCGCCTGTGGAAGGACCGCTTCGTCCGCCGGGTAAAGCCGCGCGAGGGGGAACAGATCCTCGACATGGCGGGCGGCACCGGCGACATCGCATTCCGCATGGCCGCGAGCGGAGCCGCGATCACCGTCGCCGACATCAACCCCGCGATGCTGGAGGTCGGCATCGAACGCGCGGCGAAGCGCGGCATCGACGGCCTGGTCTGGACCGAGGCGAACGCGGAGACCCTCGCCTTCCCCGACCGTTTCTTCGACGCCTACACGATCGCCTTCGGCATCCGGAACGTGACCGACATCGCCGCCGCGCTCCGCGAAGCGCACCGGGTGCTCCGCCGCGGCGGCCGCTTCTTCTGCCTCGAATTCTCGACCACCCAGTGGCCCGGCTTCAAGGACGCCTACGCCCTCTACTCGCGCAAGGCAGTCCCCCAGCTCGGCACACTGCTCGCCGGCGACAGCGACAGCTATCGCTACTTGATCGAATCGATCGAGCGCTTCCCCGACATGCCGGCGTTCGAGGGGATGATCCGCGACGCAGGCTTCATCAACACCCGCGTCGAGTCCTTGCTCGGCGGCCTCGTCGCGATCCATTCCGGGTGGAAGATTTGATGGCGACGCATAATTCCTCCCCCGCAGGGGGAGGGGGACCAGCGAAGCCGGTGAGAGGGGATCGCCGTACGCGAATCGCTCGCGGCATTCCCCCTCCACCGCGCTCTGCGGGCGCGGTCCCCCTCCCTCTGCGGGGGAGGATTTCTTTGTGACCGCCCCCGTCGTCCACGTCGCGCGTCTCCTCAAATGGGGCCGCATCCTCGCGCGTCACGGCGCGCTGACCGGGATCGAGCGCGATCCCAGCACGCCCGCCGCGATCCGCCGTCTCGTCCGCTTGGCGCGGGTCGGCGCGCGGGTGCCGAAGGTCCCGCGCTACGCCGATGCATTCCAGGCGATCGGCCCAGCCGCGATCAAGCTGGGCCAGACGCTCGCCACTCGCCCAGACCTGGTCGGCGAAGACGCGGCGCACGATCTCATGCGCCTCCAGGACGACCTGCCGCCGGTTCCGTATGCGACGATCCATGCCGCGTTGCAGGCGAGCTTCGGCCGTGATCCGGCAGCGCTCTTCGCCCGCATCGACGAGACGCCCGTCGGCGCCGCCTCGATCGCGCAGGTTCACCGCGCGGTCACGACCGACGGCCGAGACGTCGCGATCAAGGTGCTTCGCCCGCACGTCGAGGAGGAGTTCGCGCGCGCCATCGACACCTATCAATGGGCCGCCGCGCAACTGGAGGCGCTCAGCCCCGAAGCCCGCCGCCTGCGCCCGCGTCTGACCGTCGAGAACTTCCGGCGCTGGACCTTGCGCGAACTGAACTTCCGCCGCGAGGCGGCCTCCGCCTCCGAACTCGCCGAATCGATGACGGCCGAGCCCGATTTCGTCGTCCCCGCGGTCGACTGGCAGCGCTCGACCGCCAAGGTGCTGACGATCGCGTGGATCGACGGCATAAAGCTGGCGGACCGCCCCGCGCTGGTCGCGGCCGGTTTCGACATGCCCAGATTGGCGCGCACGCTGATCCAGGCGTTCCTGCGCCAGGCGATCGCGGAAGGGTTCTTCCACGCCGATCTGCATCAGGGGAACCTGTTCGCACTCCCCGGCGACAAGATCGCCGCGATCGACTTCGGCATCATGGGGCGGATCGACCGGCGCGCGCGCGTCTGGCTCGCCGAAATCCTCTACGGCCTCATCACCGGCAACTACAAACGCGTCGCCGAAATCCATTTCGAGGCGGGCTACGTCCCCAGCCACCACAATGTCTCCGAATTCGCCACTGCCTTGCGCGCGGTCGGCGAGCCGATGCGCGGGCTTGCGGTCAAGGACATGTCGATCGGCACCATGCTCGACAGCCTGTTCTCGATCACCCGCGATTTCGACATGGTGACCCAGCCGCATCTGCTGCTGCTCCAGAAGACGATGGTCATGGTCGAGGGCGTCGCGACCAGCCTCGATCCCGACATCAACCTGTGGGACGCCGCCGCGCCCTTCGTACGCGAGTGGATCCGTACCGAGCTTGGCCCCGAGGCGGCGCTCGCCGATCGCCTGATCGCCGACGTGAAGACGCTCGCCGGCCTGCCCGAGCTCGTCCGTCGGATCGAGGCCCGCTACCCCGCACCCGGCGGCGAGCCCCCTGCCCCGCCGCTCGCGGACATCGAGATCGTGCGGATCGGTGGCGGCTGGCGCTATGCGGCGGTCGCGGTGCTGACCGCGGCGGCCAGCGTCGTCGCGACCCTGCTGGCGCTGCGCTGACGCGCATGCGGCGCCTGCAAACCCCGCTGTGGCTCGCGCGGCCGACCCGGTTCGCGACGCTGTCCCACACCGGCGCCCGCATCGCGCTGGCATTGATCGCGCTGCTGCTCGCCGCCACATCCCTGGCGTTCGACACGCCCGCGCCACCCGCCGCCAGCGGCGATGCCGCCCAGCGCGCCGACGATCACGCCGACGTCGTCCTCTACGAGGGCATCGTCGAGAGCATGCGTCACGGCGGCGACTATTACACCGTTGCCGCAGCGGCGCTGCGCGGCGGCAATTACCCGTTGAAGCCGTTCGTGACCTTTCGCCTGCCGACGCTCGCCGCCGTGCAGGCGCTGCTGCCTCCCGCCGCGGTGCTGGCGCTGCTCTGGACCTTGTGCATTGCGGTCGCGGTCGCCTGGCACGCGCGGCTGAAGCCCGCGTTCGCGCGCGCGCCGCCGCGGATCGTCGCGATGGTGCTGCTCGCGGGTGGCCTGGTGATGTTCGTCCAGCCGAGCCTGATCGCCTTCCATGAGCTCTGGGCCGGGCTGCTGATCGCGCTGTCGCTTGCGGTGCGCATGCCCGGCCGCTGGATCGAGGCCGCCGCGCTCGGCCTGGCCGCGATGCTGGTCCGCGAGACCGCTGCGCTCTACGTCGCGGCAATGGCCTGCTTGGCCTTTGCCGAGGGGCACCGGCGTGAAAGCGCTGGCTGGGCCGCCACGCTCGGCGTTCTCGCGCTCGCCGTCGCCGCGCACGCGCATGCGGTGGCGCAGGTTGTCGAACCGCTCGATCCTGCCTCCCCCGGATGGGCGGGCATGATGGGCTTCGGCTTCTTCGTGCGCACGATGACGATCACGACCGCGCTGACGCAAGCGCCGTTGTGGCTCGCCGCGCCGCTGGTGGGGCTGGCGCTTGCAGGATGGGCGGCGTGGCGCGAGCCGCTGGCGCTGCGTGCGGTCACCGTCTTCGCCCTTTATGCCGCGCTGCTCGGCGTCGCGGGGCGAGTCGATACCTATTATTGGGGGCTGCTCGTCGCGCCGACCCTGCTGGTCGGGCTCGCCTTTGCCCCCGATGCGCTTCGCGACCTGCTCGCAGCGGCGCTCGACCGACGCCGGATCACGGTAAAGAGGGTCGTGCGATGAAGCGCATCCTGCTGATCGTCGGTGGCGGCATCGCGGCGTACAAGGCCTGCGAGTTGATCCGCCTGCTGAGGAAACGCGGCCACGCGGTCCGCTGCGTCCTGACCGCGGGCGGCACGCATTTCGTCACCCCGATGACACTGGCGGCGCTCAGCGAGGACAAGGTCTACACGACATTGTGGGACCTGAAGGACGAGGCCGAGATGGGCCACATCCAGCTCAGCCGCGAAGCCGATCTGGTCGTTGTCGCGCCCGCCACGGCCGACCTGCTGGCGCGAATGGCGGCAGGCATCGCCGACGACCTCGCCACCACCCTGCTGCTCGCCACCGACAAGCCCGTGCTCGCCGCTCCCGCGATGAACGTCCGCATGTGGAGCCATCCCGCCACCCGCCGCAACGTGGCGCAACTGCGCGCCGATGGCGTGCGCGTGCTCGAACCCGACGAGGGTGCGATGGCGTGCGGCGAGTACGGCGCCGGCCGCCTGCCCGAACCCGAAGCGATTGCGAACGCGATCGACCGCGAGCTCGGTGCCGCGGACAAGCAGCTGGCGGGCCGCCACGCACTCGTTACCGCGGGGCCGACGCACGAGCCGATCGACCCCGTCCGCTACATAGCCAACCGCTCCTCGGGCCGCCAGGGTTTCGCGGTCGCCCGTGCTCTCGCCGAGCTGGGCGCACGCGTGACGCTGGTTGCCGGGCCGGTAACGCTGGACACACCGCCCGGAGTCGACCGGATCGACGTCGAGACCGCGCGCGAAATGGCCGCCGCTGTCGACGCCTCCCTGCCCGCCGACGTCGCGGTCATGGTCGCCGCAGTCGCCGACTGGCGAGTCGACGCCGCCGCGCAGAAGGTCAAAAAGGGTGACGCTCCGCCCGCACTGACCTTCGTCGAGAACCCCGACATTCTGGCAGACCTCGCACGCAGCGACCACCGCCCCCAGCTGCTGGTCGGCTTCGCGGCGGAAACCGAACAGGTCGTCGCGCATGCCACCGCCAAGCGCGCGCGCAAGGGCGTCGACTGGATCGTCGCCAACGACGTATCGGCCGGCGTCTTCGGCAGCGCGGCCAACACCGTTCACCTCGTCACCGCCGACGGCGTCGAGGATTGGCCGCGCGCCTCCAAGGACGCGGTCGCGCAGGCGCTGGCGCGACGGATCGCGGACCGGCTGGGGTGAAACGCTTGCCACCTGTTCCCGTCGCCGTCGTAGCGCGCTAGAACAGCCGCATGATCCGCATCGCCATCAAGCGCCTGGCCCACGGCGAAGGCCTGCCGCGTCCGGCCTACGCGACCGAAGGCGCCGCGGGAATGGACATCGTCGCCGCGGAGGCGCTGGTTCTCCAGCCCGGACAGCGCCACCCGGTCGCTACCGGCTTTGCGATCGCCATCCCCGAAGGTTACGAGGTGCAGGTCCGCCCGCGCTCCGGCCTCGCGCTCAAACATGGCATCACCTGCCTCAACACCCCCGGCACGATCGACAGCGACTATCGCGGCGAGGTCAAGATCATCCTGGCGAATCTGGGCGACGAGGCATTCCAGGTCGTCCGCGGCGAGCGCATTGCCCAACTGGTTCCCGCCCCCGTGCTGCGCGCGGCATTCGATGAGGTCGCGACGCTCGACGACACCGTGCGCGGCGACGGCGGGTTCGGATCGACCGGGCGATGATCGCGGCACTCCTCGTGCTGGCGCAAGTCTTGGGGGCGCCACCCGCCACTCCCTCGGCGGCGACTCCGGTCGCCCCGCGCCCGCCACAGGACTGGTCCAGGCTGGCGCCGCTGCGTTTCGTCGCCCCGCCACGACCCGATCCCGGCGTGTCGGTCTATGTCCGCAGCGAAACCCAGGCGGGCCGCTGCGCCGCGACCACCCGAACCGCCGATGGGTGGGCATTGCGCGTCGACATGGCGGCGCTCGTCGGCGCCGACGGCCGCGCGCGGCAAATCATCCCGCGCGCGATCGACTGTCCTACCGTCGAGCAGTTCGCAGTCGGTTTGATGTCGCGCACGACGCGCGACAACGTCGATGCCGCAGGCATCTTGGCCGATATCTGGCTGAAGACGTCGCTGACCTTCGCATGGACGAACTGACGCTCTCCGACTCCGAACTCGATCGCTACGCCCGCCACATCGTTCTCCGCGAGTTCGGCGGCGCCGGGCAGATGCGATTGAAGGCGGCATCGGTGGCAATCGTGGGGGCGGGCGGCATTGGCTCGCCCGCCATCCAGTATCTCGCAGCCGCAGGCATCGGGCGGATGCTGATCTTCGACGACGACGTGGTCGAACCGTCTAACCTCCAGCGCCAGACAATCTTCGCCAGCGAAGACGCAGGTCAGGGCAAAGCCGAAGCGGCCGCTCGCCGCGCCGCCGCGATCAACCCGCACATCGCCGTAGAATCGCGAACGATGCGCCTCGACGCTGACAACATCGCAGGCGCGCTGGCCGGCATCGACGTGGTCCTCGACGGCTGCGATAATTTTGCGACCCGCTTGACGATCGCCGACGCCGCATATGCCGCGCGCGTGCCGCTCGTCTCGGCGGCGGTCGACCAGTTCGAAGGGCAGCTCGGCGTTTATCGCGGCTGGGAGGCGGCCAAGCCCTGCTACCGCTGCTTCGTCGGCGATTCGCCGATGCGCGAAGGCGTCAGCTGCGCCGAAAGTGGCATCCTGGGCCCGGTCGCGGGTGTACTGGGCAGCCTCGCCGCGCTGGAAGTCCTTCGCGCCATCGCGCCGTTCGGCGACGATCCCGCGGGTAATCTGCTGCTCGTCGACCTCCTCGCGCTACGGTTCAGGACGATCCGCCTGCCCAAGGATCCGGGGTGCCGGTCGTGCGGCAACGCGGGTAACTGAGAAACGCTGTCCTACAACGATCGGCCATGCGAAACCGTCGCGCTGCCAGGCCGCGAACTCTCACGCTCTTTCTCATCAGTGCGGAAACGGAAACGATCGGCGACGATCAACCCACGTGCACGTGTCAACCAGTGTCAACGTCTTGGGGTTGACGCCGCGTCACGCGATGCGGCTGCACGCGTCAACGAGTGTCAACGTCCTCCGCCGAATACGCGTGCAACGGATGGCTTATCCTAGCAACCCTCGCGCGAAATCCCGCACGGCGGGCCCGATGTCGTCCCGCGCCAGCGCCAGCGCCAGGTTCGCTTGTATATACCCCGCCTTGTCGCCGCAATCGTAGCGTTCGCCATCGAAGGTGAAGGCATGGAAGGGCTGCACCCCGATCAGCTGCGCCATCGCATCGGTCAGCTGAATTTCGCCGCCCGCGCCCTTTTCCTGACGCTCCAGGATACGCATCACCTCGGGCTGGAGGATGTACCGCCCGGGAATCATAAGGTTCGACGGCGCGGTGCCGAGCTTGGGCTTCTCGACCAGCGCAGTCACCTCGACCGTGCGATCGTCGAAGCGCCCGCCGGGCGAGATGACACCGTATTTGTCGGTTTCGCTGTCGGGCACTTCCAGCGCGCCGATGACGTTGCCGCCGGTCTTCGCATAGGCCTCGGCCATCTGCTTCATGAAGCCCCCGACCATTAGCTCGTCGGGAAGCAGCACCGCGAACGGCTCGTCCCCGACGATCTCGCGCGCGCACCAGACGGCATGGCCGAGACCCAGCGGCTCCTGCTGACGGACGTACACCGGCGATCCCGGCCTCTGGCGGATCGATTCGATGATCTCGATCGACTTGCCGCGGGCACGCATCGTCGCCTCGAGCTCGTAGGAGATGTCGAAATGGTCCTCGAGAGAAGACTTTCCGCGGCCCGTGACGAAGATGATCTGCTCGATCCCCGCTTCCAGCGCCTCTTCGACCGCATATTGGATCAGCGGCTTGTCGACGACGGTCAGCATCTCCTTGGGCATCGCCTTGGTCGCGGGCAGGAAGCGGGTGCCGAGCCCGGCGACCGGGAAAACAGCCTTGCGCAGGCGCTTGATCGTCATCGTCGAAAATCCCTTTTGGCGTTTGCGCCGTTGCCCGCCGCCTAAAGCCCGACCTTTGCATCGGTTGCAATCGGGACGGTTAGCGCGGCGGTAAGCATCGCCCGCTATCGTGGCGGCATGGCTCACACCGTCCTCGTCGTCTTCGGCACTCGCCCCGAAGCGATCAAGCTCTTTCCGGTCGTCCGCGCGCTGGCTGCGACCGACGGCATCCGGGTGCGCACCTGCGTCACCGCGCAGCACCGCGGCCTGCTCGATCAGGTGCTCGGCATCGCCGGTCTGGTGCCCGACCGCGACCTCGACATCATGGAGCCGGGCCAGTCGCTCGACCGGCTGACCGCGCGCCTGCTCGTCGGCATCGGCGAAGCCATCGGCGCCGAGCGCCCGGACACCGTGCTGGTCCAGGGCGACACCGCCACGGCGATGACCGGCGCGCTGGCCGCCTACTACCGGCGCATCCCCGTCGCCCACGTCGAAGCGGGGCTGCGCTCGGGCGACATCTACCATCCCTGGCCCGAGGAGGTGAACCGCCGCATCGTTGCGCCGATCGCCCGCCACCATTTCGCACCGACGCAGACCGCGGCCGATGCGCTGATCCGCGAGGGCGTCGACCCGGCCAGCGTCCACGTCACCGGCAACACCGTGATCGACGCGCTTCACTGGACCCGCGACCGCATCGCCGGCGAGCCCGCCCTCGCCGTTTCGATCGCGCCGGTTCTGACAAGCATGGCAGGCAAGCGCATCGTCCTGGTCACAACACACCGCCGCGAGAATTTTGGCGGAGGCATGGAGGCCATCGCCCGTGCCATCGGCAGGATCGCCGAGCGCGAGGATGTGGGAATCGTCTTTCCCGTCCACCCGAACCCCAGCGTCGTCACGGTGATGGACGAGCTGCTCGGCGACTGCGCCAACGTCGCCCGGATCGCGCCGCTCGATTACCCCGGCTTCGTCGCCGCGCTCGCCGCCTGCGACATTGTCCTCACCGACTCGGGCGGCGTGCAGGAGGAGGCTCCCGCGCTCGGCAAGCCTGTCCTGGTGATGCGCGAGACTACCGAACGGCCCGAAGGTGTCGCCGCGGGCACCGCGAAGCTGGTCGGCACGGACGAAGATCGTATCGTTTCCGAAGTCTTCACCCTTCTCGATGATAGCGAAGCGCATGCCGTCATGGCCCGCGCCCACAATCCGTTCGGCGACGGCCATGCGTCGGAACGAATAGCCAAGATCGTTAAAGGGGGCGTGATCGCCGATGATTTCCGACGCTGATCTGAACGTCGTCGTCATGGGGCTGGGCTACATCGGCCTGCCCACCGCGGCGATCATCGCGCGCACCGGTGCCCGTGTCCTTGGGGTCGACGTGACCGAATCGGTCGTCGACACCGTCAACTCGGGCCGTGTCCATATCGAGGAGGTCGATCTCGACGGCCTCGTCTCGGGCGTCGTTGCGCGCGGCACGCTGCGCGCCTCGACCCAGGTCGCCCCCGCCGACGTCTTCGTCATCGCGGTGCCGACGCCCTTCGCGGACGATCATCAGCCCAATATCGGCTATGTCCTCCAGGCCGCGACCAGCATCGCGGCGGTGCTGAAGCCGGGCGACACCGTCATCCTCGAATCGACCTCCCCCGTCGGCACGACCGAACAGGTCCGCGACCTGCTCGCGGTGCTCCGCCCCGATCTGCGCGTGCCGGGCAGGACAGGCGATCAAGCCGATATCGCCATCGCCTATTGCCCCGAACGCGTGCTGCCCGGCCGCATTCTGGTCGAGCTCATCGACAACGATCGGGTCATCGGCGGCATCACCCCGCGATGCGCGCGCAAGGCGCTGGCCTTCTATCGTCGCTTCGTCCGCGGCGCCTGCGTCACCACGACCGCAAGGGCAGCGGAGATGACCAAGCTGACCGAGAACGCGTTTCGCGACGTCAACATCGCCTTCGCCAACGAACTGAGCCTCGTGGCGGACACACTCGGCGTCGACGTGTGGGAGGTGATCCGCCTCGCCAACCGCCACCCTCGCGTCAACATCCTTTCCCCCGGTCCCGGCGTCGGCGGCCATTGCATAGCGGTCGACCCGTGGTTCCTGGTCGCCGCCGACCCGAAACACACGCCTCTGATCCGGACCGCTCGGCAGGTGAACGACGGCAAGATCGACCA
Source organism: Sphingomonas sp. (assembly GCF_964263785.1). Taxonomy (GTDB): domain Bacteria; phylum Pseudomonadota; class Alphaproteobacteria; order Sphingomonadales; family Sphingomonadaceae; genus Sphingomonas. The sequence continues at coordinate 52,161 of NZ_CAXVWL010000124.1, forward strand.
TGTCATCGCGCAAGCCGCCGCGATGATCGAGACCGCGCCCGGCGTCCCCGTCGCCTGCATGGGGCTGGCGTTCAAGGCCAACATCGACGACTTTCGCGAAAGCCCCGCGCTCAAAGTCGCCGCTGCGCTGGCCAGCCGCTTCGGTGCGCGAGTCCGCATCGTCGAACCTTATGCGGCCACCCTGCCCGCCGCATTCGGCGGCACCGACGCGCAGTTGATCGACATCGACACCGCGATCGAGACCTGCGGCATCATGATCGTTCTGGTCGATCACGATCTCTTCCGCTCCATCCCGCTCCAGGAGCGCTTGGGCAAAGCGGTGCTCGACACCCGAGGCATCTGGCCCGACCAGCCCGCCTTCGCACCGGACCCAAGGTTGCGGCTCGCCAGCTAGCCGCCGTTGCGGGTCGGACATGCCGTGCCTATATCGGACCTATTCCGACATCGATGGCGCCATGCTCCGCAAGTTTCTGAGAACCCGTGCCGCTGCCAGTCCACCCGCCCCGGCGATCCCGCCGGGCGAGCGGGTCTATGCGATCGGAGACGTTCACGGCCGGTTGGACCTGTTGGACCAGTTGCTGAGCGCGATCGACGCCGATGATGCTGCGCACGACCCGGCCACCACGACCATCGTTTTTCTAGGCGACCTTGTCGATCGCGGACCCGATTCGGCAGGCGTCGTCGAGCGGGTGCGGCGAATTAGCGCCAGTCGCCCCGACGTCCGCTTGCTGTTGGGCAATCACGAAGAAGTCTTTCTGGCCGCGCTCGACGGTGACCTGAAGGCGGTGCGTTTGTTCTGCCGCATCGGCGGACGCGAAACCGCGCTCAGCTACGGGATAACGGCCGAGGCGTATGAGACGATGGATCACGGTGAATTGGCCGAAGCGCTGAAGCGAGTCGTTCCGGAGGCACACCGCGCATTGCTGGCCGCGGGCAGCGACATGGAAGTCATCGGCGACTACGCCTTCGTCCATGCCGGCGTTCACCCCGATCGCGCGCTCGAGGATCAGCGCGGCGCGGACCTTCGCTGGATTCGCGACCCCTTTCTCGATCATCGCGGGCGACTCGCCAAGACCGTCGTCCACGGCCATACGATCAGCGATGACGCTGAATTTCGCCCGCATCGGATCGGCATCGATACCGGCGCCTATGCTACTGGCCGGCTGACCGCATTGGGGCTCGAAGCCGATCGCAGCTGGCAGCTTCATACCGGCTAATTTCGCCAACTCGCCGCATTGCAGCGATTATAAGACTTTGCGTTCACCACTTTGCTGATATGACAACGCCGACCGGTATGTTGCATCGCCGCAACAGTGATCGATGCAAACAGATCGGTCGGGCGGAACGGTTGCAAGGTCACGTGCATTGTGGCATTGCTCCGATCGACGGACACTGAAGGGAGTTTCATATGCGTCTTGGGAAGTATCTCATGGCCGCCGCGGCCGCCACGATGGCGGTTGCTCCGGCTATGGCCGCTCCGGCGAATCCGGCAACGAGCCTGTCGGTGGCCAAGTCGGCTCGCGCCGGCACGACCACTGCAAAGAAGAACGAGCTCGCCGGTGGCGGCATTATCATCGCCATCATCGCTGCAGCTGCAGTGGTTGCCGGCATCATCATCGTCGCCGACAACAACGACAGCCCCGACAGCCCGTAAGCTGTTGGCATCTGCCATGGGAAAATAGCGGTCCTCGGGCCGCTATTTTTTTGCCTGCGATGTGTGGGGGTTGCGGAGCAGGCGTAGCCGAGTTGGCTGGAACGATTTTTTGAGAAAACCCTGTCCTCACCTAGGCGAGAAGCCCGGGCCCACAGTGCAGCACGTGCGTCGTTCGGAGCTTCAATACATCGCCCGCGGCGCGATAACCCGGCCTTGCTGGCCTAACGGAGTGAACCAGTCAGGTAATAACACGCGCTTGCGCCGCCCCGAACTCCGCAACCTGCGCCTGCCGCTCGCGCTCTTCCAAGACCCAATCGACATTTCGGTCGGCTGTAAAGCCATGAACAAGTGCGATCAGCGACCGGCGAACGCCCTCGACATCGACCTGATCGAACAGCATGCGCAATGCTTCCAGCTTGGGCATCAGCTGCTCGGCGGGCAAGAATTGCTCGCTCGCCGCCATGATCCGCGGATGCGCGGTACCACTGGGATTGTCGCCAATCAGCAGCTCCTCGTACAGCTTTTCGCCCGGGCGAAGGCCCGTGAAGACCAATTCGATATCGCCGTGCGGCCGATACTCGTCGCGCACCGTCAGCCCAGACAGCTCGATCATCCGGGTGGCGAGGTCGACGACCTTCACCGGCTCGCCCATGTCGAGCACGAACACTTCGCCGCCTTCCGCCATCGTGCCGGCTTGCAGGACAAGCTGCGCGGCTTCGGGAATCGTCATGAAATAGCGCACGACCTCCGGATGGGTGATCGTCACCGGGCCGCCGGCGGCAATCTGCTGGCGGAAGAGCGGCACGACCGAGCCGCTCGAGCCTAAGACGTTGCCGAATCGCACCATCGAGAAGCAGGTCGCCGGTCGCTGCGCCGCCAGCGCCTGGAGCACCATCTCGGCCAGCCGCTTGCTGGCGCCCATGACGTTGGTCGGACGCACTGCCTTGTCGGTGCTGACCAGGATGAACTTGGCCACACCGTATTCCTGCGCCAGTGACGCGCACACCCAAGTGCCGAGCACGTTGTTGCGCACCCCCTCGATCACATTGTGCTCGACCAGTGGCACATGCTTGTAGGCGGCGGCATGGAAGACGATGCTCGGCCGCCAGGTATCCAGAATGCTGCGCATCCGGATTGCGTCGACCACCGACGCGAGCAGCGGCACGACCTCGATGCCGTGGTCGCGCTGGCTCAGCTCGCGGTGGATGGCGTAAAGCGCATATTCGCTGGCATCGACCAACAACAGTCGCGACGGCGCCAGCGCCTCGATCTGTCGGCAAAGTTCGCTGCCGATCGAGCCGCCCGCGCCGGTGACGAGGACGGTCGCGTCGCGGATGTTGCGTTCGACGACCTCGATCTCCGGCGGCACCGGATCGCGGCCCAGCAGGTCGTCGATTTCCAGCGGGCGCAGGTCGGTGGTAATCACCCGCCCGTGCGCGATGTCCATCAACCCGGGCAGTGAGCGCACACCGACCTTGGCGGCGCTGATCGTCCGCAAAATTTCCTTGCGCCGTGCGCGGCTGAGCGATGGGATGGCGAGCAGGACCTCGTCGATCTCGTATCGCTCCACCAGGAGCGACAGGCTGGACGAGGGCCACACTCGAGTGCCGCCGATCGCCTGGCCGTGAAGATGCCGATCGTCGTCGACGAAGCCACAGACCCGAAGCGCGGTGCTCTCGCTCAGCGCCGCCGCGAGCTGGCGCCCGGCGGACCCGGCACCGTAGACCAGCACATGGTGCCTCGGCCCGCGCGGCCGGCCCAGCTGCCCACCGAGCAGATACCGGATCGACGCGCGCGTGCCACCGACGAAGATCAGCAGCAGCACCGGCTGGATGATGCCGACGGTGCGCGGTACGCCGGGCACGCCGTAGGCCGTGAAGATCGCGGCGAAGAGGATGCCGTAGATCGCGCTCGCCTGTACGACCGCGATCAACGCCTGCCAGCTGACAAAGCGAAACACCGCGCGGTACAAGCCGAAGGTCGTGAAAATCGGCAGCGCCAGCAGCAGCGATCCCAAGACCGCCGGCCAGGCACCCTCCGACAGGCTGAACCACGCGCCGAGCCGGAGGTAATAAGCGATCCAGACCGTCAGCACGCACAGGCTGGCGTCGAAGGCGACCGCGATCGCCTTCTTGGTCGTCCGCGGCAGCGTAAGCACCGGACGGATGAACCAGGCAGATATTTTCACCGACTTCTCCGTACCTTCTCGCAGGCGTATGCCCCGATCGCGGCGCGCCCATCCTTTGCCCCACACCTTCGCCTTTTGCCACCGACTCACGACGTGGATCCGGCACCGGGGCCGATGTTTGACCGGAACGGAGGAATGACCGCACCTTGATCGGCTCCGGCGGGACCGCTAGAGCCCGGCACCTAGGGTAGGAGACGCATCGTCTCCGCGCGCCATATCCCGCGATATCGCCACCAGCAAAGGCCGGCCGTCACCCATGTTCGAAAACAAGGTTCTGCTCATCACCGGCGGCACGGGGTCGTTCGGCTCGACTGTGCTCCGGCGCCTGATCAAGGAGCCGTTCGGCGAAATCCGCATCTTCAGCCGCGACGAGAAGAAGCAGGAGGACCAGCGCCACAGCTTCGGCGAGAAGCGGCTGCGCTATCATATCGGCGATGTCCGCGACTATCGCGCGATCGCCAACGCTACCCGCGGAGTCGACTACATCTTCCACGCCGCCGCGCTGAAGCAGGTGCCGTCGTGCGAGTTCCACCCGATGGAGGCGGTGAAGACTAACATCGTCGGCACCGACAACGTGCTGGAGGCCGCACTCGCCAACGAGGTGGAGCGCGTCATCTGCCTCTCGACCGACAAGGCGGTGTATCCGATCAACGCGATGGGCATCTCCAAGGCGCTGATGGAAAAGGTGTTCATTGCCAAGTCGCGAATGGCGCTTGGCAGCCGCACGACCATCACCGGCACCCGCTACGGCAATGTGCTCGCCTCTCGCGGGTCGGTCGTGCCGCTGTTCGTCGAGCAGATCCGTGAAAGTCGGCCGATCACCGTCACCGACCCCGACATGACCCGCTTCGTCATGTCGCTGCCCGAGGCGGTGGACCTCGTCATCCACGCCTTCCTCCACGGTGAAAACGGCGACCTCTTCGTCCAGAAGGCGCCCGCCGCCACCGTACAGACGCTCGCGCAAGCGGTGTGCGACGTGATGGGCACGCCCGATCATCCGGTCCGGGTGATCGGCACGCGGCATGGCGAGAAGCTGTACGAAACGCTGCTGAGCCGCGAAGAAATGACCATCGCCGAGGATCAGGGGCTCTATTACCGCGTGCCCCCGGATAACCGCGATCTCAATTACTCGGTCTTCGTCGACAAGGGCGATCGCGAGATCGCCGAACATGAGGATTTCAACTCGCACAACACGCGGCGGCTGGATCGCGCCGAGATGGTCGAGACGCTGAACCGGCTCGATTATATCGCCAAGGTCCGCGCCACCCCGACCGGCGCGCTGCCGGAGGGCGATTGATGACCCGGCGCCTTGTCGTCACCGGTGCCGACGGCTTCGTTGGGCGCAACCTGATGCTGCGGTTGGCGGAGCTCGACCGGTTCTCGGGCGTGCCGCTGGTTCGCGCGTCGGACGCCGGCGAATGGCGTGACGCGGTAGCAAGCGCCGACGCGGTGATCCACCTGGCGGGGGTCAATCGCCCGTCCGACCCCGCTGCGTTCGCTGGCAACGCTGATGCCGCCGCCCTGCTCGCCGATGCCGTCACTGCCGCGGACCGGCCGGTGCCGATCCTCTATGCTTCGTCGGCCAAGGCGATCGACGACACGCCGTATGGCCGCAGCAAGAAATCCGGCGAGGACCGGCTGCTAGCTTTGGCCGAACAAACCGGCGCGCCGGTCGCGATCTATCGCTTGCCCAACGTCTTCGGCAAATGGTGCCGCCCAGATTACAATTCGGCGGTAGCGACCTTCTGCCACAACATAGCGCGCGATCTGCCGATACGGATCGACGATCCGGCGACGCCGCTCACCCTCGTCTATGTCGACGACGTGATCGACGCGTGGATCGCAGCGATCGATGGCGGCTTCGTAACCGGCTTCCACGACATCGCGCCGGTCTACCGGAGTAGCGTCGGCGCCGTGGCCGAGACACTGCGCGGCTTTCGCGACGGGCGCGCCGACAATCTGATCGACGACGTCGGCACGGGCCTCACCCGCGCGCTCTATGCAACCTACGTTTCCTACCTGCCGCCAGCCGACTTCAGCTACCCGATCGTCAGCCACCGCGATCCGCGCGGCGCGTTCTCGGAAATGCTCAAGACCCGCTCGGCCGGGCAATTCTCCTATTTCACCGCGCTTCCCGGCATCACGCGAGGCGGGCATTACCATCACACCAAGACAGAAAAGTTCCTGATCGTCCACGGCCAGGCGCTGTTCCGCTTCCGTCATATGCTGACCGGCGAGACCCACGAAATCCGCACCAGCGGCGATACCCCCGAGATCGTCGAAACGATCCCGGGTTGGGCGCATGACGTCACCAATGTCGGCGATTCGGACATGGTCTCACTGCTCTGGGCCAACGAAGTGTTCGACCGCGCGCGGCCCGACACGGTCGTCGCTCCCCTCTAAAGGCCGACCCCCCCATGAAAGTCATGACCGTCGTCGGAACCCGGCCCGAGATCATCCGGCTGTCGCGGGTGATGGCGAAGCTCGACGCGTACGTCGACCACGTGATCGTCCACACCGGCCAAAATTACGATTACGAGCTGAACCAGGTGTTCTTCGACGACCTCGGCCTGCGCAAGCCCGACCATTTCCTCGAGGTCGCGGGCGGGACTGCCGCAGAGACGATCGGTCGCGTCATCATCGCGGTCGATGCGGTGCTCGAGGTCGAGCGGCCCGATGCGATGCTGATCCTGGGCGACACCAACAGCTGCCTGGCGGTGATCCCCGCCAAGCGCCGTCGCATCCCCGTCTTCCACATGGAGGCGGGCAATCGCTGCTTCGACGACCGGGTGCCCGAGGAGATCAACCGCCGCATCGTCGATCACACCGCCGACATCAACCTGCCCTATTCCACCATAGCGCGCGATTACCTCATCGCCGAGGGGCTGCCGCCCGACCGGATCGTCAAGACCGGCAGTCCGATGTTCGAAATCCTGACGCATTACCGCGCCGCCATCGACGCGTCGCCGATCCATGCGACGCTTGGCGTGACCCCGGGCGAGTATTTCGTGGTCAGCGCACACCGCGAAGAGAACGTCGATTCCGAACGCCAGCTTCGCCGCCTGCACGAGACGCTGAACGCGGTCGCGGCGAAATACCGCCTACCGATCCTGGTCAGCACCCATCCGCGCACCCGCAAGCGGATCGAACAGTTCGGCCTCATCTTCGGGCCCGAGGTGCAACTGCTCAAACCGTTCGGCTTTCTCGATTACAACGCGCTTCAGTTGCAGGCGCGGGCGGTGCTGTCCGACAGCGGCACGATCAGCGAGGAATCCTCGATCCTGAACTTTCCGGCACTCAACATCCGCGAGGGCCACGAGCGTCCCGAGGCGATGGAGGAAGCGTCGGTGATGATGACCGGACTGCGCAAGGACCGCATCCTCGCCGCGCTCGCGGTGCTGGAAACGCAACCGCGGGGCACCGAACGGCTGCTGCGGGTACCCGCCGATTACGCGGTGCCCAACGTTTCGGACAAGGTCGTGCGGCTGATCCTCAGCTACACCGATTACGTGGCACGCACGGTGTGGAAAGACTATTGACCGCCCCGAGCCACCGCCCGCGCATCCTCTATCTGACGCAGTTCTTCGAACCCGAAGGCGTGTTCAAGGGGCTGGAATTTGCCAAAGCGCTGCGCGAACGCGGCTTCGACGTCGAGGTCGCGACGGGTATTCCCAATTATCCGTTCGGCAAGATACTGCCCGGCTACACACTGCGACCGTACCGGCGCGAGACGATGGACGGGATCGTCGTCCACCGCCTGCTGCTCTACCCGAGCCACGATGCATCGACGGTGCGGCGTTCGCTCAATTATCTGTCTTTCTGCGCATCGGCCTTTCTCTTCTGCCTGCTGCGGGGACGACAGTACGATGCGATTTACGTCTACCATCCGCCGATGACCGTGGGCTTCGCCGCCGCGCTCGCGGGCGTCGCCACGCGGACGCCGTTCATTGTCGACACTCAGGATCTCTGGCCTGATTCGGTCACCGCATCGGGCATGTCGCACGGCTGGATCGACCGTGGCCTGTCGGCGATGTGCAACTTCGTCTATCGTCGAGCCGCTCGCGTTGTCGCCCAATGTGCGGGCATGGGCGCCAAACTGGCCGAGCGCGGTGCGGGCACCGCCAAGGTGCGGACGATCTACAATTGGGCAGACGAGCGCGCGATCCTGTCGCAGGGTAAGCTCGATCTCGCGCCGTTCGGGTTCGATGGTCGGTTCACCTTCCTCTACGGCGGAAATTTCGGGCCGCACCAGGCGCTGACGACGGTGGTCGACGCCGCAGTGAAGGCAGCGGCGCAGGAACCGGCAATCCAGGTACTCCTTGTCGGCGGCGGGCTCGACGAACCGCGGATCGCCGCACGCATCGCCGAGCATGCTACGCAGGCGGTACGCATCGTTCCCGGCGTGCCGCAGGTGCAGGTCGCCGACGTGTTCGCGGCCGCCGACGTCCTGCTCGTTCATCTCGCCGACTTGAACTTCTTCGAATTCACCGTGCCCTCGAAAACCCAATTCTATCTGGCGTCGGGCAAGCCGATCCTGGGCGGGCTCGTCGGCGAGGCCGCGGCCTTGATCGAGCGGGCTGGCGCGGGCCGCACGGTGCCGCCCGAGAATCCAGACGCCCTTGCCGCAGCGATGGTGGCGCTCGCCCGCGCCGACCCCGCCGAGCTTCGCGCAATGGGCGAGCGCGGCGCGCGCTTCTACCGCGAAAGGCTGTCGTTCGCGCGCGCGATGGACGATACCGCGGCGGCGATCCGCGAGATCGCCTGAGCCTCGCCCGTCGCTCGCCACGCGAGCGATGGGGTGTGACCTTATTCCGCCGCCATTGTCGGCAACGCCACCGACTCGCCGAGCAACTCCTCGGTCACCGCGAGCAGAGTATCGGCCATATAGTCGAGCCGGGCGGCGTCGAGCCCCGGCCAGACACCGACCCAGAAGCTGTCGTTCATCACCTTGTCGGTGTTGGTCAGCGTGCCGTGAATGCGGTAGTTCACGTCGCGGAACGCAGGCTGCTTGGTCAGATTGCCCGCGAACAGCAGCCGCGTACCGACCTTGCGCTCCTCCAGCGTGCGGCACAGCACGTTGCGGTCGATCCCCGCCCCGTCGCGCACCGTCAGCAGATAGCCGAACCAGCTCGGCTCGGTCCCCGGCGTCGGCACCGGCAGGTGATAGAAACGGTCGAGCCCGCGCGCCTTGAACCGGGCGGTCAGCGCGTCGAAATTCTCGCGTCGTCGCGCGATGAAGCGGTCGATCTTCTTCAGCTGGCTGACGCCGACCGCGGCCTGCATGTCGCTGACCTTCAGATTGTAGCCGACGTGGCTGTAGGTGTATTTGTGATCGTACCCCTTGGGCAGCTCGCCCAGGCGCCAGCCCCAGCGCTTGTTGCACGTGTTGTCCATGCCAGGCTTGCAATAGCAATCCCGGCCCCAGTCACGGAACGACTCGGCGATCTTGGCGAGCAAGGGGCTGTTCATCAGCACCGCCCCGCCCTCACCCATCGTGATGTGGTGCGCAGGATAGAAACTCAGCGTGGCGACGTCCCCGAAGGTGCCGACACCCTGGCCGTTGACCGTTGCGCCGAACGCGTCGCAGCAATCCTCGATCAGGTAGAAACCGCGCGCCTTGCACAGCTTGGCCACGCGCGCGACATCGAACGGATTGCCGAGCGAGTGCGCGATCATCACCGCGCGCGTCTTGTCGGTGATCGCGGCCTCGAGCAGGTCGACATCGACGTTGTGCGTATCGATGTCGACGTCAACGAAGACCGGGATGCACCCGTATTGAACGATCGGCGCGACCGTGGTCGGGAAACCGGCGGCGACGGTGATCACCTCGTCACCGGGCTTCAGCGCCTTGCTGCCGAGCTTCCACGACGTCAGGCAGGCGAAGGCGAGCAAATTCGCGGCCGATCCCGAGACGGTCAGCTTGCAATGCTTGCGCCCGAACTTGACCGCCAGCTCCTCCTCGAACTGGTCGGCGAAGCGCCCCGCGGTCAGCCACATGTCGAGCGATGCGTCGATCAGGCTGGCGCAATCGTCGGCGTCCAACACCTTGCCCGACGGCGGGATATAGGTCTCGCCGGGCACGAACACCGGCTGCGGTCGCGAATCGAAATGCTCGCGCGCGAGCCGGATGATCTCGGAACGCTTTTCGTCTGACATGTACCCGTCCAATGTGATGGAGACCGGCGCCGGCCGGATCAAGGCTGCGCTCATAGATGGCGCGGCGCGCGCCACAAACCTGTTTTTGCTGGAGATCGCGCAAGAGCGTCCGGGCTAATAGCCGCGCAGCGCCATACGGACGACCCAGAGGAGGTAGGGCCGGTGCCGCGGCACATGGATGCCGAGCATCGCCTCCAGCTCCTGCGTCGAAAGGTCGACGCCCCAGAGATCGCGATATTCGCGCTGATAACGCGCGACGACCAGCGGCGCGAACCGCAGCCACCACGCAGGCAGGTCGCGCCCCGCCATGATCCGTTGCAGCTGGTGGATCCAGGTGATGGCCCCGCGGCAGGTGTCCGGTTTGGCGGACTCATTCTCCGCGATGCGATAGACCGCGGCAGGGGCGCGATGCTGGCGCAACCGGTACAGCCGAGCAAACCGAGCGAAGAAGAACAGGTCGGACGCCGGGAACTCCTCGGCGTAGAAGCCGCCGATCTCGAGCGCCGCCTGCTTGCGGAAGATGAATCCGCTCGTGTTGCCGAGTATCGGTCCCCAGAACATCTTGGAGGGTGCGATCCGGCGCGAGGTTCGGCCGAGGAAGCTGTACTCCAGGACCAGGCGCGACACCGCGCGGACGATCACCTCGCGCCGGGCCGCCGAACTCTTGAACACGCGCTGCAAGGCGGAGCGCGTCGTCACCGTTCCCGGTGGCCAGCTGCGGTATGCTACCCCCGGCATGGTCGTCAGCGCGGTCTGTCGCTGGTTCATGAACGCCTTGCGCGACACTACGCCGTCGGTGGCCGGGTGGGCGTCGATCACCGAGAAAATGAGTGTAAGGAAATCGTCCGACAACAGGTCGTCGTCGTGCAGGATGGTCATCCATTCCGCCCGCGCGAGCTCGATGCAACGGTTGAAGTTGCCGAACATGCCCAGATTCTGATCGTTGCGGTAGTATCGGAAATTGCGACCGGACAGCGCTGGATAGGCGGCAAGCACGCGCTCATGCCCGTCGGATTCGGGATCGTTGTCGACGATGACGATCTCGTAAGGTCGATCGAACACCTGCCCGATCGTGCCCGCGATCGCCTCCAGCAGGAAGTCGATCCGCTTGTACGTCATGATGACGATGCTGGCGACCGGCGGCGAATGGTCCGCACCCTCTGCCATCAGCGACGATCCAACGGCAGCCCATTCGTCCATCGCGTTGCGATAGGTGAAGTCCTCCGGGGAGGAAGACGGCCTTGCGCCTTTTCGGGCCTGGTCTGGTGACACGATCAGCCCGGGCTTGCCGGTGCACGCCCGCCGGCAAGTGCGGGCAGCGTCGCGCCAAGCGTTCGCGTCCGAGTCCAGCCCGGCAGGCGCTCTGTGTCGGCGGGAAGGTACGGCATCATCACCTCCCGTGTGCGATACGGCCGGCCGCCGAATTGCGTCACCACGGACCGCCCGAGCACGGTGCCGGCGAGCGCCGCCAACTCGCGCACCGTCATCCGTTCGCCCGAGACGAACGCCGTGTCGCACAACGGCCTCGGCGTCTCCATGAGCCGCTCGGCAGCGACGGCAAAGGCGTCGACCACGTCGTCGACATGCGTCAGGTCGACGGTCTGCTCGCCCGGCGACATCGCCAGCGTCTCGCCAGACACGGCGGCATCGGCCAGCAATTGTACCAGCTTGCGCCGCGTGTCGCCCACGCCGTAGGTATCGAACAGCTTCAGCGTGATCACCGACAGCCCGCGTGCATCCGCATAGAATTGGAGCAGATCGTCCGCCGCCTGCTTGGTCGCCGCATACAGGTTGACCGGGCGATACGGCACGCCGCCGTAATGCTGCCAGGCGGTGCCGGTGTTGACCAGCCGCGGCGAACGCGATCCGGCCACCGCTTCGCCGATCTGCGCCGCCAGCAGGATGTTCGAGGCGACGAGCGGCTCGACCTCGTCCGCCTTGTGATCGGCGAGATAGAGCGATGCCAGATGGAAGACCACGTCGGCATCGGCTGCGGCGACCGCAGCCGCAACGCTGCGCGTGCTGCCGTCGTAGCGGTGAACGACCAGCTCTGGCGCGAGCTTCGCAACCCCGGCCTCGCGGGCGAGCGCATGCACCGTCCAACCGTCGGCACGCAGCCGCTCTGCCAGGCGGCCGCCGATGAAGCCCCCGGCTCCGGTGATCAGCGCGCGGCGGCTCATCGCGCGGGCGCTGCTGGGTCGAAGGTGAAGGGCGTGTCGAAATCAACCATTCGCGGATGGTGGCGATCGCGCTCCGATAAATTGGCGTGTGCGACTCCCCAGTCGAACCCCAGCGAATCCCAGGCGATGCCGCAATCGTTCTCCGGCGAATGCACGCTGGTCACCTTGTAGAGCATCAGGCTGTCGTCGCTCAGCGACACGAAGCCATGCGCGCAGCCCGAGGGCACGTACAGCGCGATGCCATTCGCCTCGCTGAGTTCGATCGCGCTCACCTGCTCGAAGGCCGGCGACCCGCGCCGTAGGTCGACGACGACGTCGAGCACCGCTCCGGCGAGGCACACGACCAGCTTCGCGTGGTCGGCAGGCGGGGTCTGGAAGTGCATGCCGCGCACAACGTCGCGGCGCGAGCGCGAGTGGAACTCCTCGCGCCAATCGATGCGCAGCCCGGCCTGGGCGAACGCATCCGCCTGAAACAGCTTGGCGAACCGGCCGCGATCGTCGGCCATGATCCGCTGGCGCACGATGGTGCAGCCGGGGATCGTGGTCTCCTTGAACGTCATGCCGCGGCTGCCACCGCGTCTGGCGCATAGGCGGCGATGTCGGCGAGGCAATGCGCGCGCATGTCCGCACCCGCGAGCCATTGCTCCTGCCAGCGCACGATGGTCGCCAGCGCGTGCTCCAGCGACCAGCGCGGGCGCCAGCGCAGCTGCTCGGCCGCTTTGGAGATATCGAGCTTCAGATAGCGGGCTTCGTGCGGCTGGAATCCTGCGTCGCGCTCCCAGGCGCGCGCGCCCGGCCAGCTCGCGATCATGTGGTCGACGATCCACTCGACCGGCCGCGCATCCTCGTCGCGCGGACCGAAGTTCCAGCCGCCCGCAAACGCCTGGCCCTGTTCGTATAGCCGCTCGGCCAGCACCAGATAGCCCGACAGCGGCTCGAACACATGCTGCCAGGGCCGGGTCGACAGCGGATTGCGGATGCGTACCGCCTCGTCCGCCGCCAGCGCACGCAGGATGTCCGGCACCAGCCGGTCCTCCGACCAGTCGCCCCCGCCGATGACGTTGCCGGCGCGCGCGGTCGCCAGCGCGGTGTCGCCATCGGCGAAGAACGACCGCCGGTACGCCGCGGAGACCAGCTCGGCGCACCCCTTGCTGCTGCTGTACGGATCGTGGCCACCCATCGCCTCGTCCTCGCGGTAGCCCCACGGCCATTCGCGATTCTCGTAGCATTTGTCGGTGGTGACCGAGACGACCGCACGCACGCCCCTCGTGGCGCGCACCGCCTCCAGCACGTTGACCGTACCCATGACGTTGGTCGCGTAGGTACCCACCGGATCGCGGTACGACAGCCGCACCAGCGGCTGCGCGGCCATGTGGAGGACGATCTCGGGCGCGAAGGCGGTCATCGACGCGGTGACCGCGGGCAGATCGCGGATGTCGCCGATCTCCGATTCCATGCCTTCCGCCACCCGCGCGACGCCGAACAGGTCGGGCGCGGTATCGGGCGCAAGCGCGAAGCCCTTCACCTCGGCACCCATCGCCTGCAGCCAGAGCGACAGCCAGCTGCCCTTGAACCCGGTATGCCCGGTCAGGAACACCCGCTTGCCCCGCCAGAACGTGGCGTCCGGCATCAGCCCCAGACCCGCCACGGCGCATCGCCCGCCGCCCAGAGCGACTCCAGATGCTGCTTGTCGCGCAGCGTGTCCATCGGCTGCCAGAAGCCGCGGTGGCGGTACGCCATCAGCTCGCCATCGGCGGCCAAGCCGCGCAACGGCTCCTGCTCCCAGATCGACGCATCGCCGTCGATCCGGTCGAACACCTTGGGCGACAGCACGAAATAGCCCGCGTTTATCGCCGATCCGTCGCCTTCGGGCTTTTCCATGAAGCTCGCGACGCTGTCACCCTCCATGTCGAGCGCCCCGAAGCGTCCCGGCGGCACCGCCGCGGTCAGTGTCGCCTGCTTGCCGTGCGCCCGGTGAAAGGCGATCAGCGCGCCCACGTCGACATCGGCGACACCGTCGCCATAGGTCATACAGAACGCCTCTTCGTCACGAAGATGCTCGGCGACACGCAGCAACCGGCCGCCGGTCATCGACGCGTCGCCGGTGTCGATCAGCGTGACGTTCCACGGCTCGGCGCGACGCTGATGCACCTCCATCTTGTTCTCGGCCATGCGAAAGGTGACGTCGGACATGTGCAGGAAATAGTTCGCGAAATACTCCTTGATCACATAGCCCTTGTAGCCACAGCAGATGATGAAATCGTGGACGCCGTGCGCCGCGTAGATCTTCATGATGTGCCACAGAATCGGCTTGCCGCCGATCTCGATCATCGGCTTGGGGCGCAGCGAGGTTTCCTCGCTGAAGCGCGTGCCCAGACCACCTGCGAGGATCACTGCCTTCATATCGTGCTGCCGAACCTTCTGCGTGTCGCCGCACTCCGGAATAACGGAACGAGCGAACGCACGCGCATGGACTGCCGCGGCGAAGGTGCGGCGCGCGCTTCATATGCAGGCGCGGGCGTCCTGCCAACCCTCCGCGGCGCGGGCGCGGCGGACGCACAGCGCCATTGTGCAACGACTTAGCGGTTGATTCCCGCAGCTTGGCCATGCAGGCGACGGCTCTTTCCCATCACCACGGCGCTCATGGCTATCACCCAAACCCCCATCCGTGCGCGCGACGGCGCGTGCTCGGCACGATTGCTCGAAGATGACGAGCGCGATACCGACGCGCCGTTGCTGGTGTGCATCCACGGGGGCGGCTGCAACGCGCGCTATTTCGAGATGATGCGTCCCTCTTTGGCCGATGCAGCGCTCGCGCGCGGCTTTGCGGTGCTGCTCGTCGACAGGCCGGGGCACGGCGGCAACCCGGCGCCGGCTTCGGACCAGCCGGTCGCGGACTCGGTCGCGCACATCCGCGATCTTGTCGCCGACGTATTGGCCAAGCACCAGCCCGGCACAAGCAATGCCGCGCTGGTCGGCCATTCGATCGGCGGCGCGGTGGCGCTGATGCTCGCCGCAGACCCGCGCGGGCTGCCGTGGCGCGCGGTCGCGGTGTCGGGGATCGGCGACGAGCCCCCCGCCGCCACCCGCGCCTGGGCCGCCGGTGCGACGACGGGAGCGAATCCGGGCGAGACCGAGCCGGTGGCGGACATGTTCTTCGGCCCCCCTGGCACCTACGACTGGCGCGGCCCCGCGGCGTTGCGCCGGGTCGCCGAGCCGTGGAACCTGGCCGAAGTGCTGGAGATCGTGTCGCGGTGGCCAAAGCGCTGGCCCGACGTCGCAGCCGCGATCCGCCTGCCCGTCCACCTACGCCTCGCCGACCACGACGGTATCTGGCACACCGGATTGCATGTGGTGGAACGGATGGCGGCGCGGCTCACCGCCTCGTCGCTGGTCGACGCCGCGCTGCTGCCCGACGGCGGCCACGTGTACGACATCCATCGCCGCGGCCCCGAGCTGATCGCCGCGCAGATCGACTTCGTGGCGGGTCAGATCGCCGGCGGGTAGTCCATCTCCTGCCGCAGCATCGCGTCGGCGTGCGGCGACACGTCGCCCGATCGCACGACGCGCTGCCCCCGCCGGTGCCGCCAGATGACCGCGATCGCAGCCAGGGTCAGCGCCGCATAGCACAGGCACAGCAGCCGCGCCGATTCGAACGCGGTCGTCGGCGGCGCCCAGACGATGACGGGCAGCCCGACCGCCAACGACACCAGATTGACCCCGAACCAGGTGCCGGTGCCGCGGATCGCCATCACGTAGGAGCCGAGCAGGTTCACCGCGCCGCCGAATGCTGCGGCGACCAGGATGGTGAAGACGAACAGCCGCGGAAAGTCGTACTGCGGCCCGTACACGTGCGTGAGCAACGGTTGACAGATTGCACCGGCCATCGCGCACGCAAGCACGACCGCGAAGGTAAACCCGGCGGGCTTGACGATCGCTCCGAGCCGCAACGCGCCGGTGTGCGCCTGCCGGACGAAACGCGGAAACAGCACTTGCCCGAACGCCAGCGGGATGAACAGCACCAGCGCGAACCACTGCATGCCGAGCCCGAACTGATTGAATTGGTCCGGCGACACCTGATGCTCGACAAGCGCGCGCGCCGCCAGCCAGTTCATTGTCGCGTAGATCGCAGTCACGCCCAGACCGGGCAGCCCGATCGCGAGCACCGCTTTTATCGCTCCCCAGCGCGGGACCCGACGCACCGAAGCCCAGCCGATCACGCCGTTGCGCGACAGATGGCGGACATAGGCGATCGCCGGGATCAGCATCGACGCAATATTCGCGGCGATCAGGAGCGCCAGGCTGTGCACCACCAGGCTGAGCGCCACCGCCGCGACCAACAGCAGGCTACCCGCCAGCACCGGCCGAAACGCCTCGCGAAAGCCGCCATTGGCATAGATGGCGGCTTGCGTCAGCCGCGGGACAATGCGTCCGTCCGCTCCCGGCTGCTTCAGCTGGACCGCGCCAACTCCGCCCCAATAATGTCCAGGTAGCTCTCCGTGCGGTTGCTGGAGTCGAGAACGCGACGGTAAGCCTGCGATACGCCAGCCGCACGGCTCCAGGCGGCAGGTATGCCATCTTCGAAGTCCAAAAGTGAATCAACGATGCTTCCCGGATTGGCGGGATCGAACCATCCCTGCGCTTTAGCCGATGCGCGCACGAAGTCCCGGTCCGATGCTATTAGCGGGACGCCCAACACGTTTGCCTCGAGCGGCGTCGCGGAGCTCGCTTCGAGAAGGGAGGGAAAGAACACCCCGTCGACTGTCGTGTAGATTTGCGCCAGGCCGCCGGGCGTCACTTCGCCGTGGTTGTGCATCGAACGCCGCGACTCAGGCGACAGCGCCTGCCATTCGTCGGCGCGCAAGGTGGTATGGACGACCAACCGCCTCCCGCTACGCGCTGCATAGAGATCGCCGGTTGGACCGATGATATCCAGGTTTTTGTGCGGGTAAGCGCGCGTTGGATAAAGCAGGTGCAGCTCGCCGGGAGCTACCCTCGCTGACCGAGCTGGCACCTTCGCAGCGCGAATCACCGGATGCGGACGGTTCGGCACCACTCTGATCCTCGACGGGGCTATCCCGTAACGCGCGGTCAGCCTCGCAGCGATGGCGTCGGTTTCGATGACATAGATGTCCGAGCGACCGACCAGGCGTCGCTTGATGGCGACACCGATCCGTTCGCGCAGCGGTCGCGCGCGATGCGCCTGCCCATATTCCACCGGATCGTACACCAGCGTCACTTCCGCAAAGCCCGCGATCTCGCGGCGAGCGAGACGGCCGGTGTAAGTCGGTCCGAACAGGGTGAACCGCACGTCGAACGCGTCCCGCGATGGCTTAAGCGGTGCGAGCACGGTCGGTCTGGTTTCGACCACTTCCACAACGCCAGGCAGCGTGGCGGTGTCGATCGACAGATGGCCGCGAACGGCGGGCGATATCCTGATGGCCGTTCGGTCGATCAGCCATGGATAACGTTCGCGCAAAGCCGGTGCAGACAGTTCCTGCAGTGTTGCGGAGGCGACCTGCACGCCACCTCCGACCCGCAGGTTGGAGAAATCGAGTAGAACCCGCTTCATGGAGCGGCAGGCGTGGTCGTCCGCCCCCCCGTCCGTGCGGTGTATACGGCGATCGGTATCGCCAGCGCCAACAGACTACCGTAGGCAATGCCCACCACGAGAACCGCGGCGAGTGCGGTGGCGGGTGGCGCAACGTGCAAGCACGCGATGCAGATCGACAGTGCGATCAGGCTTGCTGCCATCCACGTTCCCGCGCCACGGCTGGCGATCACGAAATGCGAAAGCAGCGTCTGGGCACCGGCGACCGCCGCGGCCAGAATCACGCAGACGACGAACACCGGCGAGAACGGGTATTTGTTGCCGTAGAGCAGGATCAGCAGTGGCGTGAACAGCGCCGCAAAGGGCGCCATGACCAGCAGCATGGCGACGGTAGAGGCCACAGGCTGGATGATCATTCGCGCTGGCGTGGACTGCTGGTGCGCCATGCGGATGTATCGCGGAAAGACCGCCTGCCCCAAAGCCAAGGGGATGAAGAGTACGAGCGCGAACCACTGCATCCCGACGGAGAACATGTTGAACTGCTCAGCAGATGATTGATGCGAAAGCAGACTGCTGGCGATCATCCAGGTCATCGACGTGAAGATCACACCGATACCGATGCCGGGCACCGCGGTCCGCAATACGTCGTGAAACGCCTCAGATGAGGGCAGCCTTAGGCTGGGCCGCGGCACCGTGTCATAGGCGGACAGCGCCCGTGCCGAGCCGATGGCGGCGACCAGCGGCGAGGCGAGCGCGCCGACGATCAGAAAGTGCACGTCCGATCGCGCAATTGCCAGCGCCGCCCCGAGCGCCAGCAGCGCAGAACCCGACAGGATCGGCAGCAGCGCGCGACGGAAGCCCCGCACAGCGTAGAGCGAGGACTGCCCGAGCACCGACCAGGCGCTGAGCGCGCCACCGGCCACCACCCACCACGCGTTGAGCGACACCGCCGACGGCATCAGTACGGGTATGTAAAGCGGTTTGAGAACCACCGCACCGACCGTTGCTGCGGCGGCCAGATAGAGCACCACCGACAATCGCTCGCGATCGCCGTCGGTCGTGTCGCCGCGCGCCAGCAGCTTGGCGGCTGCGAGCGGTAGGCCGAGGCCGAGATAGCTCGCCAATACCGTCGTCGTCAGCAGGAACACGTTATAGGTAGAGAAAGCTTGCACGCTCAGGAACTGCGCCATCAGCATGCTGATCACATGCAGCGCACCCTTCGACCAGAGCTGTGCGGTGATGATGAACGCGGTGTCCTGAACGATTGGCCGGCGGCCGGTTCGCCCGGCAGCCGTCCAGACAGACTTCAGCCGGCTGGTTCGCGCCATGATCTCAGCGTGCGCCAAGAGCCGGACCATGCAACGGTCCGGCGGCGAGGCGTGGCGCCTCGGTCCACTTGCCGACCCGGTTCAGGATCAGAATGTAGACGACCATCGGCGCGACGCTGAACCAGACTCGTGAGCCAAAATCCGCCATGCCGCCCCAGAAGAGTGTAACCAGCCAAGCGTTGAACATGATGCCGGGCGATCCGTACGGCGCGCTCGCCCATTTTACCGCCCGGCTGAGACCGGTAACGACCAGCACGAGCACGAACGCAGATACGAGCCACCATCCTCCTGCCAAAAAGATGTGCTCGCCAAAGAAGCCGATCGCGGTGGAATGCTCTTCGCCCAGACCGGCCCGGCCCATGAACACGTCGACAAAGGTATAATTGATGCCCACCGGCTTGTCGGGCCAGAGGCTCCGCGGGAACCACTGGATGACGAGCAGCGACCATTGATGCCAGATCGGCTCATGATAGTTGACCGTGCCCGCGCCTTGCCAAAGCCCCTGCGTCAGGGTCAGCGGCGACGCGCCCGAGTCGTCCGCCAGCCCCGCTACGCCGTCGCTCCAGCCAAAACGCATCACCCGTCCGATAAACACCAACGCTCCCGCGCCGATCGAAAAGGCGAAGACGTTGAGCTTGAATGTCCGGTAATGGACGCTGACCAGAATCGGCGCCAGTGCGAACGAGGCGAGGATCAACCGGCCGTAGCCGCTCCAGAACAGCAACGAATAGGCCATGATCGCCGCGAGGATGACCGCTAGAGCGATCAGCCGCCGCGGCCTCGATGGGGTGGAGGCGTGCAGCCGCTCGAGGTGGACGACGCTCATCGCGTAGGTGGCATGGAAAATCTGTTCAATGCCGCCGAAGGCTTGCGAAGCGAGGCCGACCGACAGCAACACCACGATCAGCACGAACTCGTAACGCCGCGGCTCCGACGAGGTTGCCAGAAACCTGTCCGCCGGGAGCCACGCGAGCAGAAGCATCGCCAAAAGGATGTACAAGGCAAGCCAGGCGGGACTGACCCCCAGATTCACATACATCAGTGCGTATAAGGGAACGACGAAGAGAGTCACCGCGCTGAACAGCACGATCGCGCCCAGACTCGTAGAGCCGTACGGGTAGAATGCGAAGAGCATGACGCCCGTCAACACCAACAACGTGAAATCGTTGTTCCCGAAATCCAGATAAAGGTTGGCGCAGAAGATCAAGACGCACAAAAGGGGGATCAGGAGATTGCGCACAAACTGTGTTAGCATTTTCAAGGCACTCGTGATGACGGCCCGCTCGCAGGGACACGCCGGATCGTTTCGATTTGCAACCCGGCACCCGCGACCGCCCACCGCTCGGGAACAATCGGCCCGGCCCAAATCGGCAATGCGAACATTCAGCTTCCCATATACGGAAAATAGAAGATCGCCAGTGCGCCATGCGTGCCGTCGTCACCGACCGCGGGCTTGGTGATGCGGACGTAGAGTTCGCCGTCCGCCAGCGTCTGCCAGCGGGTCGCGTCGTGCATCACCACCGGGCACAGCCCGGCCGGTCGCCCGCGATCAGCGCCTGGCCGATGGCGCGGGTGAAGCGGCGGTCGGCGAACCATTCGATCAGCGTATCGGTGCCTGCGCGATTGTGGTCGATGAACACCGCGAGGCCCGTCACCGTCATCTTGCGCGGGAAGCCGCCGATGACGAATTTCCCGCCCTTGCGGCCCCCATGGTCCTCGCCCTCCACCCCGGTGTTGACCAGCGCCTTGCCCACGTGCCGCCACAGGAACACCTTTTGCGCATCGATCGCGCCGGTGAACGCTTCGCCACCGCGATACTGGTCGACCGGCACGTTCTCGTTGGCGCGCCACTCGATCAGGTAATGGCTGCCCTCGCCCAGGAACTGGACGGTCGCAGGATCGGGCGCGCGGACCGCGTCGCGGAACGACCAACGGCGGCTGAGCGGGCCCAGCTGGCTGCTGCCCAGCTTCACCACGCCCTCGATCGTGCCGCCCTCCTGCTTCACCCGGATCGCGTCGCTGCCCGATGTCGCGTCGCCGACCTGAATGATGACGTGGGTGGCCGGGTCGGGCCAGGCCGTGCCCGATGCGATACTCGTCTCGCGGAACACGATGTCGCAATTGGAGCCCCCGGCATCGGTCGCGAGCCTGCTGGCGCGCGCATCGAGCAGCATCCGGTCGCCTTTGCCGTGATATTCCAGCTTGGTGCTCATCACCGTGGTGCGCGCGCCGAAATAGTTGAACTGGCCGGTGCCGGGATTGCCCGATCCCTCGGGCAGCGCGATGAACGACCCGTAGATGTCGCCGACATGATTGACGATCAGCGTCTCGCCCGCGCCGCTCAGCCGGAATGTGGTGTCGGCGCAGCCCGAGGCGGTGTTGAGGAAGGTCCAGCCGATCGCCTGGTTGTTGCGGGTGCGATCGTAGCCGACCGAGGTCAGGAACACGCATTGCTCGATCAGCGCCTTGTCGCCATTGCCCGGCGCGTGGACGCCGTTGACGACATCGCCGTTGTTGCGGATCGCGGTGCCGAAGCCCTCCACGATCAGCCGCTTGAGCGACAGATTGCCACCACCGCCGGTGCCGTCGAGGTCGATGCCGACGCTCGCGCCCGGCGTGGCCGCAACATTGTGCAGCGTCAAATCATGGACATGGACATTGACATAAGTCCTGAGCGACAGCCCCGCCCCCGCCGCGCCGACGTCGAACCGCAGGGTGGAGGCGAACGGCGCGTCGCCGCCGAGGTCCAGCCCGAGCTGGCTCGCGCCGCCGAAGCCGAGCGGGCCGACCGCATACGAACCCTTGGGCACGACGATCCGGCCGACCCCCCACCAGCCGCCGGCCGGGTCGCGGTACGACCGCGTCGCGCTCTGCGCGGCAAAGGCGCTCGCGAAGGCGCGGGTCGCGTCGCCGCCGCCCGAGACCGCGCCGTAGTCGGTAATCGTCCCCCGCCGCGTCTCGACCAGCCGCTCCTCGACCCCGCGCGGCTTCGGCTCCGCGGGCCGCCCCGGCTGGGCAAGCCCGGCGGCCGCGAGCGTAGCGGTGGTCAGCACACCGCGGCGCGAGGGCAGGAACGGATCGTCGGTCATACTGCTTCCCGCTCGCTCAGAAACCGCGCAGCGCGAGGCGCATCAGATACAGCGCCAGCGGCCGGTCTCGCGGCATCGCGACGCCGATCGCCTCTTCCGCTTCCGCCTTGGTGATGCCCGATCGCCAGAACGCGGAGGTCACCGCCACCTGCCGCGCCATCACCAAGGGCGATAGCCGCGCCCAAAAACGCGGCAACACACTGCCCGCATAGGCGCACTGAAGCTCGTAGCCCTGGCGCAGGCAGGCGAGCTGCTGCGCTTTCTGGGTTAACGAATTCACCGCGACCCGGATCGTCGCGAGCACCTGACGGCTCTCCCCCAGCCGCCACCGCTCGGCAAAGCGCGCGTAGAAGAAATAGTCGCAGGAGGGATGCTCCTCGGGGTAGAAGCCGCCGAGCGCACGAATGTCCGCGGTGCGGCAGATGAAGCCCACCGTGTTGCCGACGACGCATCCCCAGAACAGCTGGCGCGCATCGATCCGGCGGCTGCCGCGCCCACCGAACTGATACGCCTCGCGCGCCCGGTAGATCGCTCCCTTGATCCGCCCCCGTGTAAACCGGACCTCGCGCTGGTCCAGCAGCCGCTTGCGCGACACCAGCCCATCGAAACGCGCGTGCGGGCTGGTCAACTCGGCCAACGTGCGCCGCGCGAAATCGGGGTCGATCATGTCGTCGTCGTGCAGGATGCTGATCCACGCGCCCCGCGCCACCTCGACGCAGCGGTTGATGTTGCCGTACATCCCGATGTTCTCGCGATTGCGCAGATAGCGGACGTTGCCCTCGGCAAGGGCCGGGATCGCGGCCAGCAACGCCTCGTGCCCCAGAGATTCGGGATCGTTGTCGACGATCACCACCTCGAAGGGCTGGCCGAGATCCTGCGCCAACGCACTCGCCACCGCCTCCGCCAGCACGTCGCTGCGGCGATAGGTCGGGATGGTAATCGACAGGACCGGCGCGATCCCGGCGTCGCGTCCCGCAAAGACCTCCTCGGACTCGACATGCGCCCAATCCGCGAGCGCATTGCGCAGCGGCAGGAAGTCCGGGGGCGGCTGCTTCGTCATCCGGGACCGATAGGCAAGCCGCATCGCATAGGCAATCGGGTCTGGATCGAGCCGCAACCTTCCGCAGCGACGTTCTTTTTGCATGGACGCTCGGGGGACACACCACTAACTGACTTGGTCCTCCAGCGGTTCGGATGCCTTTGCCCCACCCCCCCTTCGATGCCGCTGCCGCGCCCCGCGCGGGTGCCCGGGCCCGGATCGCGGGCATCGCCACGCACCTGCCCGATGAGGTGCTCGACAATGCGACCCTGGCCGCGCAATTTCCCGGCTGGTCGGAGGACAAGATCTTCGACAAGACGGGTATCCGCCAGCGCCACATCGCCGCCGCAGGCGAAACCGCGCTCGACCTCGGCGAGGCAGCGGCGCGCAAGTTGCTTCAAAGCGGCACTTGCAGTCCCGAGGACATCGACTTCATCGTCTTCTGCTCGCAGGCAAGCGACTACATCCTCCCAACCTCGGCCTGCCTGCTCCAGCACCGGCTCGGGTTCGGCACCGGCATCGGTGCGCTCGACATCAATCTCGGCTGCTCGGGCTTCGTCTATGGCCTGTCGATCGCTGCCGGACTGATCGCCGCGGGCGTGGCGCGCGGGGTGCTGCTGGTCACCGCCGACACCTATTCCAAATACATCCACCCGCGCGACAAGAGCGTCCGCACGCTGTTCGGCGACGGCGCCGCCGCTACCTTCGTGACCGCCGCGGCAGGCGACGATCCGGCCTGGATCGGTCCGTTCGTCTTCGGCACCGACGGCAGCGGCGCGGCGAGCCTGATCGTCGAGGCGGGCGGCTTCCGCCTGCCCGCCAGCGCCGACACCGCGATCGAGGCGGAGGATCGTTCCGGCAACGTGCGCACCCGCGGGCACCTCTATATGGACGGCGCCGCAGTGATGACATTCTCGCTGCGCGAAGTGCCGCGCACCTATCGCGCATTGCTGGAGCGCACCGGCACCACGGCGGCGGACTACGACCATGTCGTGCTCCACCAGGCCAACCGCTTTATGATCGACGCGCTGCAGCGCAAGCTCGGCCTGCCCGACGCGCAGGTGCCGCGGTTCTACGAAACGACGGGCAACACGGTGTCGTCGACCATCCCGTTCGTGCTGGCTAGCTTGTCCGCGGAAGGTCGGCTAACGAGCGGCACGCGCGCGATGCTGATCGGTTTCGGCGTCGGTCTCTCCTGGGCCGGCGCTGCCATCACGTTCTGACGCAACGGAAAATTGATTGGAGCCGAGATGAGCGAATTCTACGAAGGCCTGGCCGAGATCCTTGAGATCGAACCGGATCAGGTAACCCCCGAACTGACCTTGGAAGACGGCAGCTGGGATTCGCTGGCGGTGGTGTCGACGATCGCGCTGATCGACGACGTGTACGACGTCACGGTCCACCCGAACGCATTGGGCGATTGCAAGACCGTTGGCGACATCGAAAAGCTGGTCGCGGCCGAGCGCGGCGAGGGCTGAACCATGCAGATGGGGATGAGGGCGCGCACGGCCGGCGCGCGGATCGCGGGGCTGGCAGCGTGCGTCCCTCCCCGCATCGTCGACAACACCGTCTTCGAGCAGCGGTTCGGCAGCGGTGCCGCCGACGTGACCAAGATGACCGGGGTTCAGCAGCGCCATTATGCCGAAGAGGGCGTGGCGACGTCGGACCTGTGCGAGCGCGCCGCCGAGCATCTGCTCGAAAAACTCGGCTGGGAGCGCGAGAGCATCGACGGGGTGATCTTCGTCTCGCAATCGCCCGATCTGCTGCTCCCCGCAACGGCGTGCATCGTGCAGGGCCGGATGGGGTTGCGCACCGGCATCATCGCCTATGACGTCAGCTTGGGCTGCTCGGGCTATCCCTACGGCCTGTGGCAGGCGATGATGGCGATCCAGAGCGGCGCCATGAAGCGCATGCTGTTGATGGTCGGCGATATCAGCACCCGGTGCATCGACGCCAACGACCGTTCGACCGCGATGCTGTTCGGCGATGCCGGCACCGTCACCGCGATCGAGGCCAGCGACGACCCGAGCGACACCACCTTCTTCGTGCTCGGCAGCGACGGCAAGGGTGCCGAAAATCTGATGATCCCGCGCAGCCGGCAGCGCTCGCCGCTGGCCGAGGGCAAGCTGGAGGGGCGCGATCTCGACGCGCTCTATATGGACGGCGGCGAGATCTTCAATTTCACGCTGAAGTCGGTACCGCCGCTGATCCGCGATACGTTCGACTGGGCGGGCGAGACGGTGGAGTCCTACGACGTGTTCCTGCTCCACCAGGCCAACACCTTCATGATCAATCACATCGCCAAGAAGGCCAAGCTGCCCAAGGACAAGGTTCCGATCAACATGGACCGGTTCGGCAACACCAGCAGCGCGACGATTCCGCTGCTGATGGCCACCGACGTGTCGGACCTGCTCAAGACTGGGCGGCGCAAGATCAGCATGTTCGGCTTTGGCGTCGGCTATTCCTGGGCGGCGGCGTCGATGGAGATCGGGCCGCTCCCGTGCGCGGACCTTGTGATCCTGTGATCTTCGCGTCCGATTGCCTGGCCGGCCGGCGGATCCTCGTCACCGGAGCTTCGTCGGGGATCGGTCGCGAGACCGCCATTCGCCTGGCGCAGCACGGCGCGCAGCTGATCGCGATGGGCCGTGACGAGGGTCGCCTGGCGCAGACCGCGGCGGCGCTCGCCGGCGACGGCCACCTGGTCCGCGCCGCCGACCTGACCGATGCGGACGCCACCGCCGACATCGTCCAGGCGCTGGCCAAGGAAGTCGGGCCACTCCACGGAGTTTTCCATTCGGCGGGCTCGTCGCTGGTGCTCCCGGCCAAGCTGACCAAGAACCGTCACCTCGACGAGGTGTTCGGCGCAGGCTTTCGTGGCGCCTTCGGCATCGCCCGTGCCGCCGCCAAGAAGGGCGTCGTCGCGGATGGCGGCTCCGTCGTGTTCATGTCGTCGGTGTCGTCGCTCCGCGGGCGCCAGGGCATGGTCGCCTATTCCGCGGCGAAGGGCGCAGTCGACGGCATGGTCCGCGCGCTCGCGACCGAACTCGCTACGCGTCGTATCCGCGCCAACAGCATCGTCTCGGGCGCGGTCGAAACCGCGATGCACAACGATTTCGTCAGCTCGGTGGACGAGACGCTGGTGGCCAATTACCGCGATCTCCATCTGCTCGGCTTCGGCCAACCCGGCGACGTCGCCAATGCCGCGATCTTCCTGCTCAGCGACGCGTCCGTCTGGATCACCGGCACCAGCATGGCGGTCGACGGCGGCTACACCGCCAAGTAAGCGACGCGCATGACGATCTTCGCCCCCGACCTTCTCGACGCGCGCCGCGTCCTTGTTACCGGCGCCTCGTCCGGGCTTGGCCGCGCGGCTGCCGTCGCACTCGCGGGCGTCGGTGCCCACGTCATCGTCTGCGGACGCGACGCCGAGCGCCTGGAGGAAACCCGCGCAATGCTACCTGGCGACGGCCACGCAGCGGTCGCGAGTGCGCTCGCCACCGTCGAGGACGGCGCCGAGCTGATGCGCAGCGTCGCCAAGGCGCACGGCGCGCTCGACGGGGTGTTCCATGCCGCCGGGGTAAGCCTGACGCTGCCGGTGCGCCTGACCAAGCAGGCGCATGTCGACGACGTCTTCGGCCCCTCGGTCCACGCCGCCTTCGGTATTGCACGCGGCGCGGGGCAGAAGGGCGTGATGCAGGATCGCAGCGCCCTGGTCTTCATGTCGTCGATCTCCGCCGAGCGGGGACACAACGGCATGATGGTCTATTCGGGCGCCAAGGCCGCGATCCACGGCCTGGTCCGCTCGGCGGCGGTCGAGCTCGCGCCCAAGGGCGTGCGGGTCAACGCGATCATCGCGGGGGCGGTCTATACCGAGATGTACGCGCGCGAGGTCGAGCGGATGGGGCCGGACTGGATCGCCGGCGTCGGCGCCAAGCACCCCTTGGGCTTCGGCGAGACCGACGACATCAGCAACACCGTGCTGTTCCTGCTCAGCGACGCGGGCAAGTGGATCACCGGCACGACGATGACCGTCGACGGCGGATACACCGCGCAGTGACCGTCGACCGGATCGTCATCGTCGGCGGCGGCGGCTTCGGGCGCGAGCTCATCAGCCACGTCACCGATTGCCACCGCGCCGGCATGCTGCCCGCGGTCGGCGGCTATCTCGACGACGCAGGCGACGTGCTGACCCCGTTCGGCCATTACGACCAGCCTTGGCTCGGCGCGCTCGACGACTACCGGCCGCATCCCGGCGACCTGTTCGTCCTCGCGGTCGGCGCACCACGGACCAAGCGCGTGGTCGCCGCCAAGCTGCGCACCCGCGGCGCTCGCTTCGCCACCGTTATACACCCCACCGCCGCCACCTCCCCCACCGCACGGATGGGCGAAGGCGTGATCGTCGGCACCCATGCAGGCCCCGGAGTCGACACCATGATCGGCGATTTCGTCACCATCAACAGCTATTCGGGGGTCGGCCACGATGCGACCATCGGCGATTACACGACGATCAGCGGCCACGTCGACATCACCGGCGGCACCCTGATCGGCAACGACGTGTTCATCGGATCGAACGCCAGCATCCTGCCGCGCGTAAAGATCGGCGATGGCGCGAGCATCGGCGCGGGCTCTATCGTCTACCGCACGATCAAGCCCGGCCAGACCGTCTACGCCCCCCCCGCCAAGCTGCTGAAGCGCGGTTAAAAGCCGCGTAGCAGCCCGCGGATCGTAAACAGCAATAATGGGCGGTCGCGCGGAATGCGGATGCCGAGCATCTCGCCCACCTTCTCGGGCGACAGATCGGACCGCCACACCCGCGAGGTGTTGGCGACCTGGCGCGCCATCAGCAGCGGCGAGAAACGGCGCCAGAAACGCGGCAACACCGTGCCTGCATACGCGCGCTGAAGCTCGTACCCCAGTCGAAGACAGGCAAGCTGTGCCTCGGTCTTCATCAGCGAATTGTCCGCGATCCGGATCGTCGCCAGCGACTGCCCGGTTTCCGCCAGATGAAAGCGGTCGGCGAAGCGCGCATAGAAGAAGTAATCGGATGCGGGATGCTCCTCGGCATGGAAGCCGCCGACCGCTCGCGCCGCGCTCGCCCGACAGATGAAACCGACCGTGTTCCCCGTCGTGCAGCCCCAGAACAGATTGCGTCCCTCGACCCGGCGGGTCGTCCGGACGCCAAAACGGTATAGCTTCAGCAGTCGGCTGGCCCAATGCCGCATCGGCCCGATCCGAATGGGAACGGCTCGATGGTCGACACATCGCTTCTCGCACACGAGTCCATCGATGCGAGGATCGCCGTCCAGCTTGCGCATCATCTCGCGCGCGAAGTTCGGATCGATGAGATCGTCGTCGTGCAGGATCGTGAGCCACTCGCCCCGCGCACTCATGACGCAGCGGTTGATATTGGCGAACATTCCGCCATTTTTCCGGGCTCGCAGGTACAGGAAGTTTGCCGCCGCCAGCCCCGGTATGGCCGCCGCGAGCGCTTCATAGGCCTTAGAAGCAGGATCGTCGTCGACGACGACGACCTCGAACGGTCGATCGAAATCCTGCCCCAGCGCGCACCGGACCGCTTCGATGAGGAACTCTGTACGCTTGAAGGTCGGGATAGTGATCGACAACAGCGGCGTCTGCTCGCGCGCTCCGACGATTATTGCCTCAAGATCGTCCATGTCGCATGCGGCAAGGGCGTTCCGCTCAGGCAGGAAGGTGCGCATCATCCATGTTTCCTCGCGGGCTCCGAACGAGTGTACCCGATGCTACCGCCCCATCAATCATCGCCCGCGGTCGCGACGGCCTTGGTCGTCAGTCCGTTTCCCCCCGGAACGGCAGCATCGTCGTAGCCTCCTCCGAATTGATACCGTGGCGTGCGAACACCTTGGCGACCGTCGCAGCGATGATGCGCAGGTCGAGCGCGAAACTGCGGTGGTCGACATACCAGACGTCGAGTGCGAACTTCTGTGGCCAACCGATCGCATTGCGGCCGTTGATCTGCGCCCAGCCGGTGATCCCTGGGCGCACAAGGAAGCGCCGCGCCTGTTCCGCGCTGTAGAGCGGGTCATAGACGTGGACGAACGGCCGCGGCCCGACGATGCTCATCTCGCCGCGCAGGATATTGAACAGCCCCGGCAGCTCGTCGAGCGAGGTCGATCGCAGGAACCGCCCGAAGCGGGTCAGGCGCACCTCGTCGGGCAGCGCATGGCCCTCGGCATCGACCGCGTCGAGCATGGAGCGGAACTTAACGATGTGGAACGCGCGGCGCCCTCGACCGGTCCGCTGCTGGCGGAACAGCACCGGCCGCCCGAGCGCCAGTGCGATGGCGATGGCCAGCGCCAGCAGCAGCGGCGACAGCACGATCAGCGCGCCGCTCGCCGCCACCACGTCGAAGGCACGCTTGCCGTAGCGGTCGTAGAAGAACATCGCCGAACTCAGGCGGAGAGATACGGGCGCAGCGCATCGACATGCGCGCGGCTCGACGCCGACACAACGACAGTCGCCACCCCTGGCCTGCCGAGCGCATATTGCATGGCTTGATCCGCGGACGTGTCGGTCTCCGCGAACAGCCGCCCCGCCGCGAAGGGGCGAATGGCGATCACGGCCTTGCCCGCCTGCGCACAGGCGGCGACCGCCGCGTCCATCTCGCGTTCCAGCGGATTCACGTAGAGCGCCAGGCCATCGCAATAGCCGGCGTCGATCAGCACCTCGGCAATCGGCAGCGTGTAAGGAAAGCCGACGAACGCGCCGATCTTGCCCTCGCGCTTCAACCCCGCAACCGTGTCGGCGAGCTCGGCCGCGGCATCGTGGAGGATGCGCCGTCGCGCCGCATCCTGCTTGAGGTCGTAGCGCAGCAGCCATTGGACGACCTCGATCCGATCGATCGCGAGCGCGCCGAGGTACGCCTCGACCTTGGCACGCAGTTGCGCGCCCGAGAAGCGATCCTCGCCGTAATGCGGTGCGGCCACCTTGGCGATCACGCCAACGCCTGCGACCGCCAATCGCGACTTACGCCAAGCCGCGCGGAACAGCGGAAAGCTGTCATATTCCGACGAGCAGTGCACCGTAACAATGCCGACCGATGCCGCATGGCGCAGAAGCGCAGTGGCATCGGCCACCTCCCCGACCCCGCCGAGCCGCATCGTGCCCAAGGTTACCGCAGAGACCCGCGTCTCGCGTCCGATCGGGCGGCCCGCGGCTTGCTTCGTCACGCGTCGATCAGCAACGACGTCTTCCAAAGGAACCGCGCCGAGGTCCGCTCCGGATCGAACGAATCGCGGCCGTGAAGCACGTAATCGTCCTTCCAGATCACCGCATCGCCGGGCGACAGTTTCACACGTTGTAAATTCGCCGCGATCCCAGGGCTCCGTTCCAGGAACCGGAAGAACTGCTCGCCCAGGCTCTTCACCTCGTTACCCGCGTCCGCATCGACACAATAGTAGTTCCAATTGACGACCGGCAGGCCGCCCTTCATCTCGATGACCTTGGCCACCTTGCGGTCGCCCGATCGCGCATGCGGGACGTCGGTCGCCTGCAATTGCTCGAGCAGTTCGGGCGCTTCGTCGTGCATCGTATTGTAGACGTCGACCGCATCGATGAACGTGGTTGCCCCGCCGTTCGCGGGCATCGCTACACAGCCAAGGAAGCCGGTACCCACCGCATTGGGGCTCGCCTCCACCTGCACGCTGTCAGGCGAAGTGTACGCACCGTCGGTGTGCAGCGGCTGAGCGTTGGCGGAGTGGCGATAGGCATCGGGCACTGCGGGGTCGTAACGCACCTCGGCCCAATAACTGCCGGTTCGCTGCGAATCGCGATCGCCGATGGTCGCATCCTCCGCCAGTGCCATCGGCACGCCGACATCTTCGAAGAAGCGCCAATAGTAGTCGCGCAGGTCGCCGTCGGGTTTCACCCCGGTGATGTGGATCACCTTGGAGTCGCGCCACACCGCCCGCACCTGATCGGCGATCTGTTCGGGCGCCGCATCGGGCGCGAACTCAAGCGTCGTCAACACGATCTCTCTCCAACCATCACATGGTGCAACGCGGCAAGCCAGTAGAAGATGCAGGCAAGTGCGACAAGCCCGATCCCGTCAAGCTGCCGCGACCGCCTGCAATGCCGGCATCGCCATCGCCCGTGCATAA
Organism: Sphingomonas sp.; assembly: GCF_964263785.1. Taxonomy (GTDB): domain Bacteria; phylum Pseudomonadota; class Alphaproteobacteria; order Sphingomonadales; family Sphingomonadaceae; genus Sphingomonas. The sequence goes on from NZ_CAXVWL010000124.1 coordinate 83,484, forward strand.
TGCTCCAGGAACGCACGGATACGCACCTCGTCATCGCCGATCATTCCCGGCCGGTCCGACACACGAACGCCGCGCTGGACGTTTTCCAGGATCGCGCGGTCTTCCTCGATCAGCTTCAGCCCGGTCGCGATCGAATCCGCGTTGATGGGATCCTGGCGCGCGCGATGCTTGTCGGACAGCGTAACATTTGGCTCGAAATTGCGCATCCTGAGCATCGTCCGCTCCGCCGACAGCGGCAGAACCTGCCCGACGTAGAACGACAGCCCCTGGCTGGAACTGATGAACAGATTGGGGAAGATGTAGATGTGAAAGAAGCTGTTGTGGGTAAACTTGCGCTCCGCCAGGTGCGACAGATACCGTTGCCGTAGCTCCTCGCGCGGCTGGTCGACCCGAGGGAAATGGGCGCTCGAATGGCCGGCATCGAACACCGCATCGCTGATCGGCAGCTTGCCGACGCCCCACGGCACGAAGGTGTCGCGGTGGACGGTGGCGCAATGATAGCATTCGAGGACGTTCTCGACCAGCAGCTTCCAGTTGGCGGCATGCGGCACCCTGCAAAACTGGACCTCGGCACCCAGATAATCGCTCATCGCCTCCAGCGTCGCGTGGAAATCGCCGAGATGCTCACGCAGCGACGCCGCGCCGCCACCCCGATCGACGAAGACGAACTTGCCGCAGGTCTCCACCGGATAATGCGGCAGGCAAAGATGCGTGTTGTCTTCGCTAAGGAATTGCTCGCGCTTGGGCAGGCCTTTGGGAAATCCGTCCTTGTCGTACGTCCAGCCGTGATAGCCGCACATCAGCAGCCGGTTGCCGCGATCTTCGGTTTGGATGCGGTTGAAGCGGTGCGAGCAGACGTTCTGGAATGCCTTGATCTCGCCACGGAAGTTCTGGACGACGGTCGATGCGCCCTCATGATCGACGCAAACGAAATCGCGGTCGTTCGCGAGCTCGGTCGTCAACGCGACGAACTGCCAGCCGCGTGCGAACAGCAGGCGCATCTCGTCGGCGAAGATCGCGTCCGAATGGTAATTGGCCTTGGGTATCATCGCGCGGGCTCCCTGGCTGCGGCGCCATTGCGTATGGTTCGCATCGACATAGGTGCCGGAGCCAACCGGGCAACCCCCTGGCTGGGTTCAGCGGACCAGCGCGCGCACCCGGGCGGCGACGCGGTCGACGTCGGCATCGGTCATCTGCGATCCCGATGGCAGGCACAGCCCGATCGCGAACGCGCGTTCGGCGATCGCCCCGCCCACGATCCGCGCCGTCTCGAACAGCGGCTGCATGTGCATCGGCTTCCACAGCGGCCGGCTCTCCATGTCCTCCGCCTCCAGCGCCAGCCGCACCGTCTCGCGGTCGAAGCCGGTGCGCTCGGGGTCGATCAGCACCGTCGTCAGCCAGCGATTGGCGGTCATGCCCTCCGGCTCGCCGCTGAAGCGGATGCCGTCGATGTCGCCGAGTGTCATACGGTAGCGCGCGTTGATCCGCCGCCGCGCCGCAACCCGTTCGTCCAGCACCCGCAACTGACCGACGCCGATCGCCGCGCAGACGTTGCTGAGGCGGTAATTGTAACCGAACACGCTGTGCTGGTAATGCGGGGCCGCGTCACGCGCCTGGGTCGACAGGAATCGCGCACGCTCGATCGCCTCGCCATCGTCGCTGGCCAGCGCACCGCCGCCCGAGGTGGTGATGATCTTGTTGCCATTGAACGACAGCACCGCAAAATCGGCGCCCTTGCCCGCATGCACGCCGCTCCGCCGCGCGCCGACCGCTTCGGCCGCGTCGCTGATCCACACGAAGCCGTAACGCTCGCGCAGCGCCGCCATCCGCGCCGCGTCGACGACATGGCCATAGAGGTCGGTGGTAATGACCGCCCGCGGCAGTTTGCCCGCGGCCTGCGCTGCGTCGAGCGCGTGCTCGAACAGGTCGAGGTCGAGCAACAGCGTGTCCTCGTCGATATCGAGAAAGACCGGGGTCGCGCCCATGTAGCAGATCGGCGCCACCCCCCCGATGAAGGTCATCGTCGGGCACCACACTTCGTCGCCGGCGCCGACGCCGGCGAGACGCAGCGCCAGGTGGAGCGCGGCAGTGCCGCTGGCGAGCGCCGCGACATGCGCGATGCCGGTCAGCGCGGCGAGCTGCTCCTCGAACGCGGTCACCATCGGCCCGGTCGGCGCGATCCAGTTGGAAGCGAACACGTCCTGCACCAGCGGCAGCTCGTCGCCGCCCATGTGCGGCGACGAAAGAAACAATCTTGTCATGCGTTTGTGAATCCCGACCCACGGCGCTCGACGCGCGGCGCCTTCCCCAACCACGTCCGACGCCAGTTTTCAAGATGCCCGAACCAACCCTTCGCGCAGGATGGTGCTAGTGGTCTGTGCCTAACGGAAGAGTCCTGAGGGGGTTCCGCTGGTGGGTCGGGCGTGCCAAGCTTTGGCATGCGCACCGGAGTATCGTTCACCGTCTCGGCCACCGATCGCCATCGCCTTGAGGCGGTAATCGCCGACC
>NZ_CAXVWL010000125.1:0-2515 GCF_964263785.1 Sphingomonas sp.
GCCTCGACATGGCCCATGCCGAGCCCGCCCTGTTCCTCGCCGACGAGGATACCGGTGAAGCCCATCTCGGCGAACTGCTTCCACAGGTCGCGGGAGAAGCCGACCGGGTCATCGGCGTCGCGCAGGGAGCGCAGGTGCGCCACCGGCGCGGCGTCGGCGACGAAGTCGCGGATCGTGTCCGCGAGGGTGGTCTGGTCGTCGGAAAGATAAAGCGGCATGTCACGTCCTTCTCCCTCTCCCGGCACGAGAGGGATTGTTGCCTAGGCTCCCGGCAGCGCCAGGATGTGCTTGGCGATGATGTTGAGCTGCACCTCGCTGGTGCCGCCCTCGATCGAGTTCGCCTTGGTCCTCAGCCACGCGCGCGGCGCCGCGCCGGTGCCGGACCGCTCGCTTTCCCACTCCAGCGCATCCGACCCGCCCGCGGCCATGATAAGCTCGTGCCGGCTCTTGTTCAGCTCGGTGCCGTAATATTTCATCATGCTCGGCTGGGCGGGATGCGCCTGGCCGGCCTTGAGCTGGTCGATGAACCGTTCGCTCATCGCCCGAAAGGCGCGGGCGCGCACCTCGAACGTCGCGATCTGCGCGCGCAGCAGCGGGTCGGCGAGGCGACCGTCGGCGTCGAGCCCGACCGTGGCGATCGCCCCGGCGACCAGCGGGTTTTCGCCCTGGCCGCCCAGCCCCATGCCGGAGATCATCTCGCGCTCGTGGCCCAGCAGGTATTTGGCGACGGTCCAGCCCTTGTTTTCGTCATGGATGCGGTTGGCCTTGGGCACGCGCACCTTGTCCATGAAGGTCTCGCAGAAGGGCGAGTAGCCGCTGATGAGCAGGATCGGCCTGGTCGAGACGCCCTCGCTCGCCATGTCGAACAGGACGAAGCTGATGCCGCCCTGCTTCGATTCCTTCGACGTGCGGACCAGGCAGAAGATCCAGTCGGCCTTGTCGGCGTAGCTGGTCCACACCTTCTGGCCGCTGACGACATAATGGTCGCCCGCATCCTCGGCGCTGGCCGACAGGCCGGCGAGGTCGGAGCCGGCGTTGGGCTCCGAATAGCCCTGGCACCAGCGGATCTCGCCGCGGGCGATCTTGGGGAGGTGCTCCCGCTTCTGTTCGTCGGTGCCGTATTTCAGCAGCGCCGGCCCGAGCATCGAGATGCCGAAGCTGTTGAGCGGGTTGCGCGCGCGGATCGCCGCCATCTCCTCGCGCAGCACCTTGGCCTCGGCCGCCGACAGGCCGCCGCCGCCATAGGCGGTCGGCCAGTCGGGCACGGTCCACCCGCGCTCGCCCATGACCGTCAGCCACCGCGCCTGCGCGGGGTTGGCGGACGGATCGTAGCGGCGCCCGCCCCAGCACACGTCCGCGTCCGAGCGTACCGGCGCGCGCATCTCGGCCGGGCAGTTCGCCGCGAGCCAGGCGCGCGTGTCGGCGCGAAAGGCGTCGAGGTCGGTCACTTGACCGTGCCGTTCTTCAGGCTCTGCGCGACGGTGAAGCCATGTTTCTCCAGCCCCTTGACCACCTTGTCATAACCTTCGGTCTGCGCCCAGAACATCGGGCCGCCGCGATACACCGGCCAGCCATAGCCGTAGATCCACACCACATCGATGTCGCTCGCGCGCTGCGCCTTGCCCTCTTCGAGGATCAGCGCGCCCTCGTTGACCATGGGGTAAAGCGTGCGCTCGACGATCTCCTCGTCGCTGATCGCGCGGACCGGCGTGCCGGACCTGGCGCGGAACTCCTCGATGATCTCTGCGACGCGCGGGCTGGGAGTGGGATTCCGCTTCTCGTCGTAATCGTAGAAGCCGGCCTGCTTCTTCTGCCCCCAGCGGCCCTCGGCGGCGAGCGCGTCGCGGATGCTCTCGATCCGGGTCGGGTCGCGGTGCCAGCCGATGTCGACGCCGGCCAGGTCGCTCATCTGGAACGGGCCCATCGGCATACCGAACGCGACGTGCACCCGGTCGACCTGCTCGGGCGTCGCGCCCTCCATCAGCAGCTTCATCGCCTCCAGCTGGCGCGGCATCAGCATCCGGTTGCCGATGAAGCCGTAGGTGACGCCAGCGACCACGGCGACCTTCTTGATCTTCTTGGCCAGCGCCATGACGGTGGCGAGGACGTCGGGCGCGGTTTTCGCCCCGCGCACCACCTCCAGCAGCTTCATGACGTTGGCGGGAGAGAAGAAGTGCATCCCCACCACGTCCTGCGGCCGCTTGGTGCACGCCGCGATCGCGTCGATATCGAGATAGGAGGTGTTGGAGGCGAGGATAGCGCCCGGCTTGCAGGTGGCATCCAGCTTGGCGAAGATCTCCTTCTTCACGTCCATGTTCTCGTACACCGCCTCGATCACGAGGTCGCAATCGGCGAGCGCGGCGAAGTCGAGCGTCGGGGTCAGCGCGGCCATCGCCGCCTCGACCTGGTCGGGCTTCATCCGCCCCTTGGCGGCGGTCGCCTCATAGTTCTTGCGGATCACCCCGGTGCCGCGGTCCAGCGCCTCCTGCTGCATCTCGACGATGGTGACGGGTAT
>NZ_CAXVWL010000126.1:0-8099 GCF_964263785.1 Sphingomonas sp.
GTGATCGGCGAGCGGAACTTGCGGAAGTTGTTGGCGGTGATCCGCCGCAGCTTGAGGCTCACGCAGCGGCTCCCGTCGAATGTTCGACGAACAAGCGCTCGAGCGCGCGCTTGGCAAGCGCGGCATCCCCCTCCCCTGCCCTGACTTTCGCGTACAGCTTGGCCGCCGCGGCGCCCAGCATCCCCTCCCCTGCCAGGGACGCGAGATCATCGTCACTAGGCCGGGCGACGAGATCGTCCGCTCGCAGATCCAGATGCCGGAGCCGGTGCCGCAGATCGTGCTCGATCCGGCCAAGAATGGTGACCCGATCCGTCAGGCTGGTGATCCCGATCAGCGAGAGCTGGAGCAGCGTCGCGGCGGGATCGACCTCGCCCATTAAGCGATCCAGCTCCGCGTCAAAGCTGGCCGCATCATTGATCCGCCATTCGCGCATCAGCCACTGGTAGCGGCCGGTCCGGATCGGGGTCACGACCGGCTCCCTTCCCGCCTCGAGGTCGACCAGCAAGATGTGGCCCGGCGCATCGCGCTGGAAGCGGTCGGCTTCGGGCGTTCCAGCATACCAGGTGCGGCTGCCGATCTTGAGCAAACCGTGCCAATCCCCCAGCGCGAGATAGTCGAGATTGGACCGCTCGGCACGGTCGGGCGGGATCTGATTGTTGGCCTCTCCCCGCGATCCGAAATCCCGGATCGAGCCGTGGGCAAGGCCGATGCGGAGCCGGGCTCCCGGCGTCTCAGCCGTGTCAAAGATCGCGGTCGGATCGTCGAGGTTATGCCGGTGCGTGAGGGGTGCCGGCAGCAGCCAGACGCCGTCCTCCAGTTCCTGCGGATCGGGTTCGGTCAGGACCGTGACATTGGCCGTCTTGCGCGCCCTCACCCGATCCCATAGGCCGCCATTGCGGGCGTAATCATGGTTGCCCGGCAGCAGCCACCAGCGGCACGGATGGCGCCCCATCCGCGACAGCGCCTGGACGATGGTGCGGTCCTCCGGACCTTCCGTGTCGAACACGTCACCGGCGACCAGCACATGGCCTGCATCATGCGTGCGAGCGGCTTGGCCGATCGCGTCGATCGTATCAAAACGGGCGTCGGCGAGCGCCGCCCGGACATCAGGCTCGAACCGGCCGAACGCCTTGCCGAGCTGCCAGTCGGCACTGTGCAGAACGCGCACCATTTACTCCCTTGCGGACGCTAGAGCCGCTCAAAGTTCAGCAGAACGTCTAGCGAACGACCAAAGGGCACGGAAGGCTTTTCACAAGCCCCGCTGAGGCTTGGCAGTTTGCCCCCTCTTGATGGCTATTTGCTCCCCAATTCAGATCAAATGCGGAACACGTCTGCAAGCCGCCATGACCTAGCCCAGCAAAAAACTCGCGCCTTCGCGCGTCTAAGCCCTCGCAGAATCACCGGAAACGTGTCATGGGCTGACGAGCGTCCGGTCCGAACAAATATGGGGTAAATGGCCTGTATTTGAAGCACACCCTACGCACCTGAAGGTGCAGGGTTTCCGTTGTTGCGCAACGGTTTAGCGCGGAGGGAAGCGCGACTACGATGTGGTACGCGAATCGTCGCGGCGGGAAACCGCGAAATTCCGCTATTCCGGCGTAGTACGAGCGAATACGGAGCCATGGTTCGCGACGATCAACTTGTCGGGCGTGCGCGGCTCGGCTATAACGGTCCCGTTCTTCAGTCCTCACCAGCCTCCCTGCTAGGAGGTTGGCTTTGGCTACCAGTTACCGCCACTACAATGTTCGCCTCGAGCGCACCCAGTGGGAACGCCTGAACGCGATCGCGCGCGAGCGCAAGCTCAGCACCGCCGACATCGTCCGCGCGGCGCTCGATGTCTTCCTTTCCTCGTCCGATCTGCTGACCGCCAGCCATCGCCGGATCGCGCGGATCAGCGAATTCCAGCAGCTCGCCCTGGACGTCATCATCCGCGAGCAATATCCCGAATTGCGCGACCGGCTCGTCGCCGAAACCGACAAGCGCCTGGTCCAATATCATGGCGCGTGAGGACATCCGCTCGAACGGGAAAAACATCCCGCTAACCCACCATTCGGCGCGCGGCCGGGTGCAGCGCAACTCGGGCAATTTCACCCGCGGCAGCCAGCTCCTCACCCACGAGATGCTGATGTGGTTCTCGGGTGCCAGACTGCCCATCATCGCGTGGTTCTTCGCCTTCCTCGCCGCTTGGTTCATCATTCTCTCGCTGCGGCTCGACGAACATGGATTCCAGCTCGTTTGCATGAAGCTTTATTCGACGCTCTGGAACTGGATCGACCTCAACCCGAACAAGCGCGTCAACGTCACGCGGCCGAACGGCGACGTCATGCGCACGATCATGTCGGCGGTGCCGTTCATTCCCGATGTCCAGCATGCCTGGGCGACCGCGATGCGTGCCCTTATCGGCTCGATCCTGGTCTCGATCTTCGTCGTCGCACCGCTCGCGATCTGGTTCGTCGACATCTCGCGGCGGCGCGGCAAGCGCATCCTCCAGGAGCGTCACGAACGCGGCGCGATGCTCGTCGAGCGGGACGTCCTCGCCGCCGAAATCGCCCAGCATAATGTCGGGAAGTTCGAGGAGGACGCAGCGCAGTTCTTCCCCGGAACGTCGCCGTCGGCCGTGCTCCGCCTGCCGTTCGCCGCGCGCAAGAAGGGCGGTATCCACCACCCCTACAGTCTCGCCGGCATCCCCTATCCGCACCGCATGGAGCAGTCGCACACGATGCTCATCGGCACGACCGGATCGGGCAAGACAACCGAGCTTAGAAGCCTCGTCGCGCAGATGCGCGAACGCCAGGACAATGCGGTCATCTTCGACCTGACCGGCGCCTATGTCGAAGCCTTTTACGATTCGAAGCGCGACACCATCCTGAACCCGATGGACCAGCGCTGCCCGGCCTGGTCGATCTTCAACGACTGCCGCACGCACAGCGAGTTCACCGCCGCCGCGCAGGCGCTGATCCCGGCCGACGGCGGCTCGTCCGAACCGTTCTGGGCGCTCGCCGCGCGCACGCTGTTCATCGAGATGTGCATCAAGCTGCAGGAACGCGGCCAGACCACCAACCTGGCGCTCAGCGAGAATCTAATGACCGCCGATCTGAAGCGGGTCCACCGCTTCCTGCAGAACACGATCGCCGACCCACTGACCGCACCCGAGGCGGCGCGCATGGCGGAATCGATCCGCGCGGTCTTCAACACCAACGCACAGGTCCTGCGCTTCCTGCCCGACACGGGCGAGCCGTTCTCGATCCGCGACTGGATCACGCAGGACAAGCAGCCCGGCGCGATTCTCTTCATCACGTCCAACTATGTCGATCTGCCGATGAACCGGGCGCTGCTGACGCTCTGGATGGACCTCTGCATCAACCGGCTGATGACCATGCCGCGGACGCGCTCTTTGCGGACCTGGTTCATGTTCGACGAGCTCGGCGCGCTCCACAAACTGCCGGCGATCGAGAACGGCCTGCAGACCGCGCGTGCGTTCGGCGGCGCGATGATCCTGGGGCTGCACAGCTTCGAGAAACTGGTCGAGGTTTATGGCGAACAGGGCGCTCGCAACCTCGCTTCGCTCGCGCGTTCCAAGCTCATCCTCGCGACCGCCGACCTCGACACCGCCGAGCAGTGCGCGCGCTACATCGGCAACCGTGAAGTGCGCCAGATGGATGAGGCTTACAGCTACGGCTACAACAACACTCGCGACGCCTCGACGCTGACGCCGAGAAAGCAGGTTGAGCCGCTCGTCATCGCCGACGACATCACCAACCTGCCCTCGATGCACGGCTTCGTGAAGTTCCCCGACGGCTTTCCCGCGGCCCGCATCCTGCTCCGGTGGCAGGACTACCCGACCGTCGCGCCGGGGTTCGTCGCCCGCTTCTCGATGCAGCCGGTCCGATCGCGCCGCGGCGAAGCAGCGTTCGGCTCAGACGGGGGCGGCGAGGGCGGTGAGGCGGGCGGTCGCGACGGCGCGCAGCAGATCATCGAAGAGGTCGTCGACCCTGACAATGCCAAGGAGATGGCGGCGCGCATCCTGTCGACGCCAACCGAGGAAGAGGCGGCCGCGGCCGACCGCGACGAGCAATCGACGCCTGCGAGCCACGCCGCCGATCGCGCCCAGGTGGCACGCGATGGAAAGGACCAGGCGACCGCCGGCCTTCGCCCGGCCGATGATCGGCGACAGGCGCGCGACGCGCCGCCGCGTCGAACCCCGGTCGAGGACCAGACGCTCGTCGAGTTGCGGGAAGGTTTCGCCAACGGCCGCGACGACGACGGCATGGACATGGGGATCTGATCGCTTTGCACTCGATCGCCTCGGTCCGCTCCGCCTCGGGCGCCGCGACCTACTTCGCCAAGGACGATTTCCGCGACGATTACTATACTGCGGAAGGCTCGTCCGAGGCGAGCGCATGGGGCGGGGCAGGGGCCGAAGCGCTCGGCCTCGAGGGCGAAGTCGCCAAGGACGCGTTTGAGCAGATCCTCGGTGGCACGCTGCCTTCGGGCGAAGACGTCGGCAGCCACGAGAACCGCCGCCACGGCGTCGACCTTACCTTCTCCGCCCCTAAGTCGGTCTCGGTGATGGCCTATGTCGCGGGCGACAAACGAGTGCTCGCGGCGAACATGACGGCGGTCCAGAAAACGATGAGCTGGGTCGAGAAAAACCTCGCGGAGGGCCGAAAGGATGTCGAGGGGCGCAAGGTCCCGGTCCGCACCGGCAATCTCGTCTATGCGCTGTTCCAGCACGACACCAGCCGAGCGCTCGATCCGCAGGCACACATCCACGCCATCGTCGCCAATCTGACCCGCATGCCCGACGGCAAATGGCAGGCGCTCCACGCCGACAAGATCTGGGCGAACAACGCGACGATCGGCGCAATCTACCACGCCTATCTGCGCGACGGGCTGGAAAAGCTCGGCTACCAAGTGGAGTTGAAGGGCAAGCACGGCACGTTCGAGATTGCGGGCGTGCCCAAGGCGGTGATCGACGCCTTCAGCCAGCGCCGCGAAACGATCCTCGAAAAGGCCGTCGCGCTCGGCATCGTGTCCGCCAAGGGCCGCGACGGTGTCTCGACCACGACCCGTGACCCAAAGGTGATCGGTGGCGACCGCGACGGTCTGGTCAGAGGCTGGATCGAGAAGGCGGCGGCGCTCGGCTTCGACGGCCGAGGGCTGCGTGCGGGCGCCGAGCACAGGTCGAGTCAGAGCATCGCCAACAGCCGCCTCGAACGGGGTTTCCGCGCCGTCGGAAAGGCGATCCAGGATGCGCGCGAGGTCGTCGGCGGTTTCCTGCGTCCGCACGATCCGCTGGTCGACGGCGGACTTGCACGCGTGACGCGGTCGCCCGCCGACGCGCGAACGCAGCTGGCGGTGGCGTCGGCGGTGCGGATTCTGGCCGAACGCGAGGCGGCGTTCCACGTCCACCTACTCGGCAAGACCGCGCTGGATCTGGGGCTCAAGGGCGTGACGATCGACAGCGTCGAAGCGCGTATCGGCAGGCTGGTCGAGCAGCGCCAGCTCATCCCCGGCGCGCCACGCGACGGCGACAAGGGCGTCTCGCTGGTGACGACGGCCGAGGCGTTGCGGACCGAAGAGACGATCCTGTCCGCGGTCGAGGCGGGCAGGGCGCGCGCGATGCCGATGCTCCCGGCGCGCGAGGCGCCGGACCGTGTGCAGGGGGCCGCAGAACGCCCGCTCAACGCCGGCCAGCTCGCTGCGGCGACCTTGATCCTCGCGTCCGACGACCGCACTGTCACCGTGCAGGGCATCGCCGGCGCGGGAAAGTCGACCATGCTCCAGGCGGTCGCGCGGGTGGCGGAAGCCGAGGGCCGGACCGTGCTCGGGCTCGCCTTCCAGAACAAGATGGTCGCCGATCTCGCCGAGGGTGCGGGCATCAAGAGCCAGACGATCGCCTCGTTCGTGCTGGCGAACGAACGCTATGTGACCGAGCGCGACACGTCCCGGTTCGAAGATGCCCGGGCGCGGCTCGGCGGCACGACGTTGATCGTCGACGAAACCTCGATGGTCTCGAGCGACGACATGCTCAAACTCCACCGGATCGTCGATGCGGTCGGTGTCGACAAGCTCGTGCTGGTCGGCGATCGCCAGCAGCTCTCCTCGATCGACGCCGGCAAGTCGTTCGCGATGATCCAGGCGGCCGGCGGCACGATGGCGCGGATGGACGAGACTATCCGCCAGCGCACCGACACGCTGAAGGCGGTCGCGGCGCTCGCCAATGTCGGCAAGGCAGGTCAGGCGCTGAAGGTTCTCGGCGACCGAGTCCACGAAAGCGCGGAGGCGCCCGACACGGCGGCCGCGATGTGGCTGGCGCTTTCGGCCGAGGGTCGGGAGGCAACGGCGGTGTTCGCGTCGGGACGCGCCTCGCGCGCGATCATCAACCAGCGCATTCAGGAGGGGTTGGCCGCCGAGGGGACGGTGCGCGGAGAGGGCATCCACCTCACCGTCTACGAGCGCGTCAATCTTACCCGCGAGGAGCTCCGCTACGCCTCGACATATCGGCCTGCCCAGACGCTCGATGTCGGCCGCGGCGGCGCGCAGGATATCGGTCTCGAAAAGGGCCGCTACGACGTCGTCCGGGTGCAGCCGAACGGCAAGGTCGAGCTCAGAGACGGGCGGCGGAAGACCCGCTTCGATCCGCAACAACTGTCGCCGACCGAGAAACGCGATCGGCTCGAGCTGACCGAGAAGAAGAGCCTCCACGTGCGGGAGGGCGACCGGATTCGTTGGACCGCCAACGACAAGGAGCGCGGCCTCCACAACGCGGCACTCGCGCGGGTGCTGAAGGTGGGCGCGAACGGCATCACCGTCGAGACTGCCGGAAAGCAGACCCTCACGCTGGACTTCGGCGATCCGATGCTGTCGCGGCTCGACCTCGCCTACGCACTCAACATGCACATGGCGCAGGGCATCACCACCGACAGAGCGATCACGGTGATGGACAGTCACGAGCGCAATCTGTCGAACCAGCGCCTGTTCAATGTCGGGGTCACCCGCGTCCGCGACGAGCTCACCATGGTCGTCGACGACAAGGACAAGCTTGCCCGCCAGCTGGACCTCAATCCCGGCAACAAGACCTCGGCGCTCGAGACGCTCGGGCGCCTCGACATCGACGGCCGGAAGGGTGCGACCGCCAGGATCAAGTTCGAGCCCGGGCCGGTCGACGGGCTCGGCAGCGCCGCCGGCCCCGACGTCCTCGCCGACCTGCCACCAACCCCCGACGGGCCGCTGCCGCCCGCGAGCGCGGCCGCGGCAAACGATCGCAAGGTGCCGCCCGATCTCAAGCCGGGCGGGGGACAGGACAAGGGCGACCTGCTGCCGCCATTGCCGGAGCGGAGCCTCGGCCTCGATTTGTGAGGAGCGAAGCGCCGGCGCGGTGCCGGTGCCCATGAAGGAGACGACACATGGCGTGGAATTTCGACGAGGGCGGCAAGTTCGGCACCGAGAAGGCAGCCGAGGATTATGCACGGCGCAACGGTCTCGCCGAGGCGGACTTCCGCACGCGGCGAAAGCGCGACCAGGTCGACCTGGAGATCCGCCGCTCGGCGATCGACGGCCGCAGCCTGCGCGACAGCAACGAGGGCCGCAAGGATGGCTTCTTCTGAGCACCGGCGCCGTCATAAGCGACGATTAGGACCGGCGGTCATTATCCATCGGGAAAAGTATTATGGGTCTGGAAGATCGAGAATATATGCGCGAACGTCTGCGCCAAGAGGTGCACAGCCCGCGGCTCGGCAATTCGTACTGGCTCGACGCTAAGCTCGCATCGAACATGGCGAGTTCTAGTCCGAGCCAAAGAACCGCAGCTTCGACTATCGAGACGGTCACTGTCAGCGCCGCCGACGTTTCGCGCCGAACCCGTGGCAACATGGACTTTCCTGGGTAGTGCACGATGGCGTGGTGTAGGAACACCGATCCTCTGCAGGGCCGCGGATGATCAGGCTGCCAGTGCTGGCAGGCTGATGCGCGGGTTACCGCTCAACGTGCCGATCGTTTCCAGCGTCATGTGGCGGCGCGATACCGACCATTCGTCATTCTGCTCGAGCATGAGTGCGCCGACGAGGCGGATGACCGCGGCGGTGTTGGGGAAGATG
>NZ_CAXVWL010000127.1:0-16029 GCF_964263785.1 Sphingomonas sp.
CGTCGGCGACGTCATCGGCAAATACCATCCCCACGGCGACCAGTCGGTCTACGACGCGATGGTGCGCCTCGCGCAGACCTTTTCGCTGCGCTATCCGCTGGTCGACGGGCAGGGCAATTTCGGCAACATCGACGGCGATAACGCCGCCGCCTACCGCTACACCGAGGCCCGCCTGACCGCGGTCGCGATCGATCTGATGGACGGGCTCGACGAGGACGCGGTCGGCTATCGCCCGACCTACAACAACGAGGATCACGAGCCCGAGCTGTTCCCCGGCCTGTTCCCCAATCTGCTCGCCAACGGCGCCGCGGGCATCGCGGTCGGCATGGCGACCAGCATCCCCCCGCACAACGCCGCCGAGCTGCTGGAGGCCGCGATCGCGCTGGTCGACGACCGTGAGGCCGACGTGCTCCGGTTCATCCGCGGCCCCGACTTTCCGACCGGCGGCCTCGTGGTCGATCCCGTCGCGGTGATTGCCGAGAGCTACCGCACCGGCCGCGGCGCGTTCCGGGTCCGCGCGCGCTGGAGCATCGAGCGCGAGAAGGGCGGCGGCTGGACCGCGATCGTCACCGAAATCCCGTACGGCGTCCAGAAGGGCAAATTGATCGAGCAGATCGCCGCGCTGGTCAACGACAAGAAGCTGCCGATCCTGGCCGACGTTCGCGACGAGTCCGACGAGCTGATCCGGGTCGTCCTCGAACCGCGCAGCCGCACCGTCGACGCGGGCGTCATGATGGACGGGCTGTTCCGACTGACCGACCTGGAGGTCCGCGTCCCGCTCAACCTCAACGTCCTCGACAAGGACCGCACCCCACGGGTGATGCCCCTGCGCGAGGCGCTCGCCGCGTGGGTCGATCACCAGTTCGTCGTCCTCGAACGGCGGACGCGCCACCGGCTGGACAAGATCGCAGACCGGATCGAGCTGCTCGACGGCTACCTGATCGCCTTCCTCAACCTCGACCGCGTCATCGAGATCATCCGCACCGAGGACGAGCCGAAAGCGGTGATGATCGACGAGTTCCGCCTGACCGACCGCCAGGTCGAGGCGATCCTCAACATGCGGCTGCGCAGTCTGCGGCGGTTGGAGGAGTTCGAGATCAGGACCGAGCGCGCCAAGCTCGACAAGGAGCAGGCCGGGCTGGCCGCGTTGCTCGCCGACCCCAAGAAGCAACGCGCCAGGATGAAGCGCGACCTCGCCCGCATCCGCGACCGCTATGGCGAGGATACCGCACTGGGCAAGCGGCGCACGACGATCGAGGAAGCAGCGCCGACCCGCGACATCCCGCTCGAGGCGATGATCGAGCGCGAGCCGATCACCGTCATTCTCTCGCGCCGTGGCTGGATACGGGCGCTGCGCGGCCACGCCGATCTCGCCTCGGCGGACACCGCCAAGTTCAAGGAAGGCGACGGCCCCGCCTACGCCTTCCACGCGCAGACCACCGACAAGTTGCTGCTAGCGGCGCAGAACGGGCGCTTCTTCACGCTTGCCGCCGACAAGCTTCCCGGCGGCCGCGGCTTCGGGGAACCGGTGCGCGCGATGATCGACCTCGATGGCGACGTCGGCATCGTCGCCTTCCTGCCCGCGCGCGCCGCGACCAAGCTGCTGGTCGTGGCCTCCGACGGTCGCGGCTTCGTCGTCGCGGCAGCCGACGTCATCGCCGAGACGCGCAAGGGCAAGACCGTGCTGACTCCCCGCGACGGCGCGATCCTTAAGGTCGTGCGCCGGATCGCTCCCGAGGCCGACTACGTCGCCGCGATCGGCGACAACCGCCGCCTCGTCGTCTTTCCACTCGCCGAAATGCCCGAACTGTCGCGCGGCACCGGGGTCCAGCTCCAGCGCTTCCGCGATGGCGGGCTCTCGGACGCGACCACTTTCGCGCTGGCGACCGGCCTGAGCTGGCCGATGGGGGGCGACAGCGGGCGAACGCGGACCGAGGCCGATATGAACCCGTGGCGTGCGGCGCGCGGCGCGGCGGGGCGGATGCCGCCGACCGGCTTTCCGCGGAGCAACCGTTTCGACGGGTAAAGCACGGAGACGCAGGTCTAATCCTTCAAACGTCCTTAACGATCATGGGCTAGGCCAGTCGGCGATGACCTCTGTCGCCACCATCCGTCCCGTGATCGATTGCGCGAACGCCATGGCGGCGGTCGAGCTGCTGCCGATCCCGGCGGCGGTCGTCGGGTGGGCGGGCGAGGCGCTCTCGCTGATGGCGGTGAATCGGGCTTTCCAGCTGGCCGGGCTGGGGAACGCGCGCGATGCTTCGCCGTTGCTGACCTCGATCGAGCCCGACATCGCCGCCTTTCTCGCATCGGAGGCGACGACACGGACCTTTGCCTGGTCGATCGGTGAGGCGATCGACCGCCGGTTCTTCAGCGCCACGCTGGCGCGGTCGTCGCCGGGGGTTCGCGGCTGCCTGGTGACCTTGATCGACGAGACATCGCACCGTCACACCGAACGCAGCCTGCACCGCGAGATGACGACCGACAGCCTGACCGGGCTGCCCAATCGCCAGGGTTTCGGCGACCTGATCGAGACCGCGGGGAGTGATCGCGCAGGGCATGCGGTGCTGGTCGTCGATCTCGACCGTTTCGGCCGGTTCAATGCGTGCCTGGGCTCGCTGTCGGGTGACGAGTTGCTGATCAGCGTCGCGCGCCGGATCAAGGGCGCGCTCAGGGCACGCGACACGCTGGCGCGGATCGGCGGCGACGAGTTCGGCATCTTCATGGCGATCGACGAGGACCGTGCCGAGGCCGAGCACGTCGCCAAGCGCATCCGCCTCGCGCTCACCGCGCCGTTCCGCCTGTCCGACTACGAGATCCGGGTCGATTGCTCGATCGGCATAGCCTTCGGCGCCGACGAGCAGGACAACGCAAGCGACGGGGACAACAGAGGCGATGGCGGCGAGGAATTGATCCGCCATGCCCAATTTGCGGTCAACCGCGCCAAGGCGACGGGCAAGGCCGAAGCGTACCAGACCCAGGCCTTCGACCTCGTGCGCGAACAGTTTGCGATCGAGACGCAGCTGCGCCGGGCGATCGAGAACGGCGACCTCAGGTTGAATTTCCAGCCGATCTGCGATCTGTCGACCGGGCGGATCACCTGTTTCGAGGCGCTGGCGCGGTGGCGAACCGCCGACGGGCGCAACATCTCGCCAGCACAATTCATCGAGGTCGCCGAGGAATCGGGGCTGATCGTGCCGCTCGGACGCTGGGCGCTCGACGCGGCGACACGGACGCTGGCGGAATGGGACCGCGAGGCGGGGGGCGATTGCGGTGTCCAGATCGCGGTCAACATTTCGCCGATCCAGCTTCAGCGCGACGGCGTCGTCGGGCTGGTCGGCGATGCGCTGGCGCGGACCGGACTTTCGGGGAACCGGCTGAAACTCGAACTGACCGAAAGCGCGCTGGTCGCGGATCCCGATCGCACCGCACGGACGATGCGCGCGCTCAAGGATCTCGGCACGACGCTGGCGATGGACGATTTCGGTACCGGCTATTCCAATCTGGCGCACCTTCAGGCGCTGCCGATCGACATCCTCAAGATCGATCGCAGCTTCGTCACCGGCATGCTCGCCGACCGCGACAAGATCGCGATTGTCCGCGCGGTCCTCAGCCTGGCGCAGGCGCTCAACATGCGCACCGTGGCCGAGGGGATCGAGACCAACGCGCTCGCGCAGACGCTGTCGGCGCTGGGCTGCAACATGGGGCAGGGCTTCCTTTACGCCCGCCCGCTCGAGCCCGGGCTCGCCTATGCGATGATCGCGCCGCCGAGCGCCTGAGCGACCGTCTCCGCGGCGATGACGCGGGTGCGGGTTGCATCGGGAAAGCCTTCCGCGATCCAGCGCGACTCGACCGTCTTGAGCGCGCGGGCGACGTCGGGCCCTCTCGCCAGCCCCATCGAGACGAGCGCCCCGCCGCCGATTGGTAGCGCCGGAAGCACAAAGTCACGCAAGGGCCACACGTCTGCTCCCGCAATCAGCAGGCGGTCGAGCGCGATCGCCGCGCCGAAGCGGTAGGCAAGCCCCAGGGGGCCCTCGTCGCCCGGACCAGCCGTCGCGGCCTTGAGCCGCTGGCGATCGGCGTTCGACAGCTTGAGCCGCGCCCCGACCGGCTTTGCTGCATCGGGCGGGATCAGCACCGCCAATCGCCGGATCGCGTCGGCGGGTATATCGTGCACGGCCTCTGCGTCGGCCAAGGCCGCGAGCCGGGCGGCGCCTGCGCCATCGATCTCGGGCAGCACCGCGCGCAGGATGCCGCGATCGACCATCAACGCCATCACCGCCACTGCGTGCCGCGCGACCAGCAGCTTGAGCAATTCGGCCGCGATCCGCTCCCGCGACAAGGCCATCAGGTCGTTGGCGCGCTCGGTGCAGGCATCGAGTCCCTCGGGGTCGACCAGATCGCCGAAGCGCGCGTGAAAGCGGAAGAAGCGCAGGATACGCAGGTGATCCTCGGCGATCCGGCTCCGCGCATCGCCGATGAAGCGCACTCGCCCCGCGGCGAGATCGTCGAGGCCGCCGAAATAATCGAACAGTGCGCCACTCGCCGGATCGGCATAGAGCGCGTTCATGGTGAAGTCGCGCCGGCTGGCATCGACCCGCCAATCGTCGGTGAAGGCGACGATCGCGTGACGCCCGTCGGTCACGACGTCACGCCGCAAGGTGGTCACCTCGACCGGGCCGCCCGCGGTCAGTGCGGTGACGGTGCCATGCGTCAGCCCGGTGGGCACGACGCGGATACCCGCATCCTTCAGCAGCATCACGACCGAATCGGGTGTATGCCGAGTGGCGATATCGATGTCGGCCACGGCTAGCCCCAACAGTGTGTCGCGCACCGCCCCGCCGACGAAACGCGCATCGTTCGTCCCCAGCACCGCGGCAAGCTCGGCCAGCCCCGCGCGCGCGCGCCAATCGGCTTGGGCAAGCGTCACTGCCACGCCAGCCGCCGCGACAGATTGACGATGATGCCCGCGGTCGCGCCCCAGATGCGGCGATCGGGCCAGGGAATTTCGTAGAAGCGCCGCGTTCGGCCCTGCCACTCGCCTGCGCTTTCGCGGTGGTTGGCGGGGTCGAGCAGGAAGGCCAGCGGCACCTCGAACACCGCGGCGACCTCGGCCTCGGCGGGCACCAGCGGCAGGTCGGCGGGCACGACCCCGACGACCGGCACGATCTCGTAACCGGTGCCGGTGCGGAACCGGTCGGTCGTGCCGATCACCATCACCGCAGCGGGCGGCATCGCGATCTCCTCGTGCGCCTCGCGCAGCGCCGCCGCGACCGCATCGGTGTCCTCGGGATCGACACGGCCACCGGGAAAGGCGACTTGCCCGGCATGGCGGCGCAGCGTTTCGGTCCGCTGGGTCAGGATGACGCCGGGTTCCGCACGGTCGGTGATCGCGATCAGCACCGCCGCAGCCACGGACGTGGCAGCGTGGGGCATGTCGTCGCCGGCAAGCGCGGGTGGACCCGCGCTGGCGGTCAATGCGGTGATCAACCGCTCGGCGAGCGTCACGCCGCTGCCAGCGCAAAGAAGGCGCCGTCGCTCCACACCCCTGGCACCGTATCGTCGCCGGCCAGGGCGAGTTCGGCGAGCTCGTAATAGACCGGCCGAGCGACCAGCGCCTCGAGCCCCGCGCGCACGTGGAGATATGGGTGCGGGCCATCCTCACACTCCTCGAAGCGCAAGCGATGGTCGGGTCCGGCGGTCACCAGGTCGCCGGTGTTCAGCTGGAACGCGAGCCGCGTTGCCGATCCTTCGCCTGCTACCTTTACCGCCACCGCTAGGAATGCGGCGTCGTCCACCGCGATGTCCAACTTTTCGACCGGGGTGACCAGCACGTGACGGCCGTCGGCCTCGCGCCGCAAAATCGTCGAGAACAGCCGCACCATCGCCGGGCGCCCGATCGGCGATCCCTGGTGATACCAGATGCCGTCGCGTGCGATCCGCATCTCGCTGTCGCCGCAGTGCGTCGGGTTCCACTGCTCGACCGGCGGCAGGCGGCGCTCGGCGGCGCCGCGTACGATTTCCTCCAGCGTCATTGTCGCAAGGTCGGGGGGAGCGTCCATCGGCATGTGCCGCAGGTAGGCGCGCGGGTCGGGTGCGTAAACCCTCAGGCGGGAAGCGCGAGCGCCGGGCCGAGTTCACCCGAAACGTCGGGAACATGCGCTCCGCGTGCCAGCAGACGGCGCCGCTCGACCGGTCCGGGCACGCGCCAGCGCGCGGTGCGCTCGGCGGTGAAGCCGAAAACACGGCCGTAATATTCGGGATCGCCGATCAGCATCAGCCCGGCACCGATGTCGTCCGACGCATCCGCAGCGGCGAGCGCGCGCTCCATCAGCCGCCGGCCGATCCCATCGCGCTGCCGCTCGGGCGCAACCGCCACCGGCCCCACCATCACCAGCGGCATCGTGCCGCCGCCGTCGCCGGCGCCGGCGAGCATCACCGGCCAGCATTGGATCGAGCCGACCAGCACCCCATCGTCCACCGCGGCGAACGAGAGTGGTGAGATAGGGCGCGCGCTGCCGCGGACCTTGTAGGCGGTGCGCTGGTGTCGATCGGTGCCGAAGGCGCGGTCGAGAAGCGCCTCGACGGCGTCGGGATCGATCGAGGCGAGGGGCTGTAGGACGATCACACGCACATACTCTCAAGGCTCGTCGGGGGCGAAGCCGCCGCGCCATACCCCCAGGTCCGCCGAACGCAAGCGGAATGCCGGGTTTCGTGAGGCTGCGCGTCTGCTACGGGGCGGGGAATGGAAGACATGCTGCAATTGGAAGTCCACGACATCGAGGTGCCGGTGCTGACCGGCATCTATTCGGAGGAGACGCACCTGCCGCAGCCACTGCGCATTTCGCTCACCGTCGACCTGCGCTGTCCCGCCCGCTTCGATCCGGAGACGCCCCTGTCTGCCTCGAAGAACTATCTCGATCTCAAGCGTGCGGCGACCGCGGCGCTGCCCGCGGGCGTCCACTTCACCCTGATCGAGGCGGTTGCGGATCACATCTGCGAGACGCTCTTCCTCCAGGACGCGCGCGTGCTGCGGGTCACGGTCCGCATCGTCAAGCTCGCCATTTCCGAAGCCGGCGAGTCGATCGGCATCACGCTTGTCCGGCATCGCCGGTGAGGGTCGCCCGTGGCGACGACGTCGCGGTCATCGTCCGTGCGGCGGCGGGCGAGGCGCTGACACTGATTCTGGACGGCGGCGAGTCGGTGGAACACGCCGTCCTGCTGGCGGCGATCGCCCCGCTTGCGATCGAGCGGGCGCCGATGCGCGTCAATGCCGTCGTGGCGGGGGTGGGAGCGGACCCGGCCGACATTGAGGCGGCGGTCGCCTTCCTGGATTCGGCACGCTCGACGACGGGGCAGCTCCTGCGGGTCGCTTAGCCGCGGGTGCGGCCGCATGGGCCGAGCTGTGCCAGCACGAAGGCGTAATCGGTTCGCGCCTGCGCCGCATCGTCCGCACCCAGCGTCGCGGTTGCGCGATCGGGCAACGCCGCGGGCAGCCCGCAGGCAAGCCGATACCATAGCAATGTGTCGCGCGGCGGCGGTCCTGCGGCCTCGTCCACCACTTCGCTCAGCGCCACCGCCCAGCGCGGGCGCTCGCCGGGGCGGCGGAGGATCGACAGCGACATCGGCGTATTGTCGGCGGTCGCGACGAAGACCTGCGTCTCGCCTTCGCCGGGCAGCGCGCCGGGCACGTGGAAGGCGTTGCCGATCCCGTTGACCGGCGGTGGTGCATCGGCGGCCACCGCGGCCTTGGCGATCGCGCGTACCCGCGCATCGGTGTCCGCCGTCCATGGCAGCTGCGCGTCGGGCGCAACCAGTTGCAGCTGGCCGGGCACCTGCGGGACCGGGCGCGCCAGGGCGATCACGCGTGTCTTCTTCAGCTTGGCGAAGCGGCCAGCTGCGTAGGGCGCGAGGTCGAGCAGATAGCCGACGCGCGCCGGCGTACCGCCTGCGCCGCGGATGAGTGCGCCGACGTCCGCCTCGATATACTGGCGCTGGTGCCCGGGCACGACACCGGCAGCCTCGTTGCCCTTGATCCGGGCTGTCGATCGGATCGTCGCATCGACGATGACCGGTGCGGCCAGGACCATGTCGGCGAGATCGGCGAAACCGGGCGCGGTGGCGGCAGCGGACGGCTGGAGCACCTGTCCGCTCGCGGCAACGGATATCGCGAGGCACAGCGGGATCGCGGCGGAAAGAAGGCGTGGCATGCAAGTCGGTTAGCCGCGCGACGATGAACGATACAGAACTAAAACGTGGCTTCGGAGTTTGAACGTTTGTTGCTTCCGACAAAGCGTTTGCGTGTCGATGAACGTGGCGATAGGAATCAGGTCTGACCGAGGACGCATATGGGCCCGGGCAGACGGTTTATGGGCGGCCGACGTACCGTCAGGACCGCACAGGATTGAGGGAGTTTGATTGCCGCATGGCCTATGCCGACCAGAAGATGTCCAGTGGCAAGGTGATCGCGATCGTTATCGTCGCGCTGATCCATGCCGCACTGGGCTACGCCTTCGTCACCGGCCTGGCGTACAAGTACGTCAAGGCGGCCAACGAGAAACTCGACGTGTTCGATGTCGAACCGCCGCCGCCGCCGCCGCCGCCGGAGGATCCGCCGCCGCCGCCGCCAGATCAGCCGAACCTGCCGCCGCCGCCGACCACGGTCGTCACGCCGCCGCCGGTCGTGGTGACGAACCAGCCGGTATTCATGAATACGACGCCCGTCATCCCGCCGAGCCAGCCGATCTATCCGCCGACTCCGCCGACGCCTCCTACTCCGCCGGCGCCGCCGCGCGTATCGCAAGCGGCCGGGCTGAAGGGCAATCCGGGGCAGTTCTTCGGGCCGGATGCCTATCCGCCCGCGGCGCAGCGTGCCGAGGCGCAGGGGCGTGTCGTCGCATCGCTGACCGTCGGCACCGATGGCCGGGTGAGCGATTGTTCGGTAACCACGTCGAGCGGCAACAGCGATCTCGACAGCACGACCTGCCGGATCGCCAAGAGCCGGGTCCGGTTCTCACCTGCCAAGGACGAGGCGGGCAATCCGATCTCGTCGAAATACACGCTGCCGGTCCGCTGGGTGTTGCCGCAGAACTGACCGAGCTTTCCGATCAATCCATCGTTGCGATGCACATATTCAAAGGGAACCGACCATGATCACCACCATTCTCGCTGCGGGCGGCGCCGCCGCAAAGGGCGGCGATGCCAACCCCTACGGCCTCGAAGCGGCGCTCCGCGAGGGCGGGCTCATCTCGCAGTCCGTGTTCACGATCCTCGTTCTCATGTCGATCGTATCGTTCTACATCCTGTTCTCGAAGCTGTTCGAGCAGCAGAAGATCATGAACCAGGCCAAGCGCGTCCGTCAGAGTTTCTGGCAGTCCAACTCGCTGCGCGAAGGCTCGGCCAAGCTCGACAAGAACTCGGCCTACAAGCAGATCGTCGATGACGGTCTCGCCGCTCAGGACCAGCATGGCAAACTGACCGATCCGGTCGAGGCGCATGACTGGCTGCACGGTTCGCTGGCGCGTTCGGAAGCTGCGATCAATTCGAAGCTGGGTGGCGGTCTTGCCTTTCTCGCAACGGTCGGTTCGACCGCGCCGTTCATCGGCCTGTTCGGCACCGTGATCGGCATCTATCGCGCGCTGATCAAGATCGGCTGGTCGGGACAGGCGTCGATCGACGCCGTCGCCGGTCCGGTCGGCGAGGCGCTGATCATGACCGCGCTCGGCCTGGTCGTCGCAGTGCCTGCCGTGCTCGCGTACAATTGGCTTCAGCGCCGCAACAAGTCGATCGCCGAGGACCTGTCGGCTTTCTCCAACGACGTCCTGGGCTTCCTTGCCTCGAACGGCGCGGTGAAGCCGGCCATGGTCGCGGCCGCCGGCAAGGCACCGGTTGCGGCAGCGCGGCCGGGTCCGGGCACGGCACCTGGTTCGACCATCGCGACCCAGACCGGCGGCGTACAGACTCGCCCGTGAACTGACTGACACCGCGGGGCCGCCACGCTGGCGTCCCCGCAACCACGTGCCGGACGTTAACGCGTCGGCGTTGAACACGAACAGATGGACTAGCGCATGTCGATGAGTGTTGGCGGCGATGCTGCCGAAGAAAAACCAATCACCGACATCAACACGACGCCGCTCGTCGACGTCATGCTGGTGCTGCTGATCATCTTCCTGATCGCGGTTCCGGTGGTGCTGCAGAGCGTGAAGCTCAAGCTTCCCAATGTCCGCTTCGATCCGACGACGACCAAGCCCGAGAATGTGCTGCTGTCGGTGACTGGCGACGGAACGAACTGCAATGTCTATTGGGGCATGTCGCGGGTGACATCGACCGAGTTGCTGAATCGCGGGGTCGAGAAGCTGAAGGCCGAGATCGATCGTCAAGGCGGCGTCGGCAATCCGGCGCTCGAACTGCCCGAAGCGCATATTCGTGGCGATGTGAACGCACCGTATCGCTGCATCGGCGGCGCGATCTACACGATGCAGCGGGCCGGATTTGCAAAGGTTGGTTTCATCTCCGAGCCGCCCCCGGGCGGCAATCCACGGATGTAATTGACCTCAGCGTACAGAAGAGACCCAGGAGTAACACGACATGTCAATGAGCGCCGGTAATGACGACGGCGAACCGATGATGGAGATGAACACGACGCCGTTGATCGACGTCATGCTCGTCCTGCTCATCATGTTCATCATCACCATTCCTATTCAGACCCATGCGGTGAAGGTCGACCTGCCGGTCAACAGCAAGAACCCGAATAATGTGATCGACGCCCAGAAGAACAAGGTATCGATCGCGCCCGATGGCACGGTGTCGTGGAACGGAGCGCCGGTCGACGAGGTGACGCTGCGGCAGTACCTCGACCAGACTAAGACCATCAATCCCGAGCCCGAACTGCATTTCCAGCCGGATCCGCAGGCCCGCTACGAGTCGGTCGACAAGGTTCTGGCGATCATCAAGCGCTCCAATGTCGGCAAGTTGGGTTTCATCGGCAACGAGCAATATCGCAACGATTTCTGATACGACGACCTGTCGTTGTTTTGAGGGCGGCTCCGAAAGGAGCCGCCTTTTTTTGTCTGCAGACGATCGTGTTGCTTGCGCGACTGTCTTCAAAGTGACATTCTCCCGTAACAAAAGTGCAATGTAACAGGAGATGGCTATGATGATGCGAATGGGCTTGGCCGCGTTTACGGTCGTGATGGCGGTTCCCGGCTTGGCGCAAGCTTCGGATCGCACCGCGACAGGCGCGATCGTGACGGGCGATTATGCAAGCGCCGAGCGCGTCCTTGTGGCCGAGCGACGTATTTTTCCGGCTCGCCCCGAGCTCATGCTCAACCTGGCGACCGTCTATCGCCAGACCGGACGCGAGTCGGAAGCGCAGGCGCTCTACGCCGATGTGTTGCGCCGCCCCGACGTCCTGATGGACATGCCCGACCAGCGCACGATGTCGTCGCATGCATTGGCACAGGTTGGGTTGCAGCGACTGACGCAAGTTGCCGCGCGCTGATCGGCTCGAAGGCTTTGGCGCAGATGTGACGCGCCAAAGTCACTCGTCTGCTGACCTGTTAAGAGCATATGCCGCTATGCCACGCGTGTTGTCCCTCCGAATGTGTCTGAGGCGCACCTGATACATCGGAGTCGCGGCTCCCGTCTCCAACATCCGGACCGCATCAAGCCTGCAGTATTCCGAGGCTATAGCCGGGGCAGTGTCACTCCGCGCTGACCCATGTATTTGCCCGCCCGGTCGGCGTAACTGATCTCGCAGGGTTCGTTGCCCTTGAGAAAAAGGAATTGGCACGCGCCTTCGTTAGCGTAGACGCGTGCCGGCAACGGCGTGGTGTTCGAGAATTCCAGGGTCACGTGACCTTCCCAGCCCGGTTCCAGCGGGGTGACGTTGACGATGATGCCGCACCGCGCGTACGTCGACTTGCCGAGGCAGATCACCAGGACGTCGCGGGGCACGCGAAAATATTCGACGGTCCGCGCCAGCGCGAAGCTGTTGGGCGGGATGATGCAGCAATCGGTCTTGCGGTCGACGAAGCTGTTCGCCGCAAAGTCCTTGGGGTCGACGATGGCGCTGTCGACGTTGGTGAAGATCTTGAACTCGTCGGCCACACGCGCGTCGTAGCCGTAGGAGGACAGGCCGTAGCTGATGCAGCCATCGCGGCGCTGCGCCTCGACGAACGGTTCGATCATCGCGTGGGCGGTCGCCTGTTCGCGAATCCAGCGGTCGGATTGGATGGACATGCGCCGTTCCTTTGCGGGGAATGGCGGTGCGGGCAAGCGGACAATCGGGAAGGGCGCGCGCGGCGGTCCTTCCCGATCGCCTGGCCCGATCGGCGCGTCAGCGTTGGTCGGAGTTCATGCCAGCGCCGCCGGTGCCCTGGCCCGCGCTGGTGCCCTGGCTTCCCATGCCGCTCTGCCCGGCATTGGTGCCTTGGCCACCCGTGCTGCCTTGGCCCGCGGTGTTGCCGGTGCCGTCGTCGCGATTGGCATTGCCTGTCTTGTTGCCACCCTGCTGGTTCTGCTGGCGGTCGACGTTCTGCTGACGGTCCTGGTTCTGGCCACCGCCCTGAGTGCCCTGGCCGCTACCCTGGCCGCCTTGGCTCGTCGAATCGCTGCCGCTCTGATTGCGATCGTCCATCATCCATCTCCTACGATTTAGCCCCTCTAAACGGAGGCGCAGCAACAACGCTCGATCAGGTCTACGGCTCCCTCAATTCATCCCGAGATCCCGCGGGCCGAACGCATCGGGAAGGAGTGTGGAGACGCGGTAACTCTCGACCGCGCCGCCTTCGGCCGCGCCGCAGTGAATGGGGAAGTCGCGGCCGCCCATTTGCGCGGCTTCGTTAAGCACCTGACGGCAGCGACCGCAGGGGCGAACGGGTGCGGTGCCGGTTGGGCGGCCGTCGGCGTCCATCGCACCGCCGATCACCCCGATCGCCGCGACGTCGCGGATGCGCCCGGCGGCACTCAGCGTGGCGATGGCCACAGTCTCGGCGCAGAGCGACAGGCCGTAAGAGGCGTTTTCGACATTGGCACCGGTGACGACGCTGCCGTCGGTCAGGAGCACCGCGGCGCCGACCGCGAAGCGCGAATAGGGCGCGTGGGCGTTACGCGCGGCGGCGCGGGCGCGTTCGATCAGCGAATCGACGTCGTCGTTCATGGTGCCACCACGTCCCAGTTTACCGGTCCCTCGATGCCGTCGATGCGGCGAACGTCGCTTGCCCGCCAGATCCGCCACGGGCGCGCGGCATAGTTCGGAGCGAAGGCGTTGGCGATCGACCAGACCGGACGCCCGACCGCCGCGGACAATGCGTAGTCACGCTCGATGTCGCGCGACGTGCGCAGAAGGACGGGCTTGCCGGTGTGCGCCTCCACCCGCTCGACGAACCGGGCGATTTCGTTGGCGAGCGCCGTCTTCTCCGGCCTCGCGGTGCAATCGGCGCGATAGGCGATGTCGATTGCGGCAGGGAGCGCGTCGGTGCTGGCGGGAACGAAGGTGTTGAAGGCGTCCGCCTGCGCCGTCGCGCGCTGGCACAGCGAATACAGGTGGACCGCACCGCGGCGCAGGCCGGCCTGGGGCAGCGCGGCCCAGTTCGCCTCGAACGCAGGGTCGCGGCGGTCGGTCCCCGCGGTCGCGACGAGGTAGGCGAAGTCGGCCCCGCTCGCGCGCACGCTGCCCCACTCGACCGCGGCCGGGTTCTCGGGCAAGTCGATGCCTTGGAGCGGGTAGCGGGCGGCGGAGGGGTGCCACGCCGTGGCCCAGCTCCACGCGCCCACCCCCGCCGCGCCGATTGCAGCGAGGCCGATCGCTGCCTTGACGACGACACTAACCATGCCGGCTACCCACGGATATGGAGGACGCAGATCAGCGTGAAGAGGCGGCGCGCGGTGTCGAAATCGACTTCTATCTTGCCCTCCAGCCGCTCCATCAGCAGCTCGGCGGCCTGGTTGTGGATGCCGCGGCGGGCCATGTCGATCGTCTCGATCTGTTGCGGGGTGGCGGCGCGGATCGCCTGGTAATAGCTGTCGCAGATCGCAAAATAGTCGCGGATCGGGCGGCGGAAACGCCCGAGTGCCAGCACCAGCGTTTCGAGCGGGGTGTCGTCCTCGCGCCGGATCGCGATCGCCAGGCGGCCTTCCTCGACCGACAGCGCGACGCGGTAGGGCCCGGCATAGCCGTCGGGGTGGACGCGCTGGGGCGCGAAGCGGTTGTCCTCAATCAGGTCGAAGATCGCAATCCGCCGCTCCTGCTCGACATCGGCAGAGCGCCACAGGATGGTGCGCTCGTCGAGATCGACATGGATGATCCGCGGGTCGGCCATGCGGGCGGATAACCCGGAAAGGCGCGCCGCGTCACGGAGATTTGTGCGCGGACGGCGGCGCGAAAGGTCACAAGAAAGTCGCACGGACGCGGGGTCGGTGCCGGCGGCGGGGTGGACGTTGACACTGGTTGACACGTGGACTGCGGTTGGCGGCATGCCGACCTTGACACTGGTTGACACGTGAACGCGTTCGACCGGTGAGGGAAACTCGACACTCGTCGACGGACGTGCGGGCGTGCTGAACCAGAGCAACGCGCGCCCGACGTTGACACTGGTTGACACGTGAGCGCGTGCCGATCGGTGGCGATCGTTTCCATTCCGGTGATGATCGACAAACAGCATGGGGTGGGATGGCATAGGTCGTCGTTGTAGGACAGATGTTCGATGCGCGTGCCGGTGCTGCGACTATCCCGGTTACGCTCAAACCGTTTGCTTGGTTATAGGCTGCGCCGTTCAGGTTGAGGCAGGGCGGTAATGCTCCCCGCCATGGGTGGCCATTCACCCGGGTGCGGCGACGTCGCCCCATCCCCCTCAGGTGACAGCCGTGACGGAGCCAGGGATCATCGCCGTTGTCACGCACCACCAACAGTCAGTTGATCCTTCTGATCGCACAGACAAGGCAGGTTACCTTGAATAGCGGATTATGTGTGGAGTGGATGTCGCCGAGGCGTGGCTCGATGCCGGGATCGAGCGTGCCGGTCACCGTCGGTTTGCCAATGCGGCCGAGGGCGCAGCCGGGCTGCTGGCCCGGTGCCGCGAGCATAACGTCGGACTGGGGGTAATGGAGGCTCCAGGCGGCGTCGAGCAAGCGGCGTTCCTGCCGCTGTGGCGCGAAGGCCAGCCTTGCGCCATCGCCAACCCCCGGCGGTGCGCAGCTTTGCCCAAGCGATGGGTTATCTGGAGAAGACTGATCGGGTCGACGCCGAGATGATCGCCGGATATGCCATCGCCCGTCGGCTAGACCCCACGCCGCCGCCCTCGGACGACCACCGTTGGCTCGCTGCGCTCGCCGGGCGCCTGCGCTAGGTCAGCGCCGACCTGTCGGTCCAAAAGCAGCGCCTGCACAGCGCCGCCGATCCCACCGCGCGCGCCAGCCTTGCCGAGGCGATCGGCTTCTTCAACGCCCAGGCCAGGGCGCTGGCGGCCGAGATCGGCAGCCTGATCCACGCCGATCCCGTATGGCACGCGCTCGACCGGACCATCCGCTCGGTAAAGCCTGTCCTGAGCGCCTGCCCTGGCAGGCAGTCGAAGGAGGGCTGGCAGACCGCACCGTCGCCGTCCTGCTTGCAGATCTCCCCGAACTCGGCACCGTGTCCAACAAGCCTGTCCCGAGCGCAGTCGAGTGGGCAGTCGCCAAGCTGGTGGGCCTGGTACCGCTCCTCAACGACAGCAGAACCCGGCACGGAGCACGCTTCATCCGCGGCATACGGGCCAGCGTGCGCTCCATCCTCTGCCCGGTGGCCGACTTGGCTCGCAAATACGACCCCGACCTCGCCGCCTCCTCGCCCAAGACAACGCCAAGAGACCGTCCGCATCGCGCTCGCCAGGAAGCTCCTCGTCCGCCTCAATGTAAGCGGAGCTTCGGCCCCACGTTGAACGGGGCGGGCTAAACGGCGAGTCTCCAGGTCCTGTTCGGGACGCTTGGAGCCGTGTTGATGTCATATGCCGATGCCGGCTCTAGTGGGGTGCGACGGTTCGAGGTGTTCAC
>NZ_CAXVWL010000128.1:0-9211 GCF_964263785.1 Sphingomonas sp.
GCAAGCTGAGCGGGATCAACCCACAAGCCTGGTTTGCCGACACGCTCGCCCGCCTCGCCGCCGGCCATAGCGCCACCGCCCTCGATCAGCTCATGCCCTGGAACTACGCGACCGCCGTGGCCTGAGAACATCGCTTACGCCTCAATGCCAAAGCCCGCGATACTCGATCGCGCTCAACCCGGCACTCCCTGGCGGCGGAGGATAAGGAAGCATCCACAGCTTTCGCGCACGCCCCGACGCTCGCCGCTTGAGCCGTGGCGCATCGCGCGTAAACGGGGCGCATGGCCACCCTAGCGCTCGCGACTCCGTCCGTTCCCGAACCCCAGCAGCTGCCGCGCAACGTCGAGGCCGAGGCGGCGATGCTCGGCGCGATGATGATCGACAACCGGCTCGCCGACGACCTGGTCGACAAATTGGAGCCGGCACATTTCTTCGAGCCGCTGCACGGGCGGATCTTTGCCGCGATCAAGACGCTGCGCGGCAACGACATGCTGGCGACCCCGGTGACGCTGCGGCCGATGTTCGATGCGGACGAGGGAATGAAGGAGCTGGGCGGGCCGGCGTATCTCGCCGGGCTGACGGGATCGGGCGCCGGGCTGATCGGGGCCCGGCAGTTCGCGCAGCAGATCTACGACCTGGCGATGCTGCGTGCGCTGGTCAGCGTGGGCCGCACGCTGGTCGACCGGGCGATGGACACCAGCGAGGAGGTCAACCCGCGCGGGCAGATCGAGCTGGCCGAGGAGGAGCTGTTCAAGGTCGCGAGCGACGGCGGCGCGGAGAGCTCGGTCAAGACCTTTGCGCAGGCGACGACCGCGGCGGTGAAGATGGCGGAGCGGGCGCTGAATTCCGGGGGCAATTTGTCGGGGGTGACGACGGGGATCGACTCGATCAACGCCAAGATCGGCGGGATGCATCATTCCGACCTGATGATCCTGGCGGGGCGGCCGGGAATGGGCAAGACATCGCTCGCCACCAACATCGCGTTCAACGCGGCGCGGCGGTGGATGCGCGACATGGGCGACGGCATCGCGCCGGCCGATTCGGTGGGGGCGAAGGTCGCGTTCTTCTCGCTGGAGATGAGCGCCGACCAGCTGGCGACGCGCATCCTGGCGGAGCAATCGGGGATCAGCTCGGAAAGCCTTCGCATGGGCAAGATCAGCAAGGCCGAGTTCGGGCAATTGGCGGCGGCGGCGGCGGAGCTGGAGAATCTGCCGCTGTTCATCGACGACACCGGCGGGCTGTCGATCGGCGCGCTGCATACGCGGGTGCGACGATTGCAGCGGCGGCACAACAACGAGATCGGGCTGGTCGTCGTCGACTACCTCCAGCTGCTGACCGGCAGCGGCAAGAACAAGGACGGTAACCGCGTCCAGGAAATATCCGAGATCAGCCGCGGGCTGAAGACGATGGCCAAGGACCTGGACGTGCCGGTGCTGGCGCTGTCGCAGCTGTCCCGCGCGGTGGAGCAGCGCGAGGACAAGACGCCGATGCTGTCGGATCTGCGCGAATCGGGGTCGATCGAGCAGGACGCCGACATGGTGTGGTTCGTGTACCGCGAGGATTATTATGTCGCCGCCAAGGAACCCAAGCGCCCGGTCGAAGGCGACACCGCCAAGATATTCGAGGACCATGCGGCGTGGATGGTCGACATGGAGCGATGCTATGGCCTGGCCGAGCTGATCGTCGCCAAGCAGCGCCATGGCGCGACCGGCAAGGTCAGAATGAAGTTCGATCCGACGATCACAAAATTCTCGGATTACGCGGGGTATTGAGGCGCGGAAGGTGAGGCTAAGGTGAGTCCAATGCGCGTGGCCGCGGCGGGTGGATGTTCACGCCAGGAACCCGGCGTATCAAAGTTCGCGTCCACCGCACGGCATGCGGACATTGCAGAAAACTGACAATGGCAAAGAACGCGTAGGGCGTAGCGCGGCGGTCGCTTGTAGGACAGCGTCAATGTCCGTCAGGGTGACCAAGGCTTTACGGCTGCCCGGTTCCCCCCGCCGCGCCGTAGACGTGGCCAGTGGTGAAGCTGGCCTGGTTGTCGGCGAGCTGGACGTAGATCGAGGCGAGCTCGGCGGGTTGGCCGGGACGCTTCATCGACGTGTCGCCGCCAAAGTTGGCGAGCTTTTCCGCGGTGGCGCCGCCGGAAACCTGCAAGGGCGTCCAGATCGGGCCGGGTGCGACGCCGTTGACGCGGATGCCCTTGGGACCGAGCTGTTTGGCCATCGACTTCGTGAAATTCATCATCGCGGCCTTGGTCATCGCGTAATCGACGAGGTTCTCCGACGGATCGTACGCCTGTTCGGAGGTGGTCTGAATGATCGACGAGCCCGCGGGCATGTGCGGCAACGCGGCCTTGGTGATCCAGAACATCGCGTAGATGTTGGTCTTCATGGTCGCGTCGAAATCATCGGAGGTGATCTCGGCGAGCGTCTGCTTCTGCTGCTGGCGGCCCGCGTTGTTGACGAGGATGTCGAGCCCGCCGAGCTGGCGCACCGCCTGGTCGACCATGCGCGTGCACCATGTCTCGCTGCGGATGTCGCCGGGAAGCGCGACCGCCTTGCGGCCGGCGGCGCGGATCAGCTCGACGACTTCGCGCGCGTCGGGCTCCTCGGCAGGCAGGTAGCTGATCGCGACGTCCGCGCCCTCGCGCGCGAAGGCGATCGCGGCGGCGCGGCCCATGCCCGAGTCGCCGCCGGTGACCAGCGCCTTGCGACCCGCCAGGCGGCCCGAGCCGCGGTAGCTAGTCTCGCCGTGGTCGGGGCGCGGGGTCATCTTGCCTGCGAGGCCGGGGAAGGGCTGCATCGCGGTGCTGAAGGGCGGGCGCGGGTATTTGGTGGTGGGGTCGACGAGGGTTGCGGCGGGGACGGCACCTTGCGCGCCGGCGGGGGCGGCGAGGCCGGCAGCGGCGAGTCCGGCCACGGTGCCGCCGACCACGGTGCGGCGCGATACGTTGGTGTCGGGTTCGTCGGCCATCGCAATTCTCCTGATGTTGGAGCCGCGAACGAGCGGAAGACGTGTTGGTTCACCGCGGTACCAACCTTGGTTACGGAGAAACCCGGATCGTCAGAAGATCGGGTCTTCGCCTGGCTTCGTGGCGACGTGGATGCCGCATTCGACCTTGTCCCACCCACGCCAGCGGCCCGCGCGGGGGTCTTCGCCGGGTTGGACCTTGGACGTGCAGGGAGCACAGCCGATCGACAGATAGCCTTGCGCCTCGAGCGGGTGGCGGGGGAGCGCGTGTTCGGTAAAATAGGAGTCGAGGCGGGGCTTGTCCCAGTCCGCCAGCGGGTTGATCTTGAGGCGGCCCTCGTCGGCCTCGAAGCGGGGGAGCGCCTGGCGGGTGCCCGACTGGAACCCCTTGCGCCCCGAGATCCAGGCGTCGAAGGGGGCGAGTGCGCGGCGGAGCGGTTCGACCTTGCGCAGGTCGCAGCAGCCGTCGGGATCGTAGGACCAGCGCAGGCCGGTCGCGTCCTTGGCGGCGAGCAGGCGCGGATCGGGGCGATAGACGCGCAGATCGGTGAAGCCCAGCCGTTCGGCGAGTTCGTCGCGGTAGGCGAGGGTTTCGCCGAAGATCTTCTGGGTGTTGGTGAAGACGACGGGCACGTCGCGGTCGATGCTCGCGACCATGTGGAGCAGGACCGCCGATTCGGCCCCGAAGGACGATACCGCGGCGATCCTGCCGGCCAGCTCGCCGCGGATGACGGTGGCGAGCATCGCCGGCGCATCGACGCCTTCGAAGCGGGCCTCGTAATCGGCGGCTTCGGCAGCGGTGTAGAGGCGGCCGAGGTCGATCGTGTCGAGCGCGCGGGCGGGTTCACCCATGACGGCGTTTCCAGATCGGCGCGGCACCGTCGGTCGAGGCCTGGTAGTTAAAACCGTAGCGGTCGAGGCTGCGCTTGAGCGTATCGGCGTCGATCTCCGCCTCGGGCGCGAAGCTGTCGAAGCCGCAGCGGCGCATGAGCGGGAGCTGGTCGACCAGCACGTCGCCCGCGGCGCGGAGCTCGCCGGTATAGCCACCCTCGCGCAGGATCGCGGCAGCGGAATAGCCGCGGCCGTCGCGGTAGCTGGGGAAGCTGACCTCGATCAGCGCGAGCTGGCCCAGGTGGGGGAGGAGCGCGCGCGCATCATCGCCCGCCTCCAGGCGGACGGCGTTGGCGTTGGTCTGCCCGGCGAGGAACGCGTCGAGGGTGATCGCGGGCTCGTCGTGGGGAGCGTCCGAGCGGAAGCGAAGGAGGGGCTCGCCGCCGACGTCCGCCTGATCGGGATCGCCCTCAGCCATCCTGCGCCTCCGGGAGACGCGCGATCACCTTGATCTCGAAGTGGAAGCCGTACAGCCAGGTCACGCCGACGCCGGTCAGCGTCGGATAGGGTGCCTCTCCCCAATAGTCGGGGAACACCTTCCACAAGGTCTCGAAATTGGCTTCGGGATCGACGATGAAGACGGTGACATCGACCACGTCGTCGAAGGTGCAGCCCGCCGCCTCCAGGATCGCGTTGAGATTGTCGAAGGCGAGCCGCGCCTGAGCTTCGAGATCGGGCTCGGGCGACCCGTCGTCGCGGCTGCCGACCTGACCCGAGACGAACAGGAACCCGTTGGATCGCACCGCGGGCGAATAGTTGTTCTTGTCGTACAGCGCCCGCCGGCCGGCGGGGAACACGACGTCACGCTTGGCCATAGATGGCCTCCTTGAATGTATCGAAGCCGACGCGGCGGTAGGTGTCGAGGAAGCGTTCCTGCGGTTCGCGGATGGCCAGGTACCGTTCGGTAACGCGCTCGATCGCGTCGACGACGCCGTCTTCGGAGAAGCCGGGGCCGGTGATGCGCGCGAGGCTGACGTCGTCGGCGCCCGAGCCGCCCAGCGAGAGCTGGTAGTTTTCGGTGCCCTTCTTGTCGACGCCGAGGATGCCGATGTGGCCGGCGTGGTGGTGGCCGCAGGCGTTGATGCAGCCTGAGATCTTGAGCTTGAGTTCGCCCAACTCGTGCTGGCGGTCGGCGAAGCGGGTCGAGAGCTTCTGCGCCAGGGGAATGGAGCGGGCGTTGGCGAGGCTGCAATAGTCGAGGCCGGGGCAGGCGATGATGTCGCCGATCAGGTCGAGGTTGGCTTCGGCAAGCCCGACGGCGTCCAGCGCGTTCCAAACTTCTCTAAGGTCGCGCTTAGCGACATGGGGAAGAACGAGGTTCTGCGCGTGGGTCACGCGTAACTCGTTGAAACTGAAGCGTTCGGTCAAATCGGCCACCAGGTCGATCTGGTCGGCCGATGCGTCGCCTGGGATGCCGCCGGTAGGCTTAAGGCTGATCGTTACGATAGCGTAACCGTTCTGCTTGTGCGGACGGACGTTCTGGTCGAGCCAGACGGCGAAGTCGGGGTCGGTGCGGTCGATTTCGTCCGATGCGACAGGATCGAACGCGGGCTCCGCGAACATGGCGGTGATGCGCGCGAGCTCGGCGGCGGGCGGGTCGATGCCGAGCGCCTTGACCGCGGCGAACTCCTCCTCGACCTGGGTCCGGTATTCGTCCGGGCCGATCTCGTGGAGCAGGATCTTGATCCGCGCCTTGTAGATGTTGTCGCGGCGGCCGTAGCGGTTGTAGACCCTGAGGCACGCTTCGAGGTAGCTCATCAGCTCGTCGGCGGTCACGAAGTCGCGGATTTCGTGGGCGATCATCGGGGTGCGGCCCATGCCGCCACCGACGAAGATCTTTGCGCCGAGGATGCCGTCGCGTTCGA
This sequence comes from Sphingomonas sp., assembly GCF_964263785.1. GTDB lineage: Bacteria > Pseudomonadota > Alphaproteobacteria > Sphingomonadales > Sphingomonadaceae > Sphingomonas. Next base: position 5,730 of record NZ_CAXVWL010000128.1, read on the forward strand.
GCAGCTGGATGCCGATGTCGTGGAGGCGCATCGCGGCGCGGTCCTCCTGCGCGGCGATGACCGCGATCTTGAACTTGCGCGGCAAGTAAGTGAATTCGGGGTGGAAGGTGCTCCACTGGCGGATGAGCTCGGCCCAGGGGCGCGGGTCGGTCACCTCGTCGGCGGCGGCGCCGGCGAACTGATCCGAGCTGATGTTGCGGATGCAATTGCCCGAGGTCTGGATGGCGTGCATCTCGACGGTGGCGAGCTCGGCGAGGATGTCGGGTGCGTCCTCCAGCCGAATCCAGTTGAACTGGATGTTCTGGCGCGTGGTGAAGTGGCCGTAGCCCTTGTCGTAGGTCCGCGCGATGTGCGCGAGCATGCGAAGCTGCCGGCTGTTGATCGTGCCATAGGGGATTGCGACGCGCAGCATGTAGGCGTGGATCTGGAGGTAGAGCCCGTTCTTGAGCCGCAGCGGCTTGAACTGGTCTTCGGTCAGCTCGCCCGATAGCCGGCGCGCGACCTGCTCGCGAAACTCGTCGACCCGCGCGGCGACGATCGAGCGGTCGAACCGGTCGTATCTATACACGCGCCGCCTCCTTCTCGATCGGCAGCTCGGGATGGATCGCGAGCGCCGGATGCACGCTCGGGCCGGCGGCGCGGATGCGATCCTTGATATGGCGGGGGAGCGGACCCCCAACGGTCATGTCGGCATCGACCTCGATGGGGATGTTGACGCGGCGCGCCGCTTCCTCCGTGGCGATGATCGCGGCCCCGGCGTCGCCGACATCGACCGCGTCGGACACATGGCTCGACCAGCCGCTGCCGGTCCACCACGTCACCTCACCGGTGGCGAGATCGTTGCCGACCAGGATCTTCACGCGAGCGCCTCGGCGCGCGCGGCAAGCGTCAGCAGCTTGTCTTCGGCGTCGCCGAGCTGCGCGACCTCGCCGACGACGATGATCGCCGGACTCTTCACGCGCTCGCGCCGCACCATCTCGCCGAGGTCGGTGAGCAGAGTCCGCATCGCACGGCTGCCGGGAAGCGATCCGCGCTCGATCACCGCGACCGGCAGAGCGGGCGAGACGCCGTCGGCGATCAATTTGTCGGCGATCGCGCCGGCATTGGCGATGCCCATGTAGATGACGAGCGTGCGGCCGACGCCGGCAAGGCCCGACCAGTCCTGATCCGACAGCCCCTTGCATTGGCCGGCGACGAACGACACCGCGCTCGACCAGTCGCGGTGCGTGAGCGGCATGAACGCATCCGCTGCGCAGCCGAGCGCCGCAGAGACGCCGGGCACCACCTCGACGCGGAGCCCTGCGGCACGCACCGCCTCGACCTCCTCGCCGCCGCGGCCGAACACGAACGGATCGCCGCCCTTCAGCCGCACCACGACCGCGCCGATCTTCACATGCGCGACGACGAGCGCGTTGATCGCGGACTGGGGGAGGGTATGACGGCTGCGCTGCTTGGCGACCGAGATGCGTTGCGCATGGGCAGGAGCGTGATCGAGCACGCGGGGATCAATCAGCCCGTCGTGGACGACGACGTCGGCCTCGCGCAGCGCTGCGACCGCCTTGAGCGTCAGCAGCTCGGGATCGCCGGGGCCGGCGCCGACCAGGATCACCTTGCCGCGCGATTGAGGATCGAGAGCGCTCACCATGATCGCGCAGATGGCGCGCGCACTGCGATGCGGCAAGACAGGAAGGGTTGAAGCAACGGTAGAAGAGCTTGGGAGACGCGGAGATGCGCTACTTTGGCACATGGTCCTTCAGCCCCACGCCGATCGACGCGCGCACCTGCTCCGTCTCCGACGACACCACTGGATACGCGCAATAATCTGCCGCGTAATAAGCGCTTGGCCGATGGTTGCCCGAGAGGCCGACGCCGCCGAACGGGGCATTGGAGGGCGCGCCGTTGGTCGGGCGGTTCCAGTTGACGATGCCAGCGCGGATCGATCCCCAGAACCGATTGTAGAGTTCGGGCGCGCCGCCGATCAGCGACGCCGATAGGCCGTAGCGCGTCGCATTCGCCTCCGCGATCGCGGCGTCGAAATCGGGCACGCGGATCAGCTGGAGGATCGGGCCGAACATCTCCTCGTCGACGCGGTTGGCGACATCGGTCACGTCGATCAACGCGGGTGAGAGAAACGGCTTGTCGGGATCGGGCCGTTCGAGGTGCTTGATCGCGCGACCGCCCTTCAAGATCAGATCGAGGAAACTTTCCTGCAGATGATCGGCCGAGCCATTGTCGATCACCGGCCCCAGGAAGGGAGCCGGCTTGTCGTGCGGCGCGCCGACGATCAGCCGCTCGGCGATGCGCGCGATCTCGCGCACCAGCGGCTCCTCGGTGCCGTCGCGCACGATCAGGCGGCGAGCGGCGGTGCAGCGCTGGCCCGCGGTCATGTAGGACGACTGGATCACCATCGTCGCCGCCGCCGCGATATCGGGCGTATCCCACACGACGATCGGGTTGTTGCCGCCCAATTCGAGCGCGAGGATCTTCTGCGGCGTCTCGGCGAACTGGCGGTGGAGCGCCATGCCGGCGCGCGCCGACCCGGTGAACAGAAGGCCGTCAATGTCCGGGTGCGCGGCGAGCGCGCGGCCCTCGTCCGGGCCGCCGACGAGCAGTCGGATCACATCGTCGGGCACGCCGGCCTCGTGATAGAGCGAAACCATGAACGCGCCGGTCGCCGGAGTCTTCTCCGACGGCTTGAAGACGATGCCGTTGCCCGCAATCAGCGCGGGGACGATGTGGCCGTTGGGCAGGTGCGCCGGGAAGTTGAACGGCCCGAGCACGCCCAGCACGCCATGCGGCTTGTGGCGGAGCGCCGTGCGCGCGCCCATCGCGCCTTCCATCTGGCGCTGCGCCGTGCGCTCCGAATAGGACGACACCGAAATCTCGACCTTGTTGATCACTGCCTCGACCTCGGTGCGCGCTTCCCATAGCGGCTTGCCGGTCTCGCGTGCGAGCAGGTCGGCGAAGGTATCGGTCTTGCCCCGCGCGACGTTGGCGAAGCGGCGCATCGTCTCGATGCGATAGGTGAGCGGCCGCGCCGCCCATTGTGCCCAGCCGGCGCGGACGGTCGCCACCTCGCAATCGGCGTCGCCCACAGGCGCGCGCCAGAGTTCGGCGCCCGTGCAGGGCTCGAACGAGACGAGGTCGGCGGTCATGCAAAGAAATCCTCCCGACTGTCGAACAGCATTGTTCGCAGGCTCAGGTCAAGAAGCGTCCAGCGACTGAGCGGTTCCTGAACGGCTGGTCAGAGACTGAAGCGCCTCGCCCATGCGACGAATGCTCGCGATCTTGGCATGGAAGGGCGCCCAATCGGCCGCGGAGTCGATCGCCGCCCAGATCGCCTCGACCTCGTCGATCAGCATCGAGCAGGGCGCGGGGTTCGACCAATAGGGGTGATCGAGCGAGCCGGCCGGCGTGCGCGTGGCGAGAAGCGCAGCGAGGCTGGTGAACGGCTGGACGGCGTAAGCGTCATCCGCGGGCGA
>NZ_CAXVWL010000129.1:0-7045 GCF_964263785.1 Sphingomonas sp.
TCGTTGACCAGGATGCCCATCTTGACCAGGTCGCCCTCGCGGTAGCCGATCTGGTGGTAGTCGAAGCTCGCATAGCCCTTCGACAGCGACTTCAGCCGATCGTAGAAGTCGAACACCACTTCGTTCAGCGGCAGCTCGTACGTCGCCTGCGCGCGCCCGCCGACGTAGGTCAGATTCTTCTGGATACCGCGGCGGTCCTGGCAGAGCTTGAGGATGCTCCCAAGATACTCGTCGGGAACGTAGATCGTCGCCTCGATCCACGGCTCGGCGATTGACGCGATCTTGTTGGGCTCGGGCATGTCGGCGGGATTGTGGAGGTCGATCTGGGTGATGCCCGCAGGGTCGGGATGCGTCAGCGTGATCTGGTACACCACCGACGGCGCGGTGGTGATCAGGTCGAGGTCGTATTCGCGGGTCAGCCGCTCCTGGATGATCTCCAGATGCAGCAGCCCCAGGAACCCGCAGCGAAAGCCGAAGCCGAGCGCAGCGCTGGTCTCCATCTCGAACGAGAAACTGGCGTCGTTCAGCCGCAGCTTGGAGATGCTCTCACGCAGTTTCTCGAAATCGTTGGCGTCGACCGGGAACAGGCCGCAGAACACCACCGGCTGCACCTCCTCGAAGCCCGCGAGCGGCTCGGCGGCGGGGCGCTTGGCATCGGTGATCGTGTCGCCGACCCGGGTCTGCGCGACCTCCTTGATCTGCGCGGTGATGAAGCCGACCTCGCCCGTCGCCAGCTCGGTCAGCTGCTCGATCTTGGGGCGGAAACAGCCGACCCGGTCGACCAGGTGGACCGTCTCGGTCTGCATGAACTTGATCTGCTGCCCTTTGCGCAAGATGCCGTCCATCACCCGGACGAGGATGACGACGCCCAGATACGGGTCGTACCAGCTGTCGACCAGCATCGCCTTCAGCGGCGCAGTCGGGTCGCCCTTGGGCGGCGGGATCTTGGTGACGATCGCCTCCAGGATGTCGGGGATGCCGATCCCCGACTTGGCGCTGGCGAGCACCGCGCCCGACGCGTCGATGCCGATGACGTCCTCGATTTCCTTGCGCACCTTCTCGGGCTCGGCGGCGGGAAGGTCGATCTTGTTGATAACAGGCACAATTTCATGATCGTGCTCGATCGATTGATAGACGTTGGCGAGCGTCTGCGCCTCCACGCCCTGCGCCGCATCGACGACCAGCAACGCCCCCTCGCACGCCGCCAGCGCCCGGCTGACCTCGTAGGCGAAGTCGACGTGGCCGGGCGTGTCCATCAGGTTGAGGACGTAGTCGAGACCGTCCTGGGCCTTGTAGGCAAGACGCACCGTCTGCGCCTTGATCGTGATCCCGCGTTCCTTCTCGATGTCCATGTTATCAAGGACTTGCTCGGACATCTCGCGGTCGGTCAGCCCCCCGGTCGCCTGGATCAGCCGGTCGGCCAGCGTCGACTTGCCATGGTCGATATGCGCGATGATGCTGAAATTGCGGATGCGGTCGAGCGATGTGGACATGCTGGAGCGCCTAGCGCAGCATAAGCGCCGGTGCTAGGCTCGGTTGAATGCCGTGACACGCTGGAGGCAGCGGCGCGGGCAGCCAACAGGGAGACTCACGTATGCCTGCACGCGACCTTGCGTCCGCCGCCGTCATTCTGGCACTCATCGCCATCCCCTCCGCAGCGCAACCCCAAGCCAGGCCGTCGAGCGGCCAGCGGATGCAGGAGGCGGCCGCCAACGACGTGCCCCGTTGCGCGCGCAAGCTGGGCACGCTGTCGATCGAGGACGGCGACGATCCGAGTCCCTGGACCCAGGCGAGCCTCGCGCCGCCGTCCAAGCTGCTCAAGGTGCTGGTCCAGCGATCGGGCTGCTTCAACCTGGTCGACCGCGGCACCGGCCTGAACGCCGCCACCCGCGAGCGCGCGATCGGCCAGGGCCTCGGGCTGCAGCGGCGCTCGAACGTGGGGCAGGGGCAGATCAAGGCCGCGGACTATGTGCTGATCGCCGAAATCCAGGGCGCCAATTCCAACGTCAGCGGTGGCGGTGCCGCGGCCGGGATCGGCGGCTTGCTCGGTGGACGCGTCGGCGGCCTGCTCGGCGGCATGCGCTCCAAGAAAATGGAGGCGAACACGATCCTGTCGCTCACCAACGTCCGCACCACCGAGACGATCGCGACCGAGGAAGGCTATGCCGCCAAGAACAACATCTCGTTCGCGGCGGGCGGCTTCTTCGCCGTCGCGGGCGGGGTCGGCGGCGGCTACGACAACACCGAGATCGGCCGCATCGTGACGCTGTCGTTCATCCAGGCCTATTCGCGCATGGTGACAGGGCTGGGCCTGCTGACCCCCGGTTCGGCGGGGACGGCCGAAGCGGCGCCATCCAAGACCTTCACGACGCAAGCCGCGGTCGCGATGCGCGCGAGCTCGGTCGGCAGCGCCAGGGTGCTGCGGACCTTGCCCTCCGGCTCGATCGTCTATCCGACCGGCAACAAGGTTGGGCTGTGGTGGGAAGTTGCCGACGAGAACGACAACGTCGGCTGGGTGCTCAATACCAAGCTCGCGCCGTCGAACTGATCGACCGCAGTTCGCGACAGCCCGCATGGGCCGCGTGTAAAGGAGGCTCGGCCGCTCAGCCGGTGCCGCCGGACACCTTCGGCGCGGCCTTGGAATCGGGGTCCTGCGCCTTGGCGGTGGTGGGTAGACCCTGCTTGGCACTGAGGCCGGTGAGATAGGCGACGATCGCGGGGACGTCGGTTTCGGCGACGGGCGCGCGGTACACCTCGCGCATCTTGGTGACCTCGGCCGTCCATTGCTCCGCAGACAATGGAGGCTGGGTCAGCGCCATGCTCGCCGAGTGACACGACGTGCAATTGGCGTTGACCAGGTCGGCGTGCGGACCTGCGGGAAACACCCCGTCGTCGACCGGCAGATCGACCGCGGTGGAGGCGAGCGTGAAACCACCCGCGGTGACGCTCGACGACGACGCGGACGCGACCGGCGGCACGGTCGGGCGGGGCGGGATGCCGATGGTCAGCGCGACCGCAATCGCGGCCACCAGGCCCGTGACCAACAGGCCGACCCGGGAAATCTTCATGGCGCGCTCCTCAGCCGATGACGACGTGCGTTGTTTCGACGTTGCCGCGCATGAACCCGCCGGGGTTCCAGATTGCCGTTATCGGCTGTGCCACGCCGGCGGTGTTCCAGCAGCGCGACATCAATGCGGCCGGCCCCGGAAGGGTTAGCGGCACCCGCGCGTCCCACCGCCGGAAACCGTATTTGCCGTGATCGGGGCCGAGCGTGGCGGCGTGCCAGCTACGCCCGCCATCGCTCGACACGTCCACCCGGGCGACGCCGCAGTCGCCGCCCATCGCGATGCCGCCCACAGGTATGGCGTGGGCAAAGGCGACCCGCTGCCCTTGCGATAAACTGGTCACCCACGATCGCGGGATCATCCGGTTGATCGGCACGGCGGGGAAATCCTTGGTACCCGGCTCCACGTCGGCGCGCGGCGTCGCGGGGATCTTGTAGGCCTTGGCCATCCAATATCCGGTGTCGGCGGCGGGCAGCACCTCGATCGTGTTCAGCATCTTCATCCAATAGGTCGAATACCAGCCGGGCACGACCAGCCGGCAGGGGAAGCCATTGAGCAACGGCAGTTGATCGCCGTTCATCCCGAAGGCGATCATGACTTCGCCGTCGCGCGCGTGGTCGATGGCGAGCGCCTTGACGAAATCGGGCGCGCCGTCGACGATCGGCTGGTCGAGCCCGCCGAAGCGGACCTGCACCGCGCCCGGCCTCACTCCGGCGAGATCGAGCACGTCGCGTAGGCGCACCCCCAGCCACTTGGCATTGCCCATCGCCCCGTGGCCCCATTGCGCGCCCGCCACCCCAGGCCGGAACAGTCCCCGCGAATTGCCCGAACATTGGTTGACGGCGGCCAGCTCGACCCGCGGCAGGCGGAGCAATTGCTTCAGGCTGATCGACAGCGGCCGGTTCACGTGGCCGAGCACGGTCAGGCGGAAGGCCTCGACGTCGATCTTCGTCGGGATGTCGGCCCAGTGCCAACGTACGAAGAACCGGTCGTTGGGGGTGAACACATCGCCGTCGAACACGTCCATCGGGGTTTCGAGCAGCGGCGGGTGGACGCGCTGGAGGATCATGGTGCGCTTGCCCGGAAAGGCGCTGGTCACCGGGCGTCGGGAAGGGCCGCCGGGCAGGCGCAGGTCGACGGTCGACTGTGCCAGCGCGGGCGCCGCCGCGACGCCGATTGCGGCACCGGCGACGAAGCGGCGCCGGGTCGTCTCGGTCGCCAAAGCGGCATCGAGGCTATCCATCGTTCGTTCTCCGGGCACGTGGCTCGTGTGCGTTGATCGGATGGCGCTTGGGCGCCATAGCCGGCGCATGCGCAGGACCAGCCAGGCATGAACACGGACGAGCGCGAGCGTGCGAAGGCCGAGCGGCTAGCGGCAGCGCTGCGCGCGAACCTGCGGCGGCGCAAGCAGGGGGTGCCGCGCGACACCGCGCCGTCAACGCCGATTCCAGTCGCCGATCGTTCCGAGTAGCCACGGCCGCTACTCGGCTGCGCCATCGCGGATCGGGGCGCACTTCGCTTGGAGCCACGCGCGGTCCTCGCCGTCCATCTCGGGACCGAGCACCGCCAACACCTTTGCGTGATAAGCGTCCAGCCAAGCGCATTCGTCTGCGGTGAGCATCTCGGGCACGATCAATGTGCGCTCGATCGGACACACGGTCAGCGTCTCGAAACCGAGCATGTCGAGGGTCGCGCCCGCGATTTGGCGAGGCTCGATCAGGACGAGGTTCTCGATGCGGATGCCGTATTCGCCGGCCTTGTAATAGCCGGGCTCGTTCGACAGCATCATCGTCGCGCGCAGCGGCTCCATCGCCGCCCCGCCGGGATAGTTGGGGGCGGCGATCCGTTGCGGGCCTTCGTGGACCGACAGGTAGGCGCCGATGCCGTGGCCGGTGCCGTGCGCGAAATCGAGACCCGCTTCCCATAACGGCCGCCGCGCAAAAGCGTCAATTTGCCCGCCCAGGGTGCCGTCCGGGAAGACGGCGGTGGCGATCGCGACATGGCCTTTCAGCACGCGGGTGAAGCGGTCGCGCATTTCGGGCGTCGGTTCCCCCACCGGCACGACGCGGGTGACGTCGGTGGTGCCGTCGGGATATTGGCCGCCCGAATCGACGAGGTAGAGCTGACCGGGAAGGATCGGCGCGTTCGACTCCTCGGTGACGTGATAATGCGGCAGCGCGCCGTTGGCACCGGTCGCCGAGATGGTGTCGAAGGACGTGTCCTTCAGCACGCCCGTCGCCTGGCGGAACGTCAGCAGCTTGGCGGCGGCGGAAAGTTCGGTCTGCTCGCCCTTGGGCGCCTCGGCCTCGATCCAGCGCAGGAAGCGCGCGAGCGCGGCGCCGTCGCGGACGCTGGCGGCGCGGTGACCGGCGATCTCGGCGGGGTTCTTCAGCGCCTTGGCGAGGACGACGGGATCGCGCTCGGCGACGATCGTCGCGCCGCCCGCTTCGAGTTGGTCGAGGATCGCGACGACACTGCGTTCGGGGTCGGCGGCGACGCGCTTGCCGCTAAAGTCAGCCAAAGTATAGGCGAAGGCGTGCCGATCGTGGACGCGCACCGCATTGCCCAGGTGGCGGCGGACGGCGTCGTCGATCTTCTCCGGCGCGACGAACAGGTCGGTCGATCCGTCGGCGTTGACGATGGCGTAGGACAAAGCGACAGGGGTGTGCGCGACGTCGGCCCCGCGGACGTTGAGCGTCCAGGCGATCGAATCGAGCGCGGTCAGCACCACCGCATCCGCGCCGCGCGCGGTCAGCCAGTCGCCGATCACCGCGCGCTTGGCGGCCGAAGACTGACCTGCGAGCGCTTCGTCATAGGGTTCCAGCCGGGCGTCCGACGGCGCGGGGCGGTCGTCCCAGATCGCGTCGACCGGATTGGCTTCGACCGCGACGAGCGTGGCGCCGTGGCGGGCGAGGGCTGCAGTCACCTCTTCGACCCAGCCGCGGGTGTGGAGCCAAGGGTCGTAGCCGATTTGTGCGCCCGATTGGGCGTGCTCGCCGAGCCATGCGGCCATGCCGGTCTGCGGGACGAGGACGTATTCCCAATCGGCGGCGGAGACCTGTTCGCGGACCTGGATCGTGTAGCGGCCGTCGGTGAAGATCGCAGCGCGGTTCGCCAGCACCACCGCACTCCCGGCCGAGCCGCCGAAGCCGGTGAGCCAGGCAAGGCGCTGTGCGTAGGCGCCGACATATTCGCTCATGTGCTCGTCGGTGAGCGGCACGACGAAGCCGTCGAGCCCGGCGGCGGCGAGGTGATCGCGGAGTTCGGCGAGTCGGGTGGCGGGGACGGACATGGAACTACCTTAATTTCTCGAAGGTCGCGCGTAGACGGTATGAAGAATGCCGGTGTCGCGCAAACGGATGACGGACGCCGGTCACGGCGGCAAGCTTGGCAGATCGACATCGTGTAGGACAGCGCCGAGTAGGGGGAGCGAATGGCGGACGTGATCAACATGGCGGCGGCGCGCAAGGCACGGGCGCGGACGGCGAAGGATACGCAGGCCGCGGCGAACCGCGCGGCGTTCGGGCGGACCAAGGCGGAGCGCGCCGCGGACGAGGCCGAAGCCGCACGGCGTAAGGCGCTGCTGGACGGGGCGAAGCGGGACGACAGCGCCGCTGTAAAGATCGACTAAGGTCGCGCCTGCTCCTGCGCTTCGCGGGCGGCGAAGCTCTGGACCTTTGCGGGGGGCTGGGCGGCGTAGTAAGCGGCGACCGCGTCGATCTGCGCGTCGTTCAGCTTGCGCGCGATCGCGACCATCGGATCGACGACCTTCTCGCCCGCGATCGTCCCGCGGCCCCCGGCGCGGAAGACCCGCATCTGGTTGCCGAGATACCAGCGCGCCTGGCCCTCCAGCAGCGGATAGGCCTTTGCCGCCGCTCGGGTGACGCCGTGGCAGGCGGCGCAGGGACCCAGCCCTGCGGAGGGCAGGCCGACCAGCGCCAGTTGCTGACCGATCGCGGGCACGGGTCCGGCCGCCGCCT
>NZ_CAXVWL010000130.1:0-6238 GCF_964263785.1 Sphingomonas sp.
TGTTCAAGTCGTCGGCCATTTCCTACAGCCAAGCTTTTCTCTACATCGGTTTTGGCGTGGCGGCCGTGGGCGCCTTGGTGCTGTTGGTGCGCTTAGTGGTTAAGGAATCGACCGAGGCGGCGCCTGAGTCCACGCTGACACTGGCCGGGGCCTAGGGTCTCGTGAAGCACCTAGGCGCTGTGCAATCAATTAATAATAAGCTATATGCCTACTTCCACCGCTACCGCCCCATCCATCTGTTGCTACTGCGGGGTGGGCTGCGGGGTGCTGGTCGAGCCGCTCAAAAACGGCGACGTGGCCGTGGTGGGCAACCCTGCCTACCCCGTCAATAAGGGAGCATTGTGCAGCAAGGGCCTGAACCTGCAATACACGGTGAACGACCGCAGCGACCGGCTGCTGTACCCGCAAATGCGCTACAGCAAAAGCCGGCCCTTGCAGCGCGTGAGCTGGGACGAAGCCTTGCAGCGCACCGCCGCGGTTTTCAAGACGTTTATTGAGCAATACGGACCCGACTCGGTGGCGTTTTACGCTTCAGGGCAATGCCTGACGGAAGAGTATTACGTTATTAATAAGCTCATTAAGGGCTTCATTGGCAGCAATAACATCGACACCAATTCGCGCCTGTGCATGGCGAGTGCGGTGGCCGGGCACATGCGCGCGTTCGGCGAGGATATCGTGCCCGCGACCTACGACGATCTCGACGTCGCCGACCTGATCGTGCTCGTCGGGTCGAACACCGCCTGGTGCCATCCGATCGTCTGTCAGCGCATCCGCGCGCGCTGCGACGCCGGTGCCAAGCTCGTGGTGATCGATCCGCGCCGCACCGAGACCGCCGACGAGGCCGATCTCCATCTCGCGATCCGGCCGGGGTCGGACGTCGCGCTGATGAACGGGCTGCTCGCCTGGTGCCGCGATGCGGGGGTGGTCGACGACGCCTATCTCGCCGCGCACGTCGCGGTGCCGCACGATTTCTGGAACGGGTTCGGAGAGGGCAGCGACCTGTGGTCGACGGCGCGCGTCTGCGACGTGCCGCCGTCGGACCTCAGGCGCTTCTTCGAGCTCTTCGCCGCCACACCGCGAACGGTGACGCTGTTCAGCCAGGGCGTGAACCAGTCGCTGAGCGGCACCGATCAGGTCAACGCGATCATCAACGTCCATCTCGCGACCGGCCGGATCGGCGAGCCCGGCGCGGCGCCCTTCTCGATCACCGGCCAGCCCAATGCGATGGGCGGGCGTGAGGTCGGCGGCCTGTCGTCGACGCTGGCGGCGCACATGGATTTCGCGCCCGAGCACCGCGCCCGCGTCCAGCGCTTCTGGGCCTCGCCCACGACCGCGCTCAAGCCCGGCCTCAAGGCGGTCGACCTGTTCCGCAGTGTCGGCGAAGGGCGGATCAAGGCGATCTGGATCATGGCGACCAATCCGGCGGTGTCGATGCCCGACGCCGGCCGCGTCCGCGACGCGTTGGCGACCTGCCCGTTCGTCGTCGTGAGCGACGTGATCGCCGAGACCGACACCGGCGCCCACGCGCACGTCCGCCTGCCCGCCGCGGCGTGGGGCGAGAAGGACGGCACGGTCACCAACTCCGACCGGACGGTCAGCCGCCAGCGCGCCTTCCTGCCACCTCCCGGCGAGGCGAAACCCGATTGGTGGATCGTCAAGGAGGTCGCGCGGCGGATGGGATGGAAGACCGCGTTCGCCTACGACCGCCCGGCCGAGATCTGGCGCGAGCATTGCCGGCTTTCGACCTACGGGAACGACGGAAGCCGCGTGTTCACGCTCCCCAGCCAAGCCGCGAAGGGCAACGCCGCCTACGACGCCATGGTGCCGTTCCGCTGGGGCGGCACCCCCTTCGCCGACGGTCGCTTCCCCACACCGGACGGACGCGCGCGGCTTGTCACGGTGGCGCAGAAGCCGCTCGCGGCGCCGCTCGCCGCCTGGCCGATGACGCTCAACACCGGCCGTTACCGCGACCATTGGCACACCATGACCCGCACCGGGCTGAGCCCCAAGCTCGCGCGTCACCGCGAGGAGCCGCTGGTCGAGGTGCACCCCGCAGACGCGGCACGGCTGCGCCTCGTCGACGGCGCGCTGGCGCGGGTCGCCACGCCGCAGGGCGACAGCGTCTACCGCATCACCGTGGTCGACACGCAGCGTGCGGGCGAGCTGTTCGTGCCGATCCACTGGACCGATCGCACCGCGACCGGGGGGCGGACCGGCCTCCTGCCCCGCCCGCTTGCCGATCCGATCTCGGGGCAACCCGGCTTTAAATCGACCCCCGCGTCGATCGTCGCGCTCGATACCGCGTGGCGCGGCTTCGCGGTCGTGCGCGGCGAGCTTGCCGCAAAACCCGCTTGCCTGTGGGCAACGCGGATCGCGGCACCGTACGGGACGGTGTGGGAGCTGGCGGGGGACGGCGATCCCGCCGCGCTCGATGCGATGCTCCCGTCCGGCCAGCGGCTGGAGGCGGTCGATGCGGCACGCGGTGTACGCAGGATCGCGATCCTGGACGAGGGGCGGCTGGCGGCGGCGCTGTTCGTCACGCGCGACGGCACGCTGCCGCCGCGCGACTGGCTGGTCATGCAACTCGCCGCGCCGCAGGCGGCCGCGACGCTGCTCGCGGGGCGCGCGCCGGGGGCGCAAATCGACCGCGGGCCGATCGTCTGCGCCTGTTTCGATATCGGCCTCCAGGCCATTCTGGCCGCCATCGCGGATCAGAAGCTGTCCGATGTCGCCGCGATCGGCGCGGCGATCGGTGCGGGAACCAATTGCGGTTCCTGCCGCCCCGCGCTCGCCAGGCTCCTCCAGCAGGACTCGACCCATGCCGCATGACGCGATCGCTCCCGGCACGGTATGGCTCGTCGGCGCAGGACCGGGTGATCCCGATCTGCTGACCCGCAAGGCCGAGCGGTTGATCGCAGCCGCCGACATCGTGTTCTACGACGCGCTGGTCGGTCAGGGAGTTCTCGACCTGATCCCCGCAGGCGTACAGCGCGTGAGCGTCGGCAAGCGCTCGGGCCGCCATTCGAAGGACCAGGCGACGATCGATTCGCTGCTGGTCGAGGCCGCGCTGGCGGGCGGGCGCGTCGTCCGCCTGAAAGGCGGCGACCCATCGGTGTTCGGACGATCCACCGAGGAGATGGACGCGCTCGCCAAGCACGGCATCCCGGTCCGCATCTGCCCCGGCATCACCGCGGCCAGCGCGGCGGCGGCATCGGGCGCGATCTCGCTCACGCTGCGCGGCCAGGCACGCATGCTGACGCTCGTGACCGCGCATGCGCGTGCGGGCGAGCCGCTCGATCTCGACTGGCCGCTGCTCGCGCGACAAGGGGCGACGCTGGCGATCTACATGGGTCGCGCCGCTGCGGGAGAGGTCGGGAGGAATCTCATCGCGGCCGGCCTGCCGACCGACACGCCGGTATTGGTCGCGGTGAACGTCTCCCTGCCCGCCGAGCGGCTGATCCGCGGCCGCCTCGACGCGCTGGCGTTTCTCGTCGCGACGATCGGCGAACGCGATCCTGCGCTGCTGATCATCGGTGAGGCGACCCGCCCCCGGCCGGGTGGCCATCGCCGAGCGTCCGGGATCGCCGCCTTCGAGGCAAGGTCAGCCTCGTAACGGTTCCTTACGGTGGCAGATCGCGTACAGCGATAAGCCGCACGTATCGCTGCCGACGCTTTTCCATCGTGACCGCAAGCAGTGGCTGCGAAAGAGCGCAACGGATCGAGAGGAACATCATCGTGGCAAGTCAGGCACTCGCGCACCCTGTCCATCAGGACACCAGCTCCACGGTCACGACCCTGGAAGCGCTCGACACGCGGCTGCGCTGGTTGTCGTCCTGGACGATCCACAACGCCAATCACCTGCGCGACAGCCGCGACGGGCTGAAGGTCGGCGGGCACCAGGCGTCGTGCGCGTCGATCTCGACGATCATGGCGGTGCTCTATTTTCACGCGCTGGGCGCACACGACAAGGTTGCGGTGAAGCCCCACGCGGGACCCGTGCTCCACGCGATCCATTATCTGCTCGGCAACCAGACGCGCGACCAGCTCGAACGCTTTCGCGGCCTCGGCGGCGCGCAAAGCTACCCGTCGCGGACCAAGGACACGATCCCCGTCGATTTCTCGACCGGCTCGGTCGGCCTGGGCGTCGCGGTGACCGCGTTCGCCAGCCTGGTGCAGGACTATCTGGTCGCGCGCGGCGCGCTGGGCGAGGCCGAGACCGGTCGCATGATCGCGCTGATGGGCGATGCCGAGCTCGACGAGGGCAACATCTACGAATGCCTGATCGAAGGGTACAAGCACGACATCCGAAACTGCTGGTGGATCGTCGACTACAACCGCCAGTCGCTCGATGCGACCACCGCCGACCGGATGTTCGACCGCTTCGACGACATCTTCGAAACCTGCGGCTGGCGGGTGCTGACGCTGAAGCACGGCAAGCGCCAGCTCGCCGCCTTCGCGAAGCCCGGCGGCGAGGCGCTGCGCCGGTGGATCGACACCTGCCCCAACGCCGATTTCGCGGCGCTGACCTATCTCGGCGGCGCGGCCTGGCGCGAGCGGCTGACCCGCGAGATCGGCGACGAGGCGAACGTTCCTGCGCTGCTCGCGGGGTACGACGATGAGGCGTTGGCTGCGCTGATGACCAATCTCGGCGGCCACTGCGTCGAAACGCTGATGGAGGCGTTCGCGGCGGCGGCGGACGAGCGGCCGACGATGTTCATCGCCTATACGATCAAGGGCTTCGGCCTGCCGTTCGCGGGCCACAAGGACAATCATGCAGGACTGATGAACCCACGTCAGATCGAGCAGCTGCGCGGCGATCTCGGCATCGCGCAGGGCGACGAGTGGGAGCCTTACGCGGGGCTCGGCGACAATGCGGCGACAGCGATCGAGGCGTTCGTCGCCGCGTCGCCGCTCGCGGATCGGACCGCGCGGGCGACCGCCGACGCCATCCCGGTGCCCGACGTGCTGCCCGTGCCAGACGGCACCGAGCAGTCTACCCAGGCGGCGTTCGGGCGCATCCTGCTCGATCTCGCCAAGTCGGGGCATCCCCTGGCGGACCGGATCGTCACCACCTCGCCCGACGTGACGGTGTCGACCAACCTCGGCGCGTTCGTCAACCAGCGCGGGCTGTTCCGGCGGAGCGAGCTGAAGGACGTCTTTCACGCCGCCAAGATCCCCTCTCCGCAGAAGTGGATGGGGCATGGCACCGGCCAGCACATCGAGCTGGGTATCGCCGAGCACAATCTGTTCCTGATGCTCGCCGCGCTGGGGCTGTCGGGGCCGCTGTTCGGGACACGGCTGATTCCGATCGGCACCGTCTACGATCCGTTCATCGCGCGCGGGCTCGATGCCCTCAACTACGGCTGCTACCAGGACGCGCGTTTCCTGCTGGTGGCGACGCCGTCCGGCGTGACGCTCGGGCCCGAAGGCGGCGCGCACCAGTCGATCAACTCGCCGCTGATCGGTATCGGCCAGCCGGGGCTCACCTATTTCGAGCCCGCCTTCGCCGACGAGCTGGCGCTGCTGATGCGCTGGTCGTTCCAGCACCTGCAGGCGGACGACGGCGGTTCGGTCTATCTCCGGCTGTCGACGCGCTCGATCGCGCAGGTGCCGCGCGACGGCGACGCTTGGCAGGACGATGCATGCAAGGGCGCGTATTGGCTGCGACAGCCGGCGCAAGGTGCAGAGGCGGCGATCGTGTTCACTGGCGCGATCGCGCCCGAGGTACTCGACGCGTTCGATGCATTGGCCGATGACGTGCCCGGCCTGGGACTGCTCAACGTCACCTCGCCCGACTTGCTCCATCGCGGCTGGTCCGCCTCGCGCAGCCGACGCTGGATCCGTGGGAGTTCGGAGCCGTCGCATATCGATCGGCTGCTGTCGGTGCTCGCGCCGGGTGCCGGACTCGTGACCGTGATCGACGGATCGCCGTCCGCGCTATCGTGGTTGGGCGGAGTGCGCGGGCACCGGGTCAGCCCGCTGGGTACCGACCGCTTCGGCCAGACCGGCGATCTGCCCGACCTGTACCGCATCTATCGCCTCGACGCCGAGGCGATCGCCGATGCCGCCGCCGAGCTGTTTCTGGAGCGATGAGACCCATGTCGATCGAGATCAAGATGCCCGCGCTGTCGCCGACGATGGAGGAGGGCACGCTGGCCAAGTGGCTGGTGAAGGAGGGCGACTCGGTCAAGTCCGGCGACATCATGGCCGAGATCGAGACCGACAAGGCGACCATGGA
>NZ_CAXVWL010000131.1:0-23423 GCF_964263785.1 Sphingomonas sp.
GGCCGCGCGTTCCCGACCGCCCAGGCAGATAACCCTCGATCCGAACCCATTGTTCGTCCGTCAGCATGCGTCTGCTCAAGGCCCGGCTCCTTCGCCAGCCTTCAATCAGAACCGCCGACCAAATGGAATCCCTCAAATGCAGACGCGACCTAGAGGAAGTTGCCAACGGAGCTGGCATAGCTTCGACGGTTTTGCGCGAGATTGTCGCTAGCCGGCGCGATGTCGATCCATCAATAGACGCACGCCTAACCCGCTACTTCCGCATGTCTGAAGGGTTCTTCCTTCGTCTGCAGCTAAGCCATGACGTGGAAGAGGTGCGACGAAACGAGGCGGACGCGCTCGACCGCATCGTCCCGCGCGCCGCCTAACCCTCCGCCAGCACATCCTTCGCCGCGCCGTAATAGCTCGCCACCCGGTCCGCATACGCCTGGTCGAACGAGGGCGCGTTGTTTGCCCAGCTCGGGCCGCCCTCTAGCACGCGCTTGTCGATCGTCACCACGTATGCGTCGCGCACCGGATCATATTGCAGCAGCTCGAACGGCAACGGATAGAAGCTCTTGCCCATGCCGAGGAAGCCGCCGAGCGACAGTACCGCATGGGTCGCGCGCCCCGTGCCCTTGTGGACCATGAAGGCGGCGACCGAGCCGACGGTGTCGCCGTCGCGGCTGTCGACCTTCAGCGTGTGGGAGACGGTGGATTGCACCAGCAGCAGCGTGGGGGTCTCGGTTGTCATGGCGGTCTCCTTGGTGCCTTCAAACCGTCCGTGATGCAGCACGGTTCCGCGCTTGCGGCTTGAGGCGGCAATGCTTTGCGCATACCTGGCTGCATGCGCTGTTCCGCCATCTTCGTCGTGACGCTTGCGCTCGCCGCCTGCGTGCCGGCTGCGCGTCCTGCGCCCGAGCCGGTGCGCGCCGTGCCGGTCGTAGCGTTGCCGCCGCCGCCCGCCGCGGACTGGCGGGACCGGCCGGCGAACGCGGGGGACTGGGCTTATCGCCGCGACGCGCGCGGATCGATCGCGCTGTTCGGCAATGCCGGTGCGGATGCCACCGTGACGCTGCGTTGCGATATTGCCGCGCGTCGCGTGTATCTGTCGCGAGCGGGAGTCCAGAGTGCTGCGCTTTCGATCCGGACGTCCACGGCGAGCCGCACGCTGGCGGTGCAGCCTACCGGCGGCCAGCCTGCCTATGTCGCGGCCGCGTTCGCGCCCAACGACGCGCTGCTCGACGCCATCGCGTTCAGCCGCGGACGGTTCGTAGTCGAGCAACCCGGCGCTCCTACGCTGGTCATCCCAGCCTGGCCCGAGATCGGGCGGGTAATCGAGGATTGCCGCGGTTAGCAAATGTAGGCTTGCGTGTCGGTCTCCGTCACCGCATATTCGACCCACGTCCAAGTGCGGGCGTGCTTTATCAACAAGCGAAAGGAGGTGATCCGATGTCTCATGGTTCAGCAGTGAGTTCGGTTCGGTTCGTTCGGGGGACGCGCCGCTAGTGTCCGTAAAGGCCTGCTGCAACGGTAGGTCAGGATGCGAGCGGATCATATGGTCTCCCGGGCTGGAGCTCTCCGGCCGCTGACCATGTCAGGAGGTTGCCGGGCCGTCGTGAGACGTCCGGCAACCTCTTTTCACGTCTGGGTCCGTCAGACCCGCAAATAACGGAAATACCAGACCTCGCGGCCCTGCCGCCGCGCCTTGCGCTCGTAGCGGGTCTCGGGCCAGTCGGCGGGTCGTTCGAGGAAGTCGCGCGGACGCTGCGCTTGCCAGACGAAGTCGGCGCGCGTGTTCATCACCATCATCGCCCAGCGGCAATAGGTCGGGTCGTCGGTGCCGAGGCGGAACTCGGCACCGCGCTTCAGCTTGGCGGCGATCGCGTCGAGCGGGCCGTTGTTGACCATCCGGCGCTTGGCATGGCGCGCCTTGCGCCAGGGATCGGGGTGGAGGAGGTACACGCGGTCCAGGCTGGCGTCGGGAAGCCGCTCGATCACGTCGAGCGCGTCGCCCATGTGGAGGCGGACGTTGGTCAGCGCGCCATCGCGGATGTGGCTGAGCGCGCCGACGACGCCGTTGAGGAAGGGTTCGCAGCCGATGAAGCCGGTGGCGGGATCGGTGGTGGCCTGCGCCGCGAGATGTTCGCCCGCACCGAAGCCGATCTCCAACTGAAGCGGGCGATCCTCGCCGAACAGGGTCCGTGCGTCGAGCGGGCCGGTATCGGGGACCGAGAGAGCGGGCAACGTGGCCTCGACCAGTTCGGACTGGCCCTTGCGCAGCCTATGGCCCTGACTGCGGCCGTAGAGGCGGCGGATGGTGGCGGGATCGTTCATCGGGCGGGGCTCTAACGGCATGCGGCGGTGGAGCAAAGCGCGGGCGTCGCCCGTTTGACGGGCATGAGCAAGATCGGCAGGGCCGCCAAGGCCGAACGCACCGCCACCCACAAGGCGGCGCAGGAGCGCGACACCTGGCCCGTCCGCATCGCGGGCGCGGCCAGCGAAGTCGCCGATCAGCCTCCGCTGGTCGCACTTTCGGCGGGGACGATCGTGCTGGGCGCGGTGCTGCGCCGTCCGGCCGTGATGCGGGCAGGACTACGGATGCTGGCGAGCCATGCGCTGGCGACCGGCATCAAGACGGTGCTGAAGACGACGATCGACCGGACCCGCCCGAACAAGGCGATGAGGGACGGTCACCACATCGGCAAGGGCAGCGGCACGGATGACACCGACCTGAACTCCTTTCCGTCCGGGCATACCGCCGGCGCGGTGGCGATCGCGCAGGCGGTGGCGCGCGATGCGCCCGCCGCCGCGATCCCGGTCAGGCTGGCTGCGGGCGCGGTCGCTGCAATCCAGATGCCGCGCGGCAAGCATTACATCAGCGACGTGCTGGCGGGCGCGGCGATCGGCTGGGTCAGCGAGATGGCAGCGAGCGCGGCGTTGCGCGCCGGGGAACGCAGGCTGCGCGAGGCTTGGGCGCGTTATGCCGCGGCAAAGACGAACTCGGAGCCGACATAGGCGCGGACGACCTTCTCGGGCATCAGTCGGAGTGCCTCGGCGATGAAGACTTCGCCGGTGCAATGCATCGGGACGATATAGGCGGGATCGATCCGCGCGAATTCGGCGACCGTGCGCCGCGCTTCGTCCTCGGTGCGGGGACGCACGAGGTGGAAGCCGCCGATCACCGCGTGCACCTTGTCGATGCCCGACACTGCCTGCGCGCGGCGGACCGAGTTGATGACGCCGCGATGGCTGCACGAGGCGATCACGACCAGGCCCAAGCCCTTGACGGCGTAGCAGGTCGCTAATTCGTGCTCGCCGTCGTCGGGAATTTCGGAGGCGGCGCGCTTGGCGGGATCGAGCAGCGCGCGGGCGCAGCCGACGCCGGGGCGCATCCGGGTAGGGATGGCAGCGCGCTCGAAACTGTCGAGCGGGATGACACCGGTGGTGAACGCGTGGTTGGCGAGCAAGGTGGGCGCGGCCTCGATCCGGGTGTCGAAACCCGCCTTCGCCAGAGCGGCGCGGTCGAGCGTTCCCATCACCGGCGGCGGATCGCCGACCATCGCCACCCGCTCGCAAAAGGTCTCCTCGCCGCCGACCACCAGCGGCAGGCGGCGTGCAGCGGGCGGGTGCGTGCCGAACAGGCCGGAAAAGCCGCCGTAATGGTCAAGGTGGCCGTGGCTGAGCACCGCCGCATCGATCGTCAACGGGTCGATGCCGAGCAGCGCCAGATTGTTGGCGAGGACTTCGGGCGAGTAGCCGAAGTCAACGAGCACGCGCCGGGACTGCGCGCCTGCCTGCGATTGGGCGAGGATGGACAGGCCGAACTCGCCGAGCAACGCGCGCGGCAGCATCCGCGGCGCGTGCGGCGGCCCGCCGTTGCCCGCCCGGATCACGGTCAGGCCGGGCAGGTCGAGTTTGGGCAGGAACGGCCCGAACGTCGCCGAGTCGGTCACGACCTGGAGCCGGAGCCGGTCGACTTCGGGCACCCGGAGGAGCGGTGCGCCGCCTGCTACCGGCGGCGCCAAGGCAGCGACCGCGCCTGCCGCCAGGATCGAGCGTCGTGTGAAACCGTAGGGCATCTCGTGTCTCCCCTGAGGCAAACATAGCATGATCGTCGGCCGGTGTCGCTCGCAGCATGACGGCTGCGCCGGGCAGCAATCGGACTTTGCGTTAACCAACAATGCTAAGCTGTCGAAAGTGAATTGAGGGTATCGAATATCGGTGATCAGATATCGGGGGTGACATGAAGACGGTCTTGCTCGCGGGCCTCGCGCTTGCATCGTTCGCGACAGCGGCGTCGGCGCAGGAATTGGTGCAATGGGCGGCGCCGGCGTCGGTTCAGCAGGGCCGATACTCCTATTTCCCCGTCGGCACGCCGCTCCGGCTCACCACGCGCACCGAACTCAACACCAAGTTCAGCCGCCCCGGGGACCGTTTCTACCTGCAGGTCGCCGAAGAACTGACGTACCGCGGCCAGGTGGTCGTGCCGATCGGCTCGGTCGCGGTGGGCGAGGTCGCTCGCGCCGAACGCAACGGCCATTTCGGCAAGAAAGGCCAACTCGAGGTCCGGCTGCTCTACGTCCAGACGCCGAGCGGACCGGTGCGCCTGTCCGGAAGCAGCGAGCATGCCGGCAAGGGGCAGGGCGTGCTGGCGATCGGCGGCGCGCTCGTCGTCGCTTGGCCGATGTTCTTTATCCACGGCACCAGCGGCCGGTTGCAGGCCGACTCCCCCATCACCGCCTATCTGGCAGACGACCTGCGCTTCCCCGTGCAGACCCCCGCGGTCCAGGCCGCGGCGATTGCGGTCCCCGACGGCCAGGCCGGCACGGTGCTCGCGGCGAACGGGGGCCGTTAACGGTCCGGGCTCACGCGCCGACGGCAGCCTTGAGCTTGTCCACCAGGTCGGTGCGTTCCCAGGTGAACAGGTCGCCTTCCGCTTCACGGCCGAAGTGGCCGTAGGCGGCCGTCCTGGCGTAGATCGGGGCGTTCAGCGACAGGTGCTGGCGGATACCTTTCGGGGTCAGGCGGACGAGTTGGGGGAGAATCTGCTCCAGCTTGGCTTCGTCCACCGTGCCGGTGCCGTGGGTGTCGACGTAGACCGATAGCGGCTCGGCGATGCCGATGGCGTAGCTGAGCTGGATGGTACAGCGCGTCGCCAGCCCTGCGGCGACGACGTTCTTCGCCAGATAACGCGCGACGTAGGCGGCCGAGCGATCGACCTTGGTCGGGTCCTTGCCGCTGAAGGCGCCGCCGCCGTGGGGGGCGGCACCGCCGTAGGTGTCGACGATGATCTTGCGCCCTGTGACCCCGGCGTCGCCGTCGGGTCCGCCGATCTCGAACGCGCCGGTCGGGTTGATGTAGATCGCGGTCTCGTCGGTGATGAAGCCGACGGGCAACACGTCGCGCATCACGCCGGTGACATAGTCGCGCAGCTCGGCGTATTTGGCGGCGTCGGCGTGTTCGCCTTTTTCCGAATAGCCCGCCTTGTGCTGGGTCGAGACGACCAGCGCGGTGGCGCGGACGGGCTTCTCGTTCTCGTAGGCGAGCGTGACCTGGCTCTTGGCGTCGGGTTCGAGGAACGGTGCGGCGCCGGAGTGGCGGTCGGCGGCCATGCGCTCGAGAATCTTGTGGCTGTAATAGAGCGTGGCGGGCATCAGCCCCTCGGTCTCGTCGGTGGCGTAGCCGAACATGATGCCCTGGTCGCCGGCGCCTTCGTCCTTGTTGCCGCTCTCGTCGACGCCCATCGCGATCTCCGCGGACTGGCCGTGGAGGTTGTTCTCGAACCGGAAGGTTTCCCAGTGGAAGCCCGACTGCTCGTAGCCGATGCGCTGGACGGTGGCGCGGACCGCGGCCTCGATCTCGTCCTGAACGCCCGGTGCCCACTCGCCGTTCTCGTAGACGCCGCGACCGCGGATCTCGCCCGCCAGCACGACGAGCTGGGTGGTCGTCAGCGTCTCGCAGGCGACGCGTGCCTCGGGGTCCTTGGACAGGAACAGGTCGACGATCGCGTCGCTGATCTGGTCTGCGACCTTGTCGGGATGGCCTTCGGACACCGATTCGGAGGTGAAGAGATAGGAGCTGCGCATCGCGGGAGCCTCATGACGATATAAAGAAAGCTTTATATCGCCGTTAGCGTCGTCGTCGCCGGATGGCAATCGCGATCGCGAACAGCAGCGCGGCGACCAGCGCGGCCATGATGTTGCCGGTGCGGGAGAACAGCGTCGGCGGTAATGCAGCCGGGATCGGCAGTTCGATCGCGCCTGCGGTCTCGTGCGGGATGGTGGCGAGCAGGCTGCCGTCGGCGGCGATGATCGCGGAGATGCCGGTGGGGGTGGCGCGGACCATCGGCAGTCCTTCCTCGATCGCGCGCATTCGCCCCTGCGCCAGAAACTGCGGAGAACCCCACGTTCCGAACCACGCGTCGTTCGACGGATTCAACAGCAGCCGCGGACGACGCGCGCGGTCCACCAGTTGCCCCGAGAAGATGATTTCGTAACACACCTGTACGCCGATGCTGCCGAATCCGGCCAGGACGATGTTGGCAGGGCCGGGGCCGGGGGTGAAATCGAGGTCGCCGGGGACGATCCGCGCCAGCCCGAGCGGGCGCAGGAGCCACGGTATCGGCAGATATTCGCCGTAGGGGACGAGGTGCGCCTTGTCGTAGCGGCCCGCCAGCCTGCCGCGTGCGTCGATCGCGAAGACCGAATTGGCGGCGGCCGAGATGTTCCCATCGGGGGCGAACGATAGCGCCGTGCCGCCGGTCAGCAGGATGTCGCGCGGACCCAGGACGCTGGCGATGCGGCGGCGGGTATAGCTGGCCGGGCGGTCGTAGGCCCAGGCCGGATAGCCGTCCTCGATCAGGTCGCGGACGACGCCTTCGGGCCAGACGACGAGGCGGGGGGCGGGGCCGGGGGTGCCCGAGCGGCGGAGCAGGGCCTGGAGGACGCGTTCGCCGTCGTTCTCGCCGCGGTCCTCCTGGCCGATGTCGGGCTGAACGATCCGAATGCGGGCGGTATTCTCGGGCACAGCCGGGGGCGTGGCGGGCTGCGGGTAGCCAAACGCCTGGAGCGCGACCGCGACGAAGGCGACGGCGGCGGCGGGCCACCAGCGGCGGCGTCGCGCGCTGAGCACCAGCCCGCCCGCGGCGGCGACGGTGAGCCCCGACAGCGCGTAGGTGCCGACATACGCCGCCAGCCCTGCGACAGCCTGCACGGGCACCCAGATAACGCCGAGCGGGTCCCAGGCGTAGCCGGTGAACATGATGGCACGGAGCCATTCGGTCGCGATCCAGGCGGCGGCGAAGATCAGGACGTAGGCTGCATCGGGGGCTGCATCGGCGTTTGGCTTGCGAAACCGCCATGCGATGCCGGCGGCGGCCATCGGATAGACCGCGAGGTAGAGCGCCAGCGCGACCGCCGCGAAATAGCCGAGCACCGGCGGCATCGCGTCCTGGAAATCGAAGGCGTGCTTGAACCAATTGTCGTTGACGGTGAAATGGCCGACGCCGAACGCATAGCCGCGCCACAGGCTGGCGCGGAAGGTGGGGGCGGCGTGGACCAGCGCGATCCAGACGGCGAGGCAGGCGAGGGTGAGCGGCCAGAGTTCGAGCGGGGCGAAGCCGCAGGCGGCGAGCGCGCCGAGAACGAGGCAGAGGAGCGCGGACTTCATCGCGACCGGGTGCTTTCAGGCGAAAGGTCACGGGGTGAAGTGACGTTTCGCGACGTTGGCGGGGCGATGACGTTGACACTGGTTGACGCGTGCGCGCCGGTTATTCGAGGCTCGTTTTTGCTGATTTTCCTGCGATTTCCGGGGCGGACGTTGACACCGGTTGTCACGTGAACGCTGGCGGACGTTGTCACACGTTGACGCGTGATTGGAAACGGTGGTGGGTTGTCGTTTCCGGATGGGTGCTGATCTGCGGGGAGGGGCGGTGTGGCCATGCGCACGCGTTACACTCGGCGAACGCTGTAGGACAGCGTTCCGGTGGGCTGCCGCTGCCATCGTAAGTTCCTCCCCCGCGAGGGGGAGGGGGACCAGCGAAGCTGGTGGAGGGGGCTGGCCGCAAGCGATCTCGCCAGTGGCAAGCCCCCTGCACCACGCGCTACGCGCGCGGTCCCCCTCCCCCTCCGGGGGAGGAGTTGCTAGGGAACCCCCATGCCTCGTCCGTTTCACCTCGCCTTTCCCGTCCACGACCTTGCCGCGGCGCGCGCCTTCTACGGGGGCGTGCTCGGTTGTCCGGAGGGGCGGTCGAGCGTGCAGTGGATCGATTTCGACCTGTTCGGGCATCAGATCGTCGCGCATCTGTCTGGACAGGCGCGCGGGGCGGACCACAGCAATCCAGTCGACGGGCATGACGTGCCGGTGCCGCATTTCGGTGTGGTGCTGGAGATGGCGGACTGGCGTGCGCTCGCCGAGCGGGTCGAGGCGGCGGGCGTCGCATTCGGGATCGCGCCGCATGTGCGCTTCGTCGGCCAGCCGGGGGAGCAGGCGACGATGTTCTTCTGCGACCCGAGCGGCAACGCGCTGGAGTTCAAGGCGTTTGCCGACGATAGGCAAATCTTTGCCACCGAAGTGGCGGGATGATTTTCGCGACCTGAAAGGCAGCATATGGGCACTCCGATCACCCTTGATATCCCGCATTCGCTCGGCAAGGACGGGGTGCGCGCCCGGCTCGACGGCGGCATCGGGCGGATCGGCGAGAAGATTCCGGGCGGCGCGCAGGTCGAGCATCGCTGGGACGGCGACGTCATGCACTTCACCGTCGCGGCGATGGGGCAGCGGATCGCGAGCGAACTGACGATCTTCGAGGACAAGGTCCACGCGGTCGTCGACCTGCCCGCGTTCCTTGGGCTGTTCGCGGGCGCGGTGAAGGCGGCGATCGAGAAGGAAGCGCCGAAGCTGCTGCGGTGATCACCTTCATCCTGGCGCGCGCCGACAATGGCGTGATCGGCCGCGACGGCGCGCTGCCGTGGCACCTGCCCGCTGATCTCAGGCGCTTCAAGACGCTGACGATGGGCCGCGCGATGGTGATGGGGCGCAAGACCTTCGAGAGCTTTCCGGCGCCATTGCCGGGCAGGCGGCATATCGTGCTGACCCGGGACCGCGAGTGGGCGGCGGCGGGGGCCGAGGCGGCGCATTCGGTCGCCGAGGCGATGGCGCTGGCGGGGGAGGATGCGGCCGTGATCGGCGGGGCGGAGGTGTTCGCGCTGTTCGACCCCGACCGGGTGGAGCTGACCGAGGTCCATGCCGCGCCGGAGGGGGGTGCGATCGTGCCGGCGTTCGTCGGCTGGCGCGAGGTGTTTCGCGAGGATCATGCCGCGGAGGGTGAGCGGCCGGGGTATAGTTTCGTGACGCTGGTGCGTCAGGCATGAAGTTCTCTTCGTCACCCCGGGCTTGACCCGGTGTCCCGCTTCCTTTTGCCGGCCCAAGACGCGGGGCCCCGGCTCAAGCCCGGGGTGACGGGTGGGCGGGGCGACGGATGGACGGTAGGTCCGCTGGCGTCCTATCCCGAGCCTGCGTATAGGCGCGCGCATGCAGCGGCTTGATGGCGGCGCGGCGATCCCCGGTGCTCTGGCCGGCGGTGTCGTCGCGCTCGGCAATTTCGACGGGTTCCATCTCGGTCACCAGGCGGTGGTGGGCCGTGCGGTGGCGCGTGCGCGCGCCGAGGGGCGGCCGGCGCTGGTCGCGACGTTCGATCCGCATCCGGTACGGCATTTCCGGCCCGACGCCGCGCCGTTCCGGCTGACGACGCTCGACCAGCGCGAGCGGCTGTTTGCCGAAGCCGGGGCGGATGCGATGGCGGTGTTCCGCTTCGACGGCGCGCTGGCGGCGCTGACCGCGGAGCAGTTCGTGACCGAGCGGCTGATCGGCTGCCTGCGGGTCGCGGGGGTGGTGACGGGAGAGGATTTCACCTTCGGCAACGCCAAGGGCGGAAATACGCGGGTGCTGGCAGCGGCGGGGGCGGCGCACGGCTTCGCGGCAGAGACGGTGGGGCCGGTGGCGCTGGACGGCGTGGGCGTCTCGTCGAGCCGCATCCGCGACCTGCTGCGGCAAGGCGATATGCGCGGGGCGGCGCGGTTGCTGACCCGACCCTTCGCGATCGAGGGCGTCGTCCGGCATGGCGACAAATTGGGGCGGACGATCGGCTATCCCACCGCCAACGTCGACATGGGCAAGTATCTGCGGCCGGCGTACGGCATCTATGCGGTGCGCGGCCGGCTCGACGACGGGACGATACTCGACGGCGCGGCGAACCTGGGGGTGCGGCCGACCTTCGAGCCGCCCAAGGAATTGCTGGAGCCGTATTTCTTCGACTTCTCCGGCGACCTGTATGGCCGATGTGTCGAGGTGGAGCTGATCGAGTTCCTGCGGCCGGAGGCGAAGTTCGACACGCTGGATGCGTTGCAGGCGCAGATGGCGGCGGATTGCGCGCGCGCCCGCGAAATCCTAAGCGCCGCGGGATGACCGACACTCCTCCCGACGCTGCTGAGGCAAAGCGCGACTGGCGCGATACCGTCTTCCTGCCGAAGACCGACTTTCCGATGAAGGCGGGGCTGGCCGCCAAGGAGCCCGCGATCCTGGAGCGCTGGGCCAGGATCGGGGTGTACGAGCGGCTGCGCGAGATGCGGCAGGGTCGCGAGCGGTTCATCCTGCACGATGGGCCGCCGTACGCCAATGGCGACATCCACATGGGCCATGCGATGAACAAGGTGCTCAAGGACATCATCGTCCGTTCGCAGACGTTGCTTGGCAAGGACGCGCCCTACGTGCCCGGCTGGGATTGCCACGGGCTGCCGATCGAGTGGAAGGTCGAGGAAGCGTATCGCGCGAAGAAGCTGTCGAAGGACGACGTGCCGGTCGCGCAGTTCCGCGCCGAGTGCCGGGCCTATGCCGAGAAGTGGGTCGCGGTGCAGCGGGTGGAGTTCGAGCGGCTGGGGGTGATGGGCGACTGGGACGACCCGTATCTGACGATGAAGTACGAGGCGGAGGCGGCGATCGTCGGCGAGCTGCTGAAGTTTGCGGAGAGCGGGCAATTGTACCGCGGGGCCAAGCCGGTGATGTGGTCGCCGGTCGAGAAGACCGCACTGGCCGACGCCGAGGTCGAATATGAGGACATTGTGTCGACTCAGATCGACGTGGCGTTCGAGATCGAAGATGCACACGGCTGCAAGCCGATCGAGTTAATGCTGGCGCGCGGAGGGCGCGTGCTCGCAATGATTTGGACCACTACGCCTTGGACGATTCCCGTCAACCAAGCACTCGCGTTCAACCCGACCGTTACGTACTCCTTTCTCCGGCTTGGTGTTGCGCGTCCTTCGCAAGAGGATGAGCCTTGGCCAGATTATGAGATCAACAAGCGACTTCATAAAGCTGGCTATCGTCTCGATAACGACGCCTACCTTGTCGCAAAGGACTTGATTGATCCGTTTGTCAAACGGGTAAATCAAAAAGTGTCTAAGATTGATTTTAGCGACCTCACATCATTGCCCGTAAGGCTGTTTGAAACTCCCGATTTTTCTGTGTCGGGTGGAGCATATGTTGAACTGTTCGGGAAAGAACTGGTTGGCGCAACCGTCCGTCACCCCATGCATTACCTCGGCGGCTTCTTCGCCAAGCCGCGGCCGTTGCTGCCGGGCGACTTCGTCACCACCGATGCGGGGACGGGGTTGGTCCATATGTCACCCGATCATGGCGAGGACGATTTCGCGCTGTGCAAGGAATATGGCATCGATCCTGTGTTCGCGGTCGACGGGGCGGGGATGTACCGGGCGGACTGGGCGTGGCTCGGTGGGCAGGGCAGCGTCATCAACAAGAAGTTCGTGAGCGC
The DNA here is from genome assembly GCF_964263785.1 of Sphingomonas sp. Classification (GTDB taxonomy): domain Bacteria; phylum Pseudomonadota; class Alphaproteobacteria; order Sphingomonadales; family Sphingomonadaceae; genus Sphingomonas. Next base: position 11,810 of record NZ_CAXVWL010000131.1, read on the forward strand.
CAACGGGCCGATCTGTTCGGACCTGCGCGCGGCGGGCGCGTTGCTGGCGGCGAGCGACGATTATGCGCACAGCTACCCGCATTCGTGGCGGTCGAAGGCGAAGGTGATCTTTCGCGCGACGCCGCAGTGGTTCATTCCGATGGATGCTTCCTACCCCTCTCCCCTTGTGGGAGAGGGAGGGGCCCGCTCGCGCAGTGAGTGGGAGGGTGAGGGGGATGCTGCGAGCGATCCGCTCGTGACTCCCCCTCACCCTTCCGCGGCTTCGCCGCTCCCTCCCTCTCCCACGAGGGGAGAGGGGAATGGCGCAACCCTGCGCGAGACAGCGCTCGATGCGATCGCGCGGACGCGGTGGGTGCCGGCGCGATCGGAGAACCGGATCACCGCGATGGTCCAGGGCCGCCCCGATTGGGTCATCAGCCGTCAACGCGCGTGGGGGGTGCCGATCGCGGTGTATCTCGACCGGATGACCGGCGGGTATCTGAACGACCCGGCGGTCAACGCGCGGATCGTCGCGGCGTTCGCGGCGGGCGGGGCGGATGCTTGGTTTACCGCGGATCACCAGGCGCTGCTGGGCCCCGAGTATGAGGCGGGCGATTACACGCCGGTGCAGGACATCCTCGACGTGTGGTTCGATTCGGGCTGCACGCATGTGTTCACGGTCGAGGCGCGGTACGGCCCCGACGCGTGCGCGAACCTGTATGTCGAGGGGTCGGACCAGCATCGCGGGTGGTTCCAGTCGTCGCTGCTGGAATCGTGCGGGACGCGGGGGCGGGCGCCGTACGACGCGGTGCTGACGCACGGCTTCGCGCTCGACGACAAGGGGCGCAAGATGTCGAAGTCGCTCGGCAATGTCGTCGATCCGCTCAAGATCATCGGCGAGAGCGGTGCGGACATCCTGCGGATGTGGGTCGCGTCGACCGACTATTTCGAGGACGTGAAGATCGGCAAGGAGGTGCTCGCCACCGCCTCCGACGCGTACCGCAAGCTGCGCAATACGTTCCGCTATCTGCTCGGCGCGCTCGACGGGTTCGAGGAGAGCGAGCGCGTGGCGGTTGCGGAGATGCCCGAGCTGGAGCGCTACGTGCTCCACCTGCTGGGCATGCTCGATACCGAGCTACGCCAGGCGGCGGACGGGTATGAGTTCAACCGCTACCTGCGGCTGCTGACCGACTTCGCGCAGGACGATCTGTCGGCATTCTTCTTCGATATCCGCAAGGATTCGCTGTATTGTGACGCGACGGGTGACCCTAAGCGGCGGGCGTACCGGACGGTGCTCGACACGCTGTTCCACGCACTCGTCCGCTACGCCGCGCCGATCCTGTGCTTGACCGCCGAGGAGGTGTGGCAGGCGCGGTTTCCGAGCGAGGACGAGTCGGTGCATTTCCTGGAATGGCCCGAAGTGCCGGTGCTCGACGGCACCGACATGCTGACGACCAAGTGGCGCGATATCCGCGCGCTTCGCACGCAGGTGACCGAGGCGATCGAGCCTTTGCGGCGTGAGAAGACGGTGCGCTCCAGCTTGGAGGCCGAAGTCGTCGTTCCCGAAACGCCGGGCGATGCGGCCATGCTTGCCGAGGCATTCATTGTCGCATCGGTCGTGTCCGGCGAGGCCCTGGCGGTCGGGCGGACCGATTACCTGAAGTGCGGGCGCTGTTGGCGGCATCTGCCCGAGGTGACCGACGACGGCGCGCTGTGCGCGCGTTGCGAGACGGTCGTGGGCACGCAGGTGGTCGATGCGTGAGTGGCCACGCACCGGCCTGATCGCCGCCGCGGCGCTGTTCGTGGCCGACCAGCTCTCGAAATATCTCGTCACCGGGCCGCTCGGCATCGCACAGGCGGGGGATGCGCGTGAGATCGTCGGCATCTTCGACCTGCGCTTCGTGCCCAATGTCGGCATATCGCTGGGGCTGCTGCCTGCCGACGGGCATTTGACGCGCTGGGCGCTGGTGCTGCTGACCGGTGCCATCGCAGTCGGCGTCGCGGTGTGGATGTGGCGCGAGCGCAATCGCGTGGACCAGGCCGCGCTGGGGCTCGTGCTCGGCGGGGCGATGGGCAACATCCTCGACCGGATGCGGCTGGGCTATGTGGTCGATTTCGCCGACCTGCACTTCCCAACGCCCTGGGATCCTCAGTGGCGGCCGTTTTTGGTCTTCAATGTCGCCGACGCGGCGATTACGATAGGCGTGCTCGTTTTGCTCGTCCGGGCGTTTCTGACCCGCGATAAGCCTGACGTGCCAGTGGAGAATTTCAATGCGTAAGACCATCGTGGCCGGCGTCGCCGGTGCCCTGCTGCTGTCGGGCTGCGGCAAGAGCGGCTACGACCGGGCGCGTCCCGACGAGTTCGCGGTGGCGCGCCAGGCGCCGCTGGTGATCCCGCCCGATTTCGCGCTGGTGCCGCCCGCGCCGGGCGCCGCTCGGCCGCAGGATTCGGCCAGCAACGCGCAGACGCTCGACGCGCTGTTCGGCGGATCGGCGGCGCGCAGTGCGTCGGAACGCAATGCGGTGGATGCGGCGGGCGGCGATAGCGCCGATCGCGGCATCCGCTCCAACGTCGGCGACCCCGATACCAACGTCGTCGACAAGGGCGCGACGACGCGCGACATCGTCGCGGCGCCCGAGGGCGATGGACAGGATGCCAAGGCGAGCGCGGGGACCAAATAGAACTCTCGATACCTCCCCGGAGCGGGGGGGGGGGGGGGGGAACCCGCCGCAGGCTGGTGGAGGGGCAGTTTCGGGCGGCACCGCTTGTGACTGCCCCTCCACCATCGCTTCGCGACGGTCCCCCTCCCCGTGCCGGGAGGTATAGTGATCAGAACGCCGCGGTCAGCGATACCAGGACGGTGGCGTCGGCAATCGAGCCGGTACCGTCCTGCCCCTTGCTGAAGCTTGGCTGCAGATAGGCGGATTCACGCTTGCTGATATCGGTGTCGATATAGGCGACACCGAGGGTGAGCGGGGTGCTGGGGATCGTATAGTCCGCGCCTGCCAGCCAGTCGAAATACTCACCCGTAGGCGAGACGCTGGTGGCGAAGGGGCCCAGGCCCTTGTTGCCGTTCGAATAGCCGATGTGGCCCTTTACCGTCAGGCCTGTGTTGGGCACGCCCGCGGCGGCATCGCCCCAGACGTACAGATTGTCGTCCTTGGCGTTGACCCGGTCGTACACGCCGTTCGCGGCCGAGGTGCCGTTGCGGTACCAGGGGCCCAGCGCCTGCTGCTTGGGCGCATAGGCGACACCCGCGGTCAGGTTGAGCGGCCCGGTGGTGCCCGACAGCTTGGCATAGGGTTCGATGAAGTCGGTGTTGTCGAAGCCGCCCGGATACATGTACCAGGTCGCGCCGACATCGAGCGTGCCGCCGCCGCCGATCGGAGTCTTGAACCCGGCGATCAGGTCGAGTTCCATGTTGGCGCCGCCGAACGTGCCCCAGCCGGCGAGGTTCGACCCCCAGGTGCCGACGTAGAAGCCGCTCTTGTGCGCGATCGTGAAGCCGCCCTGGACGGCGAGTTGCTCGTCCGACTGCGATACGCCGCGGAAACGGTAGTCGCTGACGATCGCGACCGAACCGGTGACGGTAACGGCCTTGGGCGGCGCGGTTTCGTCCTGCGCGAACGCGGGAGCGGCTGCGGCCAGCATGGTGCCGGCCAATAGGAGAGTGGTGAAGCGCATCGTATCCCTTTCGAAAGATCGATGTCCCCGCCTGCATGCCGAACGGTGCCGCGTCTGTCGGGACGAGCCCCCGCGCGATCGTCCTGTCCGACGCCGATGAACATGCCACCCGCTGCTGCAGCGCACAAGACGTTTCGGTGGCGTCAGCGCGTTTGCGCGGCGTCGTGTGGCGCCCCGGCCACAGCCTCACGGAAGCGCGCGAGGCCGCGGTCGAGGTCCGCGATCAGGTCGTCGGCGTCCTCGAGTCCGATCTGAAGGCGGATCATCGGCCCGGCGTCGTCGCGTTTGGTGGCGGAGCGATGGCGGTGCGGGTCGATGGGGAGCGCGAGGCTCTCGAACCCGCCCCAGCTGTAGCCGATGCCGAAATGGTCGAGCCCGTCGATCAGCGCGGCGCGTGCCGCCTCACCGCCGCCGTCGAGGATGAAGGAGAACAGGCCGCTTGCGCCCCTGAAATCGCGCAGGAAGGTCTCGTGTCCGGGGCAGGAGGGCAGCGCGGGATGGAGGACGCGGGCGACGCCGGGCTGGTCGGCGAGCCAGCGGGCAATGCGGAGCGCGTTCGCGTCGTGCTGCTTGAGACGGACCGCCATCGTGCGCAGGCCGCGGGCGGCGAGCCAGCAATCGTCGGGACTGGCGACCTGGCCGAGCGCATAGCTGGTGTCGCGCAACGCCTTCCAATGCGTGGGCGCAGCGGTGACCGAGCCGAGCATCACGTCGCTGTGGCCGACGACGTATTTGGTGCAGGCGAGGACGGTGAGATCGACGCCGTGCGCGATCGCGGGAAAGAGCAGCGGGGTGGCCCAGGTATTGTCGAGGATCGTCGTCACGCCGCGCGCGCGCGCGACCGCGGTGATGGCGGGGACGTCCTGGACCTCGAAGGTGAGGCTGCCGGGGCTTGCGAGCAGGATGGCGGCGGTGTTGGGAGCGATCAGCTCGGCTATCCCTTCGCCGATCAGCGGGTCGTAGAAGCGCGTGGTGATGCCGAAACGCTTGAGCAGGCCGTTCGCCATCGACCGGGTCGGGTCGTAGGCGGTGTCGACCATCAGCAGCTCGTCGCCGGGCTTGAGCACCGACAGCAGTGCGGCGGCGAGCGCGGCGACGCCGGAGCAATAGAGGAAGCTCCCCTCCGCGCCGGGTTCCAATTCGGTCAGCGCATCGGCGAGGCTCCACTGGGTCGGCGTGCCCTTGCGGCCGTAGAACAGGCGGTGGTGCGGATCGGCGCGCCCGCCTTCGCGCAAGGCGGTGACATTGTCGTAGAGGATGGTCGAGGCGCGCCACACCGGCGTATTGACGATGCCTTGCGTCCATTCCGGGCGGCGGCCCGCGGCGACCACGCGGGTCGAGTCGCCCTTGACCTCGTCGGTCATGCGCGCGCCTTGGCGGTGGTGGGATCGCTGCCCCATTCGCTCCAGCTGCCGTCGTAGAGTGCCATGTCGTGCCCGAGCAGATGCGCGGCGAAGACGATGATGGCGGCAGTGACGCCCGAGCCGCAGGTGGCGACGGCGGGCCGCGCGAGATCGACGCCCGCATCCGCAAAGGCTCGGGCAAGCGCGTCACCGCGCTTCCAGGTGCCGTCGGCTTCGAAAAGCGCGGCGTAGTGGAGGTTGCGCGCGCCGGGAACGTGGCCGGGCTCGACGCCTGCGCGGGTCTCGGGCTCGGTGCCTGCAAAGCGCGCTGGCGACCGGGCGTCGACGACCTGTTCAGTGGGGGCGACGGCGTTGGCGCGCATCGCTTCGAAGGTGCGTGGACTGGCGAGCGGACGGCCCCGGACGGTCTCAACGGGCGCATGCGTCGCAATCTCGGCGGTGAGCGCGCGGCCCTCGGCGCGCCATTCGGCGAGACCGCCGTCGAGGATCGCGACATTGGCGAAGCCCGCGGTGCGCAGCATCCACCAAGCGCGCGCCGACGAACGGAGCGGGGAGGCGTCGTAGAGGACGACCGCGTCCCCGGCGGCGATGCCGAGCGTGCCGAGCCGGTCGGCGATCGCTTCCGGCGACGGCAAGGTCATCGGCAGCGGCGAGGCCGGATCGGCAAGCGTCGCCAGATCCAAGAATACCGCGCCCGGGATGCGCGCGGTGGCGAACTCGGCGGCTGCATCGCGCGCGTGTTCGGCAAGATAGTAGCTGGCGTCAACGATGCGGACATCGTGCGCGTGTTCGGCGAGCCAGCCGGTGGAGACGAGGGAGTCCATGTCGTTGATCCTAGGCACCAAGACCGGCCGGTAAAGCGAAAGCGTTGACACTGGTTGACACGTGGGCTCGACCCCCGATCCCGGACCACAAGACGTTGACACTGGTTGACACGTGAAAGCGGTCGACGTTGTCACCGGTTGACGGGTGCGAAGATCGGCCGTCAACGGCGAATAGCCATGCGGGCGACCGGCGACCGGAGCGATGTTGCGAGGGAACGAGCGAGGGCATGGCTGGGGCTTACACGAGGCAAGGATTGTAGGACAGCACGCGGCGCAAACCGTGCTGGCGATGGCGTCCGGCTTTGGTGATTAGTCTAGCGGAACGGCTGCTTCCCGGGACGACAAAGGCTTGGCTCACGCTCGGCGAAGTCGCTGATCGATGCCTCTTCCAGTAACTCGAGCGCCGAGCACCTTGGTCATGACACTTTCGAAAGGGCGACGACCCTGGCCGGCGTTTCGGCGAGCGTGTGTTCGAACAGCGGCGCGTCGTGCATGGGCAGGACCACCCTCACGTCATCGAGGGATGAGGCGGCCAGCAGAGCGCGCTTGAATATCAGTGACCCCGTCCCCTGGACCACTTGGCTGACAGCCGAACGCTGCTCCTTGCCGGTGAGCTGACCTTTGGTCCTACCGCGGTAGCGGTTGCCAAGGCCGTAGCTGCGGGACTGCCACATCTGGTTGATCGCGATCGTGGAACTGTCTTGCGAGAGGAAGTATTCCGCGCGCTTCGTGCCAGAAACGTCGGGGGCAAGGATCTCGGTCTTGTTGGCGTTGATGTTGAGACCTACCTTTTGCAGCTGCCTGATGAGATCCTGCAGCGCGCGACGCGCGTGCAACTCGGGGTCGGCGATGATGCGGATGTCATCCACGTAGCGGTAGTAGTCGTAGCCCTTCCTCGTCATCTCTCTGTCTACGAACGATAGCAGGATGTTCGACAGGAAGGCGGAGGCGTCGCGGTTCTGCGGAAGATCGTGGTCCCGGCTGAACGTCCATTCGCTCAGCAACCGGTCCAGGGTGGCGATCGCGTTGCGGATCTGGAGCTTCTCGGGTCCGCTCGCGGCTAGGTTGGGAACCGCCTTCTCGAGCGCGTCGACGATCTGCACGCGCGAGACGTTCTCGATGAAATTGCTGAGGTCCGTGATAAGCAGATGCCGCCCCGATTTGCTGGACGCGAGCGTCACGCCTTCGAACGTGAACCATCGGTCGATCTTGTTTGTGAACAGGTACTTGGCGTTCAGCGGCGCCGGCTCGTAGCGGTAGCTGAGCACACGGTGACGAGCGGCCGATGTTGAGGGCCGACAAACGGGCGCTGAACGGCTGACAGCGGGTCAGATCGTCGGTGCGATGCGAACAGCAGGCTCAGGTTTTCCAGCGGGAGCATGCACAGAAGTCGGTCGCAGGACAGCATGAGCGCACTTCGAGATCGGTCACTCCCTCGCCAATGCTCAACTGGGCACAGCTTAAGCGAGCTTGCACTCCCCATTCCAGTCCTTCGAGCGTCCATCGGCTGACGCTTCGCCGCACCCGTCGCAGGTCGGCGGGCAGGCGGCGTCGGGCCGGCGGGCGGACCTCAGGTCCGGAAGAAGTCGCCCGAGCTTCGCTCCGATATCGGTGGGTTCATTGCCTTACGGATCGAGCCGGGTGCCGCGTAGCTGTGCCTGGCCGCTTAGTAGATGATCGCCCGCGAATCGTCCTACCATCAGCGGGTATGAGCCGGGATCGACCCTCCACTCGCGTTTTACGACATCGTAACGGGCGATAACCCGCGGATCGACCGCCAGGGTCACGCGCCGCGTCTCGCCGGGCGCGAGCCGGACCTTGGTGAAGCCGGCCAGGCGATCGGCCGTCGTGCCCTCACCGCTCCTTGCCCGGACATAGAGCTGCGGCACGTCCGCGCCGGCCCGCGACCCGGTGTTCGTCACGTCGAAGCTGACCCGCAGCGCGGGTCCGTCCTCGACCGCGAGCTTGCCATAGCGGAAGGTCGTATAGGAAAGGCCATAGCCGAACGGGAAGAGCGGCTTGCGGGCCTGTCGGGCATACCAACGATAGCCGGCGTCCGAGCCTTCCCGGTACTCGACCGTGAACGGGCGGACGCCGGCGGACTGCTGATGCGTGGTCTTGTCGCCCGCCGCCCGGCGCGCTTCGGCGTCGCGCAGTTCGGGTAACCCCACCGGCATCGGACGCGGCGCTTGGTAGGCGCTGACCGGAAAGGTGATGGGTAGCCGCCCGGACGGGTTCACCGCCCCTACCAGAATGTTCGCGATCGCTTCGCCGCCGCGCTGGCCGGAGTACCAGGCCTGGAGCACCGCCGGAACCCGTGCGATCCACGGCATGAGCACGGGACCGCCCGTCTCCAGCACCACCAGCGTCCGGCGGTTCGCCGCCGCCACCGCTTCGATCAAGGCGTCCTGGTTCTCCGGAAGTGCCAGGGTCTCGACGTCCTGCGCCTCGCTTTGCCATTGCCAGGCGAATACGACCGCGAGGTCCGCCCCGTGCGCCGCGGCTGCGGCGGCGCGTGGATCGCGGCCGTCGACATAGGTCACCTCCGCTCCGGGCATTGCGGCGCGGATCGCGCGCAGCGGCGACGAGGCGTGCCAGGTCATGCGTGCGAATGACGCCGCCTCGCCGCGGGTCAGCGGGATCTCGACCGGCGCACCGCCCACCGAGCGGACCTGGCTGGAGCCGCCGCCCGACAGCACGCCCACGTCGGCGTGCGCCCCGATCAGCACGACCCGCTTCGCGGTGCGGGCGAGCGGGAGGAGGTTCGCGTCGTTCTTGAGCAGCACGATGCCTTGCTCGGCAGCGTGCTGTGCGACTTGGGCGTGGGCGGCGTAATCGATCGGCTGTGCCGCCGCCGGCACGGGCGCATCCATCAGCCCCGTCGAGATCACGCCGGTAAGGATGCGGCGGACCATGTCGTCCAGCCGCGCCATCGGCAGGCGGCCGGCGCGAACCGCGTCTTCGAGCGGCTTGCCGAAGAACATGGCGGTATCGAGCTCCTGGCCCGACTGCTGGTCCAACCCGGCCAGCGCCGCCTTTTCGGTGGAATGGACGCCGCCCCAGTCGGACATCACCCACCCCTTGTAGCCCCAGTCGCCTCGCAGAACTTGGGTCAGCAGAAACGGGTTTTCCGAAGCCCAATCACCGTTCACCTTGTTGTAGGCCGCCATCACCGATCCCGGGCGCCCGCGCTCGATCGCGATCTGCAGCGCAAGCAGGTCGCTCTCGCGCAACGCCGCTTCGCCGATGCGCGCATCGAGCACATGGCGGCCGGTCTCCTGTGCGTTCAACGCGAAGTGCTTCACCGTCGAGACGATGCGGTTGCTCTGCACGCCGCGGATCTGCTCGCCCGCCATCAGGCCGGCGAGCAGCGGGTCCTCGCCGAGATACTCGAAGTTGCGCCCATTCCACGGGTCCCGCGTGAGGTTCACGCCGCCGGCCAAAAGAACGTTAAAGGTCTTCGCGCGCGCCTCCGCCCCGATCATCGCGCCGCCCTGGTAAGCGATGTCCGGGTCGAAGCTGGCCGCGGTGGCGAGGCCTGCCGGCAGCGCAGTCGCCACGTCGCCCTTCCGCTGCTCCACCTGGTTCGCGACGCCCAGACTGGCGTCGCTCTCGCGTAAGGTGGGGATGCCCAATCGGGGCACACCGGGCACATGCCCGGCGGAGGGGATCATGGTGATCGGCGGAACCGGCTTGGCGAGCGGGGGGAAGTAACCGTGCACATAGGCCAGCTTTTCCTCCAGCGTCATCCGTCGCACCAGCGCGTCGGCGCGTGCTTCGGCCGATCGGTCGTCGATCTGGGCAGGGGCCGAACGCGGCGGAGCGGCCAGTGCCTGGCTCAGTGCGGGCGAAGCTGCGCATAGCAGGGCGGTCGTCGCGAACAGGCTAGCGACGAGGGGACGGGTATTGATCATGACTGTTCTTTCGGGGCGGCATTGATCGGAAAAAGAGGGGCGAACCGCGCGTCGTGCGGTTCGCCCAGCACGGCGACGCGATCGGGGAACAGAGCGTGCGTCGTCATGTCCGGCCGTTGAGCCGAAATCGTATCAGAAAGCGGCCTTTGCCCTTACGCCCCAGGTCCGCGGCGGCTGAAGCGTCGACAGGAACACAGGCGCGTAGCGGGTCGGCCCGAACGCGCCCGCCCCGGTGCGGATGCGGCCGTTCTCCAGGTTCTGGACGAAAGCCTCGATCAGGTATTTGTCTTGCGGTGCGTTGTAGCGGATCGCGAGATCGGTCTTGGAATAAGCATCCTGCTGGTCGAAGTCGCGACCGTAATAGATCGGCTGCCCGGCCACGACCCGATTGGTACGGTCGCCGTTGAAGAAGGTCAGATAGCTCCGCGTTTCGAAGTGAACGGTGGCACGCGGCGTGATGCTGCCTCCATTCGCCAGGTTGAAGTCGTGCTCGTAACTGGCAGTCGCGGAGAAGCGAGGCGCGTGCGCCAGTTCGTTGCCGCGAAGCTGGCGTTGCGCGGTCGGATCGCCAGAATTGTCGAGCCGCCCATCGACGCTGAGCAGGCTCTTGAGCCGCGTCTTCTGCACCGTGCCGGAGAATTGCAGCCGGTCGTCGTCGGTGAAGTTGGCGGTGAGTTCCGCTTCGACGCCGTACGCGGTGGCGCCCCGCGCGTTCTGGGTCGAGACCTGGCTGGCGATCACGTTACCGTTCGCGTCGCGCGTGTTGACGACCTGGTTGACCTGATACCCTTTGAAATCGGAGTAATAGCCCGCGAGATTGAGCGTCAGTTTGCGGTCGAACAGCCGCGATTTCAGACCCACTTCGTAATTGGTCAGCGTTTCCGGATCGGTCGTCTGCCCGCCGTCCTGAATATTGCCCGACTTGAACCCGGTCGAGACGCTGGCATAGCCGAGTACGTCCTGCGCCAGGTCGGCATCGACGCGGCCGAGCCAGGTCAGCTTGTCCCAGCTTCCCTTCACGTCGTTGTTGGAGATGGAGAAATTGCCGCCCTGCGCATTGAGAAAGGCGAGGAGCTCCGCGGCGGTCGCGTTCGGAAGCACCCCAAAGATGTTGACGGTGCAGGACAGGGCGCCTGGCGCCGGGCAGCCAAAGGCGGTGACGTTTCGGCCGCCCTTATCCTGCTTCTTGTCCTTGGTGTAGCGCAGGCCGCCCGTCAGGCGCAGCGCGTCCGTGGCGTGCCAAACCGCCTGGCCGAAAGCAGCGCGCGAATCGATACGCCGGTTCGCCTGGATGAAGGAGCCCACGAACGCTCGCGTGCCGCCGAACCGATAGCCGTCGCGTTGATCGACGTCGAAGCGGATGCGGTTCACTTCGTGCGAGTAATAGCCTCCGAGGATCCAGTCGATCGCCCGCTCGCCTACCGACTGGAGCTGCACCTCGTGGCTGTTGAACTCGAACCGCGAGTTGACCGTGCGGTTCTCGCCGAAGCCGCCCAGGTATAGCTGAAGCCCGCTCGCCGGGTCGAAGCCGCCGGTGGGCGGCAACGCGCCAGCGTCCGCGTCGACCTGCGTGCTGCCGCCGATCCGGTTATAGCCCGCGATGTAGTTGAGCCGGACCGCGTCGCCCAGTCCAAGGCTGATTTTCGAACGGATGCTTGCCGCATAGCGATCCTGATAGGTCGCTGTGTCGGCAATGACCGAGAAACGCTTGGTACCCGGGCGAGGCGTTTGCAGCAGCGCAATGATCGGGCCCCCGGTGTCCTTGAAATATTCACCGGACAGGTCCCAGCGCAGCCGGTCCGACGGCTCGAAGCGGCCGCTGAGCCGGACGGAGCGCTGCTCGCGGCC
>NZ_CAXVWL010000132.1:0-40636 GCF_964263785.1 Sphingomonas sp.
GGCCACCCATCAGGATACCGTGTGGGTGGCCGGGTGGGGGAGCGGGCCGGCACCGCACGCAAACTCGCTCTTTCGCGAGTTTGCGCGACAGTCGCGGCGCTGCTGCTGACCGCGCAAGCCAAGCCCGTTCTGGTCCCCGACGTGTCGCAGCGCGAGGTCGAGATCGTCTACAGCTTCACCGGCGCCGACCTGCTGCTGTTCGGGGCGATCCTGTATCCCGGCGGGCGGGTGGCGGCGGCGGAGCGATCCGCCGACATCGTCGTCGTGGTGAAGGGGCCGACCCAGTCGATCCTGATGCGCGAGAAGGAGAAGGTCGCGGGCATCTGGGTCAACGCCGCGCGGCTGCGCTATCGCTCGGCGCCGTCCTTCTACGCGATCGCCTCGTCGAAGCCGATCGACCGGCTGGTCGACGAGCGCACCCGTGCGATCTACGAACTGGGGCTCGACAGCCTGCAATTGTCGCCAGCCTCGAGCGCGCCGTCGGGCGAGCAGGACCGGTTCAGCCGCGGGCTCGTCGACCTCAAGCGCCGCGCCGGCCTGTATTACGAAGCGCCGCGCAGCGTCGAGATCACCGATGGCGTGCTGTACCGGGCCCGCGTCACCATCCCGGCGCGCGTGCCGGTGGGGCGGTTCACCGCCGAGACCTTCCTGATCCGCGACGGGCGCGTGCTGGCAGCGGCGGTGCGCGACATCGACATCCGCAAATCGGGGTTCGAACGCTTCGTCGCCCGCGCCGCCGACCGGTCGGCCTGGCTATATGGGCTGGTCGCGGTGGCGCTGTCGATCGGGCTCGGCTGGCTGGCGGGGTGGATCGCCGGGCGGCGCTGAGGTGAGCGCACAACGCCTTCTTTACCACTTGTGCCGTACGGTCGCACCATGAGTGCCAAGGATACCGCATGACCGAAATGCCCCGATCTGAGGTCTTCGACCGCGCCCGGCGCGATGCGCGCGACGAGCAGGAGCCGATCGGGTTCGTGCTGGCGGTGGCGGGATCGAGCAGCCGCGTCGTCTTCGATCGCGCCGCGTTGATGGGCAGCGCGGACGACGAGGATCTGGTCGCGGCGAGCGCGGGGCAGGTCGGCAGCCAGATCAAGATGCGCGTCGGCCCCGCCTGGCTGGTCGCCAACGTCCGCAGCCTGGCGCTGGAGGGCGTGGCGAGCGACCGGATCGTCGCCGACATCGACTTCCTGGGCGAAGGCGACGAGGAGCGGCTGACCGCCAAGCTCTATAATTTCCGCCGCGGCGTGACCCGCTATCCGGTGCCCGGGTGCGACGTGTTCGCGGTGACGACCGCGGACCTGAAGCAGGTCTATGCCGCCGAGGACCGTGCGAGCATCGGCATCGGCACGGTCTATCCGACCCGCGACGTGCGCGCCTCGCTCTATATCGACGCGATGCTCGGCAAGCATTTCGCGCTGGTGGGCTCGACCGGCACCGGCAAGTCGACGACGGCGGCGCTGATCCTCCACCGCATCTGCGAGCTGGCGCCGCAGGGCCATGTCGTGATGATCGACCCGCACGGCGAATATGCCGCGGCGTTCAAGGGCAATGGCGCGCTGTTCGACGTGTCGAACCTGGCGATGCCCTATTGGCTGATGAACTTCGAGGAGCATTGCGAGGTGTTCCTCACCACGCAAGGGTCCGAGCGGCAGGTCGATGCCGACATCCTGGCGAAATGCCTGCTCGCGGCACGCGCCAAGAACCGGCTGGGGCAGGAGATCGCCAAGCTGACCGTCGACGCGCCGATCCCGTACCTGCTCAGCGACCTGACCAGCCTGATCCAGAACGAGATGGGCAAGATGGACCGCGCCGGCGACACCGCGCCGTACCTGCGCGTGAAATCCAAGGTCGAGGAGATCAAGGCCGATCCGCGCTACGGCTTCATGTTCTCAGGAATGCTGGTCGCGGACACGATGGCGGCGTTCCTGGCGCGCATCTTTCGCATGCCGGGGGAGGGCAAGCCGATCTCGATCGTCGACGTGTCGGGCGTGCCGTCCGACATCACGTCGGTGGTGGTGGCGGTGCTGGCGCGGACGACCTTCGATTATGCGATCTGGTCGCGCAACGAGCCGCAGCGGCCGGTGCTGCTGGTCTGCGAGGAAGCGCATCGCTACATCCCGAGCAGCGGCGGCGCGAGCTCCTCGGTCGGGCGCATCCTGGGGCGGATCGCCAAGGAGGGGCGCAAATACGGCGTCAGCCTGGGGCTGGTGACGCAGCGGCCGTCGGACCTGGCGGAGGGCGTGCTGTCGCAATGCGGCACGATCATCGCGATGCGCCTGAACAACGACCGCGACCAGGCCTTCGTCCGCGCCGCGATGCCGGAGGGCGCGCGCGGGTTCCTCGATTCGATCCCGGCGCTGCGCAACCGCGAGGGCATCGTCTGCGGCGAGGGCGTGTCGATCCCCATTCGCGTGTCGTTCGACGCGCTGGACGAGGCCAAGCGGCCGGCATCGAGCGACCCGCTGTTCTCCGAATTGTGGTGCGAATCGGGCGGCGAGGACCAGATCATCAGCCGCACCATCGCCCGCTGGCGCGCGCAGGGGCGCTGAGGCACGCGGAAGGTGAGGCTAAGGTGAGGCCAACGCGGCTACGGGCGCAGGCCCGGAAGTTGGCGAAGTTGCCGCCCATCGCGGCCATTGCCCCCGTGATCCTTGCGGCGTGATCCTCGCGGCGATGGAAATGAGCGCGCCCGGGCGGACACCCGAGTCGGACGCGACCATGCACGGGTTCGGGCTTGTAGGACAGGCGGTCGGCGCGTGGGTTGCTGCCGTGGGGTGAGCGCGCCGATCCGGGGGAGGCATGGTCGGCACCGGACGGGACGTCGAGCGCATGTCCGCGGTGGCGGGTCGCAGGCAGCCGCATTGTCGGCGTGTCCTCGGTCGCATGCGCCAAGTAGACCTTGAGCCGAGTCGCGCTGTCCGCTGAGTCCGGCAAGATGCTGTCCGTGGCTTCCGGTCGGCTTGGAAGAACAAGACCATGCCGTTCATCGCGAGTCGCCGCCGTATGTACCTGGAAAGCTGGGCGATGTCCTCGCCATCAGAGTCGCCGGGCAGTCGTTTCGCAGCGATTTTCACCCGCCGAAAGTATTGCACGTCACACATCCCCATCGTATCCTGGTTGCCGAAGACCGACTTCGCAGGTGTTTGGAGGGGGAGAGGAAGCGTGCGCTACGCCGGAATGCACAATCAAGTGTTCAACCTTGTTCCGCAGATCACGTTGCCGGGCGCGAAACGGCAGAAGAAGCCGATCAGGGTCGCGACGGGCGGTACCGCCGGCGACCTCACGGAGCAGGAGATCGCGGACATCATCAAGGGGCGATCGGGCCGCAACGTCAGCAATATGGCGGCGCTGTCGTGCGCGAACTACATCACCGGGCATCCGGGCGGCGACAAGGCAGGCGAAGCGCTTGGCGGCATTCAGTACAAGGGCCATGCCGTCTATCACCATACCCGCAACAAGCCGACTACCTCTCAAGGGGTATCGGTGTTCTTCTGCGATCCCGGCGCGGGCTATGCCAAGATCCTCGCGGTCGCAAACCACATCGGTGCGGCGCCCGAAGTGTACGCGATCGAGTGGCTGGCCTCCGATTTCAAGCCTGCGGGTTGGGCAGTCGGCACAAGCATCAGCCTGTAGACCGGCCAAGCCGTTCGATACCGGCGGCAGGCGTCCATAGACCAGGACTCCCAAGTGTTGGTCTGTATTGGGTCGATCTTCAGCAACTCTTTCCCGGAGGGGAGGGGGACCTGCCGCAGGCCGGCGGAGGGGGTTCTCCGCGGGCGGTGTCGCTCGTGGCGATCCCCCTCCGCCACCGCTTTGCGGAGCGCAGGGTCGACCCGTCCCCCGGACGGTTCTTGAACACGCGGGGCGCGTTCCACCCTGCACTTCCCCTACCCTTCCGGGGAGGAATTTGCGACCGATCCGCTGAATGTCGACCCGCCCGAGCGATGCAGACTGAAATCGTCAAGCAGCCGGGCGCGGTTGTCTCGGCACCGTACGGCCGCGCCGCTCAGCTCCCCGGTCGCACCGCGAGCAGCCCCGCCACCTTCGCCTTGAACGCGCGCAAGGCGGCACCCGAGAGCTGGCCGACCTGGGCGAAGGCGATGCTGCGCGGGTTGACCGAGGCGCCGTTGCGCCAGACTTCCCAGTGGAGGTGGGGGCCGGTCGACATGCCCGTAGACCCGACGTAGCCGATCACCTGACCCACGCGGACCCGGTTGCCGCGCGCGACAGCGATGCGGCTCATGTGGCCGTAGCCGCTGGCCAGGCCGCCGGCGTGCGCGAGCTTGACGAAATTGCCGTAGCCCGCGTTGCGCCCGGCCGACGCCACGACGCCGTCCATGGCGGCATAGATCGGCGTGCCGTAGGGTGCGCCGATGTCCATCCCCTTGTGCATCCGCATGAAGCCGAGCAGTGGGTGCATCCGCATCCCGAAGGTGGACGTCACCCGGCCCGCGACCGGCAGCCCCATCGTGCCGCGGCGCTCGGTCTGGCCGTCCGCGTCGAACCAGTCGTTGTTCTTGCCCCAATGAAGTAGCTGGATGCGTTTGCGGCCCTGGTCGAGGCCGGCGAACAGCAGGTCGCCGGTCCGGGTCTCGCCGGTCGCGGCGCGGTCGCGTTCGATGACGATGTCGAACGTGTCGGCGGCGTCGACGTCGCGGCCGATCGACAGGCGAGTGGCCAAGGCCTTGATGTAGCTTTCCACCGCCTTGGCGGGGACCCCTGCGGCGCGCGCCGAGCGATAGAGGCTCGCGCCGACGAGCCCCTGAATGCGCCACGGCGTGTGGTCGATCGCGATCGGCTGGCGGGTCATCGTCAGGCCGTTCCCTGCGCGCGTGAGCGTGACCGCGAGGTCGAAGCGGGCGCGCATCCTGAGCGATTCGAGCGGGCGCGCGACCGTGCGGTCGGGGCGGCGGCCGAGCGTCAGCGCGATGCGGGTGCCCTCGGCGATGTCGCCGCGGCCGACCGCATCGGCTACCAGATCGGCGGCGGCCTTTGCGTCGGTGCGGCCGACCCCGGCGCGCACCAGCGCGCGGTCGAACGCGTCGCCTTCGCCGATGGTCGCGGAGAGTTCGACGCTCGGGCGCTCGGGCGTTTCGGCGAGCGGCGCGACCAGGTCGTTGGCGGCCATGCGGCGGCCGGTGTCGGCGCCCCATGCCAAGGGCGCGATGCCTTGCGCGCGGGTCTCGTCCCACGCGGCCTCGCCGAGCGGGGCGGCGACCACGCCTGGGATGGTGCGCCAGCCCGGCGCGAGGCCGGCGGGCGACAGCGCGACCGCGGCGGCGCAGAGCGTCAGGCAGGTGGCCGCGCCGCGCCACCAGTCCCGCGTGCCGATCCGCGCGCCGAGATCGGGCACCCAGTCGACTGCATGAAGCCGGGCGGCATGAAGGCGGTCCGCGAGCGGGCGGGCGGCGGGCAGGCGCGGCGCGGACGGACGGCCGAAGGCGCGCGTGCCGCCGCCGGCAAGTTCCAGTCCCTGATCGCTCGGCATGAACACGGCGGACGGCTGCCCTCGATTACGCGTCGCCGTTCCCCCCGGCGCCGGTGGCAGCGTTGTGAAGGCGAGGTGCTAAAGTCAAATTAACCCTGTCACGGCACGACTTCGATGACGACGAGCCGTGGCGTGGGTGCGCCGGGATGTGGCAACGATGCGGGAGTCCATTGCATGATCGGTGCGCACCGCCGATGTTGTGCGCATGACGTCGCACAGCGGGATCGCGCCAAAGGTCACGGCAGTCCTGGGGCCGACCAACACCGGCAAGACGCATCTGGCGGTGGAGCGGATGTGCGGGCATTCGAGCGGCACGATCGGCTTTCCGCTGCGGCTGCTGGCGCGCGAAGTGTACGACCGGGTGGTCGCGATCAAGGGCGCCAAGCTGGTCGCGCTGGTGACGGGGGAAGAGAAGATCGTGCCCCCGGATGCGCGCTATTTCCTGTGCACCGCGGAAAGCATGCCGGATCGCGAAGTTGGCTTCCTGGCGCTCGACGAGGCGCAACTGGGGGCGGATACCGAGCGCGGCCACGTCTTCACCGACCGGCTGCTGCGCGCGCGCGGTCGCGACGAGACGATGATCCTGGGATCGGCGGCACTCAAACCGATGGTGCGCGCGCTGGTGCCCGACGCCGAGATCGTCGAGCGCCCGCGGTTCTCGACGCTGACCTATGCGGGGGCGAAAAAGATCAGCCGGTTGCCCAAGCGATCCGCCATCGTCGCGTTTTCGGCGGAGGAAGTGTACGCGGTCGCGGAAATGCTGCGGCGCTTGCGCGGCGGTGCGGCGGTGGTGATGGGAGCGCTCTCCCCCCGGACGCGTAACGCGCAGGTCGCGATGTTCCAGGCGGGCGAGGTCGATTACCTGGTCGCGACCGACGCGATCGGCATGGGGCTGAACATGGACGTCGCGCATGTCGCGTTCGCGGGCCTCAGCAAGTTCGACGGGCGCAGGCAGCGGCGGCTGACCGTCGCCGAAATGGCGCAGATCGCGGGGCGCGCGGGGCGGCACCAGCGCGACGGGACGTTCGGGGCGCTGGTCGAGGAAGGGCCGGGGGCGTTCCTGCCCGAGGAGGTGCTCGCCATCGAGGAGCATCGCTTTCCGCGGCTCGATCACCTGTACTGGCGCGACGGCGAGCCGGATATGACCAGCATCGACGCGCTGGTCGCCAGCCTGGAGCGGCCGCCCGAGCCCGGCGTGCTGCGCGCGGCGCCGCCGGCGATCGACCTGTCGGTGCTGAAACGCCTGGCGGACGAGCCGTGGGTGCGCGACCGGGTGCGCCGGCCCGCGATGGTGGCGCGGCTATGGGCGGCGTGCGGCATTCCCGATTTCGGCAAGGCGGGGATCGACCCGCATGCGCGCTTCGTCGCGCGGGTGTTCGGCTATCTGTCGGAAGGGCACGGACATCTGCCGCACCAATGGTTCGCCGACGAGATCGCGCGGCTCGACACGATCGCGGGCGATGTCGAGACGATCGCGGGCCGCGTCGCGCAGGTCAGGACCTGGGCCTATATCGCGCAGCGCGCCGACTGGCTGGCGGATCCGGCGCATTGGGCGGAGCGGACGCGCGAAATCGAGGAGCGGCTGTCCGACGGGCTGCACGCGAGCCTGACCCAGCGCTTCGTCGACAAGCGGACGACTGCCCTCATTCGCCGGATCGGCGCCGACGCAGGCGTGCTGCCGGTGACGATCGGGGCTGAGGGCGAGGTGCTGGTCGAGGAACACGCCATCGGCCGCCTCGACGGCTTCCGCTTTACCGCGGAGCCCGGCGCGCGCGCGGCGGATATGCGGATGCTGCTCGCCGCCGCAGAGAAAAGGTTGGCGGGCGAGCGCGCGCGGCGGGCGGCGGCGCTGGTCGCGTGCGAGGACGCGGCGCTGTCGGTCGATGCGGCGGGCGCGATCCTTTGGCAAGGCCATGCGGTCGCGAAGCTGGCCGCGGGGCGATCGCTGGCGAGCCCGCGAATCGTCGTCCACCGCGATCTCGATTGCCTCGACAAGCCGGTGCGCGAGGGCGTCGCGGCGCGGGTGACCCGGTGGATCGGGGCAACGCTCGCGCGCAAGGCGGGCGGGCTCGTGCGACTTGCCGAGATGGCGCGCGATCCCGCGGCGACCTCCGCGCTGCGCGTCGTGGCGCAGGCGGTCGAGGCAGGGGCTGGCCTGACCGCGCGACTGCCGATCCGCGCCGCAGTCGAGGCGCTGTCTCCCGAAGAGCGGCGGCAATTGCGCAGCGCCGGGCTGACGATCGGTGCGCTCGACGTGTTCGACGCGCGGTTGCTCAAGCCCGAGGGTGCGGGCTGGCGGCGGATGCTGCTGGGGTTGCGGGGCGAGCAGCTGCCGCAAGCACCCGACGGCGCGACGGTGCTGCCGCGCGATGCGCCGGCGGCGATGCTGGCGGCGGGGTTTCGCCCGCTGGGATGCCAGGCGGTGCGCGTCGATCTGGTCGAGCGGGTGGCGCGTGCGGCGCACGATGCCAGAAAGGGCCGTGCGCCGTTCGCGCCCGATCCCGCGCTGGCGCTGTCGATCGGGCTGGAGCCCGCGACGCTGGAGCGGCTGATGGTCGAGCTCGGCTTCAAGGAATTGCCGGGCGACATGCCGCGGTGGGTCTGGCGAGGGCGGCCTCCGGCGCGCGCGGTGACCGTCACGCCGGTGCCGGGGAATGCCTTTGCCGAGCTGGCGGAAATGGTGCGCGGTGCCTGAAGGAGCCATGCGCCTCGACCGCTTCTTGTGGTTCGTGCGGGTGGCCAAGACGCGCTCCGCCGCGCAGGCGATCGCGGCGGACGGGCGGGTGCGGATCGATGGGCGTGCGGTCGACCGCGCGCATGCCGCGGTCCGGGTCGGCAACGTGCTGACCTTTATCTGCAACGGCGATGTCCGGGTGCTGCGGGTCGCCGCCTTGCCCCCGCGCCGCGGCCCGGCGCCCGAGGCGCGGGCGTGCTACGACGAGATCGGGGCCCCCGTTCTTGACGCTACGGGGAACCCCGCATAGCAGCGTCGCGTTCGCGCCCAGAGGTATTGCAAAACCATGACCTACGTCGTCACCGACGCCTGCATCCGTTGCAAGTACATGGACTGCGTCGAAGTGTGCCCGGTGGACTGCTTCTACGAGGGCGAGAACATGCTCGTCATCAATCCGTCGGAATGCATCGACTGCGGCGTGTGCGAGCCCGAATGCCCGGCGGAGGCGATCCTGCCGGATACCGAGAGCGGGCTGGAGCAGTGGCTGGAGCTCAACACCACCTTCTCGGCGCAATGGCCCAACGTCACCCGCAACGCGCAGCAGACGCCGCCCGATGCGGACGCGTTCAAGGGGCTGCCCGACAAGTTCGACAAATTCTTCTCGCCCGAACCCGGCGCCGGGGATTAAGCGTTTTTGCTGATCCGGTGTAGCGGGATCAGCGCGGTACCGGCCCGCTCCCCTACCCGGCCACCCAACGGGATATTCTATGGGTGGCCGGGTGGGGGAGCGGGCCGGTACCGCCTCCGCGTGAGCGGGGAAAACTGCCCCGCTGGTAATTTTGTTGCGGAACTGCTACATAGAGCGGGACGGACGCCGACCTGCGCCCGATGACGTTTGACCATCCCCTTTTCACGCGACCCGCACGGCGTACCGAGATCGTTCGCCTCCGCGGTCGTGGGAAAGATACGTGAAAGGCCCTTCATGGCTGCTGCGCCCAAGCCCCTGTTGTTCGATGTCGGTGATTTCGTGGTGTACCCCAAGCACGGCGTCGGCCGGGTGATCGAGCTGCAGAAGCAGGAGATCGCCGGGCTTACGCTCGAGCTCTATGTCCTGCGTTTCGAGAAGGAACGGATGACGCTGCGGGTGCCGACCAACAAGGCCGAAAGCGTCGGCATGCGCAAGCTGTCCTCGGAAAAGACGCTGCGCGAGGCGCTGGATACGCTCAAGGGCAAGCCCAAGGTCAAGCGGACGATGTGGTCGCGCCGTGCGCAGGAATATGAGGCGAAGATCAACTCGGGCGACCTGGTGTCGATCGCCGAGGTGGTGCGCGACCTGTTCCGCGCCGACGACCAACCCGAGCAGAGCTATTCCGAGCGGCAGATCTTCGAAGGCGCGACCAGCCGCCTTGCGCGCGAGCTGGCGGCGATGGAAGAGGTCGACGAACCGCGCGCGCAGGAGAAGATCCTGGAAATCCTCCGTGCCTCGGCCGCGATCTACAACAAGGAAAAGGTCGCGGTCTGATTTCCGCGCGGTCGGTGTCGGAAAGGGCGGCTCCGCCAAGGAGCCGCCCTTTTTCGTTTGCGCGAGCAGCGGTAGCGGTGTATTAAGACGGCAATACACAGGAGGATGCCATGCGCCGTTCGATCTTCGCCGCCCTGACCCCCATCGTGCTTGCCGCCTGCTCGATCGGCGGGAGCGGCGATGCCGATGCGCAGGGCCCCGGCGCACCGGCCAGCGGATCGGGCAATGCGCGGACCTTCGCGGTCGCCGATTTCGACACGGTCGACCTGCGCGGTGCCGACGATGTCGACGTGCGGGTCGGCAGCGGCTTTTCGGTGCGGGCCGAGGGGCCCTCCGACATGCTCGACCAGCTTCGCGTTACGCGCGACGGCAAATCGCTGCGTATCGATCGACGCGGTTTCCATTGGGGTAGCGGGACCGTCAAGGTCCTGGTGACGATGCCGCAAATCGCGGGCGCCAAGGTGTCGGGTTCGGGCGACGTGGCGATCGACCGGGTCGAGGGCGAGCGCTTCGATGGCGCGATCGCGGGATCGGGCGGGCTTGCCATCGCCGCGATGCAGGTGAACGCCGCCTCGCTGTCGATCGCCGGATCGGGGGACGTGAAGGCAGCGGGCACGGCGCGAAGGCTGACCGTCGACATTGCGGGATCGGGCAATGTGGATGCGGCCGACCTGCGCAGCAACGGGGCCAAGGTGTCGGTCGCGGGCTCGGGCAATGTGCGCGCAGGCGTCACCGGCGACGCGCAGGTCGACCTGGCGGGCTCCGGCGATGTCGATCTGGGTCCGGGCGCGCGCTGCACGACGCGCAGCCACGGATCGGGGACGGTGCGCTGCGGCGGTCGCTGATTCGCTTGCATCGCGGCGGCTGCGGTGGAACGTAGGCGCGATGATCCGTCTGGCTACCGCTGCCCTGTTGCTCTGCACCGCCGCCGCGGCATCGGCGGCCGATCGTCCGGTGGGCATCGGCACCTTCGACCGGGTGCGGATCGATGGCGCGTTCGACGTGCGGATCGCGACAGGCCGGTCGCCGCGCGCCACGCTGTCGGGCGACGCACGCGCGCTCGATATGGTCGACCTCAGGGTCGAGGGCACGACGCTCTACCTTCGCCGGCGCAGCAACGATGCGGCCGTGCGTGCCGTGTCGCCGGTGGTCGTCGTCACGCTGTCGACGCAGACGCTGGCGTCGGTGGCGATGCTGGGCAGCGGCAAGCTGACCGTCGCGGGCATGCACACCGAACGCGCGAACCTGTCGGTGGCGGGGACCGGCGAGATCGCGGTCGAGGGGATGGACGCGCAGCAGACCGACGCGCTGGTCGTCGGCGGCGGATCGATCGCGCTGGCGGGGCGTGCGATCAAGGCCAGGCTGTCGACCAACGGCCCGGGCGAGATCGATGCCGCCGGGCTGGCGACGGACGACCTGACGGTGCGGGTCGACGGACCCGGCGAGACGCGGGCGCAGGCGCGTTATCAGGCGGCGATCAGCATGACCGGGCTGGGGCGCGTCGTGGTGACGGGCAACGCGACCTGCACGATCCGCGCGCCCGCGGGCGGCGATGTGGTGTGCGGGAATCCTTAGGACTGTATTGAGACGTGACGATCCCCCGCAAGGGGGAGGATCGATGTAGACCCTAACGCACCGCCTGGATGTGGCTGGTGACGAAGTGCCCAGCTGCGGCGGGCTGGAGCGCGACCATGCCGATCGTGCCGAGCAGGAAGCCACCGGCGAAGCGGCGGAAGAAGCTGGATTTCAGGACGCTCGTCATGATCGGTTCTCGTTCGGGGATGCAGCGGGATACGCCGCATCGGATGTCGAGAATGCAGATCGTGTCCCACCGCTCCCGCGACAATGCCGTTTCTAGAAACGGTGCGATGAACGATGCGTGACACGCGCATTCACCGCAGGTTGTGGCAGGCGTCCTGGATTCGCGCGCACGCCTCGCGCAGCAAAGCGTCCGACGTCGCATAGCTGATCCGCATCGCTGGCGAGAGCCCGAAGGCGGCGCCTTGCACCGCGGCGACCTTCGCATCGTCGAGCAGATAGCCGACGAATGCCTCGTCGGTGTCGATGACGCGGCCGTTCGGCGCGGTCTTGCCGATCAGTCCGGGGAACGACGGATAGACGTAGAACGCGCCTTCCGGGGTCGGGCAGTGCATGCCGGGAATCGCGTTGAGCATCGACACGACCAGGTCGCGGCGAAGCTGGAACGCGGCATTGCGCTCGGCAAGGAACGACTGGTCGCCGTTCAGCGCCGCGGTGGCGGCGGCCTGCGCGATCGAGCAGGGATTGGAGGTCGATTGCGACTGAAGCTTGGCCATCGCCTTGATCAGCCACGGCGCGCCTGCGGCATAGCCGATCCGCCAGCCGGTCATCGCATACGCCTTTGAGCAGCCGTTGACCGTCAGCGTGCGCGAATACAGCTCGGGCACCACCTGCGCGATCGTCGCGAAGGCGAAGCCGTCGTAGACGATGTGTTCGTACATGTCGTCGGCGAGGACCCAGACTTGGCGGTGGCGCAGGATGACCTCGCCCAGCGCCTTCAACTCGGTGGCGGTGTAACCCGCGCCGGTCGGGTTCGACGGCGAATTCAGGATCACCCATTTGGTACGCGGGGTGATCGCAGCATCAAGCGCCTCCGGCGTCAGTTTGTAGCCCTGTTCGGGGCCCGCCGCGACGAACACCGGGGTGGCGCCGGCGAACTGGACGACGTCGGGGTAGCTGACCCAATAAGGCGCGGGGATGACGACCTCGTCGCCGGGGTTCACGCTGGCGACGATCGCGTTGAACAGCGTGTGCTTGCCGCCGACGTTCACGCTGACCTGGTCGGGGGTGTAGGTCAGCTGGTTGTCGCGCGCGAACTTGGCGACGATCGCGGCCTTCAGCTCGGGGGTGCCGTCGACGTTGGTGTATTTGGTCTTGCCATCGCGGATCGCCTGGATCGCGGCATCCTTGACGAAATCGGGCGTGTCGAAATCGGGTTCACCCGCGCCCAGGCCGATGACGTCGACTCCGGCCCGCTTCAATTCCATCACGCGCGTGGTGATCGCCAGCGTCGGCGACGGGCTGATGCGCGCGAGCGCGGCGGACTGGTGCATGGAGCGGCCCTCTGGGCTGGAGACGCCGCGCCCTATAGCGAGGCAGCCGGTCGTGCGCCATCCGAAACGACCGCTGCCAGAAGACCGCGCAGCGCGTTGCCGACAAAGAAGCCGCGATCGAGATCGGCCCGCGTGACGACACCCTCGTGCGCGCGGCCGGTCGCCAGCAGCTCGGCGCGCAGCACGCCCGGCAGCAACGCGCCTGCCGGGGGCGTGACGAGGGTGCCGTCGCGCGCGACGAACAGGCTGGTGAAGCTGCCCTCGGTCAGGGTGCCGTCGGGAGCCTCGAACACGACCTCGAACGCGGACCCGCGCGCGCTGTCGTAGAAGCCGCGGTCGCTGGTCTTGTGGCGCAGGCGGATGTCGGACGGTGCGACGGGGAGCGGCACGACGCGGACCTCGACCGGCGCGGCGGGAGCGGGCGGGATTGGCGACACCTCGACCGCGACCGCGCCGGAGGGCGAGAGGAGAAGCCGTACGCGGCGTGAGCCGCGCAGGCGGAAGGTCGCGGCCTGGAGCTCGTTGCGCGCGCTATGGCGATCGAAGGGAAAGCCGAACGTCCCGGCGCTGATCCGCATCCGCTCCAGATGGCGTTCGAGCAGCCGGATGCCATCCACGGGATCGAACGCCATCGTCTCGATGAGGTCGAACGCGCGGGTGCCCGCGTGAAGGAACGCCGCCTTGGCGTGGCATTCCGCCCATTCGTCGTCGGTCCGGCTGTCCGCGACAATGCCCGAGCCCAGGCCGAGCGTTGCGTGATCGGCGCCGTTCGCGACCGTCAGCGTGCGGATCGCGACGTTGAACATCGCGCCGCCGCCGCTCGCGTTCCTGGCGGCGTCGACCCGCCCGATCGCGCCGCAATACGCACCTCGCGGGCTACGCTCGATGGCCGCGATCGCCTGCATCGCGCGGACTTTCGGCGCGCCGGTGATCGAACCGCAGGGGAACAGCGCGGCGAGCACGTCGACCGCGTCCTTGCCATCGCTCAACGTCGCGGTGACGCTCGACGTCATCTGGTGGACGGTGGGATAGGTCTCCACCGCGAATAGGTCGGGGACCTTGACCGAGCCCGCCACTGCGACCCGCGCGAGGTCGTTGCGCATCAGGTCGACGATCATCAGGTTTTCGGCGCGCTGCTTCTCGTCCGTCGCGAGCGCGGCGGCGGCGGCGCGGTCGGCCTGGGGATCGACGTCGCGCGGCGCGGTGCCCTTCATCGGGCGGCAGGTGAGGCGGCCCCCGTCGAGCGCGAAGAACAATTCGGGCGACAGCGACAGCAGAGTCTGCGCGCCGGTGTTCACGACTGCGCCCCAGCCTGCCCCGGACGCGGCGCGAAGGCGGGCGTAGAGCGCGAGGGGATCGCCCTGGAGCGGCACGCGTGCGCGAAAGGTGAGGTTCGCCTGGTACAGGTCGCCCGCTGCGATCAGCCCCAGGACCTCGGCCAGCTGCGCATCATAGGCGTCGCGCGAGACCT
Organism: Sphingomonas sp.; assembly: GCF_964263785.1. Classification (GTDB taxonomy): domain Bacteria; phylum Pseudomonadota; class Alphaproteobacteria; order Sphingomonadales; family Sphingomonadaceae; genus Sphingomonas. The sequence goes on from NZ_CAXVWL010000132.1 coordinate 14,248, forward strand.
CGGGCTCGACCGCGCCGATCCACGCGCCGGCTGCATCCGGCAGGCGCGCGGTGACGTCGTCCAGCGTCTCATATCCTTCGAAGAGACCGAACCAGGCGAGCGGGGTCTCGGGGGCGGCGAGTGGCCCGGCGGCGGGCTCGAACGCCTCGCCCGCCTCATAGGCCAGGAAGCCCGCTGCGTGCAGGCCGCCGCGGGTGGCCGCGCGTACCGCGTCGAGGACGCCCTGCACCTCGCCCGGCGCGTGCGCTGCGACGATGCGCACCGGCTTGGCATACAGCCGCGCGGGTGCGCCGCCGTCGCGAGCGTCGTCGAGCAGGACGAAGGGGGGTGCGGCAAGCATCGCCGCAACAGATGCACGCGCCACGGGCCCTGCGGCAAGCGCGGATTGCCGCACTGGCGTCCGCCGCCTATCTGCGGGGCATGAGCACACAGCCACCGATGCGGGTCACCATCGTTCCCGTGACCCCGCTCCAGCAGAACTGCACCGTCATCTGGTGCACGCGCACCATGAAGGCCGCGGTGGTCGATCCCGGCGGCGACCTGCCCAGGATCGAGGCGGCGATCGCGCAGGCCGGGGTGAGCGTGGAGAAGATCCTGCTCACCCACGGCCATATCGATCACGCGGGCGAGGCCAAGCCGCTGGCCGACAAGCTGGGAGTCGCGATCGAGGGGCCGCACGAGGCTGACCGCTTCTGGCTCGCCCGACTCGACGAGGACGGCCGCAACTACGGCATCCGCGGGGTGGTGTTCGAGCCCGACCGCTGGTTGGTCGAGGGCGACATGGTGAGCGTCGGCGACCTCGCGCTCGACGTCTACGAGACGCCCGGGCACACGCCGGGGCACGTGATCTTCCACCATGCGCCCTCTCAATTGGCGCTGGTCGGCGACGTGCTGTTCCAGGGATCGGTCGGGCGCACCGACTTTCCGCTGGGCAGCCATCCGCAACTGATCGAGTCGGTGGTGACCAAGCTGTGGCCGCTGGGCGATGCGACGACGTTCATCCCGGGGCACGGTGCGGCGAGTACGTTCGCACATGAGCGGCGGAATAATATGTTCGTGAGCGACCGGGCGTTGGCCGAATAATACTTCCCCGTTCCGTGGAGGTAAACGTCAAGCCTCCACGCGCCCCTTGAACCCCTGCGCGATCACGTACCATTCGGACGAATCCTTGCGGCTCGCGGGCGGCTTGGCATGCTTCACGGCGGTAAAGTTGCGTTTGAGGATCGCGACCAGATCGTTATCCGCGCCGCCGGCCAGCACCTTGGCGACGAACGCCCCGCCCGGGCGCAGGATCTCGCACGCGAACTCCACCGCCGCCTCGACCAGCCCCATCGTGCGCAAGTGATCGGTCTGCGGGTGGCCGACGGTGTTGGCGGCCATGTCCGACAGCACCAGGTCCGCCGCGCCGCCCAGCCCCGCCGCGATCAGCTCGGGCGCGCGCGCGTCCATGAAGTCGAGGTGGAGGATCTCGACCCCGTCGATCGGGTCGACCGGCAGCAGGTCGATGCCGACGATCGCGGCGGCGGGCACCTGCCGGCGCACCACCTGGCTCCAGCCGCCCGGTGCGATGCCGAGATCGACGACGCGGCGCACGCCCTTCAGCAACGCGAACCGCTCGTCGAGCTCGATCAGCTTGTACGCGGCACGACTGCGATAGCCTTCCGCGCGCGCCTTGCGCACATAGGGGTCGTTCAGCTGTCGCTCCAGCCAGCGGTTCGATGCCGCGGTGCGCCCGCGCCCGGTCTTGACCCGCACCCGGCCGCCCGAGCCGCCCCTGCTCATGGCCTTACGCTCCCCATCAGGCGGCGCAATATGCCCTCGCGGATGCCGCGATCGGCGATGCCCAGGCGGTCGGCGGGCCAGAAATCGAGGATCGTCTCCAGGATCGCGCAGCCCGCGACCACCAGGTCGGCGCGCTCGCTGCCGATGCACGCAACGCGCGCGCGCTCGACCAGCGACATGCCCGACAGGTCCGTGCTGATCTTGCGCATCGCCGCGGCGGGCACGATCAGCCCGTCGACCGCCGAGCGATCGTAATGGCTGAGCCCCAGATGGACGCTGCCCAGCGTCGTCACCGTCCCCGACGTGCCGAGCAGCCGCGGTGTCGCGACCTGCGGCAGCCGCGCGGCGAAATCGGCGAAACTGTCGGTCACCAGCGCGCGCATTCGCCCATAGGCGCGCGCGCGCTCCGTGGCATCGTCGCCGCCACCGGCATGTTCGGTCAGCGACACGACGCCCCAAGGCGCCGAATGCCAGTCGAGCACCCGCGGCACCGCGTCGCGGGTGTCGACGAGCACCACCTCGGTCGACCCGCCACCGATGTCGAAGACCAGCGCCGGATCGTCGCCCGGCTCGATCAGGACATGGCAGCCGAGCACCGCGAGCCGCGCCTCCTCCTCGGCGGTGATGACGTCGAGGTGGATGCCGGTCTCGGCGCGCGCGCGGGCGATGAATTCGGCGCCGTTGGCGGCACGGCGGCAGGCTTCGGTGGCGACCGATCGCGCCAGCGTCACGTCGCGGCGGCGCAATTTGTCCGAACAGACGCGCAGCGCGGCCAGCGTGCGCTCGACCGCATTGTCGCTCAGCCGCCCGGTCGCCGCGAGCCCCTCTCCCAGCCGGACGACGCGCGAGAAGGCGTCGACGATCGCGAAGCCCCCCGAACCATTGGGCCCTTGCGGGCGCGCGATCAGCAGGCGGCAATTGTTGGTGCCCAGATCGAGCGCGGCATAATAGCGCGCCTCCGGCCAGCGCCCGCGCGGGGGCCGGGGAAAGGCCGGACGGGCAGGGGGATCCTGCCGGTACGGCAGGTCGGCGGATGCATCGCCCATGCCGTGTGACTCGCTTGTTCTGTTCTGCCGTCGCGCGAGGGTTGGCCCCCGCGTTCGGTGCTTGACCGCAGACGTAGCGCGCGCCGCGGGTTCGAGCAAGGCGGCGGCGCACGGCGTTGACACCCCGCTTCCCCGAGCCTAGATGCGCGCCCGCTGTTGCCCCGTCGTCTAATGGTAAGACTGCGGTTTCTGATACCGCCTATTGAGGTTCGAATCCTCACGGGGCATCCAGCTACCGCCCTCGAATCCCTGGCTTTTCGCGCTTGCCGGTGCACCGTTGACGCGCGCGTGTTCACCGACTATTTACACGAGTGTCAGTAGAGGGCTCGTCATGACCACCTATCAGGTTCCCCGCCGCGATTGGCGCGCGGCTGCATCGGCACTGCGCAAGCTGCTCGCCAATGGCGACGATACGACGCAGGTGTTCGTCATCATGCGCTCGCTCAACGGCAACCAGACGCCGCGGCAATATGCGCAGCTGATGGCGACTGCGGACGGCCCGCGGCTGGCGTACCGGCGGGTGGAACTCGCCGAACGCTTTTCCGACCCCGCGTTCATCGCGGGCTTCGCACCCGGCACCGTCGGCGCGGCGTACCGCGCGTTCCTGGCGGAGACCGGCTATACCGCCGCCGGACTGGCCGAAATCTCGAACCTCGACGGCGTGGCGTTGATCGAGCACCCCTATGCGTGGTTCGGCAGGCGGACGCGCGACGTCCACGACATCTGGCACGTGCTGACCGGCTACAAGGCCGACGAGACGATGGGCGAGGCGGCGCTGGTCGCGTTCAGCTATGCGCAGACCGGCGGGCTCGGCTGGGCGTTCATCGGCGCGGGTGCGGCGCTGAAAAGCATGCGGGTGACCGGCGGCACGCTGTTCGCCAAAGCGGTGTGGGAGGGCTATCGCCACGGCCGCAAGGCGGCGTGGCTGATGGGCGAGGATTACGAGGCGTTGATGCACGAGCCGCTGGAGGCGGCGCGAGCCCGCCTGCGCATCGCCGAACCGGTGGCGTACAAGCATGCGCAGGCGGAGCTCGGCGAGCAGATGGCGTCCTATGCCAGTGCCCAGAAGGCGCAAACGGGCGCACTCGCCTAACCCGCCGGGTTCGCTACACAGGCGCTGCAATGCTGACGCGCCTGGTCCTGACCGATTTCCGCAACCACGCCGACCTGACGCTGGCGCCGGGCGCCGGCTTCGTCGTGCTGTTCGGCGAGAACGGCGCGGGCAAGACCAACGTGCTCGAAGCGGTGTCGCTGCTGGCGCCCGGGCGCGGGCTGCGGCGTGCGGCGCTGTCGGCGATGGCGCGGATCGGCGGGACCGGCGGCTTCGGGGTGGCGGCGACGCTTGCCGACGAGACCGCGCTGGCGACCGGCACGCAAGTCTCACACCCCGAGCGGCGCATCGTCCGGGTCAACGGCGCCGCCGCCAACGCCGCCGCGCTGGCCGAACGGGTGACGGTGCTGTGGCTCACCCCCGCGATGGACCGGCTGTTCGTCGAGGGCGCGGGCGAGCGGCGGCGGTTTCTCGACCGGCTGGTGCTGGCGCTGTTCCCGGGCCATGCGGTGCATGCCACGCGCTACGACGCGGCGATGCGCGCGCGCAACCGGCTGCTGGCGGACGCGGCGCCCGATGGCGACTGGCTGGGCGCGCTGGAGGCACGGATGGCCGAGCATGGCGCCGCGATCGACGCGGCGCGGCGCGAGACGCTGGCGCTGCTCGGCGCGGTGCTGGCGGCGCAGGCACCGGGCGTGTTCCCGCGCGCGACCGTGGCGCTGGCCGGAGAGGCGACTCCCGACGATCTCGCCCAGGCACTGCGCCGGAGCCGCGCGCGCGACGCGGCGGCGGGGCGGACGCTCGCCGGGCCGCATCGCGCCGATCTGGCGGTCACCCATGTCGACAAGGCGCAGGCAGCCGCGCTGGCCTCGACCGGGGAGCAGAAGGCGCTGCTGCTCGGCATCGTGCTGGCGCATGCGGACCTGGTGGCGGAGCGGGTCGGCCGCGCGCCGGTGCTGCTGCTCGACGAGGTCGCAGCGCACCTCGACCCCGCGCGCCGCGCCGGGCTGTTCGCGCGGTTGCAGGGGCGCGGGCAGGTGTGGATGACGGGGACCGAAGAGGGGCTTTTCGCGGATGCGGGGGCGGCGACGCGGATCGGGCTGGGAGGGTAGGAATCGGCAGCGCCTGCTTGCGATGTTGGTGGAGAGCCGACCCAACCCGACGATTGATAAAGGAAAAGGCCTGCTTCTTAGCCCTCTCCCGCCTGCGGGAGAGGGCTAAGAAGGACGACGTCTGCCGTTGAAACCGGACAATAGTTCGCGCACGCCGACCAACAGAAGCCGCTGTCCTACACGCCGCGCTTGTGATCCACCCTGGTCCATGACCGACTCGCCCGCCATCGCCGCCCCGCCCGCGCCCGTCCAGCCGCGCGCGCATTGGACTCCCGCCAGGCAGCGAATCTTCCTCCATTGCCTGGTCGAAACCGGCAGCGTCGCGCGCGCGGCGCGGGCGGCGGGCATGTCGCGGTCCAGCGCGCACCGGCTGCGCGTCCGGCTCGCCGGCACGCCATTCGATCGCACCTGGGATCATGCGCTGACGGTGCACGCCGAGCGCCTCGCCGATCCGTTCGCCGCCGATGCGGCAGGCGGCGCGCCGACGCAGCCTGCCGGAGGCGTTCCGGTCGCGGAGGTGGCGCGCCTGTGACGCCCGCGCGACGCTTGGGTGGCGCGCATACGGCGCTCCGATGTCGCACAGGTGTCGCGTCGTGGACGCCTGGCAGGCGCTTCGGCGGTGCAGGGGGCGCAAACACCCGTTTGGGCGTCAACCGTGTCAACGTCGGACGGCCACCGCAACCGGCCATTTCGCTTCCCTGTCGGCCCCCTCGTGCCTATATCTTCGGCATGAACGACGACATCCCCAACTCCGCCGAAAACCCCAATCAGAACGATTACGGCGCCTCCTCGATCAAGGTGCTCAAGGGCCTCGACGCAGTGCGCAAGCGGCCTGGGATGTACATCGGCGATACCGACGATGGCTCGGGCCTCCACCACATGGTGTTCGAGGTCAGCGACAACGCGATCGACGAGGCGCTGGCCGGGCATTGCGACCGGATCGACATCGTCCTGAACCCCGACGGGTCGGTCAGCGTCACCGACAACGGCCGCGGCATTCCGACCGGCATCCACCCCGAGGAAGGCGTGTCGGCGGCCGAGGTCATCATGACCCAGCTCCACGCCGGCGGCAAGTTCGAGAATACGTCCGACGACAACGCCTACAAGGTCTCGGGCGGGCTGCACGGGGTCGGCGTGTCGGTGGTCAATGCGCTGAGCGAATGGCTCGACCTGACGATCTGGCGCGACGGCGAAGAGAATTATATGCGCTTCGCGTTCGGCGATGCGGTCGCGCCATTGAAGCGGGTCGGCGATGCGATCGGAAAGAAGGGGACACGCGTCACCTTCCTGCCCTCGCCCGCCACCTTCAAGATCGTCGAGTTCGATTTCGACAAGCTGGAGCACCGCTACCGCGAGCTGGCGTTCCTCAATTCGGGCGTTCGCCTGTTCCTGACCGACGCGCGGCATGACGAGCCCAAGACGGTCGAGCTGTATTACGAGGGCGGGATCGCCGCGTTCGTGAAATATCTCGATCGTGCCAAGACCCCGCTGATGCCCGAACCGGTGGCGATCAGCGGCACCCGCGACGACGTGACGATCGATGTCGCGCTGGAGTGGAACGACAGTTATTACGAGAACGTCCTGGCCTTCACCAACAACATTCCGCAACGCGACGGCGGCACGCATCTGGCCGCGTTCCGCGCGGCGTTGACGCGCACGCTCAATAATTACGCCGACAAGAGCGGCATGTTGAAGAAGGAAAAGGTCAGCCTCACCGGCGACGACATGCGCGAGGGGCTGACCGCGATCGTCTCGGTCAAGCTGCCCGACCCCAAGTTCAGCTCGCAGACCAAGGACAAATTGGTCTCGTCCGAAGTCCGCCAGCCGCTCGAATCGCTGATGGCGGACAAATTGGCGCAATGGCTGGAGGAGAACCCCGGCCATGCGAAGTCGATCGTCGCCAAGGTGATCGACGCCGCGGCGGCGCGCGAGGCGGCCAAGAAGGCGCGCGAACTGACCCGGCGCAAGGGCGTGATGGATATCGGCGGGCTGCCCGGCAAGCTCCACGACTGCCGCGAAAAGGATGCGTCCAAGGCCGAATTGTTCATCGTCGAGGGCGATTCGGCGGGCGGCTCGGCCAAATCGGGGCGCGACAGCGAATATCAGGCGATCCTCCCCATTCGCGGCAAGATCCTGAACGTCGAGCGTGCGCGCCACGACCGGATGCTGTCGTCCAAGGAGATCATCTCGCTCATCCAGGCAATGGGCACCGGCATCGGCCGCGACGAATTCAGCGTCGCCAAGCTGCGCTATCACAAGATCGTCATCATGACCGACGCCGACGTCGACGGCGCGCATATCCGCACGCTGCTGCTGACCTTCTTCTATCGCCAGATGCCCGAGATCATCGCCGCGGGGCACCTCTTCATCGCGCAGCCGCCGCTGTACAAGGCGACCAAGAACCGCTCCGAAGTGTATCTGAAGGACGATGCCGCGCTCGACGACTATCTGGTCGATGCGGGCGTCGCGGCGATGATGCTGGAAACCGCGGGCGGCGCGCGGTTCGGCCCGGACCTGAAGGACCTGGTCGATCACGCGCGGCGGATGCGCACGCTGATGCGCTACGTGCCCAGGCGCTACGATCCGATGATCATCGAGGCGCTGGCGCTGGGCGGCGCGCTCGATCCCGCGCTCGACCGCGCGGGGCGCGAGGCTGCGGTGCAGGGCGTCGTCGGGCGGCTCGACGACGGCGACGTCGAGGCGCGCTGGTCGGCAGCACTGACCGAGGACGGCGGCGTGCATTTCGAGCGGCTGTGGCGCGGGGTGACCGATCATCACATCGTCGAGGCGACGTTCGTGGCATCGGCCGAATCGCGCAAGCTCCACGCGTTGACCGCAGAGCAGGCCGAGAGCTTCGCGACCGAAGCCAAACTGGTGCCGATGAAAGGCCTGGCGCAGGTCGCGCCGCCGCTCGAGGACGATGTCGCCACCGACGAGGACGGCAACGCGACCACGCTCACCCGCGGCCAGTCGCGCGTGTCGCGGCCGAGCCAGTTGCTGGAGGCGATACTGGCGGCGGGGCGCAAGGGGCTGGCGATCCAGCGCTACAAGGGACTGGGGGAGATGAATGCCGAGCAGCTGTGGGAAACAACGCTGGATCCGGCGGTGCGCACGATGCTGCGGGTCACCAGCGACGATCTGTCGGCGGCGGACGAGGTGTTCAGCCGTCTGATGGGCGAAGTCGTCGAACCGCGGCGCGAGTTCATCCAGGACAATGCACTGAACGTCGCAAATCTGGACGTCTAGGTGGGGTTGAGCGCCCACCGCAGCACCCGGCCGAGCCGCTCCACGCCTGCGCGCACGATGGGCTTGGTCAGCGCAGGCCGGTCGAATCCGTGCATCGCCGCGGCCCACGGCGGCAACAGGTCGATCGCGCCCTCGATCAGGATCGCCTGCATCGGCGCGAGCGCGGACGTGTCGCGGGCGAGCAGCGCGCGTGCGACCGAGGCTGTCCGCGCGTCGTGGCGCAGCGCCGGGCGTGCTTCGCGCAGGCAGGCGTCGAGCTCCGCGCGGCTGTGCGGCACCTGCATCGCGCCAAGTCCCTCGGCGACGACCGCGGTCTCGGCGCAGTAACGATCCTGTTCGGCGACCGGCATCCGTGGCGTGACATAACGGCGGTGTGCGGCGAGAAAGCTCCATGTCTCCGCGACATGGACAAAGCGCAGCAGCGCGGGGTCGGTTGCGGCATAAGGCGTGCCGTCGGGCAGGACGCCGGCAACATGGTCATGGATGCGGCGGACGCGCGCGATCTGCGCCTCCGCCCGGGCTGTGGCGCCGAAGGTCGTAACCGCGATGAACTGCGCGGTGCGCCGGAGGCGGCCGTAGCGGTCGCGGCGGAAGTCGGAATGGTCCCACACCCCTGCGAGCGCCGAGGGATGCAGCATCTGGAGCAGCAGCGACGCGATACCGCCGACCATCATCGCGGGAAAGTCGCCGTGGACGCGGGCGGCGACCGGGTCGGGGCCGAACAGTCCGTGGTCGTCGGCTGCACGCGACAGGTCCTGCGTCCCCGAGCCGACGAGGGCGCGCAGCCGCATGCCGATTCCCTGGCGAATGGTGTCCTTCACGCAAGTGCGCGGATCGTCGGGGGCTGGTCGCGCGGCATGGCAGTCTCCCGGTGCTCGCGTTCGCCAACGCCCGGGCGTATCGGTCGATCCGCCTCGACAGCGGGGCCGCCGCACGCAATGATGCGCGCCGAAGCACCGCAGGAGACCGTTCCATGAAGACCTTCGTTCCCGTCGTCATCGCACTGGCGCTCGCCACCGGTGCCTCCGCGCAAACCGTGCCGCCCGGCGTCACCGCGGCGCTTGCCGACCCTGCGCGCGCCGACCAGCAGGGCGACGACGCGCGGCGCCAGGCGGCGGCCGTCGTCGCCTTCTCCGGTGCGAAGCCGGGCGACGTCGTCGTCGATTTCCTGCCGGGCGCGGGCTATTGGACGCGCATCTTTTCGGGTGTCGTCGGACCCAAGGGGCATGTCTATGCGGTGTGGCCGGCGGCGGGCGCGAAATACGCGGAAAAGACGTTGCCCGGGATCCAGGCGCGCGGGCTCGCCAACGTCACCGCCGAGGTACAGGCGACCAATCTGCCGACCGCGCCCCGTCCGGTCGACGTGTTCTGGACCGTCCAGAACTATCACGACATCCCCAACAAGGGCGCGGGCGAACCGGCGCTACGCGCGTTCGATGCGGCGGTGTTCAAGTTGCTGAAGAAGGGCGGCACCTATGTCGTCATCGACCACGCCGACGCGGCTGGAAGCGCGATGACGGGGACCGAGACGAAGCACCGGATCGACCCCGACGCGGTCAAGCGCCAAGTCCAGGCGGCGGGCTTCCGCTTTGTCGGCGAGTCGCGGGTGCTGCGCAACCCGGCGGACGATCACGCGAAGAACGTGTTCGACCCGGCGATCCGGGGGAGGACCGACCAGTTCGTCTACAAGTTCCGGAAGCCCTGAGACCGCTTACAGCAGCAAATCCTGCGCGCTCGGCTTGCCGACCGAGCCGCCGCCGCTGCGCCGGTCGAACTCGGCCTGCGCGGTGAAGCGGATGTCGGCGTCGCGGTCGGTGAGGAACGCCATCAGCGATTCGTGCCCGATCTCGCGCCAGTCCTTGCCGCGGTCTGGGCCGTAGCGGACGCGCGGTAGCAGCCCGGGGTTGCGCGACCATTCGATCAGCTGCGCCACGCTGGCTTCGTTGAGCATGTCGCGCAGATGGAACGCGGTGACATAGGCGTCGGGGAAGGCACGGTGGGCGGGCAATCCGCGTTCGTGGTCGATGCCATGCGGGCGCCGCCAGTAGCGCAGCACCTGATTGGAGAAGCTGGGCGAGTCGGGCCAAAGCCTGAGCGCGCACTTCCAGGTGCAGATCCAGTCGGCGTTGCGAGTCAGCGCAGGCGTGCAGAAGCTCTGTTCGAAGTCGGCGCGGTGCGCGGCAAGCGCGACGCGCCGCGGCCAAGGATCGAGCACGGGCCGGGCGCAATCCTGCCACCACGGCGACTCCGCGACGTCCTCGTCGCGAATATGGTGGATAGCCATCGTCACCGGTGGGATCGGGCGTCCCGGGTTGACGAGCGTGCTCCCGCCCTCGCCGTGAAGCTCCCAGCGGCCGTCCTTGCCGAGCGCCACGTCCTGCCAGCCGATCTCGCACACCCCGTGCGCGGGCGGTGCGCTGCCGGTGGTTTCCAGGTCGACGACGCGGACGATCTCGGGCTGCGGTGCGGGCATGGTGCCTATCTGGGATCGCCGGCTAGAAAAATCGAGACGCCCTCGATACTTAGCCGCGTCTCAATCTCTGCGAGGAGCCGGTCGAGTCCCGGCTGGTCGGGGGCTTCGGCGCGTACGGTGAGCGCGGGTTCAGTGTTCGATGCGCGCAGCAGCCACCAGCCGTCGCCGGTCGTCACGCGCGCGCCGTCGGTGCGGTCGATGTCGGCACCCTCGGCGTTCAGCCTGGTCACCACCGCATCGACGATGGCGAACTTGCGCGACTCGTCGACGGGCACGCGGATCTCGGGACTGGCGACCAGCGAGGGCAGCGCGTTGCGCAAGTCTGCCAGCGAACCGCCCGACAGATGCACCGCGCGGATCAGCTGGACCGCGGCATACGGTGCGTCGTCGAAGCCGCCTTGCGCCTCCCCGAAGAAGATGTGCCCCGACATCTCGCCGCCCAAGGCCGCGCCGGTCTCGATCATCTTTTCCTTCATCAGACTGTGGCCCGATTTCCACATCACCGGCCTGCCACCGAGCGCGGCGATCCGGTCGAACAGCGTGCGGCTCGCCTTGACGTCGCCGACGATCGTCGCGCCAGGATGCGCGCGCAGCGCGGGTTCGGCAAGGATGGCGAGGAGCTGGTCGCCCCAGACGACCCGGCCGTGCGCATCGACCGCACCGATCCGGTCGCCGTCGCCGTCGAAGGCGACGCCGAAATCGAGGTTCCGCTCAGCAACGACGCGCTTGAGATCGGCGAGGTTCGCCTCGATTGTGGGGTCGGGGTGATGGTTGGGGAAGGCGCCGTCGACCTCGGCGAAAAGCAGGTAATGTTCGCCGGGCAGCTGCGCAGCGAGGCGCTCGATCGCGGGCCCCGCCGCGCCGTTGCCGCAGTCCCAGGCGATGCGGAACGCGCCGCCCGCATAGCCCGACAGCAGCCGCCCGACATAGGCGTCGAGGACATCGGCGTCAGTGACGGTGCCCGCGCCTTCCTCCCAATCGCCTGCCTCGGCCATCGTCGCGAGCCCCTGGATGGCCGCGCCGAAGAAGGAGCGGTGCGCGTGGACGAGCTTGAAGCCATTATACTCCGCCGGGTTGTGACTGCCGGTGACCTGGACGCCGCCGTCGACCTCAAGGGTGCGCTCGGCGTGGTAGAGCATCGGCGTTGGGCCCAGCCCGATGCGGACGACGTCGACGCCGCTCGCTGCCAGCCCCTCGATCAGCGCGGCTTCGAGCATCGGCGAGGTGGTGCGCCCGTCGCGTCCCACCGCGAGGCGCGTGCCGCCTGCTCGGCGGATGCACGTCGCGAAGCCGCGGCCGATCGCATAGGCGTCGTCCTCGCCGAGCGTCTGGCCGACGATGCCGCGGACGTCGTACTCGCGCAGCGCCGCGGGGTCGATGCGGTGCGTCAAGTCGTGCCTTGGCGCAAGGACAGCAGCAGGTCGCGCGCAGCGTTGGCGCGGCCTGCGAGCTCGGTCGATCCGCCACGGTCGGGATGGACGTCGGCCAGGATGCGGCGGTGCGCGGCGCGGATCGCGTCGGCGTCGTCGTGCGCCGACACGCCGAGAATATTGCGCGCCTCTGCGGCATCGCGCACCAGCCTGGCGTCGACCGCGGCGCGCTTGCGCTTGCGGCGCAGGAATACCCACGCACCGTAGACGATCGCCAGGACGAGCAGCCACTTCATCATGCGGCGACGCCGGGGATTGCGGGTTCGGTCGCGACAGGGTCCGGCAGCTGCAACGCGGCCATCATCTCGCGCAACTCCTGCCGCGCGGCGACATGGGCGAGTCCCATCGACCCGAACGCCTTGGAATCGATCATCGTCAGCCCGGCGGGGAACATCTCGCGGTAAATCACGCGTTCGCCGAGTCCCGGAATGAGACGGAAACCGACCCGCTTCGACAATTGCCCGAGCGCGTCGGAGACGCGGCGCATATTGCGCGCCTCGATATGCTGGAGCCGGTTGCGCAGCACGACCCAGTCGATCGTCGTCCCGTCGGCGCGCGCGCGCTGCTTGCGGACGTCCCAGATCAGTTCGGAATAGAAGCTCGGGCGCTTGACCTGATAGGTCTCGGGATCGACCTGGCCGATGAGGTCGAAATCGACGAAGCTGTCGTTGATCGGGGTGACCAGTGTGTTCGACAGCGTCGCGGCGGTACGCGCGAACTGGTCGTCGCGGCCGGGGGTGTCGACGACGAGATAGTCGGTACCTTCCGACAGGCGGCCCCACAGGTCCTGGAAGCCGTCCTCGGACTGGCTGGTATGGGTCGCGTGGGCGGGCATCGGCAGCTCGGCGCCGGTGCGCTTTACCGTCTCGGCGCGGTTGTCGAGGTAGCGGCCAACGGTGCGCTGGCGATGGTCGAGATCGAGGCAGGCGACACGCGCGCCCTTGGCGGCGAGCGCGATCGCGACGTGGACCGCGGTCGTCGACTTGCCGGTGCCGCCCTTCTCGTTGGCGAAGACGATGATGTGCGGTGTGGCCCCCGGCAAGTCGGCGCATCCCTTGTTGATTGCGTGGTTTCCCCTCCATAGAAGCCCCGGGGCCGGGGAACGAGGGGAAAAACGTGTTGACCATTCGCGAGCTTGCGCCGTTGCGTGAGGCCCTCGCCGCCTGGGGGTCGGAGGGCGCGCGCGTCGCGCTGGTGCCGACGATGGGGGCGCATCATGCCGGGCACATGGCGCTGGTCGAAGCGGCACGGCGACCGGGCACCAAGGTGGTGGCGTCGATCTTCGTCAACCCGAAGCAGTTCGGCGCGAACGAGGATTTGTCGCGCTATCCGCGCAAGGAAATGGCGGACCTCAGGATGCTGAGCGAGGCGGGGTGCGACCTCGCCTGGCTGCCCTCGGCCGAGGAGATGTACCCGGCGGGCTTCGCGACCAACGTGTCGGTGTCGAGGGTGAGCGACCGCTTCGACGGCGCGGCGCGGCCCGGGCATTTCGACGGGGTCGCGACGGTGGTGGCGAAGCTGTTCAACCAGGTCCGCCCCGATGCCGCGTATTTCGGCGAAAAGGATTTCCAGCAATTGGCGGTCATCCGCCGGATGGTCGCAGATCTCGATTTCGCCGTCGAGATCGTCGGGGTGCCGACCCAGCGTGAGGACGACGGGCTCGCGCTGTCGTCGCGCAATGTCTATCTCGACGACGACGAGCGCGCGCGCGCCGTCGCGTTGCCGCGTGCTCTGGGTGTAGCGGCGCGTGCGATCGCGCGGGGGGACGCCGTCGAGGATGCGCTGAACGACGCGCGCACCGCGCTGGCCGGGGCGGGGTTCACGGTCGACTATGTCGCGCTGGCCGACGCCGAGACGCTCATCCCCGATCCCGCGCCCGATCGTCCGCGCAGGCTGCTCGCGGCGGCGCGGATGGGCGCGACCAGGCTCATCGACAACGTGGCGGTATGACACGGTTAACCCGTTAACCATTTGTAGACACGACTCGTCCCATACCGCCCCATCACGATAGGGTGACGGGGGCGACACATGGGCCAGAGCCTGAAGAGCGCGCAATTCCTGATGGAACGCCGGCTGATCGACGCCGCACGCGGCGACGCGAACGCATTGTACGATCTGGGGATCGTCTATTCGATGGGAACGTCGGACTATGGCATCGACCTGATCGAAGCGCACAAATGGTTCAACCTGGCGGCCGTGTCGGGCATGGTCGAAGCGGCGGAAGCACGCGCTGACGTGGCCGAGGACATGACCGCGCGCGAGATCGCCGAAGCGCAGCGGCAGGCGCGGGCGTGGCTGGGCGCGACGCGCCGATTGGCGGCTTAACCGAGGTCTCAGCCCACGCTGCATGCTCCGTCCCGGACTTGTTCCGGGGTCCAGCGCGAGGCAGGCGATGCGCTCAGAGATCATAGCCTTTCGCGCGAAGCACCCCGGACCCCGGAACAAGTCCGGGGTGACGGGATAGAGATCAGCCCGCCTTTTTGGCCGCAGGCTTCTTCGCGGCGAGTTTTGTTCCCGTAGCTTTCGCAGGTGCCTTCTTCGGTGGCGCCTTCTTGACCACCTTCTTCTTGCTCTTGCTCGGCGCTGCCGCGGCGCGCGCGTCGATCAGTTGCGCGGCTTCCTCCAGCGTCAGCGCGTCGGGCTGAATTGTCTTCGGCAGCGTCGCATTGGTCTCGCCGTCGGTGACGTAAGGACCGTAGCGTCCCTCCATCAGCCTGATCTCCGCCTCGGTCCGCGGATGCGCGCCCAGCACCTTGAGCGGCGCGGCGGCTCCGCGTTGCGGCCGTCCGCCGCCCGCCGCGGCTTCCGCCAGCTTGACCACCGCGGCGTTCATCCCTGTTTCGAACACGTCAGCGGTCGAGGTCAGCCGCGCATACTTGCCCGCATGCGCCAGATACGGTCCATACCGCCCGATCGACGCGGTGATCGGTTCAGCCGTCTCCGGGTGCGTGCCGATCGTCCTCGGCAGGCTCAGCAGCTTGAGCGCCCATTCCAGATCGAGCTCGGGAATATCCTTGGGGATCGACGCGCGCTTGGCCTCCTTGCCTTCGCCGAGCTGGATGTATGGCCCGAACCGCCCCGATTTGCGCTCGACCGGCAAGCCGGTTTCGGGATCCTTGCCGAGCGACTCGGGTACGGAATCCTCGCCCTCGCCGCCGGGCTGCGCGAAGCGACGGGTGTATTTGCATTCCGGGTAGTTGGAGCAGGCGATGAACGCGCCAAATTTGCCGCCGCGCAGCGCCAGACTCCCCACGTTGCAATTGGGGCACAGCCGCGGGTCGGTGCCGTCGGCCTTGTCGGGAAACAAATAAGGCGCGAGAAACTGGTCGAGTTCGGCGGTGATCGCCGAGGGTTGTTGCTCCATCACCTCGGTCGTCAGCGGCTTGAAGTCGCGCCAGAAGGCGTCGAGCACCGCCTGCCACCCCGCGCGGCCCCCCGACACCTCGTCGAGCTCGTCCTCCAGCTCGGCGGTGTAATCGTAGCCGACGTATTTGGGGAAAAAGCGCTCCAGGAACGCGGTCACCAGCCGTCCGCTCTCCTCAGCCTTGAAGCGGTTCTTCTCGACCTGGACGTAGGCGCGGTCCTTCAACGTCTTGATGATCGACGCATAAGTCGACGGACGGCCGATGCCGAGCTCCTCCATCCGCTTGACCAGCGACGCTTCGGAGAAGCGTGGTGGCGGCTGGGTGAAATGCTGCTCGGCGTTGACCGCCTTCTTGGCGGGGGCATCGCCCTCGCGCAGCCGCGGGAGGCGCCTGGCGTCCTCATCCGCGCTATCGTCCTGACCTTCCTCGTAGAGCGCGAGGTAGCCGGGAAAGAGCACGACCTGCCCGGTCGCGCGCAGGACGTGGCGGCCGGTGCCCTCGGACAGTTCGACCGTCGTCCGTTCCATTCTCGCGGAAGCCATTTGGCTGGCGAGCGCGCGCTTCCAAACGAGGTCGTATAGACGGGCGTGGTCGCCCGATCCCACCTTGTCGCGCCCGAAATCGGTCGGGCGGATCGCTTCATGCGCTTCCTGCGCGTTCTTTGCCTTGGTCTGGTACTGCCGCGGCTTGTCGGGGACGTAGCTCGCGTCGTAGCGATTGGCGACGGCGAGCCGCGCGGCGGAGATCGCCGAATGATCCATCTGCACGCCGTCGGTGCGCATATAGGTGATCGCGCCGTCCTCGTAGAGCTGCTGCGCGATCCGCATCGTATGATCCGCGGAGAAGCCGAGCTTGCGCGCCGCCTCCTGCTGCAAGGTCGAGGTGGTGAAGGGCGGCGGCGGGTTGCGGGTCGTCGGCTTGGTCTCGACGGTCTGGACGGAGAAGCGGCCGTCCTCGACCGCCGTCTTGGCTTTCAGCGCATCGCCCTCCCCGCCGATCGAAAGCCGGTCGAGCTTCTTGCCCTCCCATTGCACCAGCCGCGCCACGAACGGGGTGCCGTCATGCTCCAGATCGGCGATCACCGACCAATATTCCTGCGCCCGGAACGCCTCGATCTCGCGCTCGCGCTCGACGATCAGGCGCAGCGACACCGATTGCACGCGTCCTGCCGACTTGGCGCCGGGCAGCTTGCGCCACAGCACCGGCGACAGCGTGAAGCCGACCAGGTAATCAAGCGCGCGGCGCGCCCGATAGGCGTCGATCAGGTCGGTATCGAGTTCGCGCGGCCGCGCCATCGCCTCGGTCACCGCCTGTTTGGTGATCGCGTTGAAGGTGACGCGCTGAACGTCCTTGGGCAGCGCCTTGCGGTTGCGCAGCACCTCCTGGACGTGCCAGGAGATCGCCTCGCCCTCGCGATCGGGGTCGGTGGCGAGGATCAGCCGCTCGGCGGTCTTCGACAGGTCGGCGATGGCTTTGAGCTGCTTGGCCTTGTCGGCATAATTCTCCCACAGCATCGCGAAACCATCGTCGGGATCGACCGACCCGTCCTTGGGCGGCAGGTCGCGGACGTGGCCGTACGAGGCGAGGACCCGGTAGTCCGAGCCCAGATATTTCTCGATGGTCTTCGCCTTGGCGGGCGACTCGACGATAACAAGCTGCATGAGTTGGAACAGGTCCTTACGTGTACGCGCGAGGATCGGGGGATGGATCGCCTGCGTCAAGCGAGG
The DNA here is from genome assembly GCF_964263785.1 of Sphingomonas sp. GTDB lineage: Bacteria > Pseudomonadota > Alphaproteobacteria > Sphingomonadales > Sphingomonadaceae > Sphingomonas. The sequence continues at coordinate 31,480 of NZ_CAXVWL010000132.1, forward strand.
TGCGAAGCTCCAGCGCGCGGGCGAACACCGCTTCGAACATCGGCGTCGTCAGACGGCCGGTGTTCTGATTGTAGCGCGAGCAGTGATAGCTATCGAGCAGGATGCGGCCGTCGGGCATGCGGTGTTCGGCGAGGTGGCCGAACTTGGCCTTGGGCAGCCGTCCGCCGAGCACCTTCACCGCGGATTGGTGCGCGATCTGGCCGAGCGCGACGAACACGCGGGCGTGGGGCAGCACCGCGGCTTGCGCTTCCAGAAAGGGGCGGCAGGTGCGAATTTCCTCGGGCGTCGGCTTGTTGGCGGGCGGCAGGCATTTGACCGCGTTGATGACAATGGCGCCGTGGAGCCGGAAATCGTCCTCGGGCGTCGCGGCATAGGTTCCGCTCGCCAGCCCGTATTTGCTCAACGTGTGGAACAACAATTGCCCTGAGAAATCGCCGGTGAAGGGGCGGCCGGTGCGGTTGGCGCCGTGCTTGCCCGGCGCCAGGCCGATGACGCCGAGCCACGCCGCGCGGTCGCCGAACGCGTTGACGGGCGCGTTCCACCACACGGGATATTCGGCGCGCAACTCTTCGCGAAAGGCGACCAGGCGCGGGCAGCGCGGGCAATCGAGCGGCGGTTCGGTTTCGGGGATCGGGGAGGGTGCGAAGATCATCGCGACCCGTTACGCGCTCGGGCATGCCGGCGACAACCTATGCCATCGCACTCGGATCGAACGTGTACGGCCGTCACGGTGCGCCGGAGCGGACGCTTGCGGCCGCGCTGGCCGCGGTCGGCGGCGTGCTGGCGGCGGCGCCGGTGATCCGCAGCGACGCGGTCGGACCATCGCGGCGGCGTTACGCCAATACGGTCGCACTGATCGCGAGCGAAGAGCCGCCGCCTGCGCTGCTCGCGCGGCTGAAGCGGATCGAGCGCGCATTCGGGCGCAGGCCGGGGCGGGCTTGGGGCGCGCGGGTGCTCGATCTCGACATCGTCCTCTGGTCGCAGGGCGCGTGGCGCAGTGCCGGGCTGACGGTGCCGCACCGAGCCTTTCGCACTCGCGGCTTCGTCCTCCATCCGCTGGCACGCATCGCGCCGCGCTGGCGCGATCCGGTGACGGCACGCACGGTCCGCCAATTGGCCCGGGCGGTTGACCGCCCGCGCCCACGCTCCTAGGTCGCGGCAACGCCGAACGTGGGTCCGTAGCTCAGTTGGTAGAGCAAGCGACTTTTAATCGAGAGGTCCCGGGTTCGAGCCCCGGCGGACCCACCACGGCGGTGCAGGACGTCCCCTCGCGTCCGTGGCCATGGGCGACAAGGCTCGGCTCACGGCGCCAGCGCGATCTCGAACGGCCCTGCGGGCAGCCCGGCGGCATCGAACAGTTTGACCGAGGGACTACCGGCCCAGGCAACCAGGGATGCAGCGCGGTTCGCCGATTGCCCATGATCCCGTCCTCTCCATGAGGGTCTTTCGAGTCGCGGGAGCCCCTGCTAGGTTGCGGTAACACGAACGCTAGGGAGAGCCGATTGTCGACCCATCCCTTGCCCGCCACGTGCCAGGCATCGCGCCCGGCGATGCTTGCGGCAGCCCTGGCCTTCCTGTGGTGCGCCATCGTGCCTGCCGCGGCGCAGACCGCCTTGCCCAACGCCGCGCCCGCGCCCGCCAGCGCACCGATCCCGCCGATGGGCTGGAACAGCTGCAACAGGTTCGGCTGCGACGTCGGGGCGAACGGGCTGGCGCTCTCCGCTCGCGGCGGCCTGCTCATCGCCGACAGCGGCCGGCGCAGCCCCGACCGCATCGGCCCGCATACCCGGCGGCGTACGATCCCGGTCGATCGGTATCGCAGCCGGCGGTTCAACAGCCCCAAAGATCTGCACGTCGCGTGCGACGGCGCGCTGTTCTGTACAGTACCAGGAGGCTGCATGGTGATGACGTCCGCAGCCGAGCCGCTGGGGCTTATCGAATGGAGCGGCTCGATCGCCAATTGCATCTTTGATGAGGGCGTATGGACCTTCTTCCTGACCGCATCGGGCAGCGTGTTCGGTATGCCGTTCGCGCGCGGTCATCAGGCATGATCCCTTCTGGTGACCGGCGGTTGCCCGCACCGCTCATCGGTGCCGGGCTGGGCGCGGTGGCGATCGTCGTCGTGCTGCTGGCGGGAATGGCGATCGACCGCTGGCCGTTCGAATTCGACCGCGCGATCCTGACCGGCTTGCGTGCCTGGGGCGGCCCCGCCGGGCTGGCGGGCGCAGCGATCAACGTCACCGCGCTGGGCAGCGGCACGGTGCTGACGATCGTCGTGCTCGCGGTCGCCGGGCTGCTGCTGGTCCAGCGCCTGCCGCTCACCGCCGCTGCAACGGTCCTGGCGTGCTGGAGCGGCGGGCGGGTCGTCGATCTCGCCAAGGATCATTTCGCGCGTGCTCGCCCCGAGCTGGTCGCGCATCTGGTTCCCGTCACCAATGCCAGTTTTCCGAGCGGCCATGCGGCGTCGAGCGCGGTCTGCTACCTGACGCTGGCGGCACTCGCCGCGCAGGTGACGCAGGACCGCCGAACGAAACGGTATCTGGCAATCGTCGCGATCCTGCTGGTCGGCGCGATCGGCGCCAGCCGGGTGTATCTCGGGGTGCATTGGCCGAGCGATGTGCTGGCGGGATGGAGCTTCGGCACGCTGTGGGCGCTCGCATGGTGGTTCGCGACCGCAAAGGCGCGCGCATCACTCGGCGGCGAGCGTTAGCAACGCTTGCGCCGCCTTCAGATGCGGCGCGTCGATCATTCGCCCATCGAGCTGGAGCGTGCCCGCGCCCGGGTTTTCGGCGAACGCCTCGACGATGCGGCGGGCGTGCGCGATCTCGTCCGCCGAGGGGGTGAAGGCGGCGTTGATCACCGGCACCTGCGAGGGGTGGATCGCCATCATGCCGGTAAAGCCGTCGCGCCGTCCCCGCGCGGCATAAGCGGCGAGGCCGTCGAGGTCGCGAAAATCCGGGTATACGGTCTCGATGGCGGGCACCCCTGCGGCATGTGCGCCGAACAGGACGAGTGCGCGGGCCACCTGATAGGGGGCGGTGTAGCTGCCATCGGCTTCACGTGCGGTCGCCGCGCCGATCGCGGCGGGCAGATCCTCGGCACCCCAGGTCAGGCCGCACAGCCGCTGGGTCACGCCGCCATAGGTGCCGAGGGTGAAGATCGCCGCCGCGGTTTCGCTGGCGATCGGCAGGATGCGCGTGCCGTCCGACAGCATGCCGTCCAATCGCGCCAGCGACGCCGCGCCTTCGGCCTTGGGCAGGACGATGCCGTCCGGTGCGGCGCTCTGCACCGCAGCCAAATCGTCCTCGGCAAGCCCGGACTCGAGCGGGTTGATGCGCACGAAGACCGCGACACGCCGCGGCTCGTGAAGGAACGCCGCCACCGCGGCCCGTGCGCGGGGCTTGTTCTCGGGCGCTACCGCATCCTCAAGATCGAGGATCAACGCGTCGGCTTCCAGCTGCGCGGCTTTGACCATCCGCTCGGGCCGATCGCCAGGAACGAACAATAGCGAGCGCAACCTCATGCCCGTTCGGCCAGCTTGCGCTCCCAGGCGAGCGCGTCGCGGACGATGCCGTCGAGATCGTCGCGCTCGGGCCGCCACGGCAGCGCGGACAGGATCGCCGCATTGTCCGCGATCAACGCCGCGGGATCGCCCGCGCGGCGTCCTTCGAAACGCCGCGCGATCGTCAGATTGGTCACCCGGTCGACCGCGTCGAGCACCTCCAGCACCGAGAAGCCGCGCCCGTAGCCGCAGTTGAGCGTGTGGCTCTCCGCGGGTCGCTCGATCAGCAGCCCGAGTGCGGCGACGTGCGCGGCGGCGAGGTCCGACACATGGATGTAATCGCGTACGCCGGTACCGTCGGGGGTGTCGAAGTCGGTGCCGTACACCCCGACGCCATCGCGCTTGCCGATCGCCGCCTCGACCGCGATCTTGATGAGATGGGTCGCGCCGATCGTCGACTGGCCGCTACGGCCCTGCGGATCGGCGCCCGCGACGTTGAAATAGCGCAGGCACGCGTAGTTGATCGGGTGCGCCGCGGCGACGTCGCGCAGCATCGCTTCGGTCATCAGCTTCGACATGCCATAGGGATTGATCGGTATCGTCGGATCGCCCTCGGCGACGGGCACCTTTGCGGGCGTACCATAGGTCGCCGCGGTCGAGGAGAAGATGAAGTGCGCGACGCCCGCCGCCACCGCGCTCTCGATCAGCGATCGGCTCGCGGCGGTGTTGTTGCGATAGTATTTGAGCGGGTCGGCAACCGATTCGGGCACCACCACCGACCCTGCGAAATGCAGGATCGCAGCGACCCGGTGTTCGGCGATGACGTCGCGGATGCTTGCGTCCTCCACCGCCAGCTCGACCAGCGTCGCGCGGGCATCGACCGCCCAGTCGAACCCGGTGACGAGATTGTCGACGACCACGACCTGGTGGCCCGCATCGAGCAGCGCAAGCACCGCGTGGCTGCCGATATACCCCGCGCCACCCGTTACCATCACCTTGCCGTCCAGCATTTGCATCTCCTCGGTTGGCGGCGGCTTAGCGGCTTCCTATCTCCTGGGGAACATGACGGAGGCTTGCATGACCGAATACGTGACCCTGGCGGGTGGTTGCTTCTGGTGCACCGAGGCGGTGTTCAAGGACGTCATCGGCGTCGAGAGCGTCGAGAGCGGCTACATCGGCGGCGATGTCGAAAACCCGACGTACAAGCAGGTGTGCGGCGGCGACACCGGCCATGCGGAGGCGATCCGCATCGGCTTCGACCCCGCGCAGCTGCAATTGGGCGACCTGCTCGATATCTTCTTCGCAACGCACGACGCGACCCAGCTGAACCGTCAGGGCAACGACGTCGGCCCCCAATATCGCTCGGCGATGTTCCCGGTCGACGATGCGCAGGAAACCGAGATGCGTGCGGCGATCGAGCGCGCGCAGGCCGATCAGTCCCGCCCGATCGTCACCACGATCGAACCGATGACGATCTGGTACGAAGCGGAGGGCTATCACCAGGATTACTGGGAAACCTCGGGCCGGACGAACGGCTATTGCATGGCGGTGATCCCGCCGAAGCTCCAGAAGCTGCGCAAGAGCTTCGCGGCACGATCGAAGGCGGCGGTGACCGCCTGAGAGTCCGTTTGCAAACGCGCCGCGGCGCTTTTTTACGGTGCCGGCTCGAAACTCGCTCCTCCGCGAGTTTCAAAAACAGACTCTGAGACACATAACGGCTGCGGAACAATCGTGAGGGTGGCCGGTTCTGCGCTCCGCAACACCGGAGTATCCCCATGAAGCTGCACGCCCTCGCCGCCCTCGCCCTTCTCTCCGCGCCGCTCGCCGCGTGCGGTGGCAAGGGGGACGACAAGCTCGCCGGTCAGGTCAAGGATGCGGGAGACAACCAGGCGGATGCGCTCGACGCCGCTGCCGACAACCTTCACGAACAGGCCGACGCGGTAAAGGACAATGCCGAGGACCGCGCCGATGCGGTCGACGATGCCGACGTCAACGCCGATGCGATGACCAACGAGCAGAAGGCCGCGGTGATCAACGGCACCGCGACGGTCAAGTAAAGGACCTGAGTCACCCCGCTTGGGGTGGCTCAAACGTCAATGGTGCGCTGCCCGCCGCAGGCGATCGGCAATCGCCGCGCCGATGTCGGCTTCGGGCACCGGCGCGACCGCAATTCGCGGCTTTGCCGACGCATCGGCACGGTGGAGTGCGTCGAACAGCAGTGATGCGGCCTCCACAACGTCCCCGGATGCGGACAGCGTATCGTTGCCCGTGACGGCACCGAAGCCGATCATCCATTCGTCGGGATCAGGCCCGGTGGCGTCGAGCCGCAGCGGCTTGTTGGGCGCGTAATGACTGGCAAGCTGTCCTGGCGCGGTCACCGCTTCGACGCCTTCAGCCACCGCCGCCCGCCCCAGCACAGCCGCGATCATCGCCGCGGTCACCGGTCCCTGGCGCAGGATGGTATGGCCCGCGACGATGGTGGATTCCACGCCTGCGGTGCACGGACCATCGTCGAGGATCAGCGGCGCCGTGTCGCCAAGGCTGGTGGCGACATGTCCGGCCCGCGTCGGGCTGATGCCGTTGCTGCGGTTGGCAGAAGGTGCCGCCAGCGGCCTGCCCGTCGCAGCCAGCAGCGCCTGCATCGCGCGGTGCGCCGGCACCCGGATCGCGATCGTCGAAAGCCCTGCGGTCACCAACGACGCGATTCCCGCATCCTCGCGCAACGGCAGCACCAATGTCAGCGGCCCGGGCCAGAACGCCGCTGCCAACGCACGCGCGTCCGTATCGAACAGCGCCAGCGCCTCTGCCGCTGCGGCGCTGGCGACGTGAACGATCAGCGGGTTGAACGCAGGTCGGCCTTTGACGGCATAGATATTTGCAACCGCCTGCGCCTGCGTGGCGTCGGCGGCCAAACCGTACACCGTCTCGGTCGGCACTGCTACGATGCCGCCTTCCAGGATCGCCTGCGCGGCGGCGGCCAGGGCAGCCGTTTCGTAGCGGCGGATGCGGGCGTTTGGATTGGCCATCGCCCGGAGCTATAGCGGCGGCGACCGACCAGCATAAGAGGACGCCGATGCCCTTCACCCCGCCGCTGCGCGAGCAGCGACTCGTCCTCGACACCGTTGTGCGAATCGCCGATCTCGCGGCGACCGATCGCTTCGCCGCCGCCTCCGACGACGTTGTCGATGCGGTGCTCGAAGGCGTCGGCGCGTTCGCGGCCGGTGAATGGGCGCCGCTCGCGCGGATCGGCGATACCGTCGGGGCAAAATGGACGCCCGACGGGGTCGTCATGCCCGAGGGCTACGGTCAGGCATATCGCGACTATGTCGAGGGCGGCTGGGGAACGATCGGCGTGCCCGAGGACTTCGGCGGGCAGGGGCTGCCGTTCGTGATCCAGACCGCGGTGCTGGAGACGCTTGGCACTGCCAACATGGCATTCGCTCTCTGCCCGACGCTGACCGTCGGGGCGATCGAGGCGTTGCAGCATCACGGGTCCACGAAGCAACAGACGGACTATCTCCCCCGTCTTGCGACCGGCGAATGGACCGGCACGATGAACCTGACCGAGCCGCAGGCCGGGTCCGACGTCGGTGCGCTGCGCACGGTCGCCACGCCGCTCGGCGACGGCCGCTGGTCGATCAAGGGCACCAAGATCTACATTTCCTTCGGCGACCACGACATGGCGGATAATATCGTCCATCTCGTCCTCGCGCGCACGCCGGATGCCCCGGTGGGCACGCGCGGCATTTCGCTGTTCCTCGTGCCCAAATACCGGCTCGACGCGGATGGCAAGCCCGGCGCGGCGAACGACGTCCACGTGGTCTCGATCGAGCACAAGATGGGACTGCATGCCTCGCCCACCTGCGTGCTGAGCTTCGGTGACACCGACGATTGCATCGGCGAACTGATCGGTGCCGAGCATGGCGGCATGCGTGCGATGTTCACGATGATGAACAACGCACGCCTCAACGTCGGCCTGCAGGGGGTGCAGGTGGCGGAGGGCGCGACCCAGGCCGCAGTCGCCTACGCACTCGACCGCGTGCAGTCGGCGCGCGCGGGTTCGCCTGTTCGTGACTCGGTGCGGATCGTCGAGCACCCCGACGTGCGGCGTATGTTGCTCCGCATGAAAGCGCAGACTCAAGCCGCGCGCGCGCTGGTGTACTATGCCGCGGGGCAGGTCGATCGCGCGACGCTGGGGGAGGCGGGCGCAAAGAACCGGCTCGAACTCGTTACCCCGCTGGCCAAGGCGCACGCAACCGACCTCGGCAACGAGGTCGCCAGCATCGGCATCCAGGTCCACGGCGGCATGGGCTATGTCGAGGAGACCGGCGCCGCGCAGTTTTTCCGCGATGCGCGGATCACTCCGATCTACGAAGGGACGAACGGAATCCAGGCTGCCGACCTCGTCGGACGCAAGCTGGCACTCGATAATGGCGGCGTGTTCGCGGCGCTCGTGAGCGATATTCGGGCCGAAACCAAGGACACCCGGCTGCTTGCGCTGGTCGATTCGTGCGAGCGCATCGGCCGCCGCCTTGCGACGGCCGATGCCGACGACAAACTGGCGGCGAGCTATCCGTTCCTGACCATGCTGTCGGTCGCGACCTGTGGGTGGCTGATGGAGCGCGAGGCGGCCAGCGTCACCGGCACCGACGATTTCGCCGCCTTGAAGCGCGCGTCCGTCCGCTTCTACCTCGAACAGATCGTCCCCGAAGCGCTCGGCCTCGAAGCCGCTGCGAGCGCCGACGCCGGCATTCTCTACGCGGTTGCAGCCGAGGCGTTCGCGGCGTGAGCCGACTCTAGCGCGCCAGCGTCGGGAACCCCGCCTTGAACGCCGCGACCTTGGGCTTGTCCCAGGTCACGATGTACGGATGGGTGGGGTTCCGGTCGAAGAAGTTCTGGTGATACGCCTCGGCTGGGAAGAAGCGGCCCTGCTCGATTCGCGTCGCGATCGGCTGTTTCCAGGCACGGGTGCGGCCGAGCTGTGCGATGTACGCACGTGCGACGCGGGCCTGATCGGGGCTCTGTGGAAAGATCGCCGAGCGGTAACTCGGGCCGCTATCGGGGCCTTGCCGGTTCACCTCCGTCGGATCGTGCGCGATCGAGAAATAGACGCGCAGCAGCGTCGCGTAGCTGACCTTGGCGGGATCGTAGGTGATACGGATCGCCTCGGCATGCCGCGTCGTCTCGGTCGACACCGCGTCGTAGGTCGCGGTGGCAGGCGTGCCGCCGGCATAGCCGGCAGTCACGCCGGTCACGCCCTTCACATGCTCGAACACCGCCTCCATGCCCCAAAAGCAGCCGCCCGCGAGTACTGCGACCTGCGGCCCTTTGGCGGCGGGCACGTCGATGGCGGCGGCGGGAATGACGACCGCGCGCTCGGCGCTGGCGCCGGTAGTGGCGAAACCAAGGGCGAGGGCGCCGATTGCGGCGGCGGAGAGGATGGCGGTGCGCAAGCAACCCATATGGGTTTCATTCGCCGCCGCGCTAGATAAGCGCCACTTCGGCCAGTCGGCCGACCAGTTCCGGCGGCATCTCGGCCAGCCCCTGCGCGCCGTTGCCCAGATCGACCGGCGCATCGGCATGCTCGAGATAGCGCCAGCCCTGGTGCGCGCGCTTGGGACGCGCCTGGACGAGGACCAGTGCGGCGTCGATGTG